>DATFRI010000064.1:0-16332 GCA_035263405.1 Actinomycetes bacterium | reverse complement strand
TTCGATGAGCAGGTGGCCGCCGGCGAGCAGGGCGACCAGGACGCGTTCCAGGAGGCGTTCTTGGCCCACGATGACGCGTTTGAGTTCGAACAGGGCGGCTTCCAGGGTGGTCCGCGCGTCGGTGGCGGTCTCCGCGGTCACACGCGGGTCGGGACCCTGGGAGGTGGCCTCCAGCCGCCGGGGATGCTCACTCACGCTACCGCTCTCCTAACGGGGGCCGGACGGACGTTGACGCGACAGGTTCGGCCGCCCGGGTCGGCAGCGCACGCCAGGCTGCGCGACGGCGGACGGCGGGTGATCGTGCAGCACCTACATACCCGGCCAAGGGGCGTCAAGGCAACGGGTACCCGCGCGTCGAGGCTGAACAGGCAGCGCGGCGGCCGCGGGCGGAGGTTGCGGGGAGCCCACGCGAACAGCAGCATCGAAGGCCCCGAGACCGCGATCACCCGCGGTCTCGTCCCACCATCCGGGCCCCCGACACTGCTTCGCGCGAAGCGGTGGCCGCCGGCTCCGTTGCCGGCAGTCACCGGTCGTTCGACAGGCCGATTCAAACCGCTTCGCCTGAGAAGTTCGTGAGATGCCGGTAGGGACGCGCTAAGAATGCGGTCCCATTCCGGTACGGACGAACGCGGATGACGCAAGCCGGTCTTCGGCCTCGCCCGGGGGGTCGATCGCGGGAAGCTCCAGCGTGAAGGTCGACCCCTGCCCCGGCGAGGACCGGACCCTGACCGAGCCGCCGTGCGCCTGCGCCACCCGCCGGGTGATCGCCAGGCCCAGGCCGGAGCCGGGGGTGGCGCGCGCCTGCGGCGCCCGCCAGAAGCGGTCGAAGACGAACCGCTGGTCCTCCCTGGCGATGCCGATGCCGGTGTCCGCCACGGTCAGCACCGCCGTGTGGTCGCGGCCGACGAGCGTGAGCGAGACGCGCTCGCGCTGCCGGCGGCCCGGCCGCCGGCCGGGGCCGTCCTGCCCTTCCTGCCCGTCCGGTCCCTCCTGCTGCTGCCGCCGCCGGGTGTACTTCACCGCGTTCTCGATCAGGTTCCAGCTCGCCCGGCGCAGGTCCTCCAGGTCGCCGCGGACCCACAGCTCCGGCATGGGCCGCAGCACCACCTCGATCTCCGGCTCGGCGAGCCGGGCCGCGTCGCGGTGCAGGTCGGCCAGGAGCGCGTCCAGGCGCAGCGGCCGGTGCACCGGCTCGCTGGCCGCCTCCAGCCGGGCCAGCGCGAGCAGGTCGCCGACGAGCTGCTCCATCCGGTGGACCTCGGCGAGCGCGTCCGCGAGCGCCTCGTCGCGGTCGGCCTGGCGCGCGTGGGGCGCACGGCGCAGGAACTCCACGTTGGTCCGGATGGCCGTCACCGGGGTGCGCAGCTCGTGCGAGGCGTCGCCGACGAAGCGCCGCTGCGCGTCGAGGGTGGCCTGCAGGCTGGCATGCGCCTGCTCCAGCTCGTCGAGCGTCTGGTTGACCGTGAGCGACAGCCGGCCCAGCTCGCCGCGCGGGCGGTCCACCGGCAGCCGCAGGTGGAAGTCGCGCTCGTCGCCGATCCGCTGCGCCGCCTGGCGCATCCGCTCCAGCGGGCGCAGCAGCGCGTCGGACAGCCCGATGCCGATCAGGGTGGCGAGCGCCACCGCGGCGAGCCCGCCGCCGATCAGGATGTTGCGCAGCAGCCTGAGCGAGCTGTCGACGTCGCTCAGCGAGCGCGCGACCGTGATCCGCCCGGTGAACAGCGGCTTGGGTCGGCGGTCGGCCCGGCCCGCCGGCTCCCCGGCCTCCTTGAGCGCGCGCAGGCGCACCAGGTCGGGCACCTCGAAGTCCACCGCGTACAGGCTGAGCGGCCCCTGCGGGGTGCGCAGGTCGACGACCCGGCCGGGGGGCACGTCCGGCAGGGAGGTGCTCACCAGCGAGTCGGTCTTGTACAGGATGCCCTGCTGCGGCCAGGTCTCCTCGACCACGGTGAACGTGTCCGCGGGCGGGCGCAGCTGCTGCATCGCCGGCTTGACCTCCTCGAGGTCCCTGACCACGGTGGTCAGCAGGGGCGCGAGCTGGTCGCCGCGCGCGCGCACGGTCGCCTCGAACTCGTCGTGGAGCTTGGCGTCGACCACGGCGTAGACGCCGAAGCCGAACCCGGACAGGCACAGCGTCAGCAGCGCCAGGAAGGCCAGGGGCAGGCGGGTGCGCAGGGACATCTACGGGCTCTCGCGCAGCACGTAGCCCACCCCTCTGATCGTGTGGATCACCCGCGGCTCGCCGCCGCTCTCGAGCTTGCGGCGCAGGTAGCCCACGTACACCTCGAGCACGTTGGAGTCGCGCCCGAAGTCGTAGTCCCACACGCGCTCCAGGATCGTGGAGCGGGTGAGCACCTGCCGCGGGTGCTCCAGGAACAGAGTCAGCAGGTCGAACTCCTGGCGGGTGAGGGAGATGCCGCGGCCGCCGCGCCACACCTCGCGGGTGGAGCGGTCCATGCGCAGGTCCGCGAAGCGCAGCTCGCCGGCCGAGCCGTTGTGGTGGCGGCGCAGCAGCGCCTTGACCCGCAGCAGCAGCTCCTCGAACGCGAACGGCTTGCCGAGGTAGTCGTCGGCGCCGGCCTCGAAGCCCGCCACACGCTCGGGCAGCTCGCTGCGCGCGGTCAGCATCAGCACCGGCGTGTCGCCGCCCTGCCGGAGCTGCCGGCAGACCGCCAGCCCGTCGATCCCGGGCAGCAGCACGTCCAGGATCACCAGGTCCGGGGCGTGCTCGGCGGCGCGGCTGAGCGCCTCCTCGCCCGAGGTGGCGACCTCGACCTCGAACCCCTCGTACGCCAGCGGACGGCGCAGCGCCGCCCCGAGCAGCGGGTCGTCGTCGACAATCAGGATGCGTGCGCCCATGTCGTCGCGTCCTACCTGCGGGTCCCAGCAGGTCCATTCTGCTCCCGGGGTGCGCGGGCTTGGCAACTGCCCACCACCCCGGCCGGCCGCGGCCGCCGGTCACCTCTTCTGGATCGGATCACGCCAGGGTAGAGTCAATGAGGGGCGTGCTCGTCACAGAGCGTGTTCGCTTGCCGCGGCTGCTCCGGGTGGTCGGAGGTTGCCCATGAGGACGATGTGGAAGGGCGCCATCTCCTTTGGCCTGGTCAACATTCCCGTGCGGATGTACGGGGCGACCGAGGAGAAGAGCATCCGGTTCCATCAGCTGCACGCCACTGACGGTGGTCGGATCCGCTACAAGCGCGTCTGCTCGGTCGACGGCGAGGAGGTCGAGTACTCCGAGATCGTCAAGGGCTACGAGTACGAGAAGGACCACTACGTCACGGTCACCGACGACGAGCTGAACGCGATCCCCGTGCCCAGCTCGCGCACGATCGACATCGAACGGTTCGTGCACGCGGACGAGATCGACCCGATCTACTTCCAGCGCTCCTACTACCTGGTCCCCGAGCCCGCCGGCGCCAAGGCCTACCAGCTGCTCAGGGCGGCCATGGGCGACCAGGGCAAGGTCGCGGTCGCCAAGATCAGCTTCCGCGAGAAGGAGCACCTGGCCACGCTGCGGCTGCGCGACAACGTGTTCGTGCTGGAGACGATGTACTGGCCCGACGAGATCCGCGCCCCGGCCTTCGACGAGCTCGACGGCGAGCTGGACGTCCGGCCGCAGGAGGTCAGGATGGCCCGCTCGCTGATCGACGGGCTGACCGCCGAGTTCGACCCGGGCGACTTCCGCGACGAGTACCGCGAGGCGCTGCAGGAGCTCATCAGCCGCAAGGTCCAGGGCCAGGAGATCACCTACGCCGAGGCGCCCGAGCCGTCGAAGGTGGTCGACCTGATGGAGGCCCTGCGTGCGAGCGTCGAGGCGGCCAAGGCAGGCAAGGCCGACAAGGCCTCCAAGACCGCCAAGGGTGGCGCCGGCCGGCGCCGCGCGGCCGGCGAGTAGCGCCGGCCCGCGCCCGCCGCGGCCGCGCAAGCGCTCGAGGTGCCGGTCCGCCGCCCGAGCGCTCACCGGGGTGCGGCGCGGCGGCGCGCCGGGCCGCTACCGGCGCCGGGTGGCCGCGCGGCCGTCGACCGCCCCGCGCTCCTCGCGGCGCACGCGCAGCCCGTGGCGCTCGGCCCAGGTCCGGCTGTCCTCGGCGCTGGCGATCGACTCCTCCGCGAGCTGGCGCAGCTCGTCGCCCCGGCGCTCGGCGATGCCGCGCTCGACCTCGAGCGACAGGTACGCGAGCGCGCCCGCGGGGATCGGCAGCCAGAAGCTCACCAGCCGGTAGGCGAGCACCCCCAGCGCCGCCACGCCGCCCGGCGCGCCGAACCAGATGAGCAGCGGGATCAGGACCGTCTCCACGATCCCCAGCCCGGACGGCGTGATCGGGATCGCCGCAAGCACGTTCACCAGGCAGAACGCGATCAGCAGCCCGTCCACCGGGACCCATTTGCCGAACGCGCCGACGAACACCCACAGGCTCGCGGCGTCCAGCAGCCAGCTGGTCGCGCCCCATCCGGTCGCGCGCAGCACCAGCCTGCGGTCGGCGGCGAGCACCTGCAGGCGCACCGCCACCTCCCGCAGCGCCCGCTCCACGGCGTCCGGCTCCAGGAAGGGCACGCGCGCCGCGACCGCGCGCACCACCCGCGCGGCGCGCTCCTCGCCGCGCACCAGCAGCACGACCGCGGCGGAGAACCCTCCGACCGCGAGGATCCCCGCGATCACCCCGGCCGCGTACACCGGCTGCGAGCCGCGTACGGGGATGGACACCAGCAGCGACAGCAGGAGGATGACGTTGAGCACCACCGCCGAGCCGATCCCCTGCGTCGCCATGGCGAACGCGGCGTCGCTGCCGCGCATCCCGGTCTGGGTGAGCAGGCGGAAGCCGAGCACCCCGCCCGCCGCGGTCCCGCCGGGGACCACGTGGCTGATCGCGAAGGTGGTGAGCTGGATCCGGAACAGGGTCCAGAACCTCGGCGCGCGCCCCAGCGGCACGACCGCGCGGGTCATGATCGTGTAGGTGACCAGCTTGCCGACCTGCAGCAGCGTGCCCAGCAGGACCAGGTACAGGTTCACCCGCAGCAGCAGCTCGAAGTCGGCCCGCGACAGCCGCGTGGACAGGAAGTGCACCAGGAAGGCGAGCACCACCAGCAGCAGCAGGACCCGCCCGAGCTGCCGTGGGCGCGGCCTGCCGGAGCGGTGCGCGGAGGGGGATCGCGGCTTCCTGGACACCGGCCGGACCTAGCTCCCCGGCCCGGGGAGCCGGCACCGGACCGGGCCGCCGTGGTCGCCTGCCAGCGGCGTCCTGCCTGCTCCGTGGGGTCGCGGCTCCATGGGGGCAAGTATACGGTCGCGCCCGAGGGTGCCCGGCGGGCCCCGCCGCACGGCCCGCCACCTGCCCACCGGCGCGTTCCTTGACGGCGCTTTGACGCGATCCCGCTACGATCCTGGAATGCGATTGCTCGTGGTCGAGGACGAGGCCGACCTGGCGGACGCCGTCGCCCGGGGGCTGCGCCGCGAGGGCTACGCGGTGGACGTGGCCTACGACGGCGACGAGGCGCTCGACAAGGCGTCGGTCAACGCCTACGACCTGATCTGCCTGGACCTGAACCTGCCGGGCACGGACGGGATCGAGGTCGTGCGCCGCGTGCGGCGCCAGGCGGCGGCAGGCGGGGTCACGGCCCCGCGGGTGATCATGCTCACCGCACGCGACCGCATCACCGACCGGGTCGTCGGGCTCGACGAGGGCGCCGACGACTACCTGGTCAAGCCGTTCGACTTCGCGGAGCTGACCGCGCGCGTGCGGGCGCTGCTGCGGCGCGAGGCCGGCCGCTCGGGCGCGGTGCTGCGGGTCGGGGACCTCGAGCTGGACGCCGCCCGGCACGAGGCGCGGCGGGCCGGCACGCGGCTGCCGCTCACCCCCAAGGAGTTCGCCCTGCTGCGGTACTTCATGTCCTGCCCGGGTCAGGTGCTCAGCCAGGAGGACCTGCTGGAGCACGTCTGGGACGAGAACGCCGACCCGTTCACCAACACGGTCCGGGTGACCGTGATGACCCTGCGGCGCAAGCTCGCCGAGGCGGCTCCCGAGCAGCCCATCGAGACCGTCGTGGGGCGGGGGTACCGGCTGCTGGAGGCGTCGTGACCGGCGACCCGGCAGCGGGCGGGGCGCCGGCGAGGGCGAGGGGCCTGTTCGGCTTCGGCGCGGCCCGCCTGCCGGACTGGGTGCGCTCCATCCGCGTGCGCTACACGGTGCTGTACTCCGCGGTCCTGTTCGGGCTGGCGGCCCTGCTGATCGGCAGCCTGTACCTCGGGCTCTCGCTCAAGCTGCGCAGCAGCCCGGTGGACCCCCAGGTCCGGTTCCGCGTGACGGTGATGGGCAACGACGGCAGGGCGAGCACCTTCAACGTCGACGCCTACTCCATGCGGGAGTTCCAGGGCTGGATCAACGCGAACACGCTGGCGCAGCTGCGCGACTTCTCGTTCATCGCGCTGGGCGTCCTGTTCGTGGCGAGCCTCGGGGTCGGCTGGATGGTCGCCGGCCACGTGATCGCGCCGATCCAGCGGATCACCGACGTCGCGCGCGAGATCCAGGCCACCGACCTGTCGCGCCGGATCGAGCTGCAGGGACCCGACGACGAGCTCAAGCAGCTCGCGGACACCTTCGACGACATGATCGCCCGCCTGGACGCCGCGTTCGAGGCGCAGCAGCGGTTCGTCGCGGACGCCTCCCACGAGCTGCGCAACCCGCTCGCGGTGATCCGCACCAACGTCGACGTCGTCCTCAAGGACCCCGCCGCCACCGACGACGAGCTGCGGCAGACCGCCACCGTGGTCAAGCGGGCCAGCGACCGCATGGCGCGCCTGGTCGACGACCTGCTCGTGGTCGCGCGGCAGCAGACGCCGCGGATGCGCAGCGAGCTGGTCGACCTCGCGGGCGTGATGTGGGAGGAGACCGACGAGTTCGCCGCGCCCGCCAAGCGCAAGCGGGTCGCGCTCGAGCTGGAGGCCGCTCCCGGCCTGGCGGTGGAGGGGGACCGGGACGCGCTCAAGCGCGCGGTCGCCAACCTGCTGGAGAACGCGATCCGCCACGCGCCCGAGGACGGCACGGTGCAGATCACCAGCGGGCGCGAGGGACGGTGGGCGTGGATCGCGGTGACCGACGACGGGCCGGGCGTCCCGCCCGAGCACCAGGAGCACGTCTTCGACCGGTTCTTCCGCCTCGACAAGGGGCGTGCCCGCGCCGAGGGCGGCAACGGCCTGGGCCTGGCGATCGTGCGGGAGATCGCCCGGTCGCACGGGGGCGAGGTGCAGCTGCGCTCCGAGCCCGGGCTCGGAGCGACGTTCGTCATCTGGCTGCCGAGGTCGCGTGCCGCCGGGGAGCGGGACGGCGATCAGGCCGCGGCGGCGACCGGATGACCGCCGGCGAGGGTTCGCGGGCCCTGCCGAACCTGATCGCAGCCTGAGAAATCCCGCCGCGGGTAACGATTTGGCCTCGAGGAGATCACCAGCGTGCACCCGGGCCGTACTGTACGTGTCGCGAACTCGGATCCGAACGCGGCGCTGGGGGGCGCTCGCGCGGGAGGGTACCGCAGGGTCGACGTGCACTCGGCTGAGTCGGTACACACATAGGTTCGCGTTGCGACGGCCTTGCCGTCCGGTGTGCGGATCGGCGGTTGGGGGACTGCCGAGGCCCCTCGGATGGCGGGCCGTCGCGCCTTTTCTCCCCGAGATCACCGGCGCGTGGCCCCTGCCCGGGGCGGTCGCTGCTCAACCGCAGCCGAGGCCGTTGCCGTCCCCGTCGAAGCGGTGCGGGTCGCGGCCGCGCTCGCGCAACCGGAAGCGGCGCTCGGTGACGTCGCCGCAGTCCAGGTCCGGGGGTGGCGGCGGGATGCAGACGCCCACGTAGGCCGGGTCGCAGCGCCCCGCCGCCCCGCCGGCCTGCGTGCCCGGCGGGGCGCCCGCCGCGGAGTCGCCGCCCCCGGGCTCGCCGCAGGCGCCCCACAGCCCGCGCCCGGCCTCGCGCGCGCCCCGCGCGAGGTCGCGGAACTCCTCGGCGTGCGCCACGTTCGGCGGGATCGTGAGCGGCTGGGCGTAGCCGTCGCGGACCAGCTCGGCGTTGACGAGCAGCCCGTCCCGCGCCCGGTAGACGTACGCCAGCGTGCGCCCGTACCGGTCGCGCGGCTCGACGTCGGCGACCAGCCGCACCCGCGTCCCGGGCGGCAGCAGCTCGGCGGTGTGCCTGGACGCCTCCTTGCCGAAGCACTGCACCGGCTTGTCGGGATGCCTGGTCTCCGGGGTGTCCACGCCGATCAGCCGGACGCTGGTGGAGCGGTCCACCACGACGGTGTCGCCGTCGACCACCTCGCGGACCCGGGCGTCGGCACCGGCCGGCAGGCCGCGGGCGACCGGCCCGCGGTCCCCGTCCGGCGCCGGCCCGCAGGCGGCCAGCACGACGCAGGCGAGCGCGAGCCGGGCGGGCGCCGTCAGGGTCCACCGCCGCCCGCGCCGCCCGCGCCGTCCGCGTCCACCCCGGCCCACTCCGGCCCCCTTTCCCGTCCCCGTCCTCGTCCGTTCCATCCTCGTCCGCGCCCGGACCCGCGCACCTCGCCGCGGATCCGGGACTCTATGCCAGGATGGCTGCCGGCCGGTCCGGCTCGTCCACACCCCGGGTCGTCATCGCGTCCGGCGGTCCACAGGCTCGCGGCGCCGCGGCCGGCCCGTCACGCCCTGCCACTAGGATCGGATCCCATGCAGCCGATGGCGCTCCCCGCCGATCTGCCGCCTCAGGAGCTGGCCGGCCGGCTCCCCGGCGGGAACCTGTGCGTGCTCGGCGGTCCCGGCAGCGGCAAGACCGCCCTGCTCGAGGCGCTGATGCTGCAGGCGCACGTCGGGTCGGACGGGAGCGGGCTGCTGCTCGTGCCCTCCAGGCAGGCCGCCGAGGCGTCGACCGCGCGGCTGCTGGCCGCGTCCCCGTCGGACGCCAGCAGCGCGCTCGGCGCGGTCACCTGGCACCAGTTCGCGCGTGGCCTGGTCGCCGGCCACGCCGACCTGCTGGGCTACCGCGGAGAGCCGCGGCCCCTCAGCGGCGCGGACCAGTGGTCGCTGGTACGGGCCATGCTGCTGGAGACCAGCACGGTCGACTGGGGACCGCTGGCGCCGCTGGTCACCACGCGTGCGTTCACCGACGAGCTGGCCGACCTGCTGCTCGCCTGCGAGCGCCGGCTGCTCGGCCCGGAGGACCTGGCCGCGCGCGCGCTCGACGACGGCCGGGCCGCGTGGACGGGCGCCAGCCGCTTCTTCGACGCCTACGAGGAGCGCCTCGCTCTCGACGACTCGATCGACCACGCGGGCCTGCTCGCCCAGGCGGGGGATCTGCTCGCGGGCTGGCCGGACGTGCGCTCCAGGGTGGCCGCGGGCATCGGCACGCTCCTGGCCGACGAGGCGCAGGAGCTGGACCCGGCCCAGCTGCGCATCCTGAGGTCGCTGGCCGGGGCGGGCGTCCGCCTGGTCGCCGCGGGCGACCCGCTGGGGGTGACCGACGCCGTCCGGGGCACGGACACGGACCTGCTCGCCGCGCACGCGGCCGCGCTCGGCGCGCGCCTGGTGCTGCTCCCGGGCAGCCGCCGGCTCGGCGGCCCGGCGCTGGAGGCGGCCAGGCGGCTGCGGCGTCCCGGCAACCGGCCCCACCGCCCGCCCGACGCCCCCGGCCAGGGGCCGGACGCCCCGGCCGCGCCCGGCGGGCCGGAGCGGGACGCGGGCGGGTTCGGGGATCCGCTGGCGGCCGGCGGGCCGCCGACCCACGCAACCCGCCTCGAGGTCCTGCAGGCGGCGGGACGTGCGGAGGAGGCCGACGCGGTGGCGCGCCTGCTGCGCCTGGCGCACCAGCACGACGGCGTCCCCTACGGCCGCATGGGCGTCCTGCTCGCCTCCCGGCAGCTCGGACCCCCGGTCACGGGTGCGCTCGACCGGCTCGGGGTCCCGCACCGGCTCGGCGCCGGCGAGGGGATGCTGGTCGACGAGCCGGCGGTGCGCACGGTGCTCGACCTGTTCAGGCTGGCGCTCGACCCGCAGCGCGCCGAGGAGCTGCTGCCGTCCCTGCTGACCTCCTTCCTCGGCGGGCTCGACCCGCACGACCTGCGCGCGCTGCGGCGCGCCGCGGTCGTCGCCGACCGGCCCCTGGCGGCGCTGCTCGACGAGCTGGACGGCGCCACCGGCCTGCCGGCCCGGGCGCGGCGGCGGGCGGGCGCGTTCCGTGCGCTGCTCGGGCGGGCGCGCGGCTGGGTGCGGCTGGACGCCGACCGCGCCTTCTGGGAGCTGTGGCGGACCGCGCCCGCGTTCCGGCGGCTGGTCGCGCGCGTCACACGGGACCCGGCCGACGCGGCGGCGCAGCGGCGGCTCGACGCGCTCGTCGCCTTCTCCCAGGCGCTGGGCCTGTTCGTGGACGGCCGTCCCGGCGCCACGATCGCGACCTGGCTCGACGGCGCCGGCCGGGCCGACCTCGCAGGCGACCCGTGGCTGCGGCCGAGCCCCGTGCGCGGCGACGCCGTCTCGGTCCTGGGCCTGAACGCCGCCAGGGGCCACGAGTTCGACCTGGTGGTCGTGGTCGGCTGCCAGGACGGCGCGCTGCCGCGCACGGCCTGGCCGGAGGGCGTGTTCGAGCCCTGGCGGCTCGACGGGGACCTGGACCCCGTGGCGCGCGCCGGCGCCCGGCTCGACTTCGAGCGCCGGCGCTTCACGCTCGCGCTGACACGCGCGCGGGACCGGGTCGTGTGCACCCTGTCGCGCTCGGAGGGACGCCAGGTGCCCTCCCGGTTCCTGGCCGAGGCGGGCGTGGAGCCCGTGCCGGCCGCCGGCCGCGCGCCGCTCACGCCGCTGGAGGCGGCCGGGGTCCTGCGCCGGGTGCTCGCCGACCGCGGCCGCGACGCCGCCCAACGGGTCGCGGCGGCGGTCAGCCTGGCCCGCATGCCCGACGTCGACCCGGGCGGGTGGTGGTGGTCGCGAGCCTGGACCAGCGACCCCGGGCCCATCGTCCCCGAGGGCAGGCTGCGCACCTCCTACACCCGCATCGGCGTCTACGAGGACTGCCACCTGCGCTACTTCTACTCCAGCGTCGCGGGCCTGGACGACCGCGCCTCCTACCGCATGGAGTTCGGCAAGCTCATGCACACGATCTTCGAGCTGGCCGCGACCGGTCGGATCGGGGACACGCCGCCGGAGCTGAAGGCGGCCTTCCGCGAGCGCTTCCGCACCGCCTGGTTCCCCTCGCTCGCGGTCGCCCACCAGTTCTGGCGCGACGGCCTGGTGATGCTGCGCTACTGGTACGAGGGGGAGGCCGAGCTGGCCCGCCGCGCGCTCGCCGCCGAGGTGGGCTTCGAGATCGAGGTCGGCCGCCACGTCGTGCGCGGCCGCATCGACCGCGTCGACCGGGCGGAGCCCGCCGACGACGGCGGGATCATCCTGCTCGACTACAAGACCGCCCGCACCGTGCCGACCGAGGCGCAGGCCGCCAACAGCCTGCAGCTGGCGATCTACTTCCTGGCCGCGCTGCGCGACCCGGAGCTGGCCGCGCTCGGCGAGCCGGTGGAGATGCAGCTCGTCTACCCGGCCGAGCAGCGCCAGGGCCGCTTCCGCCGGGTCGTGCAGCGGCCCGGTCCGGAGTACGCCGCCGCGGTCGAGCAGCGCCTGCTGCCGCTGCTGGACGGCGCCGCCGCCGAGCAGTTCGACCCCAACCCGCACGCGGACTGCCGCTTCTGCTCGTTCAAGCCGATCTGCCCGATGTGGCCCCAGGGCGAGGACTTCCTGGCGCCGCCCCGTGCCACCGTGGCCGACCGCGGGCGCGTCCCGGCGGCCGGCGGCGAGGCCGCCCCGGAGACCGGCGCCGAGGCCGCCCCCGGGGCCGGCGGCGTCGCCGCCCCGGCGCCGGGGAGCGGGCCGTGAGCACCACGATCGGATGGCGCGCCTCGCCGGGGATCCGAGCCGCGCTGCGCGGGCAGGAGCCGACCGAGGAGCAGTGGGACGCGCTCACCGCGCCCGCCGGTCCCGTCCACCTCGTCGCGGGCGCCGGCTCGGGCAAGACGGCGGTGATGGCCGCCCGCATCGTCCACCTGGTGGAGCGGTGCGGCGTCCCGCCCGCCTCCGTCCTCGGCCTCACGTTCACCAACAAGGCCGCCGCCGAGCTGGAGGAGCGGGTCCGGCTGGCGCTCGGGTCCTCCGGCGGCGCCGAGGCCGGCACGATCAGCACCTACCACGCCTTCGCGGCCGAGGTCGTGCAGAGCTTCGGGATCCGGATCGGCGTGGAGCCCGACGCCGACCTGCTCTCCGACGCGCAGCAGTACCAGATCCTCCTCGGCATCCTCGAGCAGGAGCGCTTCGAGCACCTGCAGGTCCGCTCGCCCGGCCGCGTGATCGCCGCGGCGCTCGCCCTCGCCGGCGCCTGCGCCGACCACATGGTCGACCCCGCGGCCATCACGCACGCGTCGGCCGCCCTGGTCAACCGCGCCGAGGAGGGCGAGGACCAGCCGCGCTGGCTGGTCGACAACGCCCGCGAGCGGAGCGAGCTGGGCCGCCTCGTGGAGCGCTACCGCGCCGAGAAGCTGCGCCGCGGCCGGATCGACTTCGGCGACCAGGTCGCCAAGGCCGTCGAGCTGGTCGAGCGCTTCGACGAGATCGCCGCCGCGCTGCGCGCGCGCTACCCGCAGGTGCTGCTCGACGAGTACCAGGACACCAACGTCGCCCAGCGGCGGCTGATGCAGCGCCTCTGCCCGCCGGGAAGCTCCATCATGGCGGTCGGCGACGCGCGCCAGGCGATCTACGCGTTCCGCGGCGCGACCATGTACAACCTGCTGGCCTTCCCCGAGCACTTTCCGGACGCCGGTGCCGGCGCGGCGGGCACGGCACGCTCGCTGTCGGTCAACTTCCGCTCCGGGCGGCGCATCCTGGAGCTGGCCAACGCCGTCATCGAGCCGATCCCGGCGGAGCGCCGCGGCGGCCGCCCGCTGGTCGCGCTGCCCGCCAACGGCGCCGGCGCCGTCCGTGCCGCGCTGCTCCCCGACCAGTTCACCGAGGCCGAGTTCATCGCCGGGCAGGTGCTCGCCGCCCGCCGCGACGGCCTGCCCTCCGGCGAGGTCCCCGCGTGGCGCGACGTCGCGGTGCTGGTGCGGTCCAAGCGGCTGCTCGGCCCGCTGCGCGAGGTGCTCGAGCAGCACGACATCCCGGTCGAGGTCGTCGGGCTGTCCGGCCTGCTCGAGACGCCCGAGGTCGTCGACCTGGTCAGCATGCTGCGGGTCCTGGACGATCCCGGCGCCAACGTCGCGCTCGCGCGCCTGCTGCTCGGTCCCCGCTGGCGCATCGGACCCCGGCACCTGTACCGGCTGGCCAAGTGGTGCAGCCGCCACAACTGGCGCCTGCGGGAGGGGATGCCCGGGGAGGACCCGGACCCGGGGGACGTGGGCTTCGCGCTGGCCGAGGCGCTGGACCACCTGGAGGAGGTCGACGGCCTGGACGACGAGGCGCTCGCCCGCCTGCAGGCGTTCCGTGCCGAGCTGCGCGCGCTGCGCCACCACGTCGAGGGCCCGCTGCTCGACCTGGTGCAGGCGGTGCTGGACCGCACCGGGGTGTGGGCGGAGATCGAGGCGTCACCCGACCGCCGGGCGGTGTCGGTGCGCCAGAACCTCGCCACCTTCCTCGACCGCGTGGCGGCGTTCGCGCCCGTGGAGGGCGAGCCGTCGCTGCGCGCCTTCCTCGCCTACCTGGACGCCGTCGAGGAGGCCGCCGAGGCGGTCGAGGCGACCCAGCCGGCCCCCGCCGACTCGGTCAAGCTCATGACCGTCCACCAGGCCAAGGGCCTGGAGTTCCCGGTGGTCGTGGTCGCCGGGCTCGCGGCGGGCAGCGGCAGGGACGGCACGCCCGTCCACGGGATCTTCCCCAACGTCCGCATCGACAGCCCCCTGAACGCGCGCGGCCTGCCGTACGAGCTGCGCGAGGACGCGGCCTGGCTGCCGCGCTACCGGGGCAACTACCGGGAGTTCAAGGCCGCCCTCACCGAGCGCGCGCTGGAGGACGAGCGGCGGCTGTTCTACGTCGCGGTCACCCGCGCCAAGCAGCTGCTGCTGCTGACCGCCGCCTGGTGGTACCAGGGCTCCGACCGCCGGCCCAAGGGCCCGGGACCCTTCTGGCTGGAGGCCGCCGGCCATCCCGCGGTCGAGGTGCTCGTGCGCGCGGCGGAGCAGCCCACCAGCCCGCTCGCGGACCGCCTCGCCGCGCGCCGCTCCTGGCCCCCGCCCGCCCGGAGGCCGGAGGAGGCGGCCGACCCGCTGTTCGGCGAGGGGTACGCGGCGGCGGTGGCACTGGCGCGCGAGCGGCCCCAGGCGCTGGCCGGGCGGCTGGCGGCGGGGGAGCGCGACGCGTTCGAGTCGGCGCTCGACGCGCAGCGCCACCTGGTCGAGCTGGCTGCGCCGCCGGCGCTCCGGGCGCGGCCGCCGCAGCCGCCGCGCGTGCTCTCGGTCACGCAGGTGCTCACCTACGCGCGCTGCCCGCGCGCCTTCTACTGGTCGGTGGTGCGGCCGCTGCCGAGCCCGCCCAAGCCGGCCGCCCGGCTCGGGACCGTCGTGCACCGCCTGCTGGAACGGCGCGTCCGTACCCTGCCGGACCTGGCCGACGTGGAGACGGCCGAGGTGCCGCCGCCAACCGCCGATCCCGGCCTGGTGGAGCGGGCGCAGCGCAACTTCCACCGCACCAGGTTCGCCCGGATGCCGCCTCCCGAGACCGAGGTGGGGGTCGTGCTGCGCAGCGGCCCGTGGGTCCTGCGCGGCCGCATCGACGCGCTGTACCGCACCCCGGACGGGGTCGAGCTGGTCGACTGGAAGACCGGCCCCCAAGAGCAGCCCGCCGGCGGCGGCGGGGTGGACCAGCTCGGGCTGTACGCGCTGGCGCTGCGCGGGCTCGGTGCGCTGCCGGGCGACTGCTGCCGGGTCACCTACTGCCACATCGGCGGCGACGCGCCCGCCGAGCGGGGCCGCGAGCTGGACGCCGCCGCGCTCGACCGGCAGCAGGCCGCGCTGCAGTCGCTCCTGGCCCGCATCGAGTGCGGCGACTGGGCCGGCTGCGGCGAGCGCGCCTGCGAGGGCTGCGGCCGGCCGCGCTGAACGCCGGGGGCCGGCCGCGCCCCGGCCCTCGGGGACGCGTGCGTGCGCCGCGGGCCGCCACCGGCGCGGTTCCCGGGCGGACGGCGCCAGCATGCCACCACGGAGAACACGTTACGTGTCGGCCGCCGCGGGGCCCAACCCTGGGAGACCCGCAGGCGTCGGCAGCAGGAAGCACACCGGACAGGCGATCTCCTGCACGAGGTTCATGCCCAGTGCCGCCAGGCCGTAGGCGACGAAGGTCACCAGGCCGATGGTGCCGGTGGCCAACGCCGCCAGCACGACCGGCGTCCGCGCCAGCGTGGCCAGCCACTGCGGCAGGCTCGGCCGGAGCGCCGGGATGGTCACGTCCACGTCGGGCACCCTGAACCCGGGCAGTCGCGGGACCCGGGGTGTCCCGGCCATCCCCGGAAGCTCGGGGGCCTGCGCCGGCTTGCTGCCGAAGCCCGGCATCGCGGGAACCTCCGTGGCCGCGGGCGGCCGCAACGGCGGCAGCCCCGGCAGGGGCCCGACGATGGACATGCGGTCGCCGGGGTCCCCGCGACCAGGAGAGACCGATTCCCCCTGGTGCCTGAACGCTCTTCGAACCCTCTGATAGGCACTCTCCAGCTGCATGCCGGCGGGGCTGTCGTCATCCACCATGCCCTTCAACTCCAGGATCTCGCGATTCCACTCCCGCAATATCTGGACCGGGTACGGTCCGCCCCCCCGCACTGCTCGAACGGCTGCGCTGATCCGTTCCTGCAGCGTCCGCGACGCCCCCTGGGCCGCCGGCTGCCGTTCACGCTCAGCCTGCTGCCGAGCCTGCTGGATCCGGCTGGCCGCATCGTCCAGGTCTCTGGCATAGGCGCTACCTGCCGGCTCCGATTGTCGAAGCTCCCGGATCTCATCGAGCCACAGGTCGAGATCGACGCTCTGGTAATCCGCCAATCGAGGGTCCTGCGAGAACTGGATGGCGGCGGCGATCCGGCCCTCGTTCGCCAGCTGTCCCCGAAGCGCCGGATCGATCCACATCAGAGGCTCGAGGCCCTTTTGGACCCTCTTGTACGCGGGATCCAGGATCTTGAGATCGGGGCTGCCGTCCAGCGCCGCTCGCTGCAGCTCCGTGATCCGGTGACGCCACAACAGCAGCGTCCGGGCATCACGTGGGAACCGGCTCCCTCCCCGCACCGCCTGCCTGATCGCTTCGATGAGCTCGTCATGGGTCCATGACCGGTGCTGCCCGGCGGGAGCGGCGGGTCCAGGCGCAGGCTC
>DATFRI010000063.1:0-49146 GCA_035263405.1 Actinomycetes bacterium | reverse complement strand
CGACCGGGGCGGCCTCCTCCCCGACCAGGTCGGCGCCGGCCGGGCCGGCGTGCTCGTCGGGCTGGAGGATCTCGACGTTACCGTCCTGGTCCACGCGGATGCGGTCGGTCTCCAGGGTGAGCCTGAACCGCGGCACCCTGGCCGCGTCCGGCTCGAGGTGCGCACCGGCCGGTGCGCCGGCCGGCACGGGCGTGCGCTGCGGCTCCGCGGCGCCGCTTCCACCGCCGGGGGTCGGAGCGCCCAGGTCTGCGGGGTCGGGGGTCGGAGCGCCCAGGTCTGCCGGGTCGGCGAGGGCCGTGGCGGATGGCGGTGCCGGCGTCGGTGGGACGGGCGCCGGTGGGACGGCCGCGTCGGCGGTGGCGGGGCCGAGGAGCCGGGCGAGGCTCCCCGGGTCCTGGTGCAGGGCGGCGTCGGGACCAGTGGGGACGGCGGGGCTGCCGGCGCCGGTCGGGTGGCGCGAAGGGGTGACGCCCCAGAACTCCAGGATCCGGTCGACGTTGCGCTTGATGCGGGTGCGTAGCTCCTGGAGCTGCTGGTGGGGCGGGGGGTCGCCGGGGTTGAGGTCGCGGTAGTCCCTGGCGATGACCTGACCGAGGTAGGCAGGAGCCTTGACGATCACGTCCCAGGCCACGAGGGGTGTCTGGAGCGCCCGGCCGAGGCCGCCCCGCACGTCGGCGCCGACGATGCCATTCCAGGCGCGGCCGATGCGCTGGAGGATCGCCTTGATCGCCTTGGGGGCCTCCGGGTCGAACCAGGCGGTGCGCGGGTCCTTCTCCAGCCGGGCCGCGGTCTCCAGGTCACCTCGGTACCTGGCCTCCCGGGCCTGCCCAAGCAGCTCGTTGCGGCGCTCGAGCCAGCCCGACCACGCCACAGGCTGCCAGAGCAGCGCCGCTGCGAGGTGGACGTGGTTGATGACCGTACTGGCGAGGTTCTCCCCCAGGCTGTCGGGCGACGGCTCGTGCCAGGCATGGTCGATCGCGTTCCAGGCGGCAGGGATGCCGGTGGCTCGGAGGGCCGCGACGACGGGGTCTCCCGGTGGCGGCGGGTTGGCGATCGCGTAGGTGATGGCGTAATTCAGGGCCGTGACCAGGATGGTCAGGAGCGTGGCCTTGATCTTCATGGCGGTCGTCACGGGCTTCAGGCCGGCCTGGGGGCCGACCTGGCCTGTCCTGGGACCGAAGATGAGTCCCTCGGGGAGGGAGACGGTGAGGGCGCCGGCGAGCACGGTGAGCCAGTAGTCCCACGAGCTGGCGTACTGCGCCTCCCCGTCGGGACCGAAGCTGGACGGTGAGGGCAGGATCTTCAGGGGGTTGCGGACGGTGATGGTCCTGCCGGTCGGGGTGAGCCCGGGGGGCAGGCCGTTCGGGTCGGCCGACAGCCACAGCCAGGGCGAGTCGCCCTTCGCGGCCATGACGAACTCGGGAAGCTGGAGGGTGTCGGCGGCGAGCGTCTCCTTGATCCAGTTGAGCACCTGGATGGTGGCGAAGAGCCTGGCGAGGGGTCGCGTGATCCCGCTGGCGAGCTGGATGCCCCGCAGCGACCCCAGGCCGCGTGCCATCCGGCTCTCGGGCAGGAACATCCGCTGCACGGGCCCGACTCTCCCGTCGAACACCTCGGGTGCGAACACCTTCCGCTCCGCCCAGTGCATGGCACCGTCGACCCCGTGGACGAGCCCGACGAGCGCGGCGATGTTCAGGGCGGTGTTGAGGTTGGGATCCTCCAGGACCGGTCGCTCGAGCGTCAGCCTGGAGGTGAACTCCCGGATGAGCGAGGGCGGGACCTGGGAGAAGGCGTAGAAGACGCCGCCCAACCAGATGTTGTTGAGGATGTTGGGGGGTTGGGCGCCGATCCCGTAGAGGACGCTGGTCAAGGTCATCGGCGAGGTCTCGCCGCGGAAGACCCGCTCGGTGGCCTCGTGGATGAACGCCTCGTACCAGGGTTCGTTCGGGTCGTCGTCGTTGCCCCTGGGTGCGCCGGGGTACGACCTGAGCGGCAAGTGGAGCGACCCGATGAACCACTGGAGCTGCGCGGCGACCTGCGGGTGCTTGATCCCGAGGAAGCTGTCCGGGCTCATCCGCAGCTCCGCCTGGTCGCTGCCCGGCTGGGGCTCCGCGGCCGGGGTGCGCTCCGCGGGCTCCTGGTCCGGCAGCGGCCCGTCCACCTCGGCCGGCGGCGTCCCCGCACCCCGAGGGGCCGTGCGCACCGGCTCCTCGGCGTCCGTCGCGGCCTCGGCGCGGGGCGGGGCCGCCGCCTGGGACCTGGCCGTCAGGGACGCTCCCGGGGTGGGAGCCGCCCGCGGGGTCCGCGGCGCCGGCGTCCCGGGCGTCCCGGTCGGAGCCCGTGCCTGCCGCCTGGGCGGGGCCGGTGCCTGCGGGCCGGCCGCGGTCCAGCCGTCGGCCGGCGCCGGCACGTCGGTCCCGGGCGTCGCGGGCGCAGGCGGTGGTGGCGACGGCACCGGGGGCAGGGGGCAGAGGCGCTGGTCCGGCCCCGCCGGCACCGGGGCGCAGCGATCGCCGGGGGATGCCCGGGGCTGCCTCGCCTCGGGGATCGGGAGCGCCGCGGCGGCGTCCCCGTCCCCCTCGCCCGGCCCCGGCGCCCGCGGGGGGCTGTCGCGCTCCTCGGCGCCCGACTCCTCGGGACGCAGCAGGTGGCCGAGGGGCGGGGCGACGCCGGTCGATCCCGGTCGGCTCTGCCGCGGCGGGTAGTCGGCGGGCGTGGCGACCGGGATGGCCGGCGCCTCAGCGGCCGCGGCGGGGCCGGTCCGGCTCTCGGGCACCGGGGTCACCCCCCGGCTCGGGCGCTGCGGACCGGGCCCGGCGGTGGCCTCGGCCGCCGCCGCCCGCGCCCGCTCCCGGTCCGGGCCTGGCCGGCTTGCCGTCGGCCCCGCCGCGGGTGCCGGCCGGAGGCCGGCGGCGGACGGCACCGTCGCGTTCTCGCGCGCGGCGCCGGTCCGTGCCAGCGCGCTGGCCGGATCCCACGACCCTGCCAGCAGCAGCACGATCCCGCTCAGCAGGGTGGCGGTCAGGCAGCGCGTCGCGCCCGCCAGGACCACCCTCGACATGCGCATCGCGCTGATCACCCCCGCAACGATGTCTGATTCGGACAGCCGGCTGGCTCCGTTGCCCGAACATGCGAGACACCGCTCTGGCCTGGGCCCTCCTGCGGCAGCGATGGCCGGGACCGAGGCGCCGACAGGGCGCGCGCGGGATCACGGGATCAGGTGCGGGATCGCGATGACGAGGTGCGACGGGGCGGGATGTGACGAGGTGTGCCGTGATCCCGGACGGCTCGGAACAGTACGGCAGGCGTCTGGAAAACCGTCAATTGTAGGACATCACGAAATGCCCCGGGTCGTCACCGTCCGAGGCCGCGGCGGGCGCGGTCAACGCCGCACCTCGATCCGGCCGGCGGCGCCGTCGACGGTGACGACCTCGCCGTCGCGCAGCAGGGCGGTCGCGTTGCCGGTGGCGACCACGGCCGGCGTGCCGTACTCGCGGGCGATGATCGCCGGGTGCGACAGCAGCCCGCCGGTGTCGGTCACCAGCCCCCCGACGCTGGGGAACAGCACCGACCAGACCGGCGAGGTGATCGGGCAGACCAGCACGTCGCCCGGCCGCAGCTTGGCGAAGTCGTCCTCGCTCAGGACCACGCGGACCGGCCCGGTGTAGCGGCCCGGCGAGGCGGCGATGCCGTCGATGACCCGGGCGCCGGCCGGATGGGCCTGGCCGGAGGGTGCGGCCTCGAGGACCCGGTCGACGTACCACAGCAGCGCGGTCATGGCGAACCTGGCCTCGGGCGGGAGCGCGTCCAGCGGCGGCGGCGGTCCGGGGTCCCTGCCGTAGGTGGCCGGTCCCGGGTGCCGCTCGGCGTCGGCGCGCTCCCCCCTGCGGCGCAGGACCGGCGCCCGGCGGGGCTGGCCGTCGCGCAGCGCCGCCCGCGCCTCGTCCAGGGTCAGGAAGAAGGCGTCCTCACGGCGGTCGAGCTGCCCGCGGTCGGCCAGGCGACGGCCGATCTCCAGCACCCGGTAGCGCAGCAGCGCGAGCGGGACGCTGGCGGTGAAGAACTCGCTGTCCTCGCGTACCGGGTAGGCGCGCTCCGCACGGACCAGCGCCCGCTCGAAGCGCTCGCGGTCCGCGGTCGGCCGCCCGGCCAGCGCCGCCCGGGCGCGGCCGGCGGCGGCGGTCCTGCGGCCGGCCAGCGCCGCCGCCTCCGCGGCGGGGTCGTAGCCGCGGGCGAGCTGGTCGGCGAGCAGCCGCAGGGTCAGCTCCGGCGTCTCCGCGATCGACGGGTCGGCGATCTCGTAGCGCAGCGCGCGGCAGGCGAACTCGCGCTGGTAGGCGGCGAAGGCCTCGCCGAACTCCGGGTCGACCGCCGCCAGCCGGCCGGCGGTGCCGCGGTCCACCTCGCCCAGCAGTCGGCGCAGCGCGGGCCGGCCCGCGGCCATGGCGGCCAGCCCGGCCAGCCGGTGGGCGGGCTCGGTGGAGGCCGTGGACAGGCCCGCCAGCAGCTCGAAGGCCTCCTCGTCGGACCAGCCGAGCAGCTCCCGGCAGGCGAACGCCAGCTCGGCGAGGATGGGCATGAGCGCGCCGTGCAGCAGGAAGTGGACCTCGACGCTGTCGTGGACCAGCGCCTGCGCCCGTGCGGTGTCGGCGTCCAGCTCCTCGTCGCCGAGCGCGCCGAGGTCGGTGTCGCGCAGCCGCGCGATGCGCGCGGCCAGGTCGGGCTGCCAGCGCCCGTACCACCGCTCCACGAAGCGGCCCGCCTTGTCCGAGCGGACCGCGGCCACGGCGTCGGCGACGCGCCGGCGCAGCCGCGGCACCAGCCGGACCAGCAGCGGCATCAGCCGGGCCGGCGGCACCGGCCGGTCCCTGCCGCCGAGCGGCACCAGCCGGCTGTACTCCCAGCCGCCGATCTGGGCGAACTCGAGGGTCTCGGCCAGGAGCCCGAACTCGGCGAACGTGCGCCGCAGGGCCCGGTTGCGAGGCTCCCCGAAGACCACCGAGAGGCTCATCGGGGTCCACGGCCTGGGCGCGTGGCTGGCCTCCCGCTCCCAGAACCCGGGCGGCACCTCGACCGGCACCGGCTGGGGGGCGCGGTCGGGCAGGGCGGTGATCGGCCGCGCCTGGAGCAGCACCAGCTCACCGCCGGCCAGGGCCCACTCGATGTCCTGGGGTGCGCCCAGCCGGGCCTCGACCCGCCGGGCGAGCGCGGCCACGTCGGCGGCGACGCGGGCGTCGACGGCGCCCTCCGGCGCCGCCCGGCAGGTGGCCTCCCCGCCGCGCACCACCCACTCGTCGGGCGAGGCCGCACCCGCGGCCAGCCGGTCGCCCAGGCCGCGGACCGCGCTCACCAGCGCGGTGTCCCGGTCGCCGTCCACCGGGTCGGCGCTGAAGGCGACCCCTGCCGCCTCGGCCGCGACCATCGGCTGCACCAGCACCGCCATCGCCACGTCCCGCCCTGCCCCGCGGGCCTCGCGGTAGGCGGCGGCGTGGGGGCTGAACGCCGAGGCCCAGCAGCGGCGCACGGCGGCTGCGAGGTCCGCGGCGGTCACGCCGAGGAGGCTGTCGTACTGCCCGGCGGAGGAGGCGCCGGGGAGGTCCTCGTCCAGCGCGGAGGAGCGCACGGCCAGCGGCCCGCCGCCGGCCCGGCCTGCCGCCGCGGCCAGAGCGGCCGCGACCTCTCCCGGCAGCGCCGCCGCCGCCACCTGGTCGGGGTCGGCGGCGGCGTCCAGCCCGGCCGCGGCCAGGGTCCGCGCCAGCGCCTCGGTCGTGACGACCACGCCGCCCGGCACCGGGAACCCGGCCTGCCCGAGCGCGGCCAGCGTGGCCGCCTTGCGGCCCACCCGGGGCGCGTCCGCCGGTCCCACCTCGTCCAAGGGCAGCACCAGGTCGATGCCTGCCAGCGTCATCGACGCCACCTCCAAGCCAGCGCGCGGTCGCCTGGCGGCCATGCTCCCCCACGCCGGCGGCGCCGCCCATCCGCCCGCCTACGTACCCGCCGGCCGGCCCCTACGTATCCTCGGCGGCGAGGCCGCGCTCCAGCACCCAGCGGATCAGCGCCGCCCGCGAGGCGAGCCCGAGCCGGCCGTAGACGTGCTGCAGGTGGGTGGTGACGGTGCGGGGGCTGATGAACAGCCGTCCGGCGATCTCGGTGTTGCTGAGCCCGGCGGCGACCAGGCGGGCCACCTGCAGCTCCCGCTCCGACAGCTCGCCGGTCGCGGCCCTGGGCGGGGCGGCCGGCCGCTCCCCCAGGGCGCGCAGCAGCCGCCGTGCCCGGTCGGCGGACGGGCGGGCGCCGAGCCGGTCGAAGGTGGCCAGGCTGCGGCGGGCCGCCCCGACCGCGTCGGTCGAGCCCGCCGGGCCCTGATCGCCGCCGTCGCTCGCTGCCGCGGCCACTTCGGCCCGGCCGAGCCGCGCCCTGGCCGCCTGGAACGGCAGCCCGAGCCCGTCCAGGCCGTCCGCGGCGCGCCGCAGGCAGGCCAGCGCCGCCGCCCGCTCGCCGAGCGCCGCCCGCGCCAGCCCCTCGACCCAGCTCGCGCACGCCGCCGGCCAGGGCGCGTCCGGCCCGAGCCCGCCGAGGCGGCGGGCGGTGTCGAGCGCGCCGGCCGGGTCGCCGGCGGCCACCTGCGCTTCCCCGAGGACGGTGAGGCCGGGGCAGGGCAGGGCCGTCGGGGTCGCCACGGCCGCTGCGGCCAGCGCCCGCGCCCGCTCCGGGTCGCCGGCGGCGAGCGTGGCGGTCGCGTCGGCGATCTCGACCACCGTGAAGACGTGGCGGTCGGCCGCGGCGGCGGCGCCGTAGACCTCCCGCGCCTCGGCCACCCAGCGCGCCGCCTCCTCCGACCGGCCGCGGTGGGCGGACACGATCGCGCGTCCGGCCAGGGCGGCGGCCACCCCGCGGGCCGAGCCGATCCGGTGGCCGAGGGCGAGCACCTCGTCGGCGCCACGCAGCGCCTCCTCCCAGGCGTCGGTGACCAGGTTGATCGCCAGCATGTACAACCGGGCGCCGAGCTCCAGGGTGGGCGAGCCTGCCTGCCCGGCCAGCGCGAGGTCGGCGAGCAGGTGCTCGCGGGCCAGGCCGTGGTCGCCGACGTTGGCGGCGGTCATGCCGAGATGCCGGTGCGCCTGGGCGGCCAGCACGCCGAGCCCGACCCGCTCGGCCACGCCGAGCGCCTGCAACCCGTGCTCGCGAGCGGCCACGAGCTGGCCGCGCAGGAACGCCACATCGGCACGCGCGAGGTGCGCCGACGTCACCGCCTGCCCCGCCCCGTCCCGTTCCGCCAGCGCCAGCAGGGCGACCGCTCCCTCCTCCAGCCGGGCGACGTCACCCAGGCGCACCAGCAGCTGCAGCCGGATGTGGTGGAGGTCGGCCAGCTCCGTGCCGGCATCGGCGCCCTCGGCGGCCCGGAACCCGGCGGCCAGCTGCGCCTGGGCCGCGTCGAACCGCCCCCGGTCCCACTCGGCCGCCGCGAGCAGCCCCCGCAGGCGGGCGGCGGCCGGCCGGTCGCCGGCCCGCTCGCGCCCGCCGGCGGCCTCCGACCAGGCGGCCACCGCCGCGTCGAGCTGGCCCGCGCGCGAGCGGGCCTGGCCGAGGCGCTCCAGCAGCTCCTCGACCATCGCGGGCCGGTCGCTGCGGGCCAGCGCCAGGGCGGCCGCGAGGTGGTCGGCGGCCTCGGCGTCGGCGTGCAGCTCCTCGGCCCGCCGGCCCGCGGCCACCAGCACGTCCAGGGCGCGCCGGGGGTCGGCCTCCCAGGCCGCCCCGCGGTAGTGGTGGGCCAGCAGCTGCGGGTCGCCGGCCCGGACCGCCTCGAGGGCGGCCGCGACGCCGGCGTGGAGCCGGCGCCGGCGGGCCTCCGGCAGCTCGCCGTAGGCGACCTCGGCGAACAGAGGGTGGGCGGCACGGTAGACCAGGCCGGTCCCACCGGGCTCCTCCACGACCAGGCCCGCGTCCCGCAGGCGGCGGAGCGCCGACTCCAGCTCCTCCCCCGCCGGCCCGCCGACCTTGCCGAGGATCTCCGGCCAGGCCGCGTCCCCGGCGACCGCGACCAGCTCCAGCAGGGCGCGGCCGGCCGGGTCCAGCCGCTCCAGGCGGGCCAGCACCAGGTCCCGCACGACCGGCGGCAGCGCGGTCAGCGACACGCTCCGGAGGGCCCAGGCGCCGCCGCCGCGGAGCAGCTCGCCGCTGTCCAGCAGCCCGCGGACCAGGGCGGTGACGAACAGCGGCATCCCGCCGGCGCGCTCGCGCAGGGCGGCGAGCAGGGCGGCCGGCGGCTCGCCGCCGAGCAGCGCGCGGGCCAGCTCGGCGACCACCTCCGGGCCGAGGCCGCGGACGGGCAGCTCCTCGGCCAGCCCGAGCCGCTGCAGCGAGCGCACCAGCGCTCGCAGCCGCGGGTCGGTGCGCGCCTCGTCGAGGCGGTAGGTGCCGAGCAGCAGCACCCGCTGGGTCCGCAGGCCCCTGGCGAGGTAGTGCAGCAGCTCCAGCGAGGCGGCGTCGGCCCAGTGCAGGTCGTCGACCAGCAGCGCCACCGGCTGCTCGGCCGAGACCCGCTCGACCAGGCGGGCGACCGCCTCGAACAGGCGGGTGCGCTCCAGGGCGGCGTCCCCCAGCGGCTCCGGCGGCGGCAGGCGCAGCCCGGCGAACAGCCGGCCGAGATCCGGCAGACCGCGGACCAGGGCACCCTGGCGGCCGGGCTCCAGCCCGGCCAGGAACGGCCCGAGCGCCTCCAGCACCGGGGCGTAGGCCAGGTCGGCCTGGAGCGGGTAGGCGGCGCCCTCGAGGGTCACGAACCCGCGCCGGCGGGCCAGGGCGAGGGCCTCCAGGGCCAGCCGGGACTTGCCGATGCCGGCCTCGCCGGCCAGCAGCAGCGCCCCGCCCGACCCGGCGGCGGCGCGGTCCAGCGCGGCCAGCACCCGGCCCAGCTCCTCGGACCGCCCCACCAGCGGAGCACCCCCCGAGCCGGCCACGCGCCGCGCCTACCGCCGCGGGCCCGGCGGCCGGCCGACCGGGGACCCGGCGGGCTCGGTCCGCGGAGCGCAGCAGGCGTGGCCGCCCAGCCCGGCCAGGACGGCCTCCAGCAGCTCCCGGGCCGGCTCGGGGAGGGCGTGCGGCTCGGCGCGCAGCGCCTCCAGGTCGGGGAGCGCGGAGCGCCCGGCCGCGCCGAGCCACGCGAAGGTCCGCAGGATCTCCTCGAGCGCGGTGGTCGGGCCGGCGGCCGGCCACCGCGGCCGGATGGTCTCGAACGGCACCGCGTCGTCGGCGTCCCTGATGTTCCGGACCGCCTGCAGCAGGAACGGCACCGCGTCGCCGGTCGGGGCGTCGAGGCCGCGCAGGGCCCTGGCGGCGGCGGCGACGCGCTCCTCCGGCGTGTCCTGGTCGATGGGGTCACCCACTGGCATGGCGTGCCTTTCCGGTCCGCCCCGCGTCGGCCTCGGCGCGGTCAGGTCCCGTGCCTGGACTGGTAGCCGGCGGTCGCCTGCCACACCTGCCGCGAGGACGACCCGGTGCGCAGGCGACCGGGCGCGGTCGGCGGCCGCGGCGACGTGGTGACCTGGTTCCACGGCCACATGGTGTCGTCCAGGTTGTGCCCGATCCGGGTGGCGCCGGGATCCGAGGCGCCGCCCTCGCGGGAGTAGGTGTTCGGGTCGGTCGCCTCGAAGCGGCGGCTGGTCCACTGCCATTTCGCCCACAGCCGGTCGACGTTGGCGTGCAGCATGAAGAACAGCGGGTCCCTGGCGGCGGTGGAGATCTGGGAGATGGACCCGGTGAAGCTCGTGTGCGCCACGCCGTGCGGGTCGCCTTCCATCCTGCGGAACAGCTCGAAGGCCGCGCCGGGACCGCCGAGCGCGAGGGGTCGCGAGCTCGCCGATGGAGAAGGCGGCCTGCGTCCGGGTGTTGAACCGCGGCCGCCGGACGATGCCCGGAGTCCCGTCGGTCACCCGGAACTGCAGCGGGTTGGAGGCGCTGAACTGCACGGTCCCGGTGGTCGGGTCCCCCACGCCCATGATCTCGGTCTTCACAGCACGCCTCTGGGTGGGCGGAGCCGCTCGGCAGGTCCCGCCCGAGCTGCCGGCGGCGGACCAGAGCAACGAGGCCAATTCTGTCAACGGCGCCGGCCGGAAGGTCAAGCGGCGCCGCGGACGCGGGGCCGATCGACGCCGTGGCCACAGCCGGCTCTCAAGCTCTCCACAAGGGGCGCACCTAGGCTGCGCGCTCGCGAGCCTCCGGCCTCCTGCCCGGCATCCGGCGGTGCACCGGCCCACCACGGCGGCAAGGCGAGCAGCGTCCATGACCGATCTGCATCTGTCGAGGTGACGGCGTGACGCGGGTGGCCCGCCGGCTCGCCGCGGCGCTGCTGCTGGTGAGCGTGCTGCTGATCGTCGCCCTGGCCGACCAGGGCCTCGCCGCCGCGCCCGCCGGCGGGGGCCTGGTGCTGCCGGGCGCCGGGTCGGCGACCCTGTCCCTGCACGCGAGCGGCCCCGCCCGGGCGGCCGTCGGCGGCTTCGACGGCTACCTCGACACGCGGCTGGCGGCGCTGGAGGTGCTGTCGGCGACCGCCGGCCCGCCGACGGCCGCGGACCTGGAGGCGACCGGCGCGGGCCGGCCGGAGCCGGGCGGGCACGGGCCGCCCGCCCCGCCGCTGAGCTGGGCGTTGAGCCGCCGGGACCTCGAGGTCGCGGAGGCCGGGCAGCGCCCGTCGCCGGACCGGCGTGGCGGCGACGATCCCCCGCACGGGGCGGCGCCGCCACCGCCCGCGCCGGCCCGCCGGGCCCCTGCCGTCGCCACCGCGGAGGGGCTGCTCCCGCCGGAGCTGCAGCCGGTCCTGTACGCGCTGTTCAACCGGGCGGGGGGACGCCTGGCCGCTGCTCATGGCCGAAGGCCCGGGCAAGCGCCTACTGCAGGACCACCACGTGCTCCCGCCCCCGATCGGCACCAGCATCGACGGGCGGCCGAAGTGGGCCGACCCCGGCGACTACTGGCTGGACCTGCTCTACGACGTGGGCGTGCACGGCGCGGCGACCGGGCTGCTGGCGGGGACGCTGGGCCGCTCGACGCACCTGATCCCGTGGGAGGAGGTGGCCCGCGCCAAGGACGAGACCGTCGCCCTGGGCCTGCGGCAGGTGAGCGACCGGGCCTGGTTGATGTCCGCGTGGCGGCTGGCCGTGGTGAGCGGGCTGCTGGCGGCTTCGGCCAGGGCGGTGTCGACGCTGGTCACCGAGCAGCCGCCCGAGCTGGTGCGGCCGCCCTCCCTCCCGGCGTGGGCGCAGCCGCTGTCGTACGCGCTGCTCAACCGGTTGGGGCAGTCGCTGCTGAGCGACGGCCTCGCCGGGGTCGACGAGCTTCCGCTGCTGCTGGCGATCGACGCCGTCACCCAGGCCCTGCTCGGGCGCGGCGACACCGGCGTCCCGCCGGTCGACGACCTCCTGCACGCGGCGTTGACCACGGGCCTGATCCACGGCAGCCACCATGCGAGCCGGCAGGCGTACCTGGCCGGGTACCGCCTGTTCGGCTGGCTGCAGTCGGAGGCGCCGTGGCGCCGCGGGCGGCCGGGCTACCGGCCGCTCCCGTTCCCGCTGCGGTCCCTGCAGGGGTACCTCTACCACGACCCCATGAACTGGGTGCGGACCAGGGACGAGGCCGCCCCGTACCAGGGCAGGTACACCCCGCGCAACCCGTGGATGCTGAGCGCGACCGCCGCGGCGCAGATCCTCGCGGAGGGCACCGGCAAGCACGTGCTGCGGCGACTCCATGTGCTGCCGACCCCGGCCGGCGGCGAGGACGGCCGGCCGCGGTGGGCCACCACGGGCGACCACGCGCGGGACCTCGCCTACGACGCCGCGGTGCACGGCCTGTCGACCGGCTGCTGATGGGCTTCATGGGCCGGCGGTCGCATCTGGTCGAGCGCTGGGACACGCAGGTCCGTCCGGAGATGATCCCGATCTGGCTGTCGTCGGGCTGGAAGACCGGCCTGATCGCCGGGACGCTCGCCGCCGGCGCCAAGGTGGTGTCGGAGCTGGCCAGCAGCCCGCCGGACAGCGGGCTGGTACGGGACGCGCTGCAGGGGCTGCAGGCGCTCGACCGGATGCGGCGGCAGCCGGACCCCGACAGCCTCGGCCAGCTGGCGTGGAGCGCCCAGGCCAACGCCTGGGGAGGGGCCGCGCTGGTGACGACCGACCTCCTGGTGCGCAACCTCAGCCCCCTGAGCTGGCCGCTGTGGATCCAGCGGGCGTCGCTGAAGACGGTCGAGACGGTCGCGGAGCTGGCCGGTGACCAGGAGTGGGCCGGGCGGTTGCGCGAGGACCCCGCGCACGACCTGCTCAGCCCGGGGACCCTGGAGGCGGCCCGGGCGGCGTTCGACGCCGGCGGGCGCGCGGCGCGCACGGCGGTGACGTCCCTGTGGGGCGGCGCGGCGCCCGCGGGCGTCGCGCGCGGGGAGGACCCCCACCCGGGGGCCGTCGACCTGGCCCTCATGCGGTTGGAGACCGAGGTCGGGGGGACCGTCGTGCGCAGGTATCCCGACGGCAGGCTCGTCCAGGTCGTGGACGGCGGCGAGATCCCGTACGACGGTCCCGACCCGTTCGGCGCCGTCACCGTCCCGACCCCCGCGGGCGCCCCGGCCCCCGCCGGCGAGCCTCCCCCGGACGGGGACGCGCCCGCCGCCGGCCCGGACCAGACGGAGTCGGACGAGGCATCCGTGCCGGCGACCCCCGGGCCCGCGGCGTCGGGGGTCCCCCCGCCGGAGCCGGTGGCGCCGGCGCCGCCGTCCGAGCCGCTCGGTCCGGGCTCCGGGGCCGTGTCCGGCGGCGCCACCGACGGTCCCACCGACGGCCCCACCGACGGCGCCGCGGGCGTCGCCGGCTGAGCGCCGGCCGCGCGCCGCCGCCGGGCGGGCTCAGAGCCAGCCGAGGCGCCTGAAGAGCAGGTAGAGCCCGCCGGACAGGACCAAGAGCAGCACCGTCGACGTCACCACGCCGGTGGCCTGGCCGAACCCCGGATAGGGCACGTTCATGCCGTAGAAGCCGGTCACCGCCGTCGGCACCGCGATGATGGCCGCCCAGCTGGTCACCTTCTTCATGATCGAGTTGAGGCGGTTGCCCTGGATGGTGAGGTAGGTCTCCACGACGGTGGAGACCAGGTCGCGCAGCGCCTCGGTCCACTCGGTGGCGCGCAGCACGTGGTCGTAGACGTCCTGGAAGTAGGGGACCATGGCCTGGTCGATCAGCCCGAGGTCGCGGCGCAGCAGGGTGTTGACGACCTCGCGCATCGGCAGCACGACCCTGCGCAGCACGACCAGCGACTTGCGCAGCTGGAACGAGCGCCGCTGCACCTCGGCGCCGTGCGGCCGCTCGTCGAACAGCAGGTCCTCCAGGCCCTCCATGGCCTCGTCGAGCTGCTGCACGGCGCCGAAGTGCGCGTCGACCACGACGTCGAGCAGCCCCCACAGCAGGAAGCCGACGCCGTGGACGGCCAGGTCGGCCGAGCCGTCCCAGCGGGCCAGGACGCCGTCGATGTCGAAGCCCGGGTCCTTGCGGACGGTGATCAGCGCGCGGGGGGTGATGAACGCGGCCAGCTCGCTGGTCTTGAGCCGGCCGCTGGCGCCGTCGAGGTCGACGCCGTAGGCGGTCAGGTAGGCGTGGTCCTGGTAGCGGTCCAGCTTGGGCCGCTCGTGCTGCTGGGCGGCGCCCTCGACGGCCAGCGGGTGCAGCCCGAACTCCTCGGAGATGAGGCCGAGGTCGCCGCGGTCCGGCTCGCACAGGTCCAGCCACACCACCGTGTCCGGATCCTGGAGGTGGTCGGAGATCCGGTCGGCGGGGAAGTCCTTGGCCTCCAGCACGCCGTCGCGGTACAGCCGGGTGTGGCGCATGCGACCAGCCTAGGCGGCACCGCCGAGGGCGTCCACGAGCCCCTCCCGATCCCGCGTCCCTCCAGGTCGCGCAGGGTGGGGAGGGCGGCTCCGGGTCGTTTGACTTGCCTGGGGGCGCACCCTATGTTCTTGCCCCGGTCCGCGCATCCCCCCAGCGCCTTGTGAGACCTGCATGGAACCACCCCGGAGCGCGGGTGACCCCGCTGCGCTGCCTTGGTTGACACCGCCGACCGTGCCCGGCTACCAGGTGCAGGAGGTCATCGGCCAGGGCGGGTACGGCGTGGTGTACCTGGCCCGCCAGCTCTCCGTCGGCCGGGAGGTCGCGCTCAAGATCGACCAGCGGGTGCTCGCCAGCGACCGCGACCAGCGGCGGTTCATGCGCGAGGTGACGGCGGCGGGACGGCTGTCGGGGCACCCGAGCGTGGTCGACGTGTACGACGCGGGGGTGCTCCACGACGGACGGCCCTACCTGGTGCTCGAGCTGTGCCCCGGCGGGTCGCTGTGGGACCGGGTCCAGGCCGCCGGGCCCCTGCCCGCGGCCGAGGTGCGGGCGATCGGGGTCCGGATCGCCGACGCGCTCGCCGCGGCGCACGCGCTCGGGGTGCTGCACCGCGACGTCAAGCCGCTGAACATCCTGATCAACCGCTACGGGATGGTGGCGCTGGCGGACTTCGGGCTGGCGACGATCCCCCGCACCGGGGGCGGGATGTCGGCGACCAGGGACTCGCTGACGCCGGCGTACGCGCCGCCGGAGGCGTTCCGCCTGGACGACCCGCAGCCCGCCGGGGACGTGTACGCGCTCGGAGCGACCCTGTACGCGCTGCTGACCGGCCGGCCGCCCCGGTTCCCGACCGCCGGGCAGCCGGACATCCCCACGATCATCGCGCTGCAGCGCGAGCCGATCCCCGACGTCGCGGGCGTCCCGGCGCAGCTGAGCGGCGTGCTCCGGCGCGCGTTGGCCTACGACCCTGGTGACCGTCCGACCGCCGCCGAGCTGCGCGGGGAGCTGGACGCCCTGGTGATCCCCGACGGCCCGGCGGTGCGCGAGGACGCGCCGCCCGACTGGCCGGCGCCCCGGGAGTCGCAGCGGGTGCCCACCGGTCGGGTGCCGGCGGGCCGCGTGCCGGCGCCCCGGGCGGCGGCGGGCCGCGGGCCGGCGTTCGCCGGGAGCCGCGTCAGGGAGACCAGGCGCCGGCGGCGGCGCGTCCTCGTCGCCGTCTGCGCCGCGCTGACGCTGGCGGCCGTGGCGGGCTCCGGCCTGTTCATCGTCAGGCGCAGCCCGGCGGTGGGCGGCCGCGACCGCGGCGGGCCGCCCGCCGCGGTCGACTTCGGCGTCGCGACCAGCATCGACCGGTGCGCGGCCGCGAACCTCCAGGGGCCGCAGGCGCGCTGCACCGCGTTGGCCGAGTGCTGGTCGGACAGGGTGTTCAAGGTGCGGCTGCTGCCGGTCGCGCACGTCGCCTGCTTCGACGCGCAGCTCCCGGATCAGGAGCACGCCTGGGAGACGTACGCGATCGCGCCCATCCCGCCGGGCGTCACCACCCGCGCGGCGGTGGCCCGGCATCCCCAGGTGCGCAGCGTCTGCTCGCAGCAGGTCATGATGGACTCCCGCGTCGACGCGGCACGCGTCGTGATCTCCTCCAAGGGATGGAGGTCGGCGATCCTGCCACCGACCCAGCACGAGTTCGACCAGGGCGTGCGCGTCTACCGGTGCATCGGCCGGCCCGGCAACCTCGTCATCAACAACGCCGCGGTCTTCCGGCCGCCGCAGGGCACACCGGGACGCCCCTGACGACCTCGAGCCGAATCACCCGCCCGGGGTGAGGTCGCCTCACCCGGGGTGCGGCAGAGTCACCCGGCAAGGATTCGCGTGACGGCGCGCGGCGTCAGGAGGCTGTCGGAGATGACCCTGAGCGAGTATCGGCCGGGGACCACGTTCCCGGGTGTGATCGGCCGGACCTTCGACCGCTCCAGCCCGGCCTGGCCGCAGCCGCTGCGGGCCCGTGAGGGGATGCCCAACGTCCTGTTCGTCATCCTGGACGACACCGGGTTCGGGCAGCTCGGCTGCTACGGCAGCCCGATCCGCACCCCCAACCTCGACGGCCTCGCCGAGGGCGGCCTGCGCTACAGCAACATGCACACCACCGCGCTGTGCTCGCCGACCCGCTCGTGCGTCCTGACCGGACGCAACCACCACTCCAACCACATGGCCGCGATCACCGAGGTCTCCACCGGGTTCCCCGGCTACGACGGCTACATCCCGTTCGAGAACGGCTTCCTGTCCGAGATCCTCCACGGCGAGGGCTACAACACCTACGCGGTCGGCAAGTGGCACCTCACCCCCGCCGACCAGATCTCGGCCGCCGGTCCGTACGACCGCTGGCCGCTCGGCCGCGGGTTCGACCGCTACTACGGCTTCCTGGGCGGCGACACCCACCAGTACTATCCGGAGCTGACCTCGGACAACCACCGGGTCGAGCCCGAGCGCACCCCCGAGCAGGGCTACCACCTCACCGAGGACCTCGTCGACAGGGCCAAGGCGTTCGTCGCCGACGCCAAGCAGGTCGCGCCCAACAAGCCGTTCTTCCTCTACTTCGCCACCGGGGCGATGCACGCCCCCCACCACGTCCCCAAGGAGTGGGCCGACCGCTACCGGGGGGCCTTCGACGACGGCTGGGAGGCCTACCGCGAGCGGGTGTTCGCCCGCCAGAAGCTGCTGGGGGTCGTCCCGCCCGACGCCGAGCTGTCGCGCCACGACCCCGACGTCACCCCGTGGGCCGACTGCTCGGCCGAGGAGCGCCGCGTCTACGCCCGCATGATGGAGGTGTTCGCCGGCTACCTGGAGCACACCGACCACCACGTCGGCCGGCTGCTCGAGTTCCTGCGCGAGATCGGCGAGTTCGACAACACGCTGATCATGGTCCTGTCCGACAACGGCGCCAGCGCCGAGGGCGGTCCCAGCGGCTCGATCAACGAGAACCAGTTCTTCAACTTCGTGCCCGAGTCGCTGGAGCAGAACCTGGCCGCCATCGACGACCTCGGCGGCCCGAAGTACTTCAACCACTACCCGTGGGGCTGGACCTGGGCCGGCAACACCCCCTTCCGCCGCTGGAAGCGGGAGACCTACCGGGGCGGCATCAGCGACCCGTTCATCGTCCACTGGCCGGCCGGGATCAAGGCCAGGGGCGAGGTCCGCACCCAGTACGCCCACGCGATCGACCTGGCCCCCACCGTCCTGGACGCCCTCGGCGTCGAGCCGCCCGCGCAGATCCGCGGCGTCGACCAGGCGCCGATCGAGGGGGTCAGCTTCGCCCACACCTTCGACGACGCCGGCGCCGCGTCCAGGCGCGTGACCCAGTACTTCGAGATGATCGGCCACCGGTCGCTGTACCACGACGGCTGGCGGGCCGTCTGCCCCTGGCCCGGGACGTCGTTCGCCGAGGGCAGGCCGTTCGGGACGCCGATCCCGGCCGAGACCCTCACCGAGCTGGACGCCGGCGGCTGGGAGCTGTATCACGTGGCCGAGGACTTCGCCGAGAACCACGACCTCGCCGCCGGGCAGCGGCCACGCCTGATCGAGATGATCGCCCAGTGGTACGTGGAGGCCGGCCGCTACGACGTCCTGCCGGTCGACGGCCGCGGCCAGCAGCGCTTCGCCGAGCCGCGCCCGGTGATCGCCGTCGACCGGACCCGGTACACCTACTACCCGGGGACCCAGGAGGTCGCGTCCAACGCCGCCCCGCGCGTGCTCAACCGGCCGCACAGCATCCACGCCGGCGTCGACATCCCCGAGGGCGGCGCCGAGGGCGTCCTGGTCTCCCAGGGTGGCGTGGACGGCGGCTTCACCCTGTTCGTGCAGGGCAACCGGCTGCGCTACACCTACAACTACGTGGCCCAGCGGCGCTTCCAGGTCGTCTCCGACAGCGAGGTCCCGCCCGGCCGCCACGTGCTCAGCTTCGAGTTCGAGCCCACCGGCAAGCCCGAGCCGCTCGAGGGCAGGGGCGCCCCGGGGATCGCCAAGCTGTTCGTCGACGGCGAGCCCGTCGGCCAGGGCGAGCTGCCGGTGACCATCCCGCTGTCGCTGGGCCTGGCCTCCGGCGTGTCGGTCGGGCTGGACGCCGGCGCGCCCGTCACCGACGAGTACCGGCCGCCGTTCCCGTTCACCGGGACCCTCCACCGCGTGGTCTACGACGTCTCCGGCGAGCACGTCGTCGACCACGAGGCCGAGATCCGGATCGCCCTCGCCCGCCAGTAGGCGGCGGCCGCGGCGACACCGAGGCCGCGCAGCCGGTGCCCGCGAGCCGGGCCCGCGTACGCGCTGCGCAGGCCGGCGGGCCGGCGACGCGTCCCGCCGGGTCCCGAGCCCGGCGTCAGCGGCTCGGGCCGCGGCGGCGCCACTCGACCACGGTCGCTCCCAGGCGGCGCCCCGTGTCCGGCGCGCTGGACATCTCCAGGGAGCGCCGGCCGGGCCACTCGATCACGGTCGCGGCCAGGCTCGGGGCCCACGGGTCGCTCGCCGCCCGTGGCTCGAAGGGCGCGGGGTGCTCGGTCCACTGCTCGCTCGACGGCCCGGTGCGGCCGGGCTCTGGGCCAGGGTCCTGCGGGTCGGTCGCCGGTCGCATGTCGCGCCCCCTTGCTCTGGTCAACTCGCAGCGACGGCCGGTGGCGCGGTCGCGTCACCCGGTGGGCGAGCACACCAAATACACCGCGTTCGCGTCTCGTTACGGTTGACTGGTCTGGGGGCCAGGCGAGGGTAACACGGCGCCCGAGCAACCCAAACTCGTGCAGGTGGGAGCCTGGCGTCCCACCGGGCGGCCAGCGCGGTGGCCGTGGGCGCTCGACGTTCCTCCGCCGAGTCGTGGCCGAGCCGTGGCCGAACGGAGTCGCCGGCGTGTCCCTGCCCGGCGACCATCGGCCTTACGTGCCCGAGGCCTCCGGTTGCGGCCCCTGCGGCGCGGCGACCGGCGAGAACGTGCTCGGCGAGAGGAACAACCGGTGCGGGCTGTTCGTTCAGGTCCCCACCGCCGGCCAGCCCCCGGCGTCCCGGGCCGGGTCGGTTCCGGGTCGCTGCTGCGGCTGCTGGCCGCGGTGGTGCTGCTCGGTGTCGCGCTGGTGGTCGTGGCGCTGGTCGACTAGGGCGTCGCGGCCGCCCACGACCGGACAGGGGTGCCGGATCGGGGGGGCCGGTGCCTGGTGGCCCGACGGGCCCACCGGGGCGCCCGTGCCCGGCACCCGGGTACGGCCCGACGTGGACCTCGTGCGGTCCCTGGTCGCGACGGCCGGGGTGCTCGCGGAGCCGGGGCCCGCGCTCCAGCTGCCGAGTGGTCCGGACGTGCCGAGCGTCCCCGGGCCGGGAGCCGCCGCGCTGGCGGCCAGCGCCGGCCTGGCACTCGGGTGGCGGCCGGAGGAGGCGGCCGCGGGCCAGCTGTCGGCCAGGGGGAACGGTGGAGGCGGCCGGCAGGGGTCCGGGGCCACGAGCCCCGCGCAGCCCAGGCCCGGGCGGCTCGACGCCACCAAGGTCTCTGAGCTCATGAGCGACATCCGGTTCGACGCGACCCGCCTCGGGCGGTGGATCGCTCGATGGAAGGGCCAGGAGGCCCTCGACCTGGCTCAGGAGGCCCAGGACGACGCGCTGCTCGCCGACAGGTACGCGAACGACGCGCGTGGCAACCCTGCGGTGCCCGCGTCGGTGCTGAGCAAGATGCGGGGCGCCGCCGCCGCCTCCGGTGCGCTCGGCAAGCTCGCGCAGGAGGTCGCCCGCGACCAGACCCAGGGCTCCGAGAAGCTGCACGCCGAGGCCAGAGCCGCGGAGCAGCAGGCCGCCATCGCCAAGGGCGCGGCGGCCGTGGCCAACGGCGCCGCGCCCCCGAAGGTGCTCCCGAAAGCGCTTCCGGACCCCAGACCCGAGGTCGCCGAGGTCGTCGAGCCCGTCGTCCAGGAGGCCCTGGAGCTGTCGACGCTGATCACGAACACGATGCGGGCGCTCGCGCGGGACCCCGCCCAGGCCACCAGGGCCGAGGTCCAGGCCGACAAGCTCACCGACGACCTGGTCGCCAAAGCGGACGATGCCAAGGAGTCGGCGTTCCAGAAGCCCCCGAGGGCACGGGACGGGATGGCGGGGGCCGTCGCCAAGCTCCTCGCCCTCGCCAAGCTGGCGCACCGGATGGCCGACAGTCTCGGGGAGGACGGCAAGGCGCTGCAGGAAGCCGCGGATCTGGCCGTGAAGCGCGCCGAGGGGGTCCGGCGCGCGGTCGAGGAGGACGAAGGCTTCACGTCACCGCGGAAGGGCGAGCGGGACGTGCCCGGCGCGCCACCCGACGAGTCGGCCGTCCAGCAGGCCGGTGTCGACGAGCCCGAGCCCGGAACCGCCGCCGCGGCGACGCAGGACGAGGCAACCCAGGGTGCGGCGGGCGCCGGCCCGACCGTGGGCGCGAGCCCGCCGCCCACCCCGGGCGGTGTCACGGCACCCGTGGCCGAGCAGGGCATGACCGCCGACCTCGGCCCCGACCAGCCGTCCGGCGAGGGGGGCGGACCGCGGGTGTCGGACGACAGCCTGCCGGCCGATCCCGGCGACCCCACCCTCGCCGGCGTCGGCTGAGCCGGGCCGGTCGAGGCCGGCGTCAGCCCCCGTCGTCGGCGAGGCGGTAGCCGGCGCCCCGGGCGGTCTGGATCGAGCGGCGGCCGTACGGCTCGTCGACCTTGCGGCGCAGGCGGCGGATGTAGACCCGTCGTCGCCGTCGAAGGCGACCTCGACGGTGAACCCCTCGGCCTCCAGGCCCCGCTTGACCGTGGTGGCGATCTTCTTGTCGTCCTCGACCAGGAGCAGCTTCACGGCGTTCTCCCACGCCCAAGTCTCGCAGCGGCCCCACCCCGGGTCGAGCGCGGCCCCGCGGGCGCGAAGTGTGCACCGCCGCGGCTGAACCGCCGCTGAACGGGACCCCGCCCGCCGGCGGCGGCCGTCAGCTGCCGTTCAGGTCCCGCCCGCCACGATTCCGCCACCCGGGCCGCCGCGCCACCGCAGCGCGGGCGGCGGCCGCAGCTCCACGAAAGGCGGAGATCGTGTCCAGACGACCAAGCCCCCGCGCCCTCGCCGCCGCCGTGGTCCTCGGACTGCTGGCGGCCTCCTGCAGCACCGCCGGGTCCCCGGCGGCCTCCGGCGCCGCGCCCAGCCCCGCCCCGACGGCCGCCCGGCCGGCGGGCGCCACGAACGGCGCGGTGATCGATCCCGGCGACGGCGGGAGGTACGCGCCGGTGATCGACCCGGCCCACTTCGTCGACGGCGTCGACAACCCCTACCTGCCGCTCGAGCCCGGCTCCTCCTGGGTCTACGAGGGCACCGTGGACGGCGAGCGCCAGCGCGTCGAGGTGACCGTCCGGCCGGAGCGCAGGCAGATCATGGGGATCCCGGCGGTGAGCGTGCGGGACGAGGTGTTCGGCGCCGACGGCACGCCGGCGGAGGTCACCACCGACTGGTTCGCCCAGGACCGGGACGGCAACGTCTGGTACCTCGGCGAGGACACCAGGGAGGTCGACCACGGCAAGGTCACCAGCACCAAGGGCTCCTGGGTGGCCGGCGTCGACGGCGCGCTGCCCGGCATCGTCATGCCCGCCACGCCGGTCGCGGGACGGGCGTACCGTCAGGAGTTCTACCGCGGCGAGGCCGAGGACATGGCCCAGGTCCTCCGCGTCGGCGCCACCGGTCACGTCCGGGCCGGCAGCTACGACCGGCTCGTGGTCACCAGGGAGTGGACGCCGCTGGAGCCGAAGAACATCGAGGAGAAGTCCTACGCCCCCGGCGTCGGCAACGTCCTGATCGTCAGCACCGCCGGCGAGCACGGCCGCGTCGAGCTGACCAGGTTCACCCCCGGCAGCGGCTGAGACCGGGCGGCGTGCAGGAGCCCGTCACCCAGCCGGAGCTTCAGCCCGCCGCGGCCGGCTGGCGCGCGACCCGCAGGGCCGGCGCTCAGGACGGCGCGCGCTCCCGGCGGGCCGCGTCGAAGGTGCGGACGAGATCCAGGTAGCGCCGGCCGATGGCGGCGGCCGCCGCCGGCCGGTCGAGGTCGCCGCCGAGCCAGGCGCGCAACGGCTCGGACCAGATCGTGCGGCCGACGGCGAAGCCGGCGAAGCCGTCCACCGCCGCCGCCTGGCACAGCCAGTGTCGGACCCTGGCGGTGGCGGCTCCCCGGCCGAGCACGACGCAGGCGACGTGGCCGCGGCCGCCCGACCGGCACTGGGCGGCGACCAGGGCGCAGTCGGCCCGGCGCTCGAGCCCCTCGAGCTTCCAGATGTCCGGCTCCACGCCGGACGCCTGCAGCTCGGCGACGGCCGCGGCGACCAGGCCCGGGCGCAGGTCCCGGTCGAAGCGCCCGGCGTCGCCGCCGAGGGCCCGGAGCTGGTCCGGCTCGGGCGGGACCAGCAGCTCGAAGAGCAGCCTGCGCCCGCGCTCCCGCAGCCAGCCCGAGAGCCGGCGCAGGCGGCGGCGCTGCAGGGTGTTGGCGTCCTGGTCGCCCTCGGGGTTGTACTTCACGAGCACCTTGGCGTAGTCGGGGTCGTGCCGCTCGATGTGCGCGCCGAATTCCGCGCCGTGGTCGAATTCGAACACCGCCTGCCCGCCGCCACGCTCCACCGGAATCGCCAGCAGAATGCCTCGGCGCTTGGCCGAGGCGGCGATGTGCCCGCCGGTCTGGGTGTCCACGAGCACGCCGGTCCGCGACGGCTCGACGGCGCCGCTGGCGCGCGCCCAGAGGAAGCCGTCGAAGATCACCCGCTTGGCCGACCTGACGCGCGCCATGTCGGCGGTGGAGACCGCACCGACGAGGCCGAACAGGTCGCGGCGGAACGAGGCGCGGTGGTCGAACGAGACGACGTAGAGCCTGCTCGTGAGCTGCGGCATCGGCGGCCTCCACGGGCTGGCGACGAGCATGCGGCCGCCCGGCGGCGCTCGTCAAGGCGCCTGGCGGGGGGTGTCGGGGCGTGCGGGGACGCCGCTAGACTGGCGCGGCGCCGGAGCGGGAGGAGCAGCCCTTGGGCGGGCCCGTGGACTACGACCGGCGACTGCACACCGGATACGAACAGGGCCGGCGCCTGCCGCCGGCGACGCTGGCGCACTGGATGGCGGTCTTCTCCGCGCACGCTCCGGCCGACCGCCCGCTCACCGTGCTGGACCTCGGCTGCGGGACCGGCCGTTTCGCCCCGTCGCTCGCGGGCGCCTTCGGGGGACCGGTCTGGGGGGTGGAACCGTCGGCGCGGATGCTCGAGGTCGCACGGACCGCGAACGCGCACCCGGCGGTCCGCTACGTCCGGGGTGTCGCCGAGCGGATCCCGCTGCGGCCGGCGAGCTGCGACCTCGCTCTGCTGTCGCTGGTGCTGCACCACTTCGCGGACCGGGCCGCGGCAGCGCGCGAGCTGGCCAGGACGGTCCGGCCGGGCGGCACGGTGTTCGTCCGCAGCGGCTTCAGGGGCCGCCTGCCCGACCAGGCCTGGTACACCTGGTTCCCGCGTGCCAGGCAGATCGACGAGGCCGCCTTCCCGACGCTGGACCAGGCCCTGGCCGAGCTGGAGGCCGCCGGGTTCCGCCACCGCGCGCTGGAGCGGGTGGAGCAGCCGGTCGGCTCCGGCCTGGCGTCGCTGCTGGAGCGGCTGCGCTGCCGGGCCTACTCGTGGTTCGAGGCGCTGACCGAGGAGGAGGTCGCCGCCGGGATGGCCTCGCTGGAGCGGGCGGCGGCGGCGGAGGGGACCGCGCCGTCTGTCATCATGGAGCGGACGGACCTGCTCACCGTGTACCGCCCGTGAGCGGCCGCCGCCTCCACGCGCCAGGCCGCGTCCGCACCCGTCGTCGTGAGGGACCTGGCCGGCGCCGGTCGTCGCCAGCTCGAGGGTGCAGGGGGGCCGCATGCCACTGGGGCCGCGGTTTCGCCGGGCGGCGCTGAGCCGCCCGTTCGTCGACCGGCTCGGCGCCATCGCCGCGTTCGACCAGTCGCTGGCGGGCGCGGGCGCCGGCCCGCGGGTGCTCAACGTCACCGGCGTCGGCGGGATCGGCAAGTCGCGGCTGCTGCGCGAGCTGCAGGGACGCGCCGAGGGCCGGGGCCGGTGGGCGCTGCTGGACCTCCAGCTCCCGGCGCTGCGCGACCAGGACGCCGCCCTGGCGACGCTGCGCATCCGCCTGGGCGCGCAGGGGGTCCGGTTCGATCGGTTCGACCTGTCGTACGCGGCGCTGTGGCAGCGGCTGCACCCGCACCTGCGGCTGACGCCGCGGGAGCTGCCCCTCATCCAGGAGAGCGAGCTGCTCGCCGACATCGCCGACGGCGTCGCCGGGATCCCGGTCTTCGGCACGGTGGTCGGCCTGGTCAAGCTGCTGGAGCGGTCGTCGGCGCGGGTGCGGCGCTGGCGCTCGCTGCGTCAGGACCCGACGCTGGCGGAGCTGGACGAGCTGCCCAACGCGGAGCTGATCGACGCGGTGACCTACCTGTTCGCCGAGGACCTGCGGGACGCGACCGCCGCGGCCCGCCCGTACGTGCTGTTCGTGGACGGCTACGAGGCGCTGGTGGCCGGGCACCTGCGCGCCGGGCGGGCCGCGGCGCCCGACGTGTGGCTGCGGGACCTGCTGGCGCAGCTGGACCGGGGCCTGACGGTCGTGGCGAGCAGGGAGCCGCTGCGCTGGGAGGCGTACGCCGCGGACTGGTCGCGGATCGTGACCGGGGTCGCCCTCGACGACCTGCCGATGGACGCGCGCCTGGAGCTGCTGGAGGTCTGCGGCGTCGCCGACGGCCGGGAGCGGCGGCGGATCGCGGAGGCGAGCGCCGGCGTCCCCTTCTACCTGCACCTGGCCGTGGACACCCGGGACCGGGACGGGGGCGAGGAGGGGCCGGCGGTGTCGCCGGAGCAGCTGCGCGAGCGTTTCCTGCAGCACGTGGACGCCGGCGAGGTCCGCAGCCTGGAGCTGCTGAGCGCGGCGCGCATGTTCGACTTCGGGATCTTCCAGGCGGTCACGCGCCGGTTCGGGCTGCCGGATCACCGGCTGGCGTGGGAGTCCCTGACCGCCTACTCGTTCGTGTACCCGGCGGGGGGCGGGCGGGTGCAGCTCCACCAGCTCATGACGGCGGTCCTGTCCGGACGGCTGTCGGCGGAGGTGGCCGGCGAGGTCCACCGGCTGCTGCGGTCGTCGTGGGAGGCCCGGGCCGCCGCCGGCCAGGACGCGCAGGACGCCGGCGGGCAGGTGGTCGAGGCGCTGCGGGAGGCCGTCCACCACGGGCTGCTCGCCGGGGAGGTCTCCGGCGAGGAGCTGCTGCGCTCCGTCGACCGGATCGCGGCCGCCGGCGGGACGCAGGGCGTCACCGGGGTCCTGCGCGACGTGCAGGTCCTCCTCGCCGAGCAGCCGGCGCCGCCCGCGGACCTGGCGCTGGCCGCCCGCTGCATCGAGGTCGAGCGCACCCTGCTGGTCGGCGACACCAGCCGCGCCGCGGAGCTGACACCGGACGCCGGCGCGCCGGCGTCGACGCCCGTCGGGGCCCGCCTGGCCGTCGCCGGCGGCAACGCGCGCCGGATCCTCGGGCGCACCACCGAGGCGCTGAGGATCTACGACGCCGTCTGGCGCGGCCGGCAGACCGCCGAGCGGCTGATCGCCGGGCTGTGGGCGGCGGACCTGCACATGGCCCAGGGACGGTTCCGCGCCGCCGTGGAGCTGGCCAACGAGGTCCGGCGGGGCTGCCCGGACGACCGGCAGGAGCTGCTCGGCGATCTCTCCCGGCTGCTGCACCTGACCTACCGGTTCGCCTTCGACCACGACCGGGCCGCCGGGCACCTGGACACGGCGGCCGGCCACTACCGGGCGGCCGGGACGGTGATCGGCCTGGCCAACGTCGCGACCAACCGGACCGAGCTGCTCGCCTGGACCGACCCGGCCGGCGCCGTCGCCCACGCGCAGCAGGCGGCCGAGCTGCAGCGAGAGCTGGGCGCGTTGCCCGAGATCGGCAAGATCTACACCGCGGTGGCCCTGGCGCACGTCCGGCTGGACGAGCTGGCGAGGGCGGACGCGGCCCTCGACCTGGCCTGCGACGCGCTGGAGCGGGCCGGCTACCGCTCCGGCCGTGCCCGGGCCGAGCTGGTCCGCGCGGCGCGGCTGGCCCGTGGCGGCGACCTGGCGGGCGCCGCCGGGTGCGCGCGGCAGGGGGTGCGGGAGCTGGAGGCCGCCGAGGTGTACCCCACCCTGGTCCTCGCCGCCGCCACCCTGCTGGACCTGGTCGACGTCGCCGATCCCGAGGTCACCGCGGCGGCGGCGCGCGCCCGGGCGGGGATCCAGCCGATCGACCCGTCCCAGGGCCCGCAGGCGCTCCAGGACCGGATGGCCGGGTGGGTCGCCGTCCTGGTGGGAAGGCAGCTGCGGTGACCTCGGTGGCGGACCCGCTCGCCCTGTACGAGGCGGCCCGCGCGAGCGGCGCGTCGTGGGCCGGCTTCTACAACCGCAACGTGCGCCTGGACACCCCTTCCGGCCCGGTCGTCGTCCGGATCCCCATCCCCGGCGCCGACGCCATGGACCTGCGGGTCTGGCCCGAGCACCTGGTCCTCCAGGGGATCGCCGGCCACGTCGGGCGCCGGCGGCTGCCCCGCCTGCTGCACGTCTCCGAGGCCCCGGCGTTCCAGATCTACGAGTTCGTCCCGGGCGAGCAGGTCGACGCGGTCGCGCCGCGTGGCGTCGGCGTGCCCGAGGTGGTCGTCCGCGACGTCGTCGCGCTGTTCGCCGAGCTGCTCGCGGTGCCGCGGGACGCGCTGCCGCCGTCCCCCCCGGGCTGGCCGGAGGACGGCGACACCGCCGCGTTCGCGCGGCGGCTGTCCGACGTCACCGAGCACGTCCACGCGACCTTCCTCGGCCGCTACGCCGGCCTGTTCGCCCAGCTCGGCATCCCGGACGCGCCCCTTGCCGAGGTGACCGCGCGCTGGGAGGACCTGCACCCCCGGCCGTTCCGGCTGGCGCACTGCGACGTCCACCGCAAGAACATGCTCCTGGACCGGACCCACGTGGTGTTCCTGGACTGGGAGCTGGCCCTGTGGGCGGACCCCGTCTACGACCTCGCCGTGCACGTGCACAAGATGGAGTACCAGCCCGCCGAGCAGGCCGCCGTGACCGGCGCCTGGCAGCGGGTGGCGCCGGCGGCCTGCTCGGCGGGCTGGGAGCCCGACGTCGGCATCTACCTCGCGCACGAGCGGGTCAAGTCCGCGGTGGTCGACACCGTCCGGTACGCCACGCTGATCGCCTCCGGCAGGCTCACCCCGGACCAGGAGCGGGCGCGCATCCACCGGCTGGCGGTCAAGCTCGAGGCCGCGGGCGGCGTCTGGGGGTGGCGGCACCGCGTCGCCGACGGCGAGGTGGAGGCGGCGGTGCGCCGCTGGGCGAGCCGGGCGCGAGCGCCCGGATAGGTCCGCCACGGCGTGTCTGGCCGCCCTCACCCCGGGACCCGGCACGTGAGCCTGCAGTCGACCTCCGACCTGCGGTGGAAGAACGCGGTCGTCCGTCACGTGTTCAGTCGGGCGTGGCCGTTTCGTACTGCGGGCGGCCGGTAGGCCGGTAGACCTGGATCGTCACCCCCTTCGGGGTGGACCGCGATTCCACCAGGTCGAGCGCGACGTCCGGGCCGGTGTCGGGGAACAGCCGCGTGCCCTGACCGACGACCACGGGGCAGACCAACAGGGTGATCTCGTCGACGAGCTGGTTGTCGAACAGCCAGCGGATCAGGCTGCCGCTGCCGTGCACCTGCAGCTCACCCGCCGGCTCGGCCTTCAGCTGGGAGACGGCGGCCGCGACGTCACCGGAGAGGACGGTGGTGTCCGACCACTGCGGGTCGGTGAGCCTGGTCGATGCGACGTACTTCGGCCGCGTGTTCAAGGCCGCTGCGATGGGGTTGCTGCCCGGATCTGCCATCGCTCCCCAGGAGCCGGCGAAGATCTCGTAGGTCCGTCGGCCGAACAGGAACGCGTCGGCGCGCTGGTAGACCTGGTTGAGGAACGTCGCGGCCTCGTGGTCGAACAGCGGCGTGACCCATCCGCCGCGCTCGAATCCGCCGCGGCGGTCCTCGTCCGGCCCGCCGAGTCCCTGCATCACGCCGTCGACGGAGACAAACGTGGTGGTCGTGAGCTTCATGATCGCGGCTCTCCTGCTCGTTGGTCGGGGTCTGACCTCGCCCCGCTTCCGTGGACACGGTGATGTTCCCCGAAGCGGGGCAAGGTGTCCTACCCCTATCGCGTCCCTTCGCGGGTGGGTCAGAGATGGGGCGGCAGAGCCGGATCCACCGGTCGCCTCCGAGCATCGGCGCCAGGCGCCGCCGGATGCCGCGGTCGTGCAGGCGCATGCGCTGGTCGGGCCCGAACTGGGCGAACACGTCCTGCCGCTGGTCGCTGGCGGTCTCGTCGTGGGTCCAGGTCTCGTCCTGCTCGCCGGCGTCGACGTCAAGGCAGTAGATGATCGCCTTCTCGTACCAGCGCGCACGCATGTCCTCCTGGCTGCCCGATCGGACGCCAGGCAAACAGTCACGAGCACACGGTTGACCGCGTCCCTGACCACCGCGCCGGTCGGCGCCCCCGGCTGGGCCGCCTCAGCCCGGCCGGGCCGGCCCGGGGCCGCCCTGGCCGTCGACGACGTCGCCGCCGAGCAGGATGTCGGCGCCGGCGTGCTGCACGGTCCGGTCGGCCAGCCGCAGCCCGTCCGCCACCCGCCGCGTCCCGAGGTCCCCCACCGCCTCGACCCCCCGGCCCAGCAGGATCGGGGCGACGCTCACCACCACCCGGTCCACCAGCCGCGCCCGCAGCAGCGAGGTGATGACCCGCGCGCCGCCTTCGACCAGCACCGAGCGGATCCCCGTCGACAGCAGCCGGGCCAGGCCGTCGCCGAGGTCGAGCCCGCCGGGGCCGTCGCGGACCAGCTCCACCCGCACGCCCCGCTCCCGCAGGGCGGCGCGGCGGCCCGGGTCCGAGCGCGCCGAGGCGAGCACGAGCGTGGCGGCGCCGGCGCCGAACACTCCCGCGCCGGGCGGGACGCGCAGCCGGCTGTCCAGGATCACCCGGACCGGCGAGGCGCCCGCGACCATCCGCACGGTGAGCAGCGGGTCGTCGCGCAGCACCGTGCCCCTGCCGACCAGCACCGCGTCGCAGGCCGCCCGCAGGGCGTGGGAGACGCGCCGCTCGAGGCTGCCGCTGATCCACTTGGAGTCCCCGCCCGCGGCCGCGATCCGGCCGTCGAGGGTCTGGGCGTACTTGAGCACGACGTAGGGGCGGTCGGCGCGTGGCCGGACCGCACCGAGCAGCCGGGTGATGTCCGGCGTGCCGCCCCGGTCCCCCGCCGGGCCGGTCCCCGCCCGACGCTTGGCGCCCGCGTCGGCCCGGGGCCTGGCGGGGCCCCGGGGGGCCCGTCGGCGCGCCGCCTCCTCGGGGAAGGTCATGGTGGTGCTGTTGCCCAGCAGGGGGGGAACCAATCGTGGCGCCCGGCGGAGTCCCGCCCGCGGCCGGGCACCAAGGTTTACCGGGCCCGGCCGCGGGTAGGCGGGCGGCCCATGGGCGCGCGTGGCGGGAAGGCCCGGGCGGTCCACTTCGTCGGCCCCCGCCGGGTCGAGGTGCGCGAGGTGGGCCTCCCCGAGCTGTCGGCGGGCCGCGTGCTGGTCGCCACCGAGCTGTCGGGGATCTCCGGCGGCACCGAGCTGCTGGCCTACCGGGGCGAGGTCGACCCGGCGCTGCCCCTGGACGAGACGCTGGGGGTGCTGGCGGGCACGTTCGCCTACCCGTTCCGCTACGGCTACAGCGCCGTCGGCCGGGTGCTCCGCCCGGCCGGGTCCCTGCGCGAGGGCCAGCGCGTGTTCGCCTTCCATCCGCACCAGGACCGGTTCGTCGTCGACGCCGGGGACGCCGTCCCGGTCGGCGGCCTGCGGCCCGAGGCGGCGGTCCTCTACCCGCTGGTCGAGACGGCGCTGCAGGCCTGCCTGGACGCGGCCCCGAGGCTCGGGGAGACGGCGGTGGTCGCCGGGATGGGCACGGTCGGCATCCTGACCGCGGCGCTGCTGTGCCGGACCGGCGCGGTGGTGGTGGGCTCGGAGCCGCGGCCGGCCAGGCGGGCGGCGGCCGCGGCGCTCGGCGTCCGCGCGGTCGCCCCCGAGGAGGCCGGCGCGGCCGTGGCCGAGGCCACCGGCGGCCGCGGCGCCGACCTGGTGGTCGAGGCCAGCGGGAACCCGGACGCCCTGGCGGCGAGCCTGGGCCTGCTCGCCCACGAGGGCACCGCGCTGGTCTGCTCCTGGTACGGCACCAGGCGCGCGGCGCTGCCCCTCGGCGGTGGGTTCCACCGCCGGCGCCTGCGCATCCGCAGCACCCAGGTCTCCACCCTCCCGGCCGCGCTCACGGCCAGGTGGGACCGGGGCCGGCGCGCGGCGCTGGCCTGGCGGCTGCTGCGGGAGCTGCCGCTGGACGCCCTGCCCGCGCGTGAGTTCCCCTTCGAGCGGGCCGCCGAGGCCTACGCCAGCCTGGACCGGGGGGATCCCGACCTCCTCCACGCCGTCCTGCGCTACGGCCGGCCAGGGCCCGACCCTGCAGGCGCGCGGCGATGACCGGCGACCGGCACCACCAGGGCGGGTCCGGCTACGAGGTGGGCTCGAGCGTCGAGGTGCGGGCGCTGCACCGGATGCCGGTCCCCGGCCCCGAGGGCGAGCTGCACGCCCACGACTACCGGATCGAGGTCGTGGTCGCCAGGCAGGCGCTGGACGAGCACGGCATGGTCTGCGACCTGGACCTGCTGCGGGCGGCGCTGCGGGACGCCGCGGCGGCGATCGACGGCCGGGACCTGGAGGAGATCCGCCCCGCCTGGGCCGGGGCGGTCACCGTCGAGGTGCTGGCCAGGTGGGCCTACGGGCACCTCGCCCCGTGGGTGCTGGCGGCGGGCGGCGAGGCGCTCACGGTGCGGGTCTGGGAGACGCCCACCGACTTCGCCGGCTACGGCGGGCCGCTGTGAGCCGCCTCGCGCAGCGCCGCGAAGAACCGGGCAGCCGTCTGGTCCCAGGTGGGGCGGGTGGCGGCGCGCGCGCGCGCCGCCACGCCCATCCGCAGCCGCAGCGGCGGGTCGCGGGCCAGGCGGGTCAGGGCCGCGGCGAGCGCGCCCACGTCGCCGGGTGGGACCAGCAGCCCCTCGCGGCCGTGCTCGGCCAGGTGCGGCAGGTTGCCCGCCCGCCAGCCGACCACCGGCAGGCCGGCCGCCATGGCCTCGCCCCACACCGTCCCGTAGGGTTCGCGGAAGCTCGGCAGCACGAACACGTCGGCCGCCTGGTAGAGGGCGGCCACCCGCTCCCGGGCCAGGGGGCCGTGGACGACCACCCGGCCGGCCAGGTCGGGCCGGGCCAGCCGCGCCCGCACCCTGGCCGCGTAGCGCGTCTCGGCGCGGTCGTCGCCGGCCAGGTGGAGGGTGGCCAGGTCGCCCGGGAGCCGGGCGGTCGCCTCCAGCAGGGGCAGGATGCCCTTGCGCGCGACCCAGCCCGCCACGCACAGCAGGCCGGCCCGGCGGCCGGCGCGCAGGTCGGGCGGCGGGCTGGCCGGCGCGGCCGCCACGTCGCGGCCGGGCGGCAGCACCCGCACCCGCCCGGCGGGGAACCCCTCGGCGACCAGGCGCTCGGCCAGGGCCTGGCTGGCGGCCAGGAGCAGGCGGGCGCGCCGCCACGCCAGCCGGTCCAGCCGCGCCTGCAGGGCCTGCCTGGCCGGCCCGTGGTCGATGCCGCCCGGCGGCTGGTGGAGGCTGCCCACCAGCGGCACCTGCGGCCGCCGCGCGGCCAGCCAGGGACCGAGGCAGGCCGCGGCGATGCTGTCCAGGACCAGCACGGCCGGCTGCGGCCCGCCCTGCCCCGCCGCGCCCCGGGCGGCCCGCCGCAGCGTGGCCGGGCCGGCCAGCGCGGGCAGGGGGAAGGGCCGGTCGGGCAGCGACACGAACCCGACCCTGGCGCCGTGGGCGGGGGCCAGCTCGGCCATGCGCCGGTGGTACAGGTACCCGCCGGTGAGCCGGTGCGGGTCGCCGAGGGTGATCAGGGAGACGTCCAGGGTGCCGGTCAGCTCCGGTAGCTCGCGTTCACGCGGACGTAGCCGGCGGTGAGGTCGCAGCCGTAGACGGTGAACTCGCCGGCGCCGATACCGAGGTCGACGTGGATCCGCACGTCGTCGCCGGCGAGGTGGCGAGCGATCCGGTCCAGGGCGGCCGCGTCCGCCTCGGCGGGGTAGGCCTCGGTCTCGTCGAAGTGGATGCGGACCCGCTGCGGGCTGATGTCCAGGTCGTCCTCGCACTTGCCGACGGCCATGGCCACCCGCCCCCAGTTGGGGTCGCCGCCGTGGACCATCGTCTTGACCAGCGGCGAGTTCACGACCGTCTTGCCGACCCGCTTGGCCTGCGCGTCGTCGCGGGCGCCGCTGACGCGCACGGTCAGGAGCTTGCCGGCGCCCTCGCCGTCGCGGGCGATCTCGCGCACCAGGTGCAGGGCGGCGCCGTGGAGCGCGCGCTCGAACCGGTCCGGGTCGACCCCGCCGGCGAGGCCGTTGGCGAAGATCGCGGCGGTGTCGCTGGTGGAGGTGTCGGTGTCGATGCTGACCGCGTTGAACGTCCGGGCGATCACGCGGCGGAAGGCGGCGTCCAGCTCCGCCCCGCCGGCGGCCGCGTCGGTGCAGAAGAAGGTGAGCAGGGTGGCCATGTTGGGCTCGATCATCCCCACGCCCTTGGCGATGCCGACGATCGTGGCCTCCCCGCAGGTCGCCGTGACCAGCTTCGGCCGGGTGTCGGTGGTCATGATGGCCCGGGCGGCGGCCGCGAAGTCGGCGCCCGGGAACGGCCAGGGCATGCGCTCCAGCCCCTCCCGGACCCGGTCCATCGGGTAGCGCTCGCCGATCACGCCGGTCGAGGCGATGAGCAGCTCGTCCTCGCCGATCCCGATGGTGGCGGCGGCGCGCCGGCGGACCTCGGCGGCGTGCTCGGCGCCCTCCCGCCCGGTCGCGACGTTGGCGTTGCGGGCGAGCACGACCACGCCGCGGGCCGAGTGGTCGCGGGCGGCCTCGCGGCTGAGCGCGACGCTGGGGCCGGCGAAGCGCGACCGGGTGAAGACCGCGCTCACGGTCGCGGGGACCTCGGACACCAGCACGGCGAGGTCGTCGTGCCCGTCCTTGAGGCCGACGTTGGCCGTGTACACCCGAAAGCCCCGCGGGCCCTGCGTCCGACCCATCCGCCCGGTCCCTCCTCGCCTCGTCCCGTCCCGGGCATGATGCGGGCTCAGGTCCCCGGTTGCACCTCCGCCACGCCGAGCGACACGTAGTCGTACATGCCGTACGCCCCGCTGACGTAGACGTTCGTGGCGCGCGGGCCGCGGTACAGCAGCGACTTGGCGTACAGGTAGGGGCAGATCGAGGCGTCCTCCATCACCAGGCGGTCGATCTCCCCCCAGATGCCCGCCCGCCGGGCCGGGCCGGCGGTCCGAGCGCCGAGGTCGAGCAACGCGTTGACCTCGGGGAGGTCGACCTCGGCGAAGTTGTGGTTCCCGGCCGGCTTGACGGCCCTGCCGTTCACGATCTGGTCGAGGAAGCCGAACCCGTCGGGGAAGTCCGCGCCCCACCCGAACATGACGATGCCGATGCCGTTGGCGTGCAGGTAGGCGGGCACGCCCGCGTAGCGGTCGAAGTAGTCGCCCGAGCGGAACCCGAGCACCTCGGCCTGGATGCCCACCGTGGCCAGGGACGCCCGCAGCGCGTGGGCGGCCGCGAACTCCTTGAGGCGGTCCTCGCGGGCGGCGATGCGGGTGCGGAACCCCTCCGGCATGCCCGCGGCCGCCAGCTCGGCGCGGGCGGCCTCGGCGTCCCCGCGGCCGTCGGGCCCGCAGGGGTAGCGGTCGAACGGCCGGTAGCCGTCGATCGTGGGCGGCAGGATCGTGGTCGCGATGTCCCCGGCCGCCGGGCCGCCGTAGGCCGCCTGCATCCCGGCCTTGTCCGTGGCGTGCTGCACCGCCCGCCGGCAGTGGATGTCCTGGAACGGCGGCACGCGCGCGTTGATCCCGTACATCCAGGTGAAGCCGATGAGCGGGTTGTCGGCCCGGGCGCGCAGGGCGGGCTCGGCCAGGATCCGGGCGAGCGTGGCGGGCTGCACGCCGACGCCGGCGAGGTCGACGTCGACCTCGCCGGCGAGCAGCCGCTCGTCGACCGTGTGCCCGTCGACGCCCAGGTCCACCACGACCCGGTCGGCGAGCTGCCGGCGCAGCGGGTCGGTGACCGGGCGCCAGCGCGGGTTGCGCGCCAGCTCCAGCCGCTCGCCGCGCCGGTAGCGGTGGACCCGGTAGGGCCCGGTGGCCGGCGGGCCGGTGGCGGCGCCGCCGCCCGTGTCGTGCTCCGGCGGCACCGGCGCGGTCCCCGGCAGCGTGACGAGATAGTCGAACATCGCGAACGGCTCCCGAAGGTGGAAGACCAGGGTGTGCGCGTCCGGCGTCCGGATCGCGTCGGGGCCGTCGAGGTAGCGGCGGAAGTACGTCGGCCCGCCGGACAGGCGCTCGGGCGCGAAGCTGCTGCGCCGGATCGCGTACTTGACGTGGTGGGCGGTGACCGGGGTCCCGTCCTCGAACGTCACCCCCCGCCGCAGGCGGTAGGTCCAGGTCCTCCCGCCGTCGCCGGCCGCGCCCAGCGACGTCGCGAGGTCGGGGACGAGCTGCTGCCCGGCGCGGCCCGGCAGCGGCTGGTAGGTCAGCAGCGTCCGGCCGACCAGCCGCAGCAGGTTCCACACGTAGGCGTAGTAGGTGTCGCCCGGGTCGAGCGAGTCCAGGTCGTCGGTGCGTGCGAAGCGCAGGGTGCCGCCGGTGCGCGTGGAGGCGTTGACGACCGTCCTGAGGCCCGCGTTGAACCCGCCGTCCCAGCCGGGCACCCGGTCCGTGCCCGGGCTCGGGGACGGGCGCCTGCCGTCGTGGCCGCCGCGCGCGCGGCGCGTCCCCTGGCCGCGGGTCGCGTGGCTGGTCATCGCCCCACCCCCAGCGCCTGGAGGTCGTACAGGCCGAAGGCCGGGTGCACGTACACGTTGGTCACCCGCGGGTGGCGGTAGTGCAGCGTCCGGTCGTGGACCATCGGCAGGATCACCGCGTGCTCCATGACCAGGCGGTCCACCCGGTTCCAGAGCCGAGCGTGGCGGGCCGGGTCGGTGCTGGCCAGGGCCTGGTCGACGAGCGCGTCGATCTCGGGGTCGGCCAGCTCGGCGAAGTTGTGGTTGCCGCCCCGGGGCTTGACGTGCCTGCCGTCCACCAGCGGGGCGAGGAAGCCGTACCCGGTCGGGTAGTCCGCTCCCCAGTCGGTCACCGCCAGGCCCAGGCCCATCGCCCGGACCGTGGCGGGCCGCCCGATGCCGGCGTGGTAGTAGCTGGCCACGTCCAGCTCGACGACGTCCGCGAGGATGCCGACGCGGGCGAGCGAGCGCGCCAGCGTGTCCGCCACCCCCCGGAACTTGCCGCGCTGGGTGGCGATCGTGGTGCGGAAGCCGCCGGGGAGGCCCGCGGCGGCCAGCTCCGTGCGGGCCGCCGCGAGGTCGCCCCGCCGGTCGGGCCCGGACGGGTAGCGGTCGAACGGCTCGTGCCCGGGCAGCGACGGCGGCAGCAAGCTGGTCGCGATGTCCCCGCCGAGCACCGGGCCGCCCCTGGCCAGCTGCAGCCCCAGCTTGTCCGCCGCGTACTGCACCGCCCGGCGGCAGTGGACGTCGCCGAGCGGCGGCACCTGCGGCTGGATCGCGATGTAGTGCAGGAACCCGGTCGAGGGGTTGTCCGCGTTGGCGAGCAGCGCCGGGTCGTCCAGGATCCGCTGCTGCGTCGCCAGCTGCGTGCCCCGGCCCTCCAGGTTGACGTCGAACTCGCCGGCGAGCAGGCGCCGGTCGACCTCGTGCACGTCCAGCCCGACGGCGACCGCGATCTCGTCGGGCAGCGCCCGGCGCAGCGGGTCGGTGGCCCGGTCCCAGCACCGGTTGCGGACCAGCCGCAGCGCCCGGCCGGGCTCGTAGGCGCCGATCCGGTAGGGCCCGCTGGCGACCGGCCGCCGGCCGTAGGAGGCGCCGGTGTCGGCCGCGCGCGGCACCGGGGCGGTGGTCGGCTGCGCCATGAGGTAGTCGAAGTCGGCGAACGGCCGCCGCAGGTGGAACACGATGCGATGGTCGTCGGGCGTCTCCACCGCGCGCAGGCCGAGCCGCTCGGGATGCGGGTCCTGGTACGGTCCCGGGTACGGCGCGGCGGGGTCGTCCAGCAGCTGCACCAGGTAGGTCGGCCCGCCGGGCAGCACGTCCTGGGCGAACAGCCGCTCGACCGCGTACTTGACGTCGCGGGAGGTGACGGGGGCGCCGTCCTCGAACCGGACCCCGCGGCGCAGCACGTAGGTCCAGGTGCGCGCGCCGTCGCCGGGCCGGCCGGGGGCCGTGGCGAGGTCGGGGACGAGCCCGCGGCCGGCCGGCCCCGGCGCGGGCGCGTAGGCCATGACCGTGCGCTGGAAGGTGCGCTGGAGCAGCCAGCTCCACACGTAGTACGTCCGCGCCGGGTCGAGCGAGTCCACGTCCGCCGAGGTCACCAGGCGCAGCGTCCCGCCCGCCCGCCCGGAGGGGTTGACCACGCCCCCCGAGGCGGCGTCGAACCCCGCGGCGTGCCGGACCCCGGACCCCGTGCCGGGCCGGGTGGGGGTCACCTGACCGCCTCCGCGACCAGGCGGCCGGACCGCCGCTGGAGGGCGAGGACGTCCGCGGCCGCGACGGCGACCGTGGCGAGCAGGATCCACCACAGCGCGACCGGGCTGCGCACCAGGACCGCCGTCACCAGCAGTGGCGCCAGGCCCAGCGACAGGCCCACCAGGACCTGGTTGAAGGCCTGGTAGGACCCGCGTTCCCGTTCCGGCGGCAGGGACACCAGCAGCACCGCCAAGGTCTGTGTGGCCACGATCTCTCCAAAGGTGTAGGCGACCATCCCGAGCAGGAGCAGCGCGAGCTGCGAGCCGAACGGCAGCCCGGCCGCGACGCCGAGCGCGAGCGGCAGCCCGCCGTGCAGCGCGACCCCGAGCGCCACCACCGGCAGGGGCCGGCGGTCGCGCAGCCGGCCGCTGACGGGGATCTGGAGCAGCACCATGAGCGCGGTGTTCACGGCGAACAGCAGGCCGACCGTCCACGAGGGCGCGTCCAGGACGTCGACCAGGTAGACCGGCAGCCCGACCTCCGCGCACACGATCACCGTGAGGAGCACGAAGTTCGCCGCGGTGACGTGCAGGAACAGCGGGTTGCGCCAGGGCCGGGCGGCGCCGCCCGGGCCCCGCCGCGGGGCGGTGGCGCGGGTCCAGCCGCGCAGCGGCAGGTACAGCAGCGCGGCCCCGGCGAAGCTCACCGCGTTGACCAGGCCGAGCGCGGTGAAGCCGCCGGGGGTGGCGACCAGGACCAGGCTCGCCAGGAGCGCGCCGCCGCCGATGCCGGCGTTGAACACCACCTTGGCCAGCGCCAGCCACTGGCCGACCTGGCCGGGCGGCGCGACCGCCGCGGCGAGCACCGGCGTGGCGGTCTGCTCGGCGCGCTGGCAGACCGCGACCAGCACGCTGAGGGCCAGGAACGCGGCGACGCCGTCGGCGCGGACGTAGCCGACGAACGCGCCCCCGCGCAGCAGGGCCGCGCCGATCAGCACCGGCCTCGGCCCCACCCGGTCGACCAGGCGCCCGACCTGGAACACCGCCGGCAGCGCCGCGAGCGTGGCGACGGTCAGGCCGGCGCCGACGACCGCCAGCGGCAGGCCCAGGACCGACCGGAAGAACAGCAGCTGGAAGGGGTAGAAGAAGCCGGTGCCGAGCGCGTTGACCAGCCCGGCCAGGCCGAACCAGCCGACCCCCCGGCCGCGCGGGAGGGTCACCGCCCGCCCCCGTCGGCCGGGATCCGCAGCAGGAACGCGTGCTGGTCGGCCGCCAGGCAGCCACGGGACCGCTTGGCCTGCGCGCTGCCGGTGCCGTAGTGGATCGCGGTGACGCCGGCGGCGGGCGCCTGCTCGATCAGGTGGTGGTAGAGGACCTCGAAGTACAGGGGGAGCCTGCCCTGCCAGGCGTAGTCGAAGCCGGCCCGGTGCGCGAACCACGCCGGGCCGTGCCGCAGGACCAGCGCGAAGCCGCGGACGCCGCCGCCGCCGGAGGCCACCGACACCAGCGCGTCGCCGCCCAGCTCGGCCAGCACCCGCCGCAGGACCCGCTCGGACTGGGCGGGGACCCAGCGCAGCCCGTACCTGGTCAGCAGCTCGGCCTCCAGCTCGGCCAGGCGGGGGATCGCCGCGGCGGTCAGCGGCTCCAGGCGCACCTGGACCCCGGCCGCCTCCAGCCGGCGGCGGTCGGCCAGCACGCGCCGCCGCCGGTGCGCCGACAGGCCGGCCAGCCACCCGCTGAACCCGCCGGGCGCCAGCGGCAGCCAGCTGTAGCTGCCGGAGACGTGGCCGGCGTAGCCGCGGGCCGCCAGCGCGCCGCGCAGCGCCGCGTCGCGGTCGTCCACGTACAGGAACGCCACCGAGCGCGCGCCGAGCGTGCGCGCCAGCCGCTCGGCGGCCGCGACCAGCTCGGCGGCGGCGCCGGCCGCACGGGTGCCATCGCCGTTGACGGCACCGGCGGCCGGGCCGCCGACCACCCGGGTGCGGCCGAGATGGCGCCCGCCGCAGACCAGGCTCGGCAGCAGCGCGCCGGCCAGGTCCACGGGCAGGGCGCCGCGGCACTCGGCCGCACCGGGCATCCCCTCGCGCGCGCAGCGCTCCAGCAGGGTGTCGGGCCGGCCGGAGAGCCACGGCGCCGCCGTCCCGGCCAGCGCGGCGGGCAGCCCGGCGACCGGCCGGCCGCCGCGAGCCAGCAGCAGGTAGCGCATCGGCACCCCGGCGGTGGCCTCCGCCACCCGCAGCCAGCGCGAGGACAGGAACAGGTCCTCCGGCCCGACCAGGGCGTCCCACGCCGTGGCCGGCACCTGCGCCGCGGAGTCCACCACGCGCACGCCCGCCTCCGCGGCGCTGCGCACCAGCTCACCTCCTGCCGTCGTCGGGTCCTGTTCCGCCGTCAGCGCGGGACGAACGGGACCACCTCGGCCGGCAGGGCCGGCGCGTCCAGCCGCTGCGGCACCCGCACGTACATCCGGTGCAGCCAGCGGTCGCTGCCGTCCCAGCGCGGCGAGAACGGGCTGCGCGCGTGGGTGGTCCGGTCGTTGTCCACGATCAGCAGGTCGCCCGGGCGCAGGCGCACGGCCTCGGTCACCTGGTCCAGCGCCGTCGACAGCGCGGCCAGGCTGCGCTCGGCAGCGGCCGACTTGGGGCTGAGCAGCTCGCGGTCGTAGCCGAGCAGCGGGTCGGCCGGGTCGCCGTGGAGGACCTGGACCGAGGCGATCGGGCTGGACCCGTCCTCGTCGCGGAAGGCGACGTCGACCAGGCAGGGCACCGGCTCGTCGTAGAGCTGCCTCTGGTCCTCGGCGTCCAGCAGCCGCCGCGCCTTGCGGACCGAGGCGACCAGCGTGGCCGCGCGCCGCTCGTGGTCGGCGCGCGAGCAGGCGAGCATGACGTAGTGCGGCTGGTGGCGGTGGTAGGCCATCTCGGTGTGGAACTCCAGCAGCGTCTCGGAGGTCTCCGAGGACAGGTGGTGGGCGCCGGGCGAGGGGTAGATGTCCTGGAGCACGGTGCCGACCCGCAGCTCGCAGTAGCCCGTGGGCAGGCCGAGCCAGCGCCCGACCATGGCCAGCCAGGCCTCCATGGCCAGCAGCGGGCGCCCGGTCGGCGCCGGCGTCGACGTGGGCGTGGCGGGCAGCTCGTCCTCGTCGACCGGCAGCCCGCGCAGCAGCAGGTAGCCGTCCTCGTTGCCGTAGGCGCGGAAGTCGGCGAGCCGGGAGACCAGCTCCTCGGGGAGCCGGGTCGCGGCGTCGGCGGCCGCGGCGAAGAAGGCGGGCAGGTCGGCCCGGGGCACGGCCGGCAGCGTCCGGCGCAGGGCCAGCAGCTCCTCGTGCCAGGCGGCGCACCCGACGGTCGGGGCGGGGGCGGTGTGGACGGCAGCGGTCACGGTGGACCTCCTCGGACTGGTTCGTGGACGCGGGACGGGTCGGGTGGGACGGCGGGCGCGCGGGCTGCGCGCGTACTGGTAGAGCAGCTCCGCGCCGACCTCGGCGGCGAGCAGCGCGGTGATGCCGGAGGGGTCGTGGGGCGGGCAGACCTCGACGACGTCGAACCCGACCGGGCGCAGGTCGCCGACGACGCCGAGCAGCTCCAGCAGGAAGAAGGAGGACAGGCCGCCGGGCGCGGGCGTGCCGGTGCCCGGGGCGAACGCCGGGTCGACGACGTCGACGTCCACCGACACGTACAGCGGCGCGTCGCCGACGGTCTCGCGGACGGCGGCGGCCACGCCCGCCGGGCCGAGCCGCACGCACTGCGCGGTGGTGAGGACGCGCACGCCGTGGCCGCGGGCGAAGTCGAGCGAGTCGGGGGCGGGGTTGTGCCCGCGGATCCCGGCCTGGACCATCCGCGCCGGGTCGACCAGGCCCTCCTCGATGGCCCAGCGGAACGGCGTGCCGTGGTGGTACCGGCCGCCGTAGACCGGCGGGAAGGTGTCGCTGTGCGCGTCCAGGTGCAGCACGCCGACCGGGCCGTGGACGGCGCTGACCGCGCGCAGCGCGGCCAGCGTCAGCGAGTGGTCCCCGCCGAGCAGCAGGAACGCCTGGTTGCCGCGCAGCAGGTCGCCCAGCGCCGCGGTCGCGGTGCCGATCGCCAGGTCCATCGAGAAGGGGCTGAGGTCCACGTCGCCCGCGTCGCACGCGTCGATCAGCTCGAACACGTTCGGCCCGCGGTCGATGCCGGTGCCGTGGATGAGCCCCGACTCGGCGCGGATGGCCCTCGGCCCGAAGCGGGCGCCCGGCCGGTAGCTGGTCCCCCCGTCGTAGGGGGCGCCGACGACGACGACGTCGAACCCGGTCGGGTCCGGGAGGTGGCGCAGCCGCATGAACGTCGCCACCTGCGCGTACCGCGGCGACCCGGTGGTCGCGACCTGCGCTCCGCCGGTCACGGCGCCGCCTCCGGCTGCGGCTCCTCGGGCTTGACGCGCACGGTGACCAGAGCGGCGGCGCGGTGGGCCGTCGCCAGCGCGGTCGCGGCGTCCGGGCCGCGGGCGTACACGAACCCGACCCGGCCCGAGTTGTCGAGGCGGTGCCACAGGTGGTCCCCGGGCCTGGCCAGCAGGGTCACGCGCACGCCGGGCACCGCGGCGGCGGCCTCGACGCCCTCGACCGCCTCCAGCACGCCGGCGCCCTGCGGCGGGTAGAGCACCACCACGGCGGCCCCGCCGCGGCGCTCGCCGCCGGGCGGCCGGGGCCGCTCGCCGACCGCGAGCAGCTTGGCGTCCAGGTGCGGGCTCTGGCCGCAGACGTCGCGGACCATCTCGGTGATGCCGCCGGCCGGCAGCCGCGGGTTGACCTCGACGATGCGCGGGCCGCCCGGGGTCAGCTTGACCTCGGTATGGCAGGGCCCCTGGCGGTAGCCGATCGTGTCGAGCGCCTCGCCCACGGCGGCCTTGACGGCGTGCCACTGGTCGCGGTCCAGGCGCGCGGGGAAGCTGTGCGCGGACTCCAGGAACGTCGGCGGCGGGCGCAGCTCCTTGGCGGTCGGCCCGTAGAAGTAGGTGGTGCCGTCGATGGTGAGCGACTCCACGCTGACCTCGGGGGCGTCCACGTACCGCTCGAGCAGGACGTGGCCGGGGCGCGGCTGGCCCCGCAGGCTGTGCCGGACGGCGGACAGCTCCGCGTACGCCCGCCGCAGCGCCGCGGCGTCCTCGACCAGGCGCACGCCGTGGCTGATGGCCTCGGACGGGGGCTTGGCGACCATCGGGAAGCCGAGGCGCCGCGCGGCGTCGGGGAGCTGGCCGGCGCCGGTGACCAGCACGTGCGGGAGGTTGTACGGGCTGGCGCCGAGGGCCTCGCGGAGCAGGTGCTTGTGGTTGGCGGTCGCGACCGGCCGGACCCCGGGACCGGGCAGCCCGAGGCGGCGGGCCGCCTCGGCGGCGACCTCGGTGTGGTAGTCGGAGAACGTCGTCACGCCGTCCACCAGCGGCTGGCCGCGGTCGTCGCTGATCGCCGCGACGACGGCGTCCGCGTCGTGGGTGTCCACGTAGGACAGCCGGTCGGTGCGGGTGAGCGGGTGGCCGGCCCAGTCCTCGTCGGCGGCGTACCAGCCGTGCTCGCGCAGCAGCACCCAGACGCGCAGGCCGAAGCCGCGGGCCTCGTGGATCCCGTCGTAGAACGCGCCGTGCAGCATGCTCTCGACCAGCGCCAGCCGCCTGCCGGCGAAGCCGCGGTACCGCGCCGCGTACGCGCCGCCGGCTCCGCCGTCCTCGACCCGGGGTCCCCGACCCCGGGTCGGCGCCCGGGCGCTCATGCCGGCCGACCCGGCCGCACGGTGGCGTCCCTGCCGACCACGGCGTCCAGGGTGATCTCGTCGGGGCGGGCGTCGCCGAGGACGAGCCGCTCGTAGAGCCGCCTGGCCGCCGCCTGCTTGGCCGCGGGCACGTCGCGGGCCCGGACCCCGGCCGCCCGCAGCAGGCGGGACCAGGTGCCCGTGACCGCGGAGCCCTCGTGGATGCCGAGCTTGGCGCGGCGCACGGTGACGGCGGGCAGGAGGTCGGCGAACGCCTCGCGCAGCACCCACTTGTCCTGGCCCGCCCGCCGCTTGAGCCCGGGTTCGAGCGCCACCAGCAGGTCGAGCACGTCGCGGTCCCAGAACGGGTGCGTGCTCCAGTGCCCGGCGACGCCGGACAGCGCCGGCGCCATCTCGCCGAGGCCGTCGAAGCTGTTCATGTCGGCGGCGATCGCCTCGTCGAGCGCCCCGAGCCGCTGTGCCCGCCGGTGCATCCCCCCGAGCGGGATGTCCGCGCCGTAGCCGGTCAGGATCCGCAGCGGCCCGCCGTCCAGCCGCCGGTACAGCGCGACCAGCGGCAGCAGGTACTCCAGCACGTCGGGGTCGCTGCACTCGGCCGCCCACACGGCCCAGGGCAGCTCGCCGACGAGCTGCTCGGCGGGCACGGTCAGCTCGCGGTGCGCGGTGCCGAGGTGGGCCGCCACGGCGCGGGCGGCGTCGAACTCGTCGGCGACGTCGGTGCCGAGGCTGACCGTCCGCACGCTCCCGCGCGCCGCGACCGTCACGGCCGCGACCACGCCGGAGTCGATCCCGCCGGAGATGACCACGGTCGGCTCACCGGCGGCGCGCGTGCGGACCGCCCGCTCCAGGCGGTCGCGGACCGCGGCGACGGCGTCGTCCGGGGGCACGATCCGTCGCGCCAGCGGCGGCGCCCAGGTGCGCACGACCCGCCAGCGGGCGTCCCGGCTCACCAGGTCGACGACCAGCGCGGTCCCGGCGGCGACGCGGCGGGGCGCCGGGCCGGCCCCGGGGTCCCCGGCGGCCAGGGCCTTGGCCTCGGTCGCGGCCTGCACCCACGGCCGCGCGGAGCCCGGCGCGGAGGTGCGCACGTGCAGCGGGACGCCGCCCGCGTGGTCGGTGGCCGCGACCAGCACCGGCCCGTCCGAGAGGATCGCGGCGTAGCGGCCGTTGAGCAGCCGGAAGGTGGCCACGCCGTAGCGCAGCCAGCAGGCGAGCACCAGGTCGGCGTCGTCCGCGCCGGCCGCGGCGTCCTCGCCGAGGGCGGCGGCCAGCTCGTCGTGGTTGTACAGCTCGCCCGCGAACAGCAGCGCGGCGCGGTTGGCCCGGGCCACCGGCCAGCCGGTGCCCGGCCCTGCGACCGGGCCGGCGCCGGGCGGGACGGCGGGTCCGCCGCCGGGGGTGCTGGCCGGCTCGCCGCCGGGCGCGCCCAGCAGGGCGACGCCGGACCAGGCCAGGGGCCCGGCCTCCAGCTCGAACCGCCGGCGCTGGCCGAGGGCCGCCAGGCGCGCGCCGCCGGGCGGCGGCCCGACGGGGTCGCCGCCGCGGCCGACGCGGACGGCGAAGCCGGTGACGCCGGGCAGCACACCCGGCGGCGGGGCCGGGTCCCGGCCGGCGCCTAGACGGCGAGCGCGCGGAAGCTGTTCGGCTGCAGGTCGTAGCATACGGGTACCTCGATCAGGTAGGGGGCGTGCAGCTCGGCGCCCTTCTGGAGCGCCGAGGTCAGGCTCGAGCGGTCGTGCGCGTGCTGGCCGGCGACGCCGTTGGCCTGCGCGAGCTGCACGAAGTCCACGTCGGTGAACGCCACCGCGGGGGCGTGGGAACGCTCGTGGCCGAGGTTCTGGTACAGCTCGATGAGCCCGTTGCGGCTGTTGTTCACGACCACGATCACGATGCCGAGGCCCAGCCGCGCCGCGGTCTCCAGGTCGGCGCTGTTGGAGTGGAAGCCGCCGTCGCCGGCGATCAGGAACACCGGCTCCTGCGGCCGCGCCAGCTTGGCGGCCATCGCCGCGGGCAGCCCGTAGCCGAAGCTGGAGCAGCCTGCGGAGGTCAGGAAGCCGTAGGGCCGGTCGGACCGGGCGAACAGCGCGCCGTAGTGGCGGAAGAAGCCGATGTCGCTGACGAACGTCCCCCCGCCGAGCGACGACAGCGCCGTGTTCATGCAGTCGACGACCTGGTGGGCGCGCATGCCGCAGGTGTCGCCGCCCGGGTCGGCGAGCAGCGCGGAGATCCGCGCCCGCAGCTCGGAGACGTCGTGCGGCCGCGCCGGGGCGAAGCCGGCGGTGGCCTGGTCCAGGGCCGCGACGAAGTCCGCGACGTCGGCCACCACGTCCACGTCCGGCCGCAGCACCCGCGGGATCGGGTTGACCACGGGCGCCACCCGCACGACCCGCTTGGCGACGCCCCGGGTCCACATCGACGGGCGCAGGTCCTCGGCGTAGTCGTAGCCGAGCGCGACGATGAGGTCGGCGGGGCCGAACAGGGCGTCCAGCGCGGGGTAGCCGAGGATGCCGTCCATGTAGCCGGTGACCGCGCCGTAGTTCAGCTCGTGGCCGTGGGGCAGGACGCCCTTGGCCGTGTAGGTCGTGACCACCGGCAGGCGCAGGCGCTCGGCCAGCGCGCGGATCGCGTCCACGGCGCCGGCGCGGATGGCCGCGGTGCCGACGACCAGCATCGGGTTGGCCGCGCCGGCGAGCAGCGCGGCGGCGTCGGCGACGCCGCCGCGCCACGCGGGGTCGACGGTCCGCTTGGGCCGCAGCGCCTGGCCGGCCGGGGCCCGCCCGGCGGCCGGGGCGGCGGCGACCGGCGCGCCGAGCAGGTCCACGGGAAGGCTGACGAAACTCGGGCCGAGCGGCTCGACCATGCTCGCGGCGACGGCCGCGTCCACGGTGTCGGTGATCTGCTCGGCGCGCTGGAGCTGGGCGCTGTACTTCGCCAGCGGCCGCATCACGGCCACGCTGTCAAGGCACTGGTGGGTCTCGTTGGGGAAGCAGTCGTGCGACTCGGACTGGGCGGCCAGCGCGAGCACGGGGCTGCGGTCCAGTGCCGCGGTGGCCACGCCGGTGGTGAGGTTGGTCATGCCGGGGCCGAGCGTGGCGAAGCACGCCTGCGGCCGGCCGGTCAGCCGGGCGAGCACGTCGGCCATCACGCCGGCGGTGAACTCGTGCCTGGTCAGGACGAACTCGATCCCGTCGACCTCGTCGAAGAGGATCGCGGCCGCCTCCCGCCCGACCACGCCGAAGACGTGGCGGACGCCGTAGGCCCGCAGCCGTTCCAGCAACGCGGTGGCGGTCGTCGCCGGGATGGTCCCCGGCGGGGTGGTCTCGGACACCGGCCTCTCCGATCTGCTCTGCTCGAGGTGGCCGGCGCTGGTCCGGGAGGCGCTGCCGGCGGCTTGCAACGATCCGCTGCGGCGCGCCGCCGGGCATTGGGGATTCGCCGTAGATCCGCGGGGCGGGTTCCCTTAGACGATCGGGCAGCCCCTTCGGGCCGACGGTCCTGGTCGAACCGCTTCATACTCGGCACATGACGGCCCGGGTCTCCAGCACGCGCTTCATCGCTCGGGAAGCCGAGCTAGCCCGCCTGGTGGCGGCGCTGTCGGCCGCTGCCGCCGGGTCGCCCGCGACCATGGTGGTCAGCGGCGAGGCCGGCGTCGGCAAGACCCGGCTGCTGAGCGAGTTCGCCGCGCACGCGACCGGCGCGGGCGCGCGCGTGCTGGTGGGCGCGTGCATGCCGCTGAGCGGCGGCGGGCTGCCCTACGGGCCGATCGTCGAGGCGTTCCGGCCCCTGGTCCGCGACCTGGAGCCGGCGCAGCTCCACGACCTGCTCGGACCCTCCTGGCCGGAGCTGGTGCGCCTGCTGCCCATCGGGGAGCAGCCGCTGGAGCCGCCCGACGGCGGGTCGGGCAGCCGGTCCGCCCAGGCCCACCTGTTCGAGCTGGCGCTGCGCCTGGTCGACCGGCTCGGGTCCGCCGCCCCGCTGGTCCTGGTCGTGGAGGACCTGCACTGGGTCGACCGATCCACGCTCGACCTGCTGCGCTTCCTCTCCCGCAGCCTGCGGTCCGAGCGGGCGCTGATCGTGGTCAGCTGCCGCACCGACGAGCCGCGCGAGGACCACCTGCCGCGCGGGGTCCTGGCCGAGCTGGACCGCGGCCACGGCAGCGAGCGCATCGAGCTGGCACGGTTCGCCCGGGAGGAGCTGGCTGCCCTCCTGGAGGGCATCCTCGGCAGCCTCCCGCCCGCCGAGACCGTCGACCGCATCCACGCGCGCTCCGAGGGCAACCCCTTCTTCGCCGAGGAGCTGCTCGTGGGCGGGATGGGCGAGCCGGACAGCCGGCTGCCGGCGAGGCTGCGCGACGTCGCGCTGGCGCGCGTGGACGCGCTCTCCCCGGACGCCCAGGAGACCGTCCGGGTCGCGGCCACCGCCGGCCGGCGCGTCGGGCACCGCCTGCTCGCGGCCGCGTCGGGCCTGCCCGAGGAGCGGCTCCTGCCGGCGCTGCGCCAGGCGGTGAGCCGCCACATCCTCGTCCCCGCCGCGGACCGGGACGCCTACGTCTTCCGGCACGCGCTGGTCCAGGAGGCGGTCTACACCGAGCTGCTGCCCGGCGACCGCATGCGGCTGCACGCCGCGATCGCGCGGTCGCTCCCGCAGGGCGCCGCCGGCGGCCGCCCCGACGTGGAGGTCGCGGCCGAGCTGGCGCACCACTGGCACGCGGCCGGCGACCTGCCCCGGGCGCTGGTCGCCTCCGCCGAGGCGGGCCGGGCGGCGGCCTGCGTGTCGGCCTACAGCGAGGCGCACCGGCAGCTCGAGCGGGCGCTGGAGCTGTGGGACCAGGTGCCGGACGCGGGCGAGCGGACCGGGATGCGCCACGCCGACCTGCTCGAGCAGGCGGCGGAGGCGGCCCGCTGGGCGGGATACCCGGACCGGGCGGTCGCGCTCGCCCACCAGGTCCTCGCCACCGTCGACCCCGCCCGGAACCCCGCCCGCGCGGCCACGCTGCAGGAGCGGCTCGGCCGGTACCTGTGGGAGACCGGCGACAGCGAGGGCTCCCTGGACGCCTACGACACGGCGAGCGGCCTGCTCGCCGGCGAGCAGGCCTCGGCCGAGCGGGCCCGGGTGCTCGCGGCCCAGGGCGCGGCGCTGGCGCGCAACGCCCGCTTCCGCCAGTCGCTGGTCCGCAGCGAGGAGGCGATCGCGGTGGCGCGCAGCGCCGGCTCCCGGGCCGAGGAGGGCCACGCGCTGAACACGCTCGGCGTGGACCTGGCCATGACCGGCGATCCCGACGCCGGCGTCGCCGCCCTGCTGGAGGCCCGCCGGATCGCCGAGGCCACGGGCAGCTTCGAGGACCTCAGCCGGGCGGACTCGAACCTGTCGTTCGTGCTGCTCAAGGCGGGGCGGCTCGAGGAGGGCCTCGACGTCGCGCGCAGGGGCGTGGAGCTGACCCGCCAGTTCGGCGTCGAGCTGACCGGCGGCGGCGTGCTGCTGTGCAACGCCGCCGACGCGCTGCTACGGCTCGGCCGCTGGCGGGAGACCGACGACCTGACCCGCAGCGCGCTGGAGCGCGCGGTGCCGATGGGCGCCGGCGGCCTGTCGCTGCACCTGGTGCGGGGCGAGCTGGACATCGGCAGGGGGGCGTTCGACCAGGCGCAGGCGCACCTGGACCGGGTGGTGGAGCTGTCGGGGCGGGTGACCGAGCCGCAGCGCCTGGGCTCGCTGCACGCCTGCCTGGCGGAGCTGGAGATCTGGCGGGCCGACCACGACGCCGCCCGGCGTGCCGTGACCCGGGGGCTGGCGCTGGTGGAAGGCGGGGAGGACGCCGGCCTCGGGATCCGCCTGTGCTCGCTCGGCGTGCGCGCGGAGGCCGACCGCGCGGAGCGGGCGCGCGCCTCGCGGGCCCACGACCAGCTCGACGGGATCCACTCGACCGGCGCGGTCCTGCTCGCCCAGGCGCGGGACCTCGGCCGGCAGGACGCCTCGCTGCCGGAGGCGGCGATCGAGGCGGCGCTGTGCGAAGCCGAGTTCCTGCGGCTGGAGCAGCGCCCGGACCCCGAGCGGTGGGCGTCGGCGGCCACGGCGTGGGACGCCGCACGGCGGCCCTACCCGGCGGCGTACGCGCGCTGGCGCCAGGCCGAGGCGCTGGTGTCCGCCAAGGCGCCACGGGCCGCGGCGGTCGCGCTGCGCGCGGCCCACCGCACCGCGCTCCGGCTGGAGGCCGGGCCGCTGCTGCGCGAGATCGAGTCCCTGGCGGGGCGCGGCCGGCTCGACCTGCACCGGGCGGCGCCCGCGCGCCCCCGACGGGTCCGTGCCGCGGTGCCGCCGTCGCCGGCCGAGCGGCTCGGCCTCACCCGCCGGGAGCGTGAGGTCCTCGGCTACGTCGCTCTCGGGCACACCAACCGGCAGATCGCCCGCGCGCTGTTCATCACCGAGAAGACGGCCAGCGTGCACGTCTCCAACATCCTGCTGAAGCTCGGCGTCGCCAACCGCGTGGAGGCGGCCGCCGCCGCGCACCGTCTGGAGCTGGTGCCCGAGCGGCAGCCTCCGGCTCCCTGACCGCCGCCCGGCCCGGGTCGCTCCCCGCTCATCGGGCGGGCCGCGCCGGCGGCGCGGCCCGCCCGGATGCGGTCAGGGAACGCGCCGGTCAGGCGTCCGCGGGCTCGACGGCGCCTGGAGGCAGGCCCGGCGGCTGGCACCACGGCGGCCCGTCGTCGGGCTCACGCCGCCACCCGGCGGCTGCCCGGGGACGGGGGGCGGGGGCGGGACGCAGATGGGCGGGACCGGCGACACGGCTTGATCGGCTCCCTCGTCCGCCGCGGCGCGGCCGACGGGACTGCAGGCGGCCACGCTCAGGGCGAGCCCGAGCAGCGCGAGCGGCGGCAGCAGGCGCAGGCG
>DATFRI010000062.1:0-71167 GCA_035263405.1 Actinomycetes bacterium | reverse complement strand
TGAGGATCGCGATGTCGGCCAGCATCGCCTTGCGGCGGTCACCGAACCCCGGCGCCTTGACCGCGACCGACCTGAAGGTGCCGCGGATCTTGTTGACCACCAGGGTCGCCAGCGCCTCGCCCTCGACGTCCTCGGCGATGACCACCAGCGCCCGGCCGGCCTGGACGACCTTCTCGAGCACCGGCAGGAGCGCCTGCGCCGAGGAGATCTTCTGGTTGGCGATCAGGATGTAGGGGTCCTCGAAGACCGCCTCCATGCGGTCCTGATCGGTGACGAAGTAGGGCGAGATGTAGCCCTTGTCGAACTGCATCCCCTCGGTGAAGTCCAGCTCCATCCCGAAGGTGTTGGACTCCTCGACGGTGATGACGCCGTCCTTGCCGACCTTGTCCATCGCCTCGGCGATCTTGCGGCCGATCTCCGCGTCCTGCGCGCTGATCGCGGCGACCGAGGCGACCTCCTCCTGCGTCTCGATGTCGCGCGCCTGGTTGGCGATCGACTCGGCGACGGCCGCGACCGCCCGCTCGATCCCGCGCTTGAGCGCGATCGGGTTGGCGCCGGCGGTGACGTTGCGCAGGCCCTCGTGGACCATGCTCTGCGCCAGGACGGTCGCGGTCGTGGTGCCGTCGCCCGCGACGTCGTTGGTCTTGGTGGCGACCTCCTTGGCGAGCTGGGCGCCGAGGTTCTCGTAGTGGTCCTCGAGCTCGATCTCCTTGGCGATCGTCACGCCGTCGTTGGTGATCGTGGGCGCGCCCCACTTCTTGTCCAGGACGACGTTGCGCCCCTTGGGGCCGAGCGTCACCCGGACCACGTTGGCGAGCTTGTCGACGCCCGACTCCAGCGAGCGCCGCGCGTCGCTGTCGAACAGCAGCTGCTTTGGCATGGGTCCCCTGTCCTACTTCTTGTCGACGATCGCGAGCAGGTCCCGGGCGGAGAGGACCAGGTAGTCCTCGCCCTCGAGGGTCACCTCGGTGCCGCCGTACTTGGAGTAGACGACGGTGTCGCCGACCTTGACGTCCAGCGGCACCCGCTGGCCGTCCTCGAAGCGGCCGGGCCCGACCGCGATGACCTCGCCCTGCTGGGGCTTCTCCTTCGCGGTGTCGGGGATGACCAGGCCCGACGCGGTCCGCTCCTCGGCCTCACCGGGCCTGACCACGACGCGGTCCTCGAGCGGCTTCAGACTGCCCATGCGACTCCTCCTTCGTGCCGACGAACCGGCCGCCAGACAGGCCGGCCACCTCGACGCGCCGACCCCGGACCACGGGGTCGCGCAACCCTTTTGGAGTGCCACCGGAAACGAGCGTGCATGACGGTGGCGGCGGGCATGTTAGCACTCAAATACCAGGAGTGCTAGCAGCCGGCACCCCGCCCTGCCAGCGGGCTGGCCGCCCGGGCCACGGGCTCAGGCCGGGCGGTGACGCGCGCGCCGCGGCGCGCGCCGGCCGACGCCCGGGACGATCCGCAGACCGGGGTCGGCGTCGACGTCCAGCGGGGTCCGCTCCCCCCGCTCCAGCGCCACCGTCCCCGCGACCGCCACCATCGCGCCGTTGTCGGTGCACAGCGCGGGCGAGGGCACGATCAGGCGGATCCCGGCGGCCTGCGCCTCGGCGGCCATCCGCTCCCGCAGCCGCGTGTTCGCCGCCACCCCGCCGGCCAGCACGATCGTCCCGAGCCGCTCGCGCCGTGCCGCGCTGACCACCTTGGCGACCTGCACGTCGACCACCGCCTCCTGGAACGAGGCCGCGACGTCGGCCGGGTCGGCGCTCTCGTGGCCGCGCACGTAGCGCAGCACCGCCGTCTTCAGCCCCGACAGCGAGAAGTCGTCGGTCCCGTCGTGCAGCAGCGAGCGCGGGAACTCGACCGCCGCCGGGTCGCCGGAGCGCGCCAGCCGGTCGATCACCGGGCCGCCCGGGTAGCCGAGGCCGAGCAGCCGCGCCACCTTGTCGTACGCCTCGCCGGCCGCGTCGTCGATCGTCTGGCCCAGCACCCGGAACGAGCCGTCGGGCTCCATGACCAGCAGGCTGGTGTGCCCGCCGGAGACGATGAACGTCGCCGCAGGCAGCGGCAGCGGCCCGTGCTCCACCACGCACGCGTACACGTGCGCGACCAGGTGGTTGACGCCGATCAGCGGGCGGTCCAGGGCGAGCGCGTACGCCTTCGCCGCCGCCACCCCGACCAGCAGCGGACCCGCCAGGCCCGGCCCGAGCGTGACCGCGATCGCGTCGATGTCGCGCAGGCGCACCCCGGCGAGCGCGCACGCCTCCTCCACCGCCGGGTGCAGCAGGTCCACATGCGCGCGGGAGGCGACCTCGGGCACCACGCCGCCGTAGCGCGCGTGCAGCTCGTGGCGCGCGACCACGTTGGAGCGGATGCGCCGCCCGGACTCGACCACCGCGGCCGCGGTCTCGTCGCAGGACGTCTCGATACCCAGGGTCAACATGTCAGCGACAGGGTGCGGGGACCACAGGCGGCGCGCCGGGCATCAGCGGACCTCGCGCGGGGTCGGGATGCGCAGGGCGAGGTCGGACAGGCGGCGGTCGTAGGCCTCGCCGCGCAGGCCCTCGGCCCACATGATCAGGGCGTCCTCGCCGGTCTCGGCGTAGTAGTTCTTGCGGATCCCGACCGGGGCGAAGCCGAACTGCTGGTAGAGGTGCTGCGCCTTGTGGTTGGCGACCCGGACCTCCAGGGTGCACGCGGTGGCGTCGCGCCGGCGGGCCTCGGTGACCAGCGCGTACATGACCCGCGAGGCCACCTTGCGCCGGTGGTGGTCGGGGTCGACGGCCACGTTGGTGATGTGCGCCTCGTCGCCGAACGCCATCAGCCCGCCGTAGCCCACGACCCGCCGGGACGAGCGGGCGACCACGTAGAAGCGGGTCGAGCGCTGCACGATCTCCGACAGGAACAGCGCCATCGTCCACGGCCGCGGGTACACGCGCCGCTCGATGTCCAGCACCTGGCCCAGATGCCGCCGCCGCATCGGCAGCAGCTCGATCGGCAGCGGCGGCAGGGGGCCGTCGTGCGAGGTCCGGGGCGGGTGCAGCGTCGCCATGGCCTACTCCACCGTCCGCCTGGTCAGGCCGGCGACCTGCCGCTCGGCGTTGGGATCGATGTCAGGGCGGCGAAGGTACAGCGGCGAGACCTCGAAAGGCGAGACGAACTCCTCGCGCTCGAAGCGTGGCACCGCCAGCTCCACCAGCCAGCTCGCGGACGGCCACGACTGCGCCGGCGGGCCGAGCTCCACGTGCTCGCGCAGGCGCTCGAACGCGTGCCGGTAGGCGAGCGCGCCGTCGCCGACCAGGAGCACCTCCTCGCCCCGCGCCTCGATCCCCGCCGCCAGCTCCTCGGGCCGGATGACCTGCGGCTGGGTGAGCCGCACGGTCCCGCCGGGCACCTGCCGGTAGAGGCCGGCGAAGACCTCTCCCCGGCGGCCGTCGATCACCGCGCACACCATGCGGCGCGCGAACCGCTGGCCGTAGGCGAGCAGGTCCAGGCTGGGCACGGCCACCATCGGGCGCCCGCACGCATGGGCCAGGGCCTTGGCGCTGGCGACCCCTACCCTGAGCCCGCTGAACAGCCCCGGGCCCACGCCGACGGCGACGCCGCCGAGGGCGGACGCCTCGATCCCGGCCTGCTCGAGCAGCCAGCGCACGGCCGGCGCCAGGAGCCGGGCGTGGCCACGCTCGGCCCGGACGTCCATGGCGGCCAGCGTCCCCTGCTCCGACCCGATCGCGACGCTCGTCACAGGTGTGGCGGTGTCGATTCCCAGTACGAGCACACGCCCCCCTGCCGAAGGGATCCACCCCGGGGATCCACCCCGGGGATCCACCCCGGGGATTTCACCCGGGACCGACCCCGGGACCAGCCCGGCCGGGGCGGGCAGCCAGCGGATGCCCTCACTGTAGCCCACGACCGCCGGGCCGTTGCGGCCGCAATCATAGGTGAACGGCGCAAGGACGCGAGCGGGCGGGTCCGGCCCCGCGCCGCGGTCGGCCGATCCCCGCCCGGGCTGCCGGTCCCGGGCGTCCGGCGCATCCTCGGCGGGGTCGGCGGCTCAGCGGCCCGCGTCGCCGGTCGTCCGGTGGGACGCGAACGGGGCGAGCGCCCGCTCCAGGACGGGCACGCGGCCCTCCCACGCGGGGCCGTGCGGCTCGACGGTGAGGTGGCGCACGTCGTCGGGCCCGACGACCAGGCGGACCTCCACCCAGCTCTCGGGCAGCGCCCGCGCCACCTGGTCCGCCCACTCGACCAGCACGACGGCGCCGGGGTCCAGGACGTCCTCGAGCCCGAGGTCCTCCAGCTCGGTCGGCCCGGACAGCCGGTAGGCGTCGACGTGGTGCACCGGCACCCGGCCCTGGTGCTCGCGGACGATCATGAACGTCGGCGAGATCACCGGGTCGGTGACGCCGAGCGCCTCGGCCGCCCCCTGGACCAGCCGCGTCTTGCCCGCACCCAGGTCGCCGGTGAGCCCGACGACGTCGCCGGGGACCAGCACCCCGGCGAGCGCGGCGCCGATCGCGCGGGTCTCGGCCTCGGACCCGGACCGGAGCTGGAGCTGGTGGACGATCATGCCTCGAACAGGTTGAGCTGTCCGGGTCCGGGATCGGCCCGCGGCTCCCCCGGCTCGGCGGCCTCGCCGGCCGCCGGCGCACCGCCGGACCCCCCCTGCCGCCCGGCCCCGCCGGCCTCGGGCGGCACGGGCGCCCCGCCGGTCACGGGCACCGACGGCACGGGGACGGAGGGGGCTGAGGGAGCGCCGGCCGCTCCGGGGGACCGCAGGCGCTCCACGAGCTGGGCGACGGTGCGGAAGTCCTCCTCCAGGCCCCGCATGGTGGCGTTGCCCGGGTCGCGCTCGGCGCGCAGCGCCGCCGCCGGGTGGAACGTGGGCACCAGCGTCCGTCCCTGGAAAGGGTAGGTGCGGCCGCGCAGCCGGGTGATCCCGGTCGCGGTGTCCAGCAGCGTCTTGGACGCGAAGTTGCCGAGCGTGAGGACCACCTTGGGGTCCACCAGGCGGATCTGCTCGTCGAGGTAGCCGCGGCAGGCCGCGATCTCGTCCGGCTGCGGATCCCGGTTGCCCGGAGGGCGACATTTGACCAAATTCGTGACGTAGACCTGCTCGCGGCTCAGGCCGACGCCGCGGAGCATGCGGTCCAGCAGCTGGCCGGAGCGGCCGACGAACGGCTCGCCCTGGCGGTCCTCGTGGAAGCCGGGCGCCTCGCCGACCAGCATCAGGTCGGCGTGGGGGTCGCCGACGCCGAAGACGACCTGGGTGCGGCCGTTGGCCAGGCGGCAGCGCGTGCAGCCCGCCGACGCCTCGCCGAGCTGGGCGAGCGGTTCGGTCACGGTCAGCAGCTCCCGCAGGCGCCGCCGCAGCACCCGCCGCCCGGGCTCGGCGCGCTGGCGCCGTCGGAGCCGGCCGCGCGCGGAGCGGAGAACACCGACAGGAGCCGCTGCACGCTCGCGCCGCCGCAGCGCTCGCAGCGCGCCTCGTCGGCGCGGGCGGCGGAGGCCAGCGTCTCGAACTGGGCCGTGCAGTCGTCGCAGCGGTACTCGTAGAGCGGCACGGGTGCACCCCCGGGTGCTCGCCGGTCAGGTCGTCGGGAGACCCCCGCCCGAGGGTCCGGCCGCGGGGATGCCGGGGAGCGGAGCCGCCGCCCGCACCCCCGCCCGGATCGCCGCGGCCAAGGCCTCCTCGGCGAGGAAGGCTATCAGGTCCACCGGACACGCGACCCGGCCGAGCGCCACCGCGAACACGGTGTCGCCGTCGTAGGAGGTGTGCGCCGGCCGGATCGCCCTGGCCATCCCGTCGTGCGCCTGGACGGCGACGCGGTGGACGTCGGGCTTGCCCAGCGCCCCGTCGGTCACGATCAGCCCGAGGGTGGTGTTCCCGCCGGGGGGGACGGGCTCGACGGGCGCCTGCGCCCCCAGGGTGCGCATCGCGGCGTCGGCACCGCCGGGGTGGCGGGTCCCGGCGATGACGGTCCCGTCCTCGGCGACGACGTCGCCGCCGGCGTTGACGACCGCGAGCGCCCCGACGGTGACCGGGGGTCCGGGGGACCTGAGCACCTGCGGGTCCCCCGGTCGACCAAGGGGCCCGGACCTGGCCACCACCCAGCCGAGCCCGCCCTTCATCGCCAGGTCCATGCCGGCGGTCTTGCCCACCGTCGCGCCGGTGCCGGCGCCGACGTTGCCCATCGGGCCGTCCTCCACGGTGGCCGCGTCGCAGGCGGCCGCGCCCGACGCCGGGCCGGGACGGGCGTCCCAGTCGCCCACGCCGAGATCGAACACCACCGCGGCCGGCACGATCGGGATCGGGCGCCCGAAGCGCCCGTAGCCCATCCCGCGGCGCTCGCACCAGGCGGCCACCCCGTCGGCGGCGGCGAGCCCGAACGCGCTGCCGCCGGTCAGCAGCAGCGCGCTCGCGCCCTGGACGTGCGCCGAGGGCGCCAGCACGTCGGTCTCGCGGGTCCCCGGCCCGCCGCCGCGGACGCTCACCGACGCGACGTTGCCGGGCGGCGGGATCACCACCGTGCAGCCGGTCAGCCCGGCGCGGTCGGTCCAGTGCCCGACCGCGAGGTCGGGGATCCCGAGGCTCACGGCCGCCGGAGGGAGCCCGGGCCGCCGGCCGGCGCGCCCGCCTGCCGGGCGAAGGCGGCCAGCTCCCGGTTGAACGGCTCGTGCGCCTCCAGGAACGCCATGTGGCCCGCGCCCGGCAGGACCACCAGCCGCGCGCCCGGGATCCTGCCGGCCATGTGGCGGGCCGAGGCGATCGGGGTGAGGCGGTCGGCGTCACCGGCCACGACCAGCGCCGGGACCCGGACGTGCGGGAGGACCTCGCCCAGGTCGAACCCGAGCACCGCCGGCATGACCTGGACCCACACGTCGGCGTCGGTCCGCGCGAGCAGCCGGTCGGTCCACGCCACCTGGCTCGGCGAGGGGCCCGGGCCGAACCCGAACAGGCGGGTGCCGAGGTAGCCGACGTCGCTGCCGCGGCGGCGCAGCCGGTACCCCCAGCGCGGATCCTGGCCGGCGAGCCGCTCGCCGGCCAGGTAGAGCGCGCGCTGCACCCGGTCGCCACCGCCCGCGGCGAGCGCGGCGACCATGCTCTCCAGTGCGTCGGCGTAGGTGGTGCTCACCAGCACCAGCCCCGCGACCCGCTCGGCGAACCGCTCGGGCTCCAGCTTCGCGAGGGTCAGCGCCGCCATCCCCGACATCGAGTGGGTGACCAGGACCACCCGCTCCCCCGCCCACCCGAGCACGGCGTGCAGGTCCCGGGCGAGCGCCTCCAGGGAGTAGCCGCCCGCCGCCGCCGGCCCCGAGCGCCCGTGCCCGCGTGTGTCCGCGAACACGCAGCGGAAGCTCGCGGGCAGGTCCCGGCGCTGGTAGTGCCAGGCGTCGCCGCGCAGCGCCAGGCCGTGGGCAAACACCAGGCAGGGCACGGCCGCCTCCCCGGCCGGAGCGAGCTGCTCCACGTGCAGCCGCGTGCCGTCCCAGCTGGTCACGGCCGCCGGGCGGCCGGGCAGGCGGCCGAACGGCTCGGCCGCCTCCGGATCCGCGCGGCGCAGCTCGGTGCGCATCACCGCCCGCTCGATCGCCACGCCGGCGCCGACGCCGAGCGCCAGCCCGGCCAGCAGCGTGCCGGCGTCGCGGGAGCCGGGCGGGCGGGCGAGCCGGACGAGGGTGTCGGCGACGCTCACGCCGGCGGCGTGGTCCCCGCCCGCTCCGGTGCGACCACCCATCGCGTTCCCTCCTGGTCGCCATGGTAGTGGACGCGCGGGAGGCGACCGGAGAGCCCGCAGGTGACCTCGTAGTCGATCGTGTCCAGGGCGGCGGACCACTCGCCGACCCCCGGCTCGCCGCGCACGGGGTCGCCCAGCAGCGTCGCCACCTCCCCCACCTGCACGGCGGGACCGGCGTCGGCGACGCCGTCCTGGCCGGCGTCGCCGACGTCGACCATGATCTGGTCCATCGTGACCCGGCCGACCTGCGGCCAGGAGCGTCCCCCGATGCACACGCGCATCCTGCCCGACAGGCCGCGGCGCACCCCGTCGGCGTACCCGACGGGCAGGGTCGCGATCCGGGTGCGGCGGGGCGCCGCCCAGACGTGCCCGTAGGAGACGCGCTCGCCCGCCTCGACGGTCCGCAGCGCGGACACCGCCGCGCGCAGCGCGAGCGCGGGCCGCAGCCGCTCGCGCACCTGGGCGCCGAGGTCCGGGCTCGGCGCCAGCCCGTACAGCTCGATCCCGAGCCGCACGAGGTCGAAGCGCGCGTCGCCGCGCAGCGTGGCGCCCGCGCTGTTGGCCGCGTGCCGCCAGCGCGGGCGCGGTCCCGCCGCCCCGGCCGCCTCGAGCGCGCGCCGGAACGCGGCGAGCTGCGCGTCGGTCGTGGCGCGCTGCGCCGGGTCGTCGGCGACCGCGAGGTGGGTCCACAGCCCGTCCAGCGCGAGCCCTTCGGCCGTGCGCACCGCGTCCAGCAGGCCGGGCAGCTCGGCGGGGGCGCAGCCCTGGCGGTGCATGCCGGTGTCGACCTTGACGTGCGCGGCGACCGGCCGCCGGGCCCGCCGGCCGGCCTGGGCGAACGCCGCGGCGCCCGCGCGCGTGCAGACCGTCACGGCGACGTCGTGCTCGGCGCAGGCGCCCGCCGCGCCCGGATGCGGCTCGGACAGCACCAGGACCGGCGCGGCGATCCCGGCGGCACGCAGCACCAGCGCCTCCTCGACCAGCGCCACCCCGAGCCAGGCCGCCCCGGCGTCCAGCGCCGCCCGGGCGACCGCGGCCGCCCCGTGCCCGTACCCGTCCGCCTTGACGACCGCCATCACCCGCGCGGGCGCGACCTCGTCCCGGAGCCGCCGGACGTTGGCGACGATCGCGTCGAGGTCGACCTCGACCCAGGCGGGCCGGAGCCCGGGCCAGGGCGTCGGCGTCACCGCGGCCTCCACGCCGCCACCCGCCCGACCCGGCCGGGCGACGCGCCGTCCAGCAGCTCGCGCCAGGCGGCGGGGAGGTGGTCGGCGACGTCGCCGGCGGCGACCGAGACCGGGGCGAGCGCGCGGGACGCGAGCGCGCCCGCGCGGCCGTGCACGAACGCGGCCAGGCGCGCGGCGTCGAACGGTTCCAGGCCCTGGGCGAGCAGCGCGCCGACCACCCCGGTGAGCACGTCGCCGGTGCCCCCGGTGGCGAGCACGGCCGTCCCCGTGGGGTTGACGGCCAGCCGCCCTCCGGGCTCGGCGATCACGGTGTCGTTGCCCTTGAGCAGCACGGTCGCACGCCACTGCCGCGCGCGGCCCGCGGCGAGGTCCAGGCGGGTGCCGCGCGCGCCCGGAGCCAGCCGGGCGAACTCGCCCGCATGGGGGGTGAGCACGGTCGGCGCGCGCCGCCCGGCGAGGGGCTCCCCGGTGCCGAGCGCGAACAGGCCGTCCGCGTCGACGACCGCCGGCACCTCGGCCCCGAGCACCTCGAGCACCGCCCGCCCGGTGAAGTCGGCGCGCCCCAGCCCGGGCCCGACCGCGAGCGCGTCCGCCTCGCCCAGCCAGCGCTCCAGCGCGCCCGCCGCCCCTTCGGCGACCGCACCGTCCCGCTCGGGGAGCGCGACCGTGAGCGCCTCGGGCACGGCCGCGCCGACCCGCGCGCCCGCCGAGGCGGGCGCCGCCAGCACCAGCAGGCCGACGCCGGCGCGGCGGGCCGCGCGGCCCGCCAGGGTCGCGGCGCCGGCCATCCCGCTCGCGCCCGCGACGACCAGCAGCACCCCGCGCGAGCGCTTGTGCAGCTCACCGCGGGGCACCGGCACCAGCGGGGCGAGCCCGGCGGCCTCGCTGACCTCCCATCCGGTCTGGAGCGGCAGGCCGATGTCGGCGACCAGCAGCCGGCCCGCGTGCAGGCTGCCGGGGGCGAGCACGTGCCCCGGCTTGACCGCCTGGAAGGTGACGGTGACCGCGGCGTGCACCGCCGGACCGGGGACCTCCCCGGTCGAGCCGTCCACGCCCGAGGGGATGTCCACCGCGAGCACCGGCGCGGCCGTCCCGCCCGTGGCGGCGATGGCCTCCCCCACGGCGCCTCGGGGTGCGCCCGACGAGCCGGTCCCGAGCAGCCCGTCGACCACCAGGTCGGCGGCGCCGGCGCCGAGGAGCCGGTGGGCGCGCTCGGGCGTGAACACCCGCACCCGCCCGCCGGCGGCGCGGACGAGCGCCACGCAGCGGCGGCCCTCGGCGTCCAGGCGGTCCAGCTCGCCGGTGACGAGCGCCTCGACCCCGGCGCCGCGGCGGGCGAGCCGCGCGAGCGCCTCGAGCGCGTCGCCGCCGTTGTGCCCGCGGCCGGCGAGCGCGACCACCTGCCGCCCCGCGGTCCCGCCGAGCAGCTCGCGCGCCGCGGCCGCGAGCGCGGCGCCGGCCCGGCCCATCAGCGTCGCGACGGGCGTCCCCGCGGCCTGCGCGGCCCGGTCGGCCTCGACCAGGCGCTCGACCCTGGCGAGCGGGATCATGGCTGCGGGCGCACCCGCCTGCGGATCCACGGCGGCGGGCCGGCGGGCCGGCGGGGGAAGTCGTCGGGGCCCTCGGCGAGCGCGGTCGCCATCGCCAGGTCCCTGGTGTCCGACAGCGACAGGTGCCAGCGCAGGACCCCGAGCTGGTGCGCCCACTCGGCCAGCTCCCCGTTGACCCCGACGACCGGGGCGCCCGAGGGGGCGTTGACGATCTCGATCTCGTGGTAGGGGTAGCCGGAGAAGCCGACGCCGAGCGCCTTGGCGACGGCCTCCTTGCCCGCCCAGCGGCGGGCGAGGTAGGCGACCCGGCCGTTGCCGCGCAGGGCGGCGGCGGCCAGCTCGTCGCCGGTGAACACCCGCGGGCCGAAGTCCCGGTGCCGGTCGAGCGCGCGGCCGATCCGTGCGATCTCGATCGCGTCGAAGCCGAGCCCGACGATCAACGCTGACCGAACCGCTCGCGCACCGCCGGCCGCAGCAGCAGGTACACGACCGCGGCGTCGAACAGCAGGCGGAGGATGCTGCCCGGCAGGGTCCACAGCGCGAGCAAGATGTCGACGCCGATCACGGCGAGCCCGAGCGGCCACGCCCAGCGCCTGGACTTGAGCAGCCCGGCACCGGCCGCGACCTTGCCGGCCACCAGCGCCAGGAACAGCAACCCAGGCGCGGTGACCAGATCCTCGGGGGCGCTGACCAGCCGTACCAGGATATTCAGGCCGTCGAGGGCCGCGTCGATGAACAGCAGGATCGCCGCCCAGCTCACCGCCTGGTCGGCGTCGTCGAACTGGCGCATCATCGGCGGCCTCCTGGGATCCTCACTCCACGGTCACGCTCTTGGCGAGGTTACGCGGCTTGTCGATGGGGGCGTCGCGGGCGACCGCGACGAAGTAGGCGAGCAGCTGCAGCGGCACCAGGCTGGTCAGCGGGCTGAGCAGCGACGCCGTCGGCGGCACGCGCAGCACGTCGGCGGCGTGCGAGGCGACCTCGAGGTCCTCGTCCTCGGCGACCGCGACCACCGCCGCGCCGCGGCTGGCGACCTCGCGCATGTTGGTGACGGTCTTGAAGTAGACGTGCGTGTGCGGGTTGAACACGACCACCGGCGTGCCGTCGTCGATCAGCGCGATCGGCCCGTGCTTCAGCTCCCCCGCCGGGTAGCCCTCGGCGTGGATGTAGCTGATCTCCTTGAGCTTGAGCGCGCCCTCCAGCGCCATCGGGTAGCCGACGTGCCGGCCGATGAACAGGAAGCTGTCCTGGTGCGCGTACTTGAGCGCGACCTTGCGCACGTCCTCGGCCCGGTCCAGGCACGCCTGGATCTTGCCGGGGATCGCGACCAGCTCGCCGACCTCGCGGGCCACCTCGTCGGGGAAGAGCGTCCCGCGGACCTGCGCCAGGTACAGCGCGACCAGGTACATCGCGGCGAGCTGGGTCGCGAACGTCTTGGTCGCGGCGACGCCGATCTCCGGGCCGGCGCGCGTGTACAGCACCGCGTCGGACTCCCGCGGGATGGAAGCGCCGACGGTGTTGCAGACCGACAGCACCCGGGCGCGCTGGCGGCGCGCGTAGCGCACCGCCGCGAGCGTGTCGGCGGTCTCGCCCGACTGCGAGATCCCGATGACCAGCGTGTTGCGGCCCAGCACCGGGTCCCGGTAGCGGAACTCGCTGGCCATCTCGATCTCGACCGGCAGGCGCGTCCAGTGTTCGATCGCGTACTTGGCGACCAGCCCGGCGTGGTAGGCGGTCCCGCACGCGACCACGAACACCTTGTCGACCTCGCGCAGCTCGTCCTCGGTCATGCGCAGCTCGTCGAGGATGAGCCGGCCCTGGTCGCCGTGGCGGCCCTCCAGGGTCTGCTTGACCGCCAGCGGCTGCTCGAAGATCTCCTTGAGCATGAAGTGCGGGTGACCGCCCTTCTCCGCGACCGCGACGTCCCAGTCGACCTGCTGGCCGAGGGGGACGACCTGGTTGCCGTCCAGGTCGGTGACCACCAGCGCGTCAGGGGTGACCGTGACCACCTGGTCGTCGGTGAGGATCACGCCGTCGCGGGTGTGCTCCAGGAACGCGGTGAAGTCGCTGGCGACGAAGTTGCTGCCCCGGGCGCGGCCCGCGACCAGGGGCAGGTCGCGCTTGGCGCCGACGACGGTGTGCGGCGCGTCGGCGGACACCGCCGCGAGCGCGAACGAGCCCTCCAGCGCGCGCAGGGCCACGCGCACCGCGTCGGGGAAGGCCAGGCCCTGGCGCAGGCCGTCCTCGACCAGGTGGGCGACGGTCTCGGTGTCGGTGTCCGAGGCGAGCCGGTGGCCCTCGGCCTCCAGCCGGCCGCGCAGCGCGTGGAAGTTCTCGATGATGCCGTTGTGGATGACCGCGACCCTGCCGGTGCAGTCGAGGTGCGGGTGGGCGTTGCGCTCGCTGGGCTGGCCGTGCGTGGCCCAGCGGGTGTGGCCGATCCCGGTCACCCCGGGCAGCGCGGCCTCGGATCCCAGCGCGCGCTCGAGCTGCTCGAGCTTGCCGGCGCGGCGGACCACCCGCAGCGCGCCCCCCTCGATCACGGCCACCCCGGCGGAGTCGTAGCCGCGGTACTCCAGCCGCCGCAGCCCCGCCAGCAGGATGGGCAGTGCCTGATCAGGACCCGCGTACCCGACGATGCCGCACATGCTGCGCTCGCGCCTCCTCCCCCCGGGCGGACCAACGCATCGTAACAGTCGGCTGGTCGCGCCCCGGACCGGCGCCGCCGCGCGGGTGGTCAGACCGCCGCGTCGGCGGCCGGGACGACGCCGGGCCCGGCGTCGCCGGCCAGGCGCGACGGGCCGTCGTCCAGGGTCGGCGCGGGTGCGGCCGGCTCCGCCGCCGGCTCGGTGGTCGCAGGGTCCGTGCCGGCCCACCCTTCGAGCGGCGTCCCGGATCCCTCGGCGGCGGGCGGTGCCTGCTCGACGGCGGCCGGCGCCCGGGCCGCCGGGTCCGGCCCGCCGCCGTCGGCCTGCCGGCCGGCCGTGCCGTCGAGGGTGCCGTCGGAGGTGGCGTCGGGGTCGCCCAGGAGCGAGTCCCGCTTGTCCGCCGGTGCCGTCCGGCCTTCGTCGCCCTGGCGCAGCTGCTCGGCCCGGGCCTTGGCGTCTGCCAGGTCGACGACCGCGGCCCTGGCGGCGGCGCGGATCGTCTGGCCGTCATCCCAGAGCCTGTCCGCCACCTCACGCGTGCGCTGGATCAGCTTCTCGAGGTAGAGCGTCGTGACGTCCAGCTCGGCGACCGCCGCCTCGGCGACCTCCTCGGCGGCGCCGGGACGCTTCTGCAGCTTGTCCGCGCTCTTCTGGTGCTTGTCGGCGTTCTCCACCCAGTCCTGCATCTCGAGGTCGACATAGCGGAGCGCCAGGTTCTTCAGCTCCTTCATAAGGAAGGCGGCGTCCGTGGAGACGCTGATGGTCCAGACGGCGGCGGACGAGGAGGCCTGCTGCGGTTTGGAGCGAGCGTCCTGTGACGCCGCGCGGCCGCGTTCCGCGTTGACGGCCGCCTTGTCGGCGGCCTGGTACAGCGTGCTCTTGCTCTCCTGCAGCTTCTCGCCCACGGCGTCGGTGTGCTCGATGAACTTGGCGAACCCCTCGACGACGGCGTCCATCGCGGCATGGGATTCGCGCAGCGGCTGCTGGAACTCGAGCCCGTTGGCCCTGGCCCTGTCGGCCTGGAACTCGAGCTTGTGGGCCCGGGTCGCGTCGTTCTTGATGGTCTCGACCTCCCCGGGAAGGCCCCGGGCGGCAGGGCCGCCGAGGGGGGTCGCCTGCTTCGAGAGGTCGTCGGCGGCTTTGACGACCGACATCACGACGTCGCACACGGAGCCGCACAAGGACAGGGGTGCCGGCGTGCCGCTCGACTGCGCGAGGATCCCGCCGTCCCGCGGCAGCGTCCCGGCCGCGGCCACCCGGCCCGGTGGCAGCTGGCCGCGGCCGCCGCCGTCACCGTCGTCGTCGTCGCCGCCGCCGCCGGCGACGACCGCCCGCGCCAGCTCCAGCCTGCGCGCCAGGCCGTGGCCCCAGTCGTAGTCCAGGCCGGAGGGCGCGGAGGGGAGCCGGTCGGGCTGCCGCGGGGGTGCTCCGGTGCTCCGGACGGCCGGCTGGACGGGGCCCGCCAGCGGGTTCAGGAGGTCCCCGGTCTCCGCCAGGGCCCGCAGGTAGGCCGCTGTCGGGTCCTCGCCGGCGGCGCGGCCGGGTCGCGGGACCGTCAGGGGCTGCGGCGCGGGCGGCAGGACCGCCGAGAGGGCGGGGGACGGCGCGGTGCCGGCCTCGCCCTCGGCGGCGAGCCCCTGCCCGACCATGGCCAGGATCAGCAGCGCGCTGCCCAGCAGCAGGACCGAGACCAGCAGCCGGACGGCACCGGCAGCGCGGGTCCACCCGCCGCCCGGCGTGACGGGCAGGTCGCGGCCGGCCGGCGCATGGACGCCTCGCATGGCGCTCCTTTCGCCTCGCCGGCCGGGGGAACACGAGACCGGAGGCCCGAGGGACCTGCCGCGGCGGAAGAAGGATCGTCGCGACCTCGGACCACGTGGGGACACGCCATGCTGCCCGCCCGGCAGTCACGGTCGCACGACGGGAGCATCACGCCTGCGCGTCGATCGGGCCCGCCGGCGTGCCGCCGGCGGTCACCCGCTCGGGGGCCGCCAGAACCGGCCCGAGCGGGCCGGTCAGCCGCCGCGGACGCCGAGGCTGTCGCGCACCAGCTTGGCCAGGCGCTCGGCGACGGTGTCGGCCTCCTGCTGCGTCTCGGCCTCGACCATCACCCGGACCAGCGGCTCGGTCCCCGAGGCGCGCACCAGGACCCGGCCGCGGTCGCCCAGCCGGGACCGCTCGAGCGAGATCGCGTCGCGCAGCTCGGCCGAGTCCAGATCCTTGCTGCCGACGCGGACGTTCACCAGCACCTGCGGCAGCCGCCGCATCACCCGGGCCAGCTCCGACAGCGGCCGTCCGCTGCGCGCCATCACCGCGAGCAGCCGCAGCGCGGTCAGCAGCCCGTCCCCGGTCGTCGCCCGGTCCAGGAAGATGATGTGGCCCGACTGCTCGCCGCCGAGGGTGTAGCCGCCGGCGCGCATCGCCTCCAGGACGTAGCGGTCGCCGACCGCGGTCTGGAGCACCTCGATGCCGTGCGCCGCCATCGCGCGGCGGAAGCCGAGGTTGGTCATGACGGTGGTCACGACCGTGCCGCTGGCCAGCCCGCCGCGCGCGCGCTCGTCCAGCGCCGCGATCGCCAGGATCGCGTCCCCGTCGACCAGCTCGCCGCGCTCGTCGACCGCGATCAGCCGGTCCGCGTCGCCGTCGTGCGCGAGCCCCAGCGCCGCGCCGGCGCGCACCACCTCGCGGCGGACCAGCTCCGGGTGGGTCGAGCCGACGCCGGCGTTGATGTTCTCCCCGTCCGGGTCGCACGCGATCGGGATCACCTCGGCGCCGGCGCGCCGGTAGGCCTGGGGCGCCACCGCCGAGGACGACCCGTGCGCGCAGTCGACCACCACCCGCAGGCCACCGAGCGCGGGCACGCCTTCCAGCAGGTGCGCGAGGTACGCCTCGGCCGCGTCCTGCGCCACCTGGACACGGCCGACGCCCGCCCCGACCGGCCGCGAGGTCCCGTGGCCCGGCAGCGCCAGCGCCGACTCGACGCGCGCCTCCACGGCGTCGGGGAACTTGAAGCCCTCCGGCCCGAAGAACTTGATCCCGTTGTCGGGCATGGGGTTGTGCGAGGCGGAGATCACCGCGCCGGCCGCCGCCCGGTAGTGGCGCGTCAGGAACGCGACCGCCGGCGTGGGGACGACCCCGGCCAGCAGCGCGTCCCCGCCGGCGCTGCAGATCCCCGCGACCAGCGCCGACTCCAGCAGCGCCCCGGACGCGCGCGGGTCGCGGCCCACCACCACCTGCCGGCGCGCCGCGCCGGTGGCGGCCGGCTCGCCGGGGCCGGCCTCCTCCAGCACCCCGAGCAGCGCCCTGCCCAGGGCGAGCGCCAGCTCCGGGGTCAGCTCCGCGTTGGCGACCCCGCGCACCCCGTCGGTCCCGAACAGCTTGCCCACGGCATCTCCTTCGTCACGGCGAAGTCGGGGCCGCCCGTCCAGGACGGCCACCGCGGCGGGACGGGCGTGCCGGGACGGCCCGGCACGGTGAGGATCAGCGCTTGGAGTACTGGGGCGCCTTGCGGGCCTTCTTGAGGCCGTACTTCTTGCGCTCGGTCTCGCGGGCGTCGCGCGTGAGGAAGCCGCGCTTCTTCAGCTCGGGCCGCAGCTCGGCGTCGAGGTCCACCAGGGCCCGGGCGATGCCGTGCCGCAACGCCCCGGCCTGGCCGGAGACGCCGCCGCCGGTGAGGGTGGCGATGGTGTCGTAGCGCTCGAGGGTGTTGGTGACGCGCAGCGGCTCGGTGATCAGCCGCCGGTGCGCGGGGTTGGGGAAGTAGTCCTCGATCGGCCGGCCGTTGAGGGTGAACGCGCCGGTCCCGGGCAGGAGCCGGACCCGTGCGATCGCCTGCTTGCGACGGCCGGTGCCCCTGGAGAGGGCTTCGGTCGCTGCCAAAGGATCATCCTTTCCGCGGTTGGTCGCGAGGCCAGCGCCCCTACGGGACCTGCCTGGCGCCGGATTCGGGACCGAGGTCCAGCGCGCGGGGCTGCTGGGCCTGGTGCGGGTGGGTCGGCCCCTCGTAGACCTTGAGCTTGGACAGCATCTGCCGCCCGAGCCGGTTGTGCGGGAGCATGCCCTTGACGGCCTTCTCGATCACGTACGCGGGGCGCCGGGCGAGCAGGACGCTGTACGGGGTGGCCTTGAGGCCGCCGGGGTAGCCGGAGTGGCGGTAGGCCACCTTCTGCTCCAGCTTCTTGCCGGTGAGCCGGACCTTCGCCGCGTTGAGGACGATGACGTGGTCGCCGGTGTCCATGTGCGGGGAGAAAATCGGCTTGTGCTTGCCGCGCAGGACGCGGGCGATCTGGGCGGCGAGGCGGCCGAGGGTCTGGCCCTCGGCGTCGACGACCCACCAGTCGCGCGTGATGTCCTGCGGGCGGGGTGTCCAGGTGCGCTGGGCGCGGAGAGGCATGCGGGTGGTGCTCCGTGACGGGACGGCTCCTGGACACGGGCGAGCGCCCAGGCGAGATCTCCGAGCCGGGAACGGCCCGAGACGGAAAGCCTAGCGACCCTGATCACGACGCGGCAACTTCGCCGGTGCCCGGCACGCGCCGCCCACGGCCCGGTCCCGGCGTCAGCCTCTGAGCGGTCCGGGCCAGGGCTGGTCTACTCCTCGATAGCGCCGCCGATCCGCCGAAGATGCCGCCGGAAGGTGTACGAGGGGTCGGCGGCGCGCCGCTGAAGGTAGTCGTCGAAGGCCATCTGCTGGCGCAGCGTCTCCCCCGCCCGGATCCGCCGGGCCTGCTCACGCTCGGTCTGCCAGATCCGACGCGCCGTCGCCAGCACCTGCTCGACACGCTCGGCGGCGACGAACACCACACCGTCGTCGTCACCGAAGACGACGTCGCCGCCGCGCACCAGGTGCGGCCCGAACCGCGCCGTGGCCAGCGCCTCGGGCTCCCGCTCCTCCAGCCGCACCGGCCCGGGCGGGTAGCTGCCGTAGCTGAACACCGGCAGGCCGATCTCCACCAGCTCCGGCGTGTCGCGGTGCAGCCCCCACACCACCAGCCCCGCTACCCCTGCCGCCTGGGCCTCCAGCACCGCCAGGTCGCCGACACACGCCTCGTCGGACCGCCCGCCGTTGTCGATCACCAGCACGTCACCCTGCTCGGCCCGGCTGAACGCCTCCAGGAACACGTCCACGCTGCCGTAGTGTCGCGCCGGCAATGCGCGTCCCGCGACCCGGTGGCCGGGCGCGACCGCGCCGATGCCGCGCGGCGCGGCGCGCAGCGGCACGTCGCTGCGGACGCAGGCATCGGCCACCAGCGGCGTGGACAGGTCGGCGAAAGCCTGCAGCATGGCGTTTCCTCCCTGAGTTGCCCGACGTGACCGGCTCCTCCTGCGCACGCCCTGGAACGCTGCTGCCTGCTCCCGGGTGTTTCCGGATCAGCCGCTCGTCGGGGATCGGCCGGCCACTGCGCACCGACCGGCCGTAGCTGCCGGCGGCAAGCCGCGCCTCGGCCCGCTCCAGCGCCGCCCACCGCTCGCGCGGCAGGTGGCCGACCGCGGCGCCGGTCTCCACGGCGTCAAGCCGGTCGGCGTCATCGACCTCGTCGCCCAGATCCGCTGCACCCAGCGTGCCAGCAGCGGCTGCCAGCAGCGGCTGGAGCCTGGCCCGCTCCTGAGCGAGCAGCGCCCGTGCCCGCGCCTGATCCATACCGCCTCCTCATCCCGGTGAACGCGCTGCCCGTGGCGGCTCGGCGACCTGCCGACCCGAGCTGAAGCGATCCCGCTCATCGTGCGCCATCGTAGGAGCGTGTCGAGGATGCTCGGCCGCGTCCGTCCACGCGCCGTGACGCGGTTGCGCCGGCGGCTGGCACGGCCCGGCGACCACGTGATCGATGTCGCCGCAGGCCAGCACCCGTCTCAGCCGGCGCCCGTGCTCAGTCCCCGCCCTGCGGGTCGCTGCCGACCACGGCCACCACCTGGTCTCGCGGCGTCGCCGGCCTCGACGCCGGTCCCGTTCTCACCGGCGGGACCGCCGGGTCAGCCTCGGACTCGTAGGCAGGGCGAGCCTCCCGCGCGCATGCCGCCTGCAGCCGGCACCTCGAACCGGGGGTGATGAGGCGGCCGGTCCGGCGCCTCCGCGCACGCGGGCTCCTCCCGCCGGCATGGATCCCGGTAGCGGCTGAACGTCGCGACGTGTTTGTGGAATCCATGAGGCCCTCCTCGTCTTTGGGCTGATGAATTCAGGACCTTTAACAGAAGTCCAGAACCATCCACCCGCTGAAGTGGCACTTCTGGCGGCATCGAGAATTCAGGGGTTGTCGCGGCCTGCCGGAGTTATAGAATTCTGGCACCCAGCTGGGCGCAACCACCAGTCACATTGGCGTGGCGGACGGGCCACGATTTGTCGTCCTGCCCTGCGCCGATCCGGTCTCCGCGCGAGGTGAACCGGTTGCCGCCAGCCCAAGCCGATCCTTCGCGTCTCCCGCCGCAGCGCGCCCGCTCGTCGGGATCCTGGTCGCGCCCGTTCGCGGCCAATCTCCACCGAGACAGACGACCTCCGTTCCCGGTCGAAAGGCGGGTGTCATGCTGCGCAGGCTGCTGGTCCTCCTGCTCGCGCTTGTCCTGGTCACGGTGGGTGGTGGCAGGGTGCTCGCGCCGGCGCGCGCCCAAGCGGCCGTGGGTGTCACACCAGGCGTGGCCAAGGCCGATCCCCGAGGAGATGCGATTGCAGGTTTCGGCGCCGGCGCGGTGGCCGGCACCGTCGCCGGCTTGAGTGCCGGGAGAAACGCCTCCTCGCTCTCGGCGGCGATCAGCGAGGGCCTCAACCAGGGTGCGGCAGCAGGAGCTGCCACCGGCGGACTCACCACCAAATCGACGGTCGGAGCGCTCGCTGGAGCGGTCGGAGGCGCGCTGTTCGGAGTCGGCGCGGCCGCTGTCAGCTACTCCGCGAGCGGCAAGCCGGCTCCCAGCCAGGCGCCCCCATCGGCGCCCGCGCCGGCGGGGCAACCGGCGCCCGCCCAGGCACCTGCGGAGGCCTCACCGGCGGAGACGAATACGCCGACGGGGAAGGATACGTCATCAGATACGAATGCGCCGACAGAGTCCAATGCGCCTGCAGCGGTGAATGCACCTACTGGGTCGAATACACCCTCTGAGACCAATGCGCCGGCGGAGACCAATGCGCCGGCGGAGACCAATGCACCGGCGGAGACGAACGCACCGGCGGAGACCAATGCACCGGCGGAGACGACCGATCCTGCGGAGACGGATGCACCCGTTGGGAGTCCACCTTCGGACACCCCGCCGGACGTATCGTCCGCGACGGTCGCCCAAGCGGACATCGCCCCGACCTCGGAACAGGCTGCGACGACCGCCGAGGTCTCTGGTCAGAGTGCTCCGGCCGAGGGGACCTCGAGTGCGAGCCCCGGCGTTGCCGTCGGAACGGATGTCGGCGCGGCCGCGAGCGCTGTCGCGAGCGCCACGGACCTGGACGTCGGCTCGGCGAGCCAGGGACTGGGCGCCAGCGAAACGGGTGTCAGCCTCGACGCGGCTGCTGATGAAGCTGCGGAGAGCTCGGCCGAAGCCGACGGAGGCGAACCCGGCGGCACCGACGTCGACGACGGAGGCGATGACGGAGGCGACGACGACGGTGGTGGCCTTGGCGCCGACGACACCGGCGGCAGTCTCGGCGACGGCGGCATCGGCGACGGCGGTCTCGGCGACGGCACCGGCGGCGACGACGGTGGTGGCGGCCTCGGCGGCGCTGGCGTGTGACCCTGGAGCGAATCGTGGACGCAGACGCACAGCGGTGTGGCCTCTCCGGGCGGCCGGACGAGCCGGGCCGACCGGCTGCACCTCCATCCCGTGGGAGGAAGCGGTCCAAGCGGGCGGCGCGTGGGGTCGTCGTGGCCGCCGTCGGTGTCTCGGTGCTGCTCGTTGCAGGCGTTGTCACCGTCCTGCTCGTCCGTGGTGACAGGGCGCGGGTCGACGAGCCCCGGGTCGAGGGCGACCGCTACGCCTTTGGGCTCCCGGCAGGCTGGATCGACCAGCCCTCGGCTCGCGGGTTGCTCTCCGCGCGTGGAGATACGGAGGCGCTGCACGTGCTGTCGGGCTCATCCGATCTCCGGAGGCTGCCGCGGGACGGCTATGCCGCCGTGGTACGGGCGTCAGGAGAGCGGATCGATCTCTCGCGGTCGGTGCGCGAGTTCGTCGCCGGTGCGCGGGCGAGCGGGGCCGAGGTCCGCCTCCAAGACCCTCCCCGGCACGTGGCGCTGGCGGGCGCGGATGCGATCGCGTTCGACTTCGTGATCACGGCGCGAGGAGTCCGGTTGCGCGGGCGCGGCGTGAACGCGGTCCACGACGGCGCCTTGTACTCGCTCGTGCTGACGGTGGCTGAGCCGGCATACGCAAGCGCCAGCGCGAAGTTCCAGCACGTCACCGACACGTGGCGCTGGCGCTAGGTCCACCTGGGTCAGACCGCGCCGACGCTCTCGAAGGTGGTGTCGGGAAGCTCGGCGGGCATGGCGTTGTCGAACAACGACGAACTCGCGGCGCCATCACCCGGCGGGTTGCTGCCGCTGGTGTCTGCCGCGGTGACACGCTGGCTCGCTGGCTCGACCGTCCCGCTGCCCAGGGCACTGTTCGGGGTGGGTCGAGCCCCGTCATCTGCTTGGACGCGAGCGTCAAGGGCGTCTGGGGTCTGCAGGCTGCTGCCGCCGGCATCCCCGCCGCTGACGCGGCTGGGGACCGCGACGTCCCCGGCCCCGACGGCGACGGCCGCAGGCGCGGTCGGCTGCTCCTCGACGCCGGCGTGCCGGTTGACCGGCATGTCAGGAGCCAGGTTCGTGCCCCTGCCGCCCGGTGCCGGCTGGCTGCCGCCGCCGGCTCCGGTTGCCTCGCGCCCGACGTCACCGGACGATGCCGTGCGAACCTAGGCCCTGCAGATCACGCCGACGGCTCCTTTCGGGCACGACGCGGCCATATCCTGGCCTGCTCTCTCGTGCCGGCGCCGGTCGTCGGGCTTCCGGCGCCCGTTCGCGCCGAGAACCGCCTCGACCCGGCGTGGCTGGCCGAGCGCCGGCGACTTGATCACGGCGGGTGTGCTGCCGGGAGTTTCGCAGCGTGGCGGCACCTGCGGCTGCGTGCTCTGGTGCGGGCGGGTTTGACAGCCTGCCACCGCCTCGGTAGGTTTCCACCTACCAGTCTGCATCTCAAACTGATCCGGAGAGGAGACGGCGATGCAGGACCCCCAACGACTACGGTTCGTCGCCAGCCGCTTCAACCACCTGCAGGGCCTGGTCGCGGTCCCGCCCGGCGCCGCCCTGGCCATCAACGCGCTCCTGGCCATCCGCAGCCCAGGACACAGCGTCCTGTCCACCCCGCTGCAGGCGCTGGTGCTGGCCGTCGGGCTCCTGGCGGGCCTGGCGTTCATCCCCTACTACCGGCGCACCTTCGGTCAGGTCCACCCCGCACCCTGGACCCGCACCCGCGACGCCCGGGCAGCCGGGATCTTCATCGCCATCGGCCTGGTCTGGTTCGGGGTCGTGATCGGGTTCCAGCTCCCCGAGAGCCTGGGCCTGGTCGGCCTCGGCGCTGCCTTTGGCGGGATCGTGCTGGCCAACGCCAAGCGGTACGGCGGGCTCCAACTCCTGTGGGCGACATGGGCGGCAGCCATCACCGGGATCGGGCTGCTGTCACTGCTGGGCCTGCTGCCCGACACCCCCACCGGGAAGCTGTCCTCCCAGTCGGGGTTGAACTGGTCCCAACTCGCGTGGGGGCTGGCGTGGGTCGTCGGGGGCATCCTGGACCACCTGGTCCTCGTGCGGACCATGCGATCGGCACAGGTGGCTGATGGCAGCGCCGTTTGAGGAGCTGGCCAGCCTGGACAAGCTGGTCCACGAGCCGGCCCGGCTGGCGATCCTGACCGCCCTGTCGGCCTGCGACAGCGCCGACTTCCTGTTCCTGCAGCGGCTCACCGGGCTCAGCAAGGGCAACCTGTCCAGCCACCTGGCCAAGCTGGAGGCGGGCGGCCTGGTCCAGGTGACCAAGCGGTTCATCGGCAAGACCCCCAACACCTCGATGGCGCTGACCCCGGCCGGCCGGGCCGCGATCCAGGCGCACTGGCAGCGGATCGAGCAGCTGCGCACCCAGACCAGCCGCTGGCGCCCCGAGGACCAGCCACCTCCCGAGCACGCCTGAGGCTCGACGTTCACTCGTCGCGCGGACCCAGGCGTTGCCAGCGCGGCTTGCGCACCTGAGCCGTTGGGCAGCACCGCTCGGCCCACCACCAGCGACGCGCCCCAGCTCGCTGTGAGGAGTGCTCGGTGACCGACATGCGCGACCGAGCCCGCCGGTGACCACCAACGAGCCCGCCGGTGACCACCACCGCGTCGGGGTCGTCGGGGCCGGCCGGGCCGGCCCAGATCTCAGCGAGCGCCGGGTGTGGGCGGGAGCGATCAGCCCTTGGCGAGCAGGGAGTCGAGGGCCTCGTAGCCTTCGATCACGCCGGTCTCCATGCCGCTGGCCAGCATGGCGTCGCGGGCCTGGATGGACTCGACCAGCGACAGGGACGTGACGCGGGTGCGGCCGTCGCCGAGGTCGTCGAAGGTGATGACGTCCAGGCTCACGCCATCGGGCACGCCCTCGTAGGTGAAGGTCTGCACCAGGCGCTCGTTGGGACGGACCTCGTGGAAGGAGCCGTAGAACCTGGCGATCTCCTCGCCGCCGCGCAGCGCCGCGTAGCGGTAGCTGCCGCCGGTGCGGGCGTCCCAGTGGTCGAGCCGCATGCCGGCGTCCTTGGGCCCGAGCCACTGCTCGACGAGCCTGGCGTCGGTCCAGGCCCGGAAGACCGGCTCGGGCGGCGCAGCGAAGTCGCGGGTGATCGTGACGGTGGGCAGGGTGGGGTGGGCCTGGATGGTGGTCTCGCGCTTCGGGGTCACGGTCACGATGGTGCTCCTCCTTGCTGATCGTCGGTCTGTCGGTCGTCGGCGTCCATCGCTGCCAAGACGGCGTCGAGGCGTTGGAAGCGCTCCTCGGTCCGCTGGCGGTACCGCTCGACCCACTTGGTCATGAGGTCGAACATCTCGGCTTCCAGGTGGCAGGGCCGGCGCTGCGCGTCCCGGCGCCGGCTCACCAGCCCGGCGTCCTCGAGCACCTTGAGGTGCTTGGAGATCGCCTGGACGGAGACGTCGTACGGCGCGGCCAGCTGGCCGACGGTGGCGTCGCCGACCGCGAGCCGGGCGATGATGTCCCGCCTGGTCGGGTCCGCGAGGGCCGCGAACACCTTGGAGAGTCGGTCTTCGGCCACTCCACTTCCTCCGCGCCTGTACTCAACCGCTCGGTTGAGTACGAGGCTACGCGGGCACGCCGCCTTTTTCAACCAGCTGGTTGAAAAAGGCGGCGGAGCGGCAGGGTTCAGCCGCGGCCACCCGTGTCGTATCTAGCACGGAGCGACCCGACCCTCGCACGCCACTCCCCCAGCGTGGTCGCCGGACCCATCCCCCAAACCGCGTCAGCCTCTCCCAGGACCCAGGACCCGGGACCCAGGACCCGGCCGGCGCCCTGGGAGGGCGGCGCGGGCTCCGACGCCGTGGCCGAAGCCCGTCGGTGACGACCCGGGTGCCGTCGGCCAGCTCCGTCGCGAGCCGCAGCCTGAACCGCTCGCCCGGCGTGGACGCCTCACCCGGCGCAGCGGGCGACTGCGCCACCACCGGTGCGTCCTGCTCCGGGTCGAGCTCGAGCTGCCGGCGCGGTTCGTCGGGCCTCGGCGGGGGATGGCCGGACCCGGCTGCGGCGGGCTCGCCAGCTTCTCCCGCCGGAGGTAGTCCTCCCTCAGGATGTCCGCGAGCTCCTCGAGCACCTCTATCGACCGCCGCTCGAGCTCCTTCATCTCCTTGTAGGCGGCCTCGATCTCCTCCCGGTCGACCGTCTTCGGGTCCTGCTCCGCTTGGCGTCGCTTCCGGTCGTGGAACTCGTTGTGGGCGGCCCATCGCTCGTCCAGCTCCTCGGCACGCTTCCGGACGTCCGCCGCCCAGTCCCGCAGCTCCGGGTCCAGCTGAGGCGGTGGCTTGGGGAGGGGAACCTGCATACTCGGATACTCCGGCAGACGCCGGTCCCGCTCGGCCAGCTCCGCGCGGCGCCTGTCGTACTGCTGTTGCAGATTCGCGAGCTCCTCCCTGGTGACCTTGGGAGCGCGGGCCCGGCGACGGCCATGGAGACCACGGCGGGCGCGCCGGGCGGGACGCTCACGCCGCGCCCGGAGCCGGGCCGCCAGCCCACCCGGCTGCAGCGCCGCCAGCTCCAGCTCCGCCGCGCGTGGCAGCTGCGCTGCCGCGGCGGCCGCTGGCGGCGGAGCGTGGCCGCCCGGTCCGGGACGACCGTGCGCGCCCCCGCGACCTCCCGACCGAGCAGGACGGCCAGCAGGGCGGGCACCCCGAGCAGGACCGCCGCGCCGGCGATCCGGAGTACGCCGCGGGCGGCCCAGGCGGCCCGGTCGGCGCCGGCCGCCCTGGCTCCGGCCCCGCCACCCGGGTTGCGCATCCCCCGCTCCTTCCAGCCCGTGACGGCACCGCCTGAGGAGACATACGACCGGGCCGGATCCACGACGGTAGAGCGGTCCAGGTCCCAGAGCCGTCACGTCCTGGTCACAAAACAGGGACGGCCCGCGACCCTCCACAGGACGGCGGGAACCTTCGCGCTCCCGCGCGCCATAGACCGGCAGGAACCCGACTTCCACGGACGGGCGAGAGGTGAGCCGCGATGGACCCCGACGGGATCCGCGTCCTGGTCAAGGGCCTGCACAGGTCCTACGGGCGCGTGGAGGCGCTCGCCGGCGTCGACCTGGAGCTGGGCACCGGCGTCACCGGCCTGCTCGGACCCAACGGCGCCGGCAAGACCACGCTGCTGCGCATCCTGGCCACGCTGCTGCGGCCTGGCGCCGGCTCGGTGCGCGTCGGCGCCTGGGACCCGGCCGACCCGCGCGAGCGCACCGAGATCCGCAGGCGGCTCGGCTACCTCCCCCAGGACCACGGCAAGACGTTTCCCCCACAGTACGTATCACCTGGTAGTGGGCAAGGTGAGCCGGTCTGCACGCGTTGGCGGAACGCCGCAGCCAGCCACCGCCGCCACCAGCCGCCCGCTCCGCCGCCGGGCGAGCTGGCGCCTCGCCTGGCCGACGCCTACCTCAAGGTCAAAGCCACCGGCCGGCTCCAGGCATCAGCGCGGGCGCCGGCGGCGCAGGTCCCGGTGGATGCGCCGGTGCCAGGAGAAGCACGCGTCGTCGACCGGCTGGTCCAGGACGATGTCCAGCAGCTCCACGAGCTCGGCCCCGGCTTCCATGGCGAGCACCATGCCCGTCGCCTGATCGGCGAACAGCCGGACCGGGGGCGCCGACGCGTGCTTGGGGGGCAGGGTGATCTGCCACGCGGGCCGCCCACCCTTGACCGCTGGGCGTGCCCGCGGGACAGCCATGCCGTGCCAGTCGTCGAAACCGGCCGTGCCGGGCGTCACCATCGCCTGGACACCAGGCCACACCGGGTGACCAGCGGCATGGTCGGCGGTCACCCGGCCGCCGTCGGTGATCCGCACGACCGTGGTCCCGTCACTCAGCTCCCGCCAGGCGCCGTCGGCGACCCGCCAGCGGTCGGGGGCCTTGAACACGACGTCGGCCCAAAGATCCCGACCGTCCTGCCGATGGTGGTAGCGGGCACGCAGCGTGGACGGGCACGCACGACGTACGAACTGCCGCAGCTCCCCCCAGCTCACCGTCTGCTCGTCCATCCAGCCCCGCCTGCCCTGCGCCGCACCGTCGCTCGCGGTCCCCGCCGGTCTGCTATGAGGCACCGACCGGCGGCCTGGCGTCAAGCGCCGTTCCGAGACGGGGGTGTCAGGGTGTCCGCTGCGGGGCCCTCACCAGCGTGGACCTGCCGCGGACTCCTGGGAGCACCTGACGTTCCTGCGCGAGGACCTCAAGCTGGAGCTATCGGCGTCCAAGACACTGATCACCCACGCCACCCAGTCCGCACCGACCTGAGCACCCGGCTGGTGCGCGCTTGGGGCATCGTCCCGGCTGCGGTCAACGAGCGCGATGTCGCTGACGGGCTGCTGGACGGCGACCCACCACCAGGCGGGCTGCTGCTGGACGCGGGTTCACCGGCCGCGCCTGGGCGGCTGGCCACGCCGCGCTGGGCACCAGCGTCGTGGTCGCCCACAGCCGCCAGCAGCGCCGCACCCTTCCGATCAGTGTCCGCCGGCCGGTCGCCGCGCTGCGCAACCGCGTGAAAGACCACGATCGGGAGATCACCGAGCAGCTCGGCCTCGCCCATCACCGCGCGGTCACCTTCTGGGGCCTACTCACCCACGCAGCTGCGACCATCCTCGCCCACACCATCCTGCGACCCGGTCTCATCCAACCCGCACAACACGCCTTAGGCGCAATGCTGTTGCGTTTGGGTGTGGCGTCGGCCTGCTGGTCGTGGTGAGGTGCCGGTGGCGAGGGTGTGCCGGAGCTGGCGGGCTCGGGGGTGTTGACCTGGGTGTACCCGCTTGTGGTGGATCGGGGGTGGCCGCGTCCGAGCGGGCCGAGCGGCGTCGGCAGCTGCTGCCGACCCTTGCCAACCCTGGACACCTGACGCAACGGCATCGGGATCGTGGGCCGCTGTCACCTCCAGCGCTGATCTGAGGGAACCTGTGGGGCTTCCCGAACGTGGAAGTGGCGTCCTGTCCGACGCCGCAGCAAAGAGGGAGCCCGTTGGGGGACCAGCGACGCTTTGAGGAGTTCTACGCCGCCGTGTTCGGCCGCCTGGTCGGCCAGCTGTACCTGGTCACCGGCGACCTGCAGGACGCCGAGGACGTCGTCCAGGAGGCCCTGACCCGGGCGGCGGTCCGCTGGGCGCGGCTGCGCGACTACGCGATCCCAGAGGCCTGGGTGCGGCGGGTGGCCATGAACCTTGCTAGCGACGGCTTTCGCCGTGCCCGGCGGCGGCTGGCCGTGGCCGCCCGGCTGCGACCCGAGGCCCACCACCCGGCGACACTGGAGGGCCTGGCCGTGGCCGACGCGCTGCGGACCCTGCCGCTGGCCCAACGCAAGGCGGTGGTGCTGCACCACCTGCTCGACCTTCCCGTCGACCAGATCGCCGCCGAGCTCGGCATCCCGGTCGGGACGGTCAAGTCGCGGCTGGCCAGGGCCAGAGGCGCGCTGGCGAGGTTGCTGGCGGCGCAGCAGGCGCAGCTTGGAGATCCCGGAGGTGCACCAAACCGTGGATGACCTGCGAACCCAACTGGCCGAGGCGGCCGAGCGAGCCGCCCAGCAAGCACGGGTACCTGGGGCGACCGTGACCCTGCGCCGCGCTCGAGCCCGCCGCAGGCGGGCGGCGGGGACCGTCTGCGCGCTCGCGGTGGTGGTGGCCACGACCGGGATCGTGGTCGCCCGCGGCGGGCTGGACCGCCCGACTGTCGAGTCCGCCACCGACCCCGGCGGGGACCTGCCGTGGCGGCCGCTGGTCGCCAAGGAATGGGGGGCGACCGTGCCCGACGTGCGCCCGCTGGACCCGGTCCTGGTCGGAGCCCAGGGCACGCGGGCCGGCCGGCCGTGGCGGCTGACCGTCTACCAGGGCATCCACCACCCGGCCGGGCAGCCGGCGGAGCAGGACGTCTGCTACCTCCTGGAGTGGTTGGACCAGCTCCAGGGGAAGCGGCTGTGGCAGGTGCACGGCACCTGCGCCCCGGAACAACAGACCACCACCGCCCTGGCGGCCGCCGGCCCCGACCCAGGGTCGACCGCCGTGATCGGCCGGGCGCCGCCTGCGGCCGGCCGGGTCCGCCTGGAGCTCCGCGGGCGCGAGCCAGTGGAGACCGCGACGGTGGACATCGGCCGCGACCGGCTCGGCCGTTTCTATGTCGCCTTCGTGCCGCGCAACGCCTCCCTGGAGCACCTGGTCGCCCTGGACAAGGACGGCCGCCAGGTCGGCCAGACGGCGGGGCTGGGCAACCTGGCGCTGGCCCGGACCCCCATGGGCTTCCCGCCGACCGGCCCGGTGCGGGTCGTGGCCCGGGCCGCCTCCCGCCGCTCGGGGACGCTGGAGGCGGTCGTCTGGCCGACCCGCTACGGCTACTGCCTGAGCATCCACAGCACGCAGGGAGCAGGGTCGTCGGACTGCAGCTCGCCGGAGCCGGACAGCACCGCCGACCTGCTCGCGCCACGCGTGCACTGCAGCGAGTCAGGCCCGCCGCCGGTGAAGCAGACGCTGGTCGCAGGTGGCGTGCCGACACGAGCCGCCCGGACCGTCCAGGTCGAGGCCGCCGGCAAGCGCTACCAGGTGCCGGCCTGGGACGCGGGCGAGGGGCTTGACCGCGCCTTCTTCCTCGCCGAGCTGCCTGAAGGACCGTGGCCGCCATCGGCGCGCCTTACCGCCCTCGACGGCCGCGGCGTGAGCCTTGGGACCTGGAACCTGCCCGGCTGCGGCTGAGCGTGTGGGTGCCAGAACATCGAACCTACTGGTCGCCGGAGGGGCCGCTCTCCGGGCGTCCGCCTCGCCCTGGCCACCGAGCCCGACCCGAGGTGCCGTCCCTTCACCCTGCTGGGACCTGAACCAGACGGTGCGCTCCGCGAGCGCCCGCCTCCACGCTGTGCCTAACGCAACGGCATTGGCCTTCGTGCTCGGCAGGCGGCTGGTTCTCGGGGCGCCAGCGGCTGGTCGCCGCGCGCAGCTGGTCGATCCAGGGTCAGTGCGCCTGGAGCGCGGTCCGGCCGGCGGGGGTCAGCGCCACGCCGGTGTTGGGCGGCTTGCCGAGGAACTGCTTGGTCACCTGGACCAGGGCCGCCGTCTCCAGCATGGCCAGGTGGCTGGACAGGTTGCCGTTGCTGAGCCCGGTGAGCCGCTGCAGGAACCGGTAGTACCAGGCGATCGGCAGGGACACCAGGACCGCAGCGATCAGCACCAGCGCCTGCAGCGGGGTGGCGATGATGCCGTGGTAGGGGGTGTGGGTGGCCAGGACCGCGTTGAGGATCCAGGCGGCGCCGAACGGGACCCAGACCAGGCCTTGGAGTTGGTTGAAGCAGCTGGCGACAACCCGCAGCCGTTGGGGGTCGTGCTGCATCATCGTCTCCTGTTCAGATCGGGGTGCGCCGCTGTGGTGATCAGGATCACCAGCCGTGCTTGGAGGTCGGCTGCCCGCGACCAGGACGGTGCGCAGGACACCAGCACGCCGAGGCCGGGAACCTGGCGGGAGGACCTGACCATCCCCAGACCGCCGCCGACCCGCCTGGCCGGGTGTCGCCCGGCCGGGCGGGTCCGGGGAGGGCGGTCAGTCGGTTGGGCTCGGGGCGGGCACGATCCGGGTGGGGTCGTAGTCGTAGTCGATCTGGTTGGTGGTGAGCTGGTCCTGCTCGTGCGGCTGACGAGCGTGCTCACGACCACGTCGGTGCTGGTCGGGGCGTTCGAGGGGCTGACCGCCGGGCCGCACCTGGGATGGCTGCTGCCGATGACCGCGGTCGCGCTGCTGGCCGCGGCGGTCGCCACCCGGTCTTCGCCGCTGGTGGGGGCCTCGGCCGGCATGGGCGCCTGGCTGGCGCTGGCGCGGACGCTCGACGGCGCGCCCGTGGCCGGCCTGTTCTCGGCCGGCGCGCAGGCCGCCTACGCCGTGGCGGCGGCGCTGCTGCTGGCCGTGACCGTCTGGCAGGTCGCGACGCGGGAGTGGGGGCCGCCACCGGACCGCGGCGCCGCATGAGGACCGGCGACCCACCGAAGAGGTCCGCGATGCCTCCGGACGCGGGTGGACGCCCCCGAAGACGGGCATCGCGGACGCTTTCACCGACCCCGAGGAGGCATGTGCGCATGGACGCGATACCCGGAGGCTCCTTCTCCGAGCTGCTGTTCCTCCTGTCCTTCTGGCTGCCGCTCCTGCTCGCCGTCGCGCTGCCGATCTGGGGGCGTCGTCGACGCGCTGCAGACGCCGCCGGCGAGGTGGCAGGAGGCGCGGCACAACCGCCTCGCCTGGATCGCGCTGATCGTGCTGCTCCCGGTGCTCGGCAGCGTGCTGTACGCGCTGGTCGTCCGGCCGCGCCTGCGCGCGCGGCCCGCCTGACGCGGGGCGGCGCGGCGCACCGGCCCGGCCCGGCCGCCCCACGCCGAGTGATGTCAGCGCCCCGGCGCGTCGGGGTCCGGCTCACCCTCGAGGCCGCGCGGGGGATCGGGGTAGGTGACCGACTCCAGGACCAGCCCGTGCGGCGGCGCGAGCAGGCCGGCCCGACCGCGGTCGCGCGCGGCGAGCACGGCGGGCGCCACCGCAGGGTCCCGGCGCCCGTCGCCCACCTGGAGCAGGAACCCGACGATGCTGCGGACCATCTGGTGGCAGAAGGCGTCGGCGACCAGCTCGACGTGGACCAGCCCGTCACGGCGCCAGATCGTGACCGCCCGCAGCCGCCGGACGGTCGTGCCGCCCTCGGCCGCCTTGCAGAAGGAGGCGAAGTCGCGCTCGCCGACGAGCGCGACGGCCGCCGCGCGCATCCGCTCCAGCGCCAGCGGCCGGCGCCAGTACAGCACGTGCCCGCGCTGCAGGGGGTCGGGCACGGGACGGTCGTCGATCCGGTAGCGGTACCGGCGCCGCAGCGCCGAGCGGCGCGCGTCGAACCCCGGCGGCGCCCAGCCGGCCGCGCGCACGGCGATCGCCGGTCCGAGCAGCGCGTTCAGGGTCGCGTGGACCCTCGGCGGGTCCAGGCGCGGCGGCACGTCGGCGTGCACCACCTGCCCGCGCGCGTGCACCCCCGCGTCGGTGCGGCCGGCGGCGACGCTACGCACCGGTCCGCCGGCGAGCCTGGCCAGCGCGCCCTCCAGCTCGCCCTGGACCGTGCGGCGGCCCTGCTGCCTGGCGAACCCGGAGAACGGCGCGCCGTCGTAGGCGACCAGCAGCCACAGCCGCCGCAGCGGCCCGCCGGCGCGATCCCCTGCTCCGCCCTGCTCAGGAGCGCTTGCGGCCGCGCCTGCCCCTGCCGGACTGCTCGTCATCCCCGGCGTCGCCCTCGGCAGCGGACGCCTCGCCGGCGCTCGCACCCTGGGCGTCGGCCGCGTCGGCCCCGGCGTCGTCGCCCGCCGACGCTCCGGCCTGGTCGGCCTGGGTCCCGGACTCCGACCCGGCGCGCTCGCCTGCGGCGTCCCCGGTGCCGGCCTCGCCGGTCTCCGCGACCTCGTCGTCGGCTCCGGCTTCGCCGGCCTCGGCCTCGGCGCCGGCCTCCTCGTCCAGTTGCGCGGCCAGCTCCTCGTCGGGGGGCACCGCCGGGCGCTCCTCCGCCCCGGCCTCGGCCTCCGGCTCCTCCTCGCCGACGAGCGCCGCGGCGGTCTCGTCGATGCCGCCGCGCCCGCGGGCGGCGGCGCGGCGCTGCGCGCGGTTGGCGCCCGCAGGCGGGGTGGTGGGGGTGCGGCGGCGGAACCGGCGGCGGCCGCCGCTCTCCTCGGCACCCTCGCCCGCCGGGGCGGGCTCACCCTGGTCGACCAGCTCGATGAGAGCCATCGGCGCCGAGTCCCCGTGGCGGGGGCCCAGCTTGAGGATCCGCGTGTAGCCGCCCTGGCGCTCGGTGAAGCGCGGCGCGATCTCGGCGAACAGCTTGTGCACGACCGACTTGTCCCGCACGACGCGCAGGACCTGGCGGCGGCTGGCCACGTCGCCACGCTTGGCGAAGGTGATCAGCCGCTCGGCCTGGGGGCGCAGGCGCTTGGCCTTGGTGTGGGTGGTCGTGATCCTCCCGTGGAGGAACAGGGACCGCGCCAGGTTCGAGATGATCAGCCGCTCGTGGCTCGGCCCGCCCCCGAGGCGTGGCCCCTTGGTCGGGGTCGGCATGGCGTCGGTTCCCTCCTACTCCTCGCGCAGCGCGAGGCCGAGCTCGTGGAGCTTCTCGCGCACCTCGTCGATGGACTTCTGGCCGAAGTTGCGGATGTCGAGCAGGTCGCTCTCGCTCTTGGTGACCAGCTCGCCCACGGTGGTGATGCCCTCGCGCTTGAGGCAGTTGTAGGACCGCACCGACAGGTCCAGCTCCTCGATCGGCGTGTCGAGGTTGGCGCCGAGCTGGCCCTGCTGCTCCACCGGGCCGAGCAGGAGCGCCTCGCCGGCCCCCGACAGGTCCGCGAACAGCCCCACCAGCTCGCGCAGCGTCCCGCCGGCCGACGCCAGCGCGTCCTCGGGGCTGAGTGAGCCGTCGGTCTCGACGTCCAGGATCAGGCGGTCGAAGTTGGTCATCTCACCCGACCGCGTGGCCTCCACCGAGTAGCTGACGCGGCGGACCGGCGAGAACACCGAGTCCACCGGGATGCGGCCGATCTCGTCGGTGGCCTGCTTGTTGCGCTCGGCCGGCCGGTAGCCGCGGCCCTTCTCCACGCGCAGCTCCATCTCGAGCTTGCCGCTGGTGTTCAGGGTCGCCAGGTGCAGCTCCGGGTTGATCACGTCGATGTCGGCGGGCGGCACGATGTCGCCGGCGGTCACGTCGCCCGGGCCGCTGGACCGCAGGAACATCGTCGCCGGCTCGGACGACTCGCTGCGCAGCCGCAGGTCCTTGACGTTCAGGATGACGTCGGTGACGTCCTCCTTGACGCCGGGGATGGTCGAGAACTCGTGCAGGACCCCGTCGATCTTGATCGAGGTCACCGCGGCCCCCGGGATCGAGGACAGCAGGGTCCGCCGCAGCGAGTTCCCCAGCGTGTAGCCGAATCCCGGCTCGAGCGGCTCGATGACGAAACGGGCGCGGACCTCGCTCAGCAGCTCCGGCTCGATGCGTGGACGGGAGATCTCCATCTTCCTGTCACCTTCCTGACGCGCGGCCCGCCATATGACCGTCGACGTCCTCGGTGGGTCGGTCCGGGGTTCGGGGGGCGGATCCGAGCGCGGCCCCCCGATCAGTAGGCCACCCTCGAGAGGGTTCCCCGGGGCCTACTTGGAGTACAGCTCGACGATCAGCTGCTCCTGCAAGGGTACCTGGATCATGTCGCGGGTCGGCACCTGGGAGACCGTGACCTTGGCCTCCCCGGCGGTCAGGTCCAGCCAGGCGGGCATGGGCCGGCCGGTCTGGAGCTGGATCGACTCGTGCACGTTCAGGTTCCCGCGCGTCCGCTCCTTCACCTGGACCATGTCACCGGCGCGGACCTGGTAGGAGGGGATGTTGACCTTCCTGCCGTTGACCTGCACGTGGGAGTGGCGCACCAGCTGGCGTGCCTGCGCGCGCGAGCGCGCGAGCCCGCCCCGGTAGACGACGTTGTCCAGCCGCGTCTCGAGCAGCTGGAGCAGCGCCTCGCCGGTGATGCCCTTGCGGCGTGCGGCCTCCTCGTAGTAGTTGCGGAACTGCGTCTCGAGGACCCCGTAGATGCGGCGTGCCTTCTGCTTCTCGCGGAGCTGGAGCAGGTACTCCGACTCCTTGATGCGGCCGCGGCCGTGCTCGCCCGGCGGGTAGGGGCGCCGCTCGATGGGGCACTTCGGCCCCTCGCACTTGGAGCCCTTGAGGAACAGCTTCTGCCGTTCCCGCCGGCACAGCCGGCAGACGGGTCCTGTGTATCGTGCCAAGGTCGGTGCTGCTCCTCTCCTGTTCTCGGCCGGTGCGCGTGACCGCGCCCGGCCGGGCCTCGCGGCCGAGTCCCTTGCTCAGACGCGGCGCCGCTTGGGTGGGCGGCAGCCGTTGTGCGGCACCGGGGTGACGTCCTGGATGCCCTGGATCTCCAGCCCGGCGGCCTGGAGGGACCGGATCGCGGTCTCGCGGCCGGAGCCGGGTCCCTTGACGAAGACGTCCACCCTGCGCACGCCGTGCTCCTGCGCGCGGCGGGCGGCCTGCTCGGCGGCGAGCTGCGCCGCGAACGGGGTGGACTTCCGCGAGCCCTTGAAGCCCACGTTGCCCGAGGACGCCCACGCGATCGTGTTCCCCTGAGGGTCCGAGATGGTCACGATCGTGTTGTTGAAGCTCGACTTGATGTGGGCGTGCGCGTTGGTGATGTTCTTCCGCTCACGCCTGCGCGGCTTCTTCGCCCCGGTTCTCGGCTTGGCCACCCTCGCCTACCTTCCCTCCTGCTCCAGCCGGCGCTCCGGCTCCGATCCCGACCCCGACCGGCGCGTGGCCGCGGGAACCCGGGGGGCCGGAGCCCGGCGGAGAGCTATTTCTTCCCGACCTTCTTCTTGCCGGCGACGGTCTTCTTCGGCCCCTTGCGGGTGCGCGCGTTGGTGTGCGTGCGCTGGCCGCGGACCGGCAGGTGCCGCCGGTGACGGATGCCCTGGTAGCAGCCGATCTCGATCTTGCGCTTGATGTCCTGGTCGACCTCGCGGCGCAGGTCCCCCTCGACCTTGAAATGCGAGTCGATCCACTCGCGCAGGCGCACCACCTCGTCGTCGGACAGGTCGCGCACCCGCGTGTTGGGGTTGATGCGGGTGCCCTTCAGGGTCTCCAGCGAGCGGGTCCGCCCGAGCCCGTAGATGTAGGTGAGCCCGACCTCGACCCGCTTGTCGCGGGGAAGGTCGACGCCGGCGATTCGTGCCATGTCGCTCGCAGTCCTCGTCTCGAGTCGCCGTCAGCCCTGGCGCTGCTTGTGCCGGGGATTGGAGCAGATCACCATCACGACCCCGTGACGGCGGATCAGCTTGCACTTCTCGCAGATCTTCTTGACCGACGGCTTGACCTTCATGCTGCTCCTACTTGTACCGGTAGGTGATCCGGCCACGATTCAGGTCGTACGGGGAGAGCTCCACCACCACGCGGTCGCCCGGGAGGATGCGGATGTAGTGCATGCGCATCTTTCCCGAGATATGGGCCAGGACCTTGTGCCCGTTGGCCAGCTCCACCCGGAACATCGCGTTCGGGAGGGGCTCGACAACGGTGCCCTCGACCTCGATGGCACCATCCTTCTTGGGCAAGCTCTCACCTCGGTGCGGACGGACCCGAAGGCCCGCCGGCTCGGAACTGATTGGGACGGATGCGGTGCGCCAGGGAAGCGCGTCGCGGGCGCACACGCTCAAGCACAGCAGCCGCACCCAGCAGTCTGGGTCGGCTCTTGAAGATAGCAACGAAGCTGTTTCCGCAGCAAACCGGCGGCACGGCCTGCGGGCCGGGTCCGCTACCGGGCGAGCGCGGCGGGCGGCAGCCAGTCCTCCTGGCTGGCGTCGTCCAGCAGGGTCAGGACCTCCGGACCGTCGGCGGTGATCGCCACGGTGTGCTCGAAATGGGCGGAGCGGCGCCCGTCGCGGGTGACCACCGTCCAGCCGTCCTCGAGCATCCGGGTCTCCGGACCGCCCTCGTTCAGCATCGGCTCGATCGCGAGCACCAGCCCCGGCTCCAGCTGCAGGCCGCGCCCGGGACGGCCGTAGTTGGGGACCTGCGGCTCCTCGTGCATCTCGGTGCCGATCCCGTGCCCGACGTACTCGCGCACCACCCCGTAGCCGAACTCGCGGGCGACCCGCTCGACGGCGTGCCCGATGTCGGACAGGCGGTTGCCCGGACGCGCCTTGGTGATCCCGGCCCACATCGCGCGCTCGGTGGTCTCGATCAGGTGCCGCGCGGCGTCGTCGATCCCGCCGACCGGGATCGTGACCGCCGCGTCGCCGTGGTAGCCCTCGACGATCGCCCCGCAGTCGACCGACAGGATGTCGCCCTCGGCCAGCACGTGCCCGTCGGGGATGCCGTGCACGACGCGGTCGTTGGGCGACAGGCACAGGACCGCCGGGAAGCCGTGGTAGCCGAGGAAGGACGGGATCGCGCCGGCGTCGCGGATGGTCCGCTCGGCGAGCGCGTCGAGCTGCCGCAGCGAGACGCCCGGCCGGGCCGCGGCCGTCACGACCGTGAGCGTGTGGCCCACGATCCTGCCGGCGCGCCGCATCCGGCCCAGCGCTTCGCCGGTCTTGCGTGTGATCACGTCCACTCCCGACGTCGGTCCGCCGCAGGGGACGGCGGGATCAGCCTCGCCGCACGTCGGCGGGGTACGAGCCCGGGCGCGCGCGACGCCGACCGCGTGGCGGTCACCTGGGGTCGGACGGCACCGCCGACACCTGCACCCGCTCCTCCAGGCTCGCACGGATCCGCCCGTGCACCCCGTCGATGGTACCGATCCCGTCGACCGGGATCAGCAGCCCTTGCCGCTGGTAGTAGTCGATGAGCGGCTCGGTCTTCTGATGGTAGACCTCCAGCCGGTGGCGGACGATGTCCTCGGCGTCGTCGCTGCGGTGCTCCCGCTCGGCGCGGCCGACCAGGCGCCGGAACAGCTCCTCCTCGGTGATCTCGAAGTTGAGCGCGGCGTCCAGCGGCTCCTGCGGGACGCTCGGCCGCCGCAGGCGGCGGTCCAGCGCCTCCGCCTGGGCGACGGTGCGCGGGAAGCCGTCGAGCAGGAAGCCGTCGGCGCAGTCGGGCTCGGTGATCCGGTCCATCACCATCCCGATCACGACGTCGTCGGGCACCAGGTCGCCGCGGTCGATGTACTGCTTGGCGGCCTCGCCGAGCTCGGTGCCCTCGCGGATGTTGGTTCGGAAGATCTCGCCGGTCGCGACGTGCGGCGCGCCATAGGTGTCGTGGAGCAGGGCAGCTTGCGTCCCCTTGCCCGCTCCAGGAGGACCGAGGAGGACCAATCGCATCGAGCGCTTCCCTTCTCGTCAACCCGGCGACGGTGCCGGGCTCCCCGTCGTGGACCAGGGCTGCGGCGGCCCCCGGGCTCCTGCATCGTCCGAGGGCTGCGCCCACGGATCCCCGGGGCGAGTGGGCTACCTGAGGAACCCCTCGTAGTTGCGCATCAGGAGCTGCGACTCGATCTGTTTCATGGTCTCAAGCCCGACCCCGACGGTGATCAGGATCGCGGTACCCCCGAACGGGAACTTCTGAACGTTGTTCGTCGCCAGGAGGATGAACGGGAGCACCGCGATCACCCCGAGGAACAGCGCTCCCGGCAGGGTGATGCGCGTCAGGATGGCGTTGAGGTACTCGGCGGTCTGGCGGCCCGGCCGGATGCCGGGGATGAAGCCGCCGTACTTCTTCATGTTGTCGGCGGTGTCGATCGGGTTGAACGCGATGGAGTTGTAGAAGTACGCGAACGCGATGATCAACAGGAAGTAGCTGATGATGTAGACCGGGTGATGGCCGTCCTCGAAGAACCTCGTGGTCAGGTCGTTCAGCCACTGCTTGTTGAAGATCGAGGTCAGCAGCACCGGCAGGTACAGCAGGCTGGACGCGAAGATGATGGGGATGACCCCGGCCTGGTTGACCTTGAGCGGGATGTAGGTCGACGAGCCCCCGAACATCCGCCGCCCGACCATCCGTTTGGCGTACTGCACCGGGATCCGGCGCTGGGCCTGCTCGACGAAGATGACCGCGATGATGATCACCAGCCCGAACCCGCACAGGACGCTGAACAGCACGGCGCCGCGCTCCTGGAGGATTCTGGCGCCCTGGCTGGGCAGCTGCGACACGATCGAGCTGAAGATCAGGATGGACATGCCGTTGCCGATGCCGCGCTGGGTGATCAGCTCGCCGAGCCACATGATCATGGCGGTCCCGGCTATGAGCGTCAGCACCGCCAGCGCGAACCTGCCGGCGTTCATGTCGGGGAAGACGTCGACGTCCGGCAGGAGGTTCTTGCTCCGCGCGAGCGTCACGATCGCGGCCGACTGCAGGACCGCGAGCCCGATGGTCACGTAGCGCGTGTACTGCTGGAGCTTCTTCTGCCCCGTCTCGCCCTCCTTGCGCAGCTCCTCCAGCCGCGGGATCACGACGCCGAGCAGCTGCATGATGATCGACGAGGTGATGTAGGGCATGATCCCGAGCGCGAAGATCGCGAACTGCGTCAGCGCTCCGCCCGAGAACAGGTTGATGAGGTTGAACGCGCCGCTGTTGGCGGCGTTCTGCGCCCGGTCGAGGAACCGCTGGATCTCCTCGTAGTCCGCTCCCGGCACCGGGATGTAGGAGCCCAGGCGGTAGATCGCGATCATGCACAGCGTGAACAGGATCTTGCCCCGCAGGTCGGGGATCTTCAACGCATTGACGAAGGCACGCAGCATGGGGGTGAGGTGCTCCCTTCCTACGTCGTATCCGGCGGGGTGGCGTTGGCGGTCCTCACGTCGAACTCACGTCCTAGACGACCTCGACCGAGCCGCCCGCGGCCGCGAGCTTCTCGGCGGCCGCGGCGGAGAACGCGTGCGCCTTCACCCGCAGAGCGACCGAGATCTCCCCGCGGCCGAGCACCTTGACGGGCGTGTGCTTGCGGGCGAGGCCCCTGGCCACGAAGCCGTCGGGGTCGATCTCGCCGCCGTCCGGCATCGCCTCCGCGAGCCGGTCGACGTTCACCACCGACCACTCTACGCGATTCCGCGGAGTGAACCCCTTCAGCTTGGGGACGCGGCGCTGCAGCGGCATCTGCCCGCCCTCGAAGCCCTGCCGCATGGTCGACCGGGCGCGCGAGCCCTTGGTGCCGCGGCCGGCGGTCTTGCCCTTGCCGGACGCCTCGCCGCGGCCCTTGCGCAGCCTGGAGCGGGTCGACCCGGGGGCGGGCTTCAGGTGGTGCAGCTTCACTCCTCCACCTCCTCCACCGTGACCAGATGGGCGACCTTGCGGATCATGCCGCGGATCTCCGGGCGGTCGGGCTTGACCACGGAGTCGCGGATCCGGCGCAGCCCGAGGCAGCGCAGCGTCTCGCGCTGCGGCCTCGGCCGGCCGATGACCGAGCGGGTCTGCGTGACGCGCAGGCGGGTCACTTGCCGGCCTCCGCTGCGGGGGCCTCGGTGGCGCTGTGCGAACCGGACGCGACCGCGGCGGCGACGCGCGCGCGCCGGACGGTCGTCGGCGACATCTCCGCGAGGTCCAACCCACGACGGGCGGCCAGCTCCTCGGGCCGCTTGATCGACTTCAGGCCGGCCACGGTCGCGTGGACGATGTTGATCGGGTTGGACGAGCCGAGCGACTTGGAGAGCACGTCGCTCACCCCTGCCGCCTCGAGCACGGCGCGCACCGGGCCGCCGGCGATCACGCCGGTCCCCGGCGACGCCGGCTTGAGCAGAACCCGGCCGGCACCGTCCTCCCCGAGCACCTCGTGCGGGATGGTCGACCCGAGCCTGGGAACGCTGAAGAAGCTCTTCTTGGCGATCTCGACGCCCTTCTGGATGGCCGCGGGGACCTCCTTGGCCTTCCCGTAGCCGATCCCGACCTTGCCGTTGCCGTCGCCGACGACCACCAGCGCGGTGAACGAGAAGCGCCGGCCGCCCTTGACCACCTTGGCCACCCGGTTGATCGCGACCACGCGCTCCTCGAACTGTGACTTGGGGGCGTCGTCCCGGCCCGGGCCGCCGCGGTCGTCACGGGACCGGCGATCCTGCCCGGACCCGGGACCCCGGCGAGCGGGGGCTGCTGCCATTGCCATACCTCCCTCGGTCTCCGCCTTCGGCGGACGAAGTGTCCTGCGCCGGCCGGGCTGCTGGCCCGGCCGGCTAGAAGTCCAGCCCGCCCTCCCGGGCGGCGTCGGCGAGCGCCTTCACGCGGCCGTGGAACTTGTAGCCGCCCCGGTCGAACACCACCGCGCCGATCCCCGCCGCCTTCGCCCGCGTGGCCAGCTCGGCCCCGACCCGGCGCGCGGTGGCGGTCTTGTCGCCCGCGCCGGCCGCCTGCACCGACCCCGCGGCCGCGAGTGTGCGGCCGTTCACGTCGTCGATGAGCTGGGCGTAGATGTGCCGGTTGGAGCGGAAGACGCTCAGCCGTGGCCGCTCGGGCGTCCCGGACACGCGCTTGCGGACGCGCGCGTGCCGGCGCAGGCGGCTCTCGCGTCGGGCTCTGGCTGCGTCCATGATCTCGTTCGCGTCCTCTCTGGCGTCGTCACTTGCCGGTCTTGCCGGCCTTGCGCCGGACCACCTCGCCCGCGTAGCGGACGCCCTTGCCCTTGTAGGGGTCGGGCTTGCGGAGGCTGCGGATCTCGGCGGCGACCTGGCCCACCAGCTGCTTGTCGATGCCCTGGACGGCCAGGCGGGTCGGCGAGGTCACCTGGAAGGCGATCCCCTCGGGCGCCCGCACCCGCACGGGATGGGAGTACCCGAGGCTGAACTCGAGCCCACCCTGCGCCTGCTGCACACGGTAGCCGACGCCCTGGATCTCCAGCTCCTTGCGGAAGCCGTCGGTGACCCCCTCGACCATGTTGGCGACCAGCGTGCGCACCAGGCCGTGCAGCGACCGGCTGCGGCGGTCGTCGTCCGGGCGCTCGACCAGCAGCGAGCCGTCGGCCTGGCGGACCGTGATCGGCTCGGGCACGTCCCGGCTGAGCGACCCCTTGGGGCCTTTCACGGTGACGCTCCGCCCGCTGAGCGCGACCTCGACCCCGGCCGGGACCTGGATCGGGAGCTTGCCGATGCGCGACATGTGCGGGCCCCTTACCAGACGTAGGCGAGGACCTCGCCGCCGACGCCCGCCCGGTGGGCGGCACGGTCGGTCACGAGGCCGCCGGAGGTCGAGATGATGGCGATGCCGAGCCCCCCGAGGACGCGCGGCAGCGCCTGCTTCCTGGCGTACACGCGCAGGCCGGGCTTGGAGATGCGCCGCACGCCCGAGATCGTCCGCTCCCGGTTGGGACCGTACTTCAGCTCGACGGTGAGCTTCTTGCCGACCCGGTCGTCGGAGACCGTGTAGTCGGTGATGTAGCCCTCCTGCTTGAGCACCTTGGCGATCTCGACCTTGATCTTGGAGCTGGGCATCTCCACCTGGTCGTGGTGGGCGGCGTTGCCGTTGCGCAGCCTGGTGAGCATGTCGGCGATGGGGTCGGTCATGGTCATGGCGCGCCCCTCACCAGCTCGACTTGGTCACGCCGGGCAGCTCGCCGGCGTGCGCGAGCTGGCGCAGGCAGATCCGGCACAGCCCGAACCTGCGGTACACCGCGCGCGGCCGGCCGCACCGCTGGCAGCGCGTGTAGGCCCGGACCTTGAACTTCGGCGGGCGCGACGCCTTCGCGATCAACGACTTCTTTGCCACTCGGCTTCGTCCTCCTCGCCTGCCGGTTCGCGGACCGCGCCTGGCAGGACCTCGTGCCGTCCGGGGCCGGCCCCCGGAGCTTGTGTCTTGTGCCTACTGCTGCTGGCGGAACGGGAAGCCGAGCGCCCGCAGGAGCGCGCGGCCCTGGTCGTCGGTCTGGGCGCTGGTCACCAGGGTGATGTCCATGCCGCGGACCTTGTCGATCGTGTCGTAGTCGATCTCGGGGAACACGAGCTGCTCGGTCAGCCCGAAGGTGTAGTTGCCGTGCCCGTCGAACCCCTTGGGCGACAGCCCTCGGAAGTCGCGGATGCGCGGCAGCGCGATCGAGAGCATCCGGTCCAGGAACTCCCACATCCGGTCGCCGCGCAGGGTCACCTTGGCGCCGATGGACATGCCCTCGCGCAGCTTGAACCCGGCGATGGACTTCTTGGCCTTGGTGATCAGCGCCTTCTGGCCGGTGATCACCCCGAGGTCCCGGACGACGCCGTCGAGCGCCTTGGCCTCGCGGATCGCCTCGCCGACGCCGACGTTGACCACGACCTTCTCCGGCCTGGGCACCTGCATGATGTTGCCGAGGCCCAGCTCCTCGCGCAGCTGACCGCGAAGCTCCTCGCGGTAGCGCAGCTTGAGCCGCGGCGGCGGGGCGGCCGCCCCCTTCGCCGCGGCGTCCGGGCTCGCTGTCTGCGTCTTCGCCATCGCTGTCTCCGCTACAGGTCCACGCCGGTGCGGGCGCACACCCGGCGCTTGCCGTTCTCGTCGATGCGGTAGGCCACGCGGGTGGGCCGGTTGTCGTCCGGCGAGATGACGCGGACGTTGGAGACGTGGATCCACGCCTCCTTCTCGGTGATCCCGCCGGTCTGGCCGCCGCGCTGCGTCGGGCGGATCTTCTCGTGCCGCTTGACCCGGTTGGCGCCCTCGACCAGCACCCGCTCGCGCTTGGGGTCGGCCTTGAGGACGCGGCCGGTCACGCCCTTGCTCCTGCCGGACATGACCCGCACCCGGTCACCCTTGTGGATCTTCATGTCCCTAGAGCACCTCCGGGGCGAGGCTGATGATCTTCATGAAGCGCTTGTCGCGCAGCTCCCTGCCGACCGGACCGAAGATGCGGGTGCCGCGCGGGTTCTGCTGCTCGTTGATGAGCACGGCGGCGTTCTCGTCGAAGCGGATGTAGGAGCCGTCGGGACGGCGCTTGGGCTTCTTGACCCGGACGACGACCGCCTTCACGACGTCGCCCTCCTTGACCGCCCCGCCGGGGATCGCGTCCTTGACCGTCCCGACGATGATGTCCCCGATCGAGGCGTAGCGGCGGCCGGAGCCGCCGAGCACACGGATGCAGAGGATCTCCTTCGCCCCCGTGTTGTCGGCGACCCGCAGCCGGGACTCCTGCTGGATCATCTCTTCTGGTCTCCGTTGGTGCTGCTCGTCCTCGATCGATCGACCGGGGGGGCTTCGCCCCCCGCGGACCCCCCCGCCGCTGCGCGGAGGCCTGCGCTCCTCACCGTGCCTTCTTGAGGATCTCGACCAGGCGCCAGCGCTTGGTGGCCGACAGCGGGCGGGTCTCGGCCAGGCGCACGATGTCGCCGATGCCGGCCGAGTTGTGCTCGTCGTGGGCCTTCAGCTTGGCCGTGTGGCGCACGCGCTTGCCGTACAGGCGGTGCGGGCGCACGTCCTCGACCGCCACGACGATCGTCTTCTCCATCTTGTCCGAGACCACCGTACCGATCCGGACCTTGCGATCGCCGCGCGGTCGCGCCCCGGGGTCGGTGGTCGAGCCGGACGTCCCTGCCGGTGTCTCTTCTGCCATCGTCAGCCTCTCCTCCGCCTACGGCCGAGACGGCGCCCGGACCTTCGCGACACCGGGTGCGCCCTGGCGGCCACGCTCATGTCCTCGCCGGCCAGCTCCCGCTCGCGCAGCACGGTCAGGATGCGGGCGATGTCCCTGCGGACCTCCCCCAGCCGGTTGGGGTTGTCCAGCTGCCCGGTGACGTTCTGGAAGCGGAGGTTGAACAGCTCCTCCTTCGCCTCCGCCAGCTTCTCGGCCAGCTCCTCCGGGGCGAGCTGGGTCAGCTCCGAGGCCTTCATCCCGCCACCCCCGCACGGTCGGCACGCGTGACGAACTTGCACTTCACGGGCAGCTTGTGGGCCGCCAGCCGCATCGCCTCGGCGGCGGTGTCCCGGGGCACGCCGGACAGCTCGAACATGATCCGGCCGGGCTTGACGACCGCCACCCACCACTCGGGCGAGCCCTTGCCCGAGCCCATGCGGGTCTCGGCCGGCTTCTTGGTGATCGGGCGGTCCGGGTAGATCGTGATCCAGACCTTGCCGCCGCGGCGGATGTACCGGGTCATGGCGATCCGCGCGGCCTCGATCTGCCGGTTGGTGATCCAGCTCGCCTCGAGCGTCTGGAGCCCGTACTCGCCGAAGGTCACCTGGGTGCCGCCCTTCGCGAGCCCGCGCAGCTTGGGGCGATGCTGCTTGCGATGCTTGACGCGCTTGGGAACGAACATCCGCTACTCCCCGGTCCGTTCGGCCTCGGCGCCGGCCGCCGGTGTCTCGCCGGTGGTGGCTGGCTCGCCGGTGGCCGGCGTCTCCCCGGCCGGCTGCGCGTCCTGCGCAGGCGGCACCGTCTGCGTCCGTGCGCGGGCCTGGCTCCCCGCGCGGCTGCCGCGGCCCGTGGTGCCCGACGCCCCCCGCCCGGCGCGGGCGGGCCGGTCACCGGCCGGAGCCTCGCCCTCACCGGCCTGCGCGCGGCCGCCCGCACGAGCGCCCTCGCCGCGGCCGCGGCCGCCGGCCGCGGCCCGTGCACGGGCCCTGGCGCGGTCGGCCTCCTGCTCCTCGCGCGTGGGCAGCACGTCGCCCCGGTAGATCCACACCTTGACGCCGATCTGCCCGAAGGTCGTGCGCGCCTCGGCGAGCCCGAAGTCGATGTCGGCCCGCAGGGTGTGCAGCGGCACCCGGCCCTCGCGGTACCACTCCGAGCGCGCCATCTCGGCGCCGCCGAGTCGGCCGGAGCACTGCACGCGGATGCCCTTGGCGCCGGCCTTCATCGCCGAGTTGACCGCGCGGCGCATCGCCCGGCGGAACGAGACCCGGCTGGCGAGCTGCTCGGAGACCCCCTGGGCGACCAGGGCGGCGTCCAGCTCGGTGCCCTTGACCTCGAGGATGTTGAGGGTGACCTGCTTGCCGGTCATCTTGTCCAGGTCGGCGCGCACGCGGTCGGCCTCGGCGCCGCGGCGGCCGATCACCACGCCGGGCCGCGCCGTGTGGATGTCGACGCGCACGCGGTCGCGGGTGCGCTCGATGTCCACGTGGCTGATGCCGGCGTGCGACAGGTTGCGCTTGAGGTAGCGCCGGATCTGCACGTCCTCGTGCAGGTACTTCTTGTAGTCCTTCTCGCTGAACCAGCGCGACTTCCAGTCGGTGGTGACGCCCAGGCGGAAGCCGTACGGGTTGACCTTGTGGCCCATCAGGCCTCCTCCCTCGAGTCGACGACGACGGTGATGTGGCTGGTGCGCTTGCGGACCCGGTAGGCGCGCCCGAGCGCGCGGGGGCGGAAGCGCTTCAGCGTCGGGCCCTCGTCCACGAACGCCCGCGCGACGAACAGCACGTCCGCGGGGAGCTGGTGGTTGTGCTCGGCGTTCGCGACCGCCGAGTCCAGCACCTTGCGGACCGGGACGGTGGCCGCCTGGGGCGCGAACTGGAGGACCCGCCGGGCCTCGTCGACGTGCAGGCCACGGATCAGGTCCACGACCCGGCGCGCCTTCGTCGGCGTCACCCGGACGAACCGGGCCTGAGCCTTGACTTGCATCCTGTCGTCCCTCTCTCCTTCGTAGACCCCTGGTCCCCAGACCCCGGTCGCCTAGCGCACGCCCGTGGCCCGCTCCTGCGAGCGGTGGATCCGGAACGTGCGCGTCGGCGCGAACTCGCCGAGCTTGTGGCCGACCATCGCCTCGGAGATGTAGATGGGCACGTGCTTGCGCCCGTCGTGGACCGCGATCGTGTGCCCGACCATCTCGGGGATGATCGTGCTGCGCCGCGACCACGTCCGCACGACCCGCTTGTCGCGCCTGCGGTTGAGGTCGTCGATCTTCTTCAGCAGGTGGTCGTCCACGAAGGGACCTTTTCTCAGGCTACGTCCCACGGTGAAGCACTCCCTTTGCTCGACCGGTCATCTGCCCCGTCCCTTGCGCCGGCGGCGGACGATGAACTGGTCGGAGGCCTTACGGCGGCGGGTGCGGCCCTCCGGCTTGCCCCACGGGGTGGTCGGGTGCCGGCCGCCGGAGCTCTTGCCCTCGCCGCCGCCCAGGGGGTGGTCGACCGGGTTCATGGCCACCCCGCGGACCGAGGGCCGCCGGCCCTTCCAGCGCATCCGGCCCGCCTTGCCCCAGGAGATCAGGTCATGGTCGGCGTTGCCGACCTCGCCGACGGTGGCCCGGCAGTCGACCTGGACCTGGCGCATCTCCCCCGAGGGCAGGCGCAGCGTCGCGAGCCTGCCCTCCTTGGCGACGAGCTGGGTGCTGGAGCCGGCCGAGCGGGCGAGCTTGGCGCCGCCGCCGGGACGCAGCTCGATCGCGTGGATCGTGGTCCCGACCGGGATGCTGCGCAGCGGCAGGGCGTTGCCCGGCTTGATGTCCGCGCCCTCGCCGGACTCCACCATGTCGCCGGCGCGCAGGCGGTTGGGCGCCAGGATGTAGCGCTTCTCGCCGTCCAGGTAGTGCAGCAGCGCGATCCGGGCGGTCCGGTTGGGGTCGTACTCGATCCCCGCGACCTTGGCCGGCACGCCGTCCTTGTTCCGGCGGAAGTCGATGATGCGGTAGCGCTGCTTGTGGCCGCCGCCCCGGTGCCGGGTGGTGATGCGCCCGTACACGTTGCGCCCGCCCGTCTTGGGGCTCGGGGCCAGCAGGGACTTCTCGGGCTTGGACTTGGTGATCTCCACGAAGTCCGAGACCGAGGCGCCGCGGCGTCCTGGCGAGGTCGGCTTGTACTTGCGGATCCCCATGTCAGCTGCCCTCGAAGATCTCGATCTTGTCTTCCGGGTGCAGCGTCACCAGCGCCCGCTTGGTGGTCTTGCGCTGACCGACGATCATGCGTGTCCGCTTGCGCTTGCCCTTGCGGATCAGGGTGTTCACGTTCTTCACCCGGACCGAGAAGATCGTCTGGACGGCTTCCTTGATCTCGGTCTTGTTGGCGTCGGGATGCACGATGAAGGTGTAGGTGTTGCCATCCAGCAGCCCGTAGCTCTTCTCGCTGACCACGGGCTTGAGGATGACGTCGCGCGGGTCTTTCATGCGCCCGCCTCCTCGTCGGCCGCGGGTTGCTCCTCGAGGACGAGCTCGTCGTCCTCGGGCTCGGCGACCGTGCTGCGCGCCGGCGGCACCCGGCCGGCCGCGCCGGAGCCCGCGGCCTCGGCCGGGGCCTGCGTGCTGCCGCGGCCCGTGAACGCGTCCAGCGCGCCGCGGGTGAACGCCACCACGTCCGAGTACAGCACGTCGTAGGTGTTGAGCTGGTCCCAGGTGAGCAGGTGGACCTCGGGGAGGTTGCGGAAGCTCCTGATGGCCGCGTCCTCGGTCCCCTCGACCACCAGCAGCAGCTTGCGGGCGGTCAGCTCCAGCCGCCGGAGCAGCTCGACGGCCTGCTTGGTCCGGGGCACGTCGAAGTCCAGGGCGTCGATGACGACCACGTTGCCGCCGGCGTGCCGGTCGCTGAGGGCCGACCGCAGCGCGAGCCGCCGCTCCTTCTTGCTCACCCGCATGGTGTAGTCGCGCGGGTGCGGGCCGAAGACCACGCCGCCGCCGGTCCACTGGGGCGCACGGATGGAGCCCTGCCGCGCGCGGCCGGTGCCCTTCTGGCGCCAGGGCTTGCGGCCGCCGCCGCGGACCTCCGAGCGGGTCCTGGTCGAGTGCGTCCCGGCGCGGGCCGCGGCGCGCTGGGCGCGCACGACCAGGTGCATCACCGGCACGTTGACCTTCGCGGCGAAGACCTCGCCGGGCAGCTCGACCGTGCCCGCCTTGGCGCCGTCGGCGCCGAGCACGTCGACCGACAGGCCCCGCGCGTCCTTGCCGGGAGCGTCCTTGCCGGGAGCGTCCTTCCTGGCGCCGGCCATCAGCCCTGCCCTCCTCGCACCGTCGAGCGCGCCATCACCAGGCCGCCGCGGGGGCCGGGGACGGCGCCGCGCACCAGCAGCAGGTTGCGTCCGGCGTCGACCTTGACCACCTGGAGGTTCAGCACGGTGACGCGCTCGCGGCCCATGCGCCCGGACATGCGCATGCCCTTGAACACCCGCCCGGGCGTGGCGCACGCGCCGACCGAGCCGGGCGAGCGGTGCTTGCGCTCGGTGCCGTGCGACGCGCCGAGGCCCTTGAACCCGTGGCGCTTCATGACCCCGGCGGTGCCCTTGCCCTTGGACACGCCGATCACGTCCAGGCGCTCGCCGACGTTGAACACGTCCGCCTTCAGCTCCTGGCCCGGCTGGTAGTCGCCGGCGTCGGCCGTGCGCAGCTCGACGAGGTGCCGGGCCGGCGGCACCCCCGCCCTGCGGAACTGGCCGGCGCGCGGCTTGTTCACCTTGCTCGCGCGGATCTCGCCGAAGGCGAGCTGGACGGCGGAGTAGCCGTCCCGGTCGGGCGTCTTGACCTGGGTGACCGTGCACGGTCCCGCCTGGATCACCGTCACCGGGACGACCCGGGAGTTCTCGTCGAACACCTGGGTCATGCCGACCTTGGCGCCGAGCAGCCCCCTGAACGTCCGCTCCATGGTCGCGCTCACAGCTTGATCTCGATGTCGACGCCCGCGGGCAGGTCCAGCCGCATGAGGCTGTCGACGGTCTTGGGGCTGGGGTCGAGGATGTCGATCAGCCGCTTGTGGGTGCGCATCTCGAAGTGCTCCCGCGAATCCTTGTCGATGTGCGGGCTCCGGATGACGCAGTACACGGCCTTCTCGGTCGGCAACGGGACCGGTCCGGCCACCCGTGCCCCCGTCCGCGCCACCGTGTCGACGATCTTGCGCGCCGACTGGTCGATGATCTCGTGGTCGTAGGCCTTGAGCCGGATCCGGATCTTCTGGTTCACGGTCCGACCTCCGGTCGGCCGGAACGCTGGTAGGTCATGCAGCTCACCTTCTCGGCTTCACTCCCGCCTGGTCGCTGTGGTGGGCCCTCCGATGCTGCGGGGCCGGCGCTTGCGCCGGCCCCGCCTGTCGTCACTTCAGGATCTTGACGACCCTGCCCGCGCCGACGGTGCGGCCGCCCTCCCTGATCGCGAAGCGCAGCCCCTCGTTCATGGCGATCGGCTGGATGAGCTTCACGGTCATCTCGGTGTGGTCGCCCGGCATGGCCATCTCGGTGCCCTCGGGGAGCTGCACCTCGCCGGTCACGTCGGTGGTCCGGAAGTAGAACTGCGGCCGGTAGTTGTTGAAGAACGGCGTGTGCCGCCCGCCCTCGTCCTTGGACAGGACGTACACCTGGGCGGTGAACTCGGTGTGCGGGGTGACCGAGCCGGGCTTGGCGAGCACCTGGCCGCGCTCGACCTCGTCCTTCTTGGTGCGGCGCAGCAGCACGCCGATGTTGTCGCCGGCCTGCCCCTGGTCGAGCAGCTTGCGGAACATCTCGACGCCGGTCACGACGTCCTTGGTGGTCGCCGGCCGGATGCCGACGATCTCGATGTCGTCGCCGACCTTGACGATCCCCTGCTCCACGCGGCCGGTGACCACGGTCCCGCGGCCGGTGATCGAGAAGACGTCCTCGATGGGCATGAGGAACGGCTTGTCGATGTCGCGCTCGGGCTCGGGCACGTAGTTGTCCACGGCCTCCATGAGCTCGAAGATCTTCGGCGTCCACTCCGGGTCGCCCTCGAGCGCCTTGAGCGCGCTCATCCGCACGATCGGCGTGTCGTCGCCCGGGAACTCGTACTGGTTGAGCAGCTCGCGCACCTCGAGCTCGACCAGCTCGAGCAGCTCCTCGTCGTCCATCATGTCGACCTTGTTGAGGGCGACGACGATGTACGGCACGCCGACCTGGCGGGCGAGCAGGACGTGCTCGCGCGTCTGGGGCATCGGGCCGTCAGGCGCGCTGACCACGAGGATGGCGCCGTCCACCTGGGCCGCGCCGGTGATCATGTTCTTGATGTAGTCGGCGTGGCCGGGCATGTCCACGTGGGCGTAGTGCCGCTTGCCGGTCTCGTACTCGACGTGCGCGATCGAGATCGTGATGCCCCGCTGCTTCTCCTCGGGCGCCTTGTCGATCTGGTCGAACGGCGTGTACTCGACCGTGGGGTCCTGCTCGTGCAGCACCTTGGTGATGGCCGCGGTCAGCGTCGTCTTGCCATGGTCGATGTGCCCCATGGTGCCGATGTTGAGGTGCGGCTTGGTGCGCTCGAATTTCTTCTTGCCCATGCCCTGGCTCCTTCTCGTACCTGCCTGGACGAGGTACCGTTGCCGACTTCGAATCGTCCGGCCCTACGCCGCGGTGGGCCGTTCTCCTCGTGGTGAGAATCGTGTCGTGGTGGACGGACCTCCCGTGCTCGCCGGTGTCACTCGCCGCGGACCTTGGCGACGATCTCCCTGCCGATGCTGGCCGGCACCTCGGCGTAGTGGCTGAAATGCATGGTCGCGGTCGCCCGGCCCTGGGTGATCGAGCGCAGGTCGGTGGTGTAGCCGAACATCTCGGCCAGCGGCACCGCCGCGCGGATCACCTGGGAGTTGCCGCGGTACTCCATCCGCTCGATGCGGCCGCGGCGGCCCGACAGGTTGCCCATGACGTCACCGCCGAACTCCTCGGGGGTGACGACCTCGACCGCCATGATCGGCTCGAGCAGCGTCGGATCGCCCTTGCGGACGGCCTCCTTGAACGCCATCGAGCCGGCGATCTTGAACGCCATCTCCGATGAGTCGACGTCGTGGTAGGAGCCGTCGTGCAGGGTGACGCGCACGTCGACCACCGGGTAACCGGCGAGCGCGCCGGCGGTCATCGCCTCCTGGATGCCGGCGTCGACCGCGGGGATGTACTCGCGGGGGATCCGGCCGCCGACGATCTTGTTGACGAACTCGTAGCCGCCGCCGTCGCCGGCGGTCGGCTCCACGTCGATCACCACGTGGGCGAACTGGCCCCGGCCGCCGGTCTGCTTCACGTAGCGCAGCTCGTGGTTGTAGACCGGCTTGCGGATCGTCTCGCGGTAGGCGACCTGCGGCTTGCCCACGTTGGCGTCGACCTTGAACTCGCGCATCATCCGGTCGACCAGGACCTCCAGGTGCAGCTCGCCCATCCCGGCCATGATCGTCTGGCCGGTCTCGTCGTCGGTGTGCACGCGGAAGGTCGGGTCCTCCTCGCCCAGCCGGCCGAGCGCGGTCGAGAGCTTGTCCTGGTCGGTCTTGGTCTTGGGCTCGATGGCGACCTCGATGACCGGCTCGGGGAAGCTCATCGACTCCAGCACGATCGGGTCGCGGGGGTCGCTCAGCGTGTCACCGGTGGTGGTGAACTTGAGCCCGACCGCCGCCACGATGTCGCCGGCGAACACGGCGTCCTGGTCCTCGCGGTGGTTGGCGTGCATCTGCAGCAGCCGCCCGACCCGCTCGGTCCGGTCCTTGGTCGCGTTCATGATCCGCGACCCGGCCCGCAGCGTCCCGGAGTAGACCCGGAAGTAGGTGAGCTTGCCGACGTAGGGGTCGCTCATGATCTTGAAGGCCAGCGCCGCGAACGGCTCGTCGTCCCTGGGGGCGCGCTCCAGCTCGCCCGCGCCGTCGCCCGGCTTGACCCCCTTGATCGGCGGGATGTCCAGCGGCGAGGGCAGGTAGTGGACGACCGCGTCCAGCAGCGGCTGCACGCCCTTGTTCTTGAAGGCGCTGCCGCACAGCACCGGGGTGATCGCGCCGTCGATGGTCGCCTTGCGGATGGCGGCGCGCAGCTCGTCGGCGCCGATCTCCTCGTCGCCGAGGTACCGCTCCATGATCACGTCGTCGGTGTCGGCGACGGCCTCGATGAGCTTGTGCCGCCACTCCTGGGCGACCTCGGCGTGCTCGTCGGGGATCTCGCGGTCCTCCCACTGCTCGCCCATGCCGTCGCTCGGCCAGTAGCGGCCCTTCATCTCGATCAGGTCGATGACGCCGTGGAAGGAGCTCTCCACGCCCCAGGGCAGCTGGACCGCGACCGGGGTCGCGCCCAGCCGGTCGACGATCATGTCCATCGTGCGGTGGAACTCCGCCCCCACCCGGTCCATCTTGTTGATGAAGCAGATGCGCGGGACGTTGTACTTGTCCGCCTGCCGCCAGACCGTCTCGGACTGCGGCTCGACGCCGCCCACCGCGTCGAACACCGCGACCGCCCCGTCGAGCACGCGCAGCGAGCGCTCGACCTCGACGGTGAAGTCGACGTGGCCGGGCGTGTCGATGATGTTGATCGTGTGGTCCCTCCAGCGGCAGGTCGTCGCCGCCGAGGTGATCGTGATGCCGCGCTCCTGCTCCTGGACCATCCAGTCCATGACCGCGGCACCCTCGTGGACCTCGCCGATCTTGTAGGTCCGCCCGGTGTAGTACAGGATCCGCTCGGTCGTGGTCGTCTTGCCCGCGTCGATGTGGGCCATGATCCCGATGTTGCGGATCCGGTTCAGGGGGATCTCCCGGAATGCGGGCATCCCCTTCCCGGTGGTCCTGCGCTCCATCGTTGCGTTGCTCATGGTGGGTGTCTCGCGTGTGTCCGCCCGGCTACCAGCGGTAGTGGGCGAAGGCCCGGTTGGCCTCGGCCATCTTGTGCGTGTCTTCCCTGCGCTTGACCGCCGCGCCCGCGCCGTTGGAGGCGTCGAGCAGCTCGGCGGCCAGGCGGTCCGCCATGGTCTTCTCCCGCCGCGCCTTGGAGAAGTTCACGATCCAGCGCAGTGCGAGCGTGGTGGACCGTGTGGGGCGGACCTCGATCGGCACCTGGTAGGTCGCGCCGCCGACCCGGCGGGGGCGCGTCTCCAGGACCGGCTTGGCGTTCTCGACCGCGCGCTTGAGCGTGGTCACCGGGTCGTTGCCGGTCTTGCGGCGGGTCTGCTCCAGCGCCGAGTACACGATCCGCTCGGCCGTGGAGCGCTTGCCGTGCAGCAGGATCTTGTTGATCAGCTGCGTCACGAGCTGCGACTGGTAGATCGGGTCCGACGTCAGCGGCCTGCGGGCCGCGGGTCCCTTGCGAGGCATCGCTCCGCCCCCTAACCCTGCTTGCCCTTGGCGCCGTAGCGCGAGCGGGCCTGCCTGCGGTCGCGCACGCCCTGGGTGTCGAGCGTGCCGCGGATGACCTTGTAGCGGACGCCCGGGAGGTCCTTCACCCGGCCGCCGCGCACCAGCACGATGGAGTGCTCCTGCAGGTTGTGGCCGACCCCCGGGATGTACGCGGTGACCTCGACGCCGCCGGTGAGCCGGACGCGGCAGACCTTGCGCAGCGCGGAGTTCGGCTTCTTGGGCGTGGTCGTGTACACGCGCGTGCAGACACCCCGGCGCTGCGGCGAGCCCTTCAGCGCTGGCGTCTTGGTCTTGTCCCGCTTGGTCTTGCGACCCTTGCGAACCAGCTGCGCGATGGTCGGCATCCTGCTCCTCTTCCTCCATGCCCTGTCCGGGGCCCGGTCCGGGCGCCCGGTCCGGGCGGCCGTCTCCGGCACCCGCCGCCCGCTCCCCGACCCCGGTCGTTCCCGCTGCTCGCCCCGGTACCACGGATCCGGGCGTTCGGTCCGCTGCTCGGCTCGAGATCGACGGGCTCCTCGGGCTGGGGTGGGGGCGCCGGCCCCTGGCCGGGGCGCCCCGGTGCTGCGGGACCGGGCTGGCGGCGTGGCCGGTCTCTGACGCCGTCGCGGTGCGAGACCCGCCGGTGGGTACGTTCATCGAACAGCGCACACACCGCAGCTCATGCTGCCAGCACGAGGGCGAATGGTAGCGATGCTCGCGGCGGCCGGCAACTCGGTCGTCCCCGGGCGGCGCGCCCAGGCCGCCGGCGAGGCCGTCGGATCCTCCGGCGAGGCCTGGCGGCGGCTCGTTGTGACGTTGCACAGAAATGGGCGGAGCAGCTCGAGGAGCTTGTCATGTGTGCCCTGTATCCGATCGAATGCCCGAGTTGTCCTGGAGCCGACGGCACGCCCAAAGGGGGGTGGGGCCTGGCAGCCAACCGTTTCACGCGCCGGCGACCGCCGGCATGGACCGGTCCAGTTGCCGATGAAGGTGTCCGTGACGTGATCCGACGCATGGTGGGACGCGGCGGGGAAGGGGGCCGCGGACGCCTTCGCAGTCATGCAAGTGCAAAGGATGGTGTGCATTGCGTCGATCCGTGATCGCGGCGAGCCTGCTGGCGCTGCTGCTCGCGCTTGCCGCGGCGGCGCCCGCCGTCGCGGCCGCGCCGGGTGACGGCAGCCGGCTGCCGAAGTGGGTCAAGCTCGAGAACGTCCGCAAGCATCAGAAGGCGCTCGACGACATCGGCGCCGCCAACGGCGGCACCCGCCAGGTGGGGACTCCCGGGTACGAGATCTCCGCGAAGTACGTGGAGAAGCAGATCACCCGCGACAAGGAACTCAGCGAGTACTACACGGTCCGCCGTGACCCCTTCGACTACAACTTCTACGAGCAGCGCGGGCCCTCGACGCTCGCGCAGACCCAGCCCGACCAGGTGACCTACACCGAGGGCGCCACCGCCGACTACCAGACGCTCACCTACTCGGGCAGCGGCGACGTGACCGCCACCGCGCAGGCGGTCGACACCACGATCGCCGACTCGGGCTGCGAGGCCGCGGACTTCGCCGGCTTCACCGCCGGCAGGATCGCGCTCGTCAAGCGCGGCACCTGCACCTTCCAGGTGAAGGCCGCCAACGCCCAGGCCGCCGGTGCGGTCGCGGTGGTGATCTTCAACGACGGCGCGGACCCGACCCGCACGGGCCCGGTCGCCGGGACGCTCGGGCGCCCGTTCACCATCCCGGTGCTCGGGCCCTCGTTCGCGCTCGGCAGCCAGCTCGTGACGCTGGCGGCGGCCGGCACCCTGCAGCTGCACGTGGTGACGAACACGCTCAACGAGCCGCGCTCCTCGTTCAACGTGCTGGTCGAGTCCAAGGCCGGCGCGGCCGACAACGTCGTGGTCGTCGGCGCCCACCTGGACAGCGTGCCGGCCGGGCCCGGGATCAACGACAACGGCAGCGGGACCGCCACGATCCTCGAGATCGCCAAGCAGCTCCCGCGGCTGGGCAACAAGGTCAAGAACAAGGTCCGCTTCGCCTTCTGGGGCGCCGAGGAGCTCGGACTGCTGGGGTCGACGGCGTACGTCACCGAACTCGCCGGCAACGGCGAGCTGGCCAACGTCGCCCTGAACCTCAACTTCGACATGCTCGGCTCGCCGAACTTCGTCCGGTTCGTCTACGACGGTGACAACTCGGCGTTCCCGCCGCCCGCCTCGACCCCGGGGCCGCCGGGGTCCGGCGCGATCGAGAAGGCGTTCGTCGACTACTTCGGCGGCCGCGGGCTGCAGACCGACCCGACCGCGTTCAACGGGCGCTCGGACTACGGCCCGTTCATCGCCCAGGGCGTCCCCGCCGGGGGCCTGTTCAGCGGGGCCGAGGGCGTCAAGACCGACGAGCAGGCCGCCGTCTACGGCGGCAGCGCCGGCCAGGCCTACGACCCCTGCTACCACCAGGCGTGCGACACCTTCTCCAACAACAGCGACCCCGGCCTGGACCAGCTGGTCGACGGCGCGGCCAGCGTCGTCGAGCAGTACGCCTACAGCACGGTGACGGTCAACGGCGCGGCCTCCCGCCGTGCCGTGGCGGCGGCGCAGGCCAGGGCCGCCGCCGGTCAGGCCGCGCCCGAGTTCGTCGGGCACCTGCTGCAGCGCTAGCACCCGTCCCTGCGAGCGCCGGTCGCACCTCGCAGGCTGCGACCGGCGGGACCGACCGGGGCGGCGCCCGACCTGGGCGCCGCCCCGGTCGGTCAGCCGAAGGGTCACGCTCGCAGCCACCGGTCACGACCCGGATGATCCCTCGAACCGCCCACCAGTCTCACAGTCAGCCGAGCAGCAGGCCGATCCCGGTGATCGTGTAGGCGACCATCACGCCGAGCAGCGCGTACTGGCTGCGCCTGGCCGCGCGCGGGGGGAACAGCGCCACCGCGCGGTCGTGCGCCGCGACCGCGCCGAGCACGTGGCCGAGCACGATCGCGGCCACCTGGACCAGCGCGAGCGTGGCGGCCGGCACGGCCTGCGTGTCGATCTGCCAGCCCGCGGTCCCGAACAGGTCCCAGCCGCGGCCGAGCGGGTCGGACGCGAGGATGTAGCCGGCCTGACCCTGGAAGACGAGCAGCGTCAGGTAGTGCGCGGCCACGTAGCCGAGCCCGATCGGCAGCAGCGTGTGCGCGAACAGGCCCGGCAGGTCGGGCTTCCGGTCGCCTGCGAGCGCCCCCGCCAGCCGGATGGCGAGCGCGTAGGTGACGGCCACGACGCCGATCGAGGCGGCCAGGCCGGCCGTGGCCAGCAGCACGGAGGTGCCCTGGCCGCCGCCGGCCGCCAGCTCCGACCACCAGGCGGTCGAGCTGAGGCCGTCGAACCCGGTCGAGCCGAGCAGCACGCACACCAGCGCGACCAGGCCGGGCGCGGGGGGGATCGCCGCCAGGCCGCGCAGGGGGTTCCGCAGGACCAGGGGCGGGTCGGGGGGTCGGTCGGTGGTCACCGTCGGTGCGGCCGGACGGGTCCCCGACCTGCGCTCCGACACGAGCAGTCGCTCCGGTCGGGGACCCGTCCGGCCGGTCCTGGGGCCGTCCCCGGCGGGTGGTCGGCCGAGCGGGGCGAGCTGGCCGACGAGGGTGGAGTAGGCCTCGAACGCGTCGCCGCGGTCGAACCACGCCTGGCCGTAGCGCATCGACGCGCCGAGCTGCGCCAGGGCGTAGACGCCGAGGAAGACCAGCACGGTGCGCGGGTCCTCGGGGTCGGCCCACACCAGCTCCAGCCAGGCGAAGGCGGCCAGCCCGGCCGCGGCCGGCCAGTACCCCAGCCGAACGGGCGGCGGGCGGGCGCCCTCCTCGCGGGGGTCCCCGGACAGCACCGCGAGGCCGCGGGCGAGGGTCCGCAGCGGGTTGAGCGCGCGCCACACCGGTCCGAGCAGCAGCGACGCCGGCACCAGCCCGACCCAGAACCAGACGTAGAACCAGGTCGGCGCGGGGTTGCCGAACGCGCTCGGCGGGCCGGCGACGGCCACGACGACCGTGACCGCGGCGAGCCCGAGCCCGAGCGCCCGCAGCGCCACCCGCGTCGCGGGGGCGGCGGCGGCGCGCGCGAGGGTGGCCGGCAGCGTCAGCCCGCCGCCGCGCTCGAAGCGGGGGGCCCGCCACAGCAGCCCCAGCAGCGCGAACGAACCGAGCAGGACCACGGCGGCGCCGTACTGGGCCACCCAGAACGGCACCGGCAGGTCGCTCCGGGTCACCAGCCCGTGGGCGAGCACGCGGCCGGGTGCGAGCGCCGGCCCGGCCTCCAGGCCGGGCGGGCCGCCCCTCACGTGCGCTCGGGCAGCCGCTGCAGGAGCGGCTCCAGCTCGCCGCGGGTGCAGACGTTGTCGAACCGCGCCGCGACGCGGCCGTCGGCGCCGATCAGGAACACCCACGGCTCGTTCAGGTTGCCCTCGCGCAGCAGCCACTGCCGGGCGGCGCGGGCGATCTCCTTCTTGTCGAAGTCGCGCCAGATCTCGACGTGGATGAAGTCGGCGCGGTCGCTGTAGCGCTTGGCCAGGTCCGCGACCATGTCGGTGACCGGGCCGCAGAACTGGCTGGTGCAGTACACCGGGGTCGCGAACACCACCACGGCCGGCCGGTGCGCCGCGATCGCCGCGGCGATCGTGGTGCGGTGCAGCTGCGGGTTGGGCACCGGCCGCCCGCCCTGCGCGCGGGAGTCCAGCGCGGTCTTGGGGACCCCCTTGTCGGCGAGGGTGAGGTTGCGGCTGGCCGGCGCCTTGTCGCCGACGTCGACGACCAGGCTGTCGGGGTGCACCTGGAACTGCGAGGTGCCCCGGCGCAGGCCGACGCCATCCAGGTCGGCCCGGACCTCGACGCCCCAGAACCCCGGACGGTCGAAGGTGACCGGCGCCTCGTACACCCCCCGCGACTGCGTGGGCTGGACCGGGCGCGGACGGGCCTGGTCGGACGGCGGCGGGCTGCCGGGGACGGGCAGGTAGCGCCCGGTGACGGTGATCGTCGGGGCGGCTGAGGCGTCCTGGCGCTGCTGGTCGCCGAGCCAGGCGAAGCGCATCGTCACGGTCCCGTCCGCGACCAGGCGGTTGTCGAGGAGCTGGAGCCCGGCCATGAAGCGCCGCTGGGTCCCCGCGGCCAGGTCGAAGCTGGCCACGAACACGCTGAAGCCCTCGGCGACCTGCTGCCCGTCCCCGCCGTCACCCCCGCCGGAGCCGGACCCACCGCAGCCGGCGACCAGGAGCAGGAGGGCGGCGAGCAGCGCGATGCGCGGGACGGCTCGTCGGCGGACGGATCGGCTCGGCACGTTGAGGAGCTCCTCGTGATGACGGCTGGACTCGTGATGACGGCTGGATGCGGCCGAGCGGGCGCGCGGCGGGCGCGATCGGCGGTCAGGATGCGATCAGGATCAGGATACGAGGGTCGCCGGGCGATCGTGCCGCGCACGGCGGGCCCGCCGGGCTCCGGCCGCAGGCCCCCGCGGGTGGGTCACCGCTCGGGCAGGGGGTCCGGGGAGACCCGCGGGAGGTTCAGGACGTCCGGGTTGCAGTCGCCCAGCCTGACCAGCTGCTCGCGCCGGCGGGTGCGCAGGTCCACCAGGAGGAACGCGGTCTCCGGCAGGGTCTGCAGGGTGCGAGGCTCCACGGTCAGGTCGTAGGTGCGCTGGTAGCCGGTGGTGGTCGTGCGGCTGTCGCCCTGCGACCAGCCGACGCTGCGGCCCCACTGGCGCGAGAAGCTCCCGCCCGGGGAGGCTCCGCGCAGGCCACCGTGCGCGAGCAGGCCCAGCATCCGCGAGTAGCCGCGCTCACGGTTCGAGCCGGTCGCGCCGCCGGACGTGTCGTGCTGGTCGGCGGCGCGGGTCTCGCCGAGCATGGCGGTCACCTCGTGGAGGGCGAAGACGTGCTCCCGGCCGATGAAGTCCGCCGCGTTGCGGGCCTCGGTGGTGTTGCCCAGGCGCATGAACAGGGCGGCGCCGGCGCTGCCCAGCAGGTCCTCCGCGTCCTCGCGCAGGTGCCGGAACAGGTAGACCAGCCGCACGCGCCGCAGCTGGCTCAGCTCCTCGAGCCGCTCGAGGTGACGCCGCCGGATCCGGTCCGCGCCGGCGATCAGCAGCAGGCGCTGGCCCGGGACCGGCTCGGTCGCGTCACGGGCGGCGCGGATGAGCAGCTGCGGCAGCAGGTGCGCGAGCCGGTCGGCGACCAGCGTCGGTGCCCGCTCGCCGAGCGCGACGACGCGGAGCCTGGCCTGGCCGGCGGAGAGCGGCCGCCCGAGCTCCTGGCGGCCGGCGTGGCGCAGGTCGTGCAGCCCGGACTCCAGCGCCACCAGGCGTTGCTGCACCGCCTGTCGGAACGGACCGCCGAACAGGTCGGCGATCCGGTCGAACTCGTCGGCGCTGAGCGGCCCGTCGTCGTCGCGCGGCCGGTCCTCCTGGTCGAGGAGCACGCGCAGGCCCGCGGCGATCCGCTCGATCGTGTACGGCGGCTCGAGCGCCTCGCAGACCGCCCCGAGCAGGCGCGCGTCGGTGCCGCGCACCTCGTCGGAGACCTGCTGGGCGCCGCCGTGGAAAGCCTCCAGCAGCACGTCGGCGACCTCGGCGGGCCCCAGACGGTCGAGCAGGTGCACCTCCTCGAGCTGCTCGGGGAGGACCACCAGGTCGCTGGGGACGCCCTGGAGCGTGGCGAGCTGGATCAGCTCGGTCGCGACCGCAGCCTCGGACAGGTCCACGACCACCACCTCCTGGCCGGCGCCGAGGGCCGCGGATCCCACCGTCGTGATCAGCGACTCCCACCCCGCGGGCGTGCCGCCGAAGCCGTCCACACGCCCGGTCACGTCCCGCAGCGACAGGATCCCCCACTCCTGCTCCTGCTCCAGGCGCTGACCCTCCCGCTCCTGGTGCTCGCGGCGGGCCGCGGTCCACCGCCGGTACTCGTGCCGATAGCGCTCGTGGGCCGCGATGGACGCCTCCAGCCAGGCCGCGTGCGGCGCCTGCACCCGGTCGCGGGCGCGCGCCGGCAGGAGCAGGCCGCGGCCGACCAGCAGCAGGGCGCCCGCGAGGAAGCCCAGGAACGGCAGCTGCGCCGAGCCCTGGACCGCGATCAGCAGCAGCAGCGACGGGACCGCCAGCACCGTCCCGCAGAGGGCGTACGCGCGCCGCCGCCGGTGGGCCCTGGCCATCGCGGGCTCGACCGCCTGCACCCAGGTGGGCGGCGGGATGGAGGGAACCGGTCGCGGACCGACGAACGGGGCCACCTGCGTCCGTGCCCGGTACTCCCAGCCCAGACGCAGCTCACCCGGCCGCCGGGGCGGGGCGAACAGCGCCGCGAGCGGCGCCTGACGGGCCGCCACCTCCAGCTCGTCGCGGGCACGGTCGGTCACCGGCGCCCTCCCGGAGGTGCATGCGCGCCGGCAGGCGGCGTCCCGGGCGGGCCCGGGGCGTCCGGCCGCGCCGGGGCCGGCTGGGCGCGACTCTGGAGGGAGCGCAGCTCGTGCAGGGCGCGGGCGCGCTGCTCGTCGCGCTGGAGGTCGTCGTGCGGGGTGAACCGGTACCCGCAGCTGCGGCAGCGCGCCGCGGCGAACGCCACCTGCGCCCTGCACGAGGGGCAGGTCCGGCCGTCGAGGCTGGCGGCCAGCTCGGCGACGCGCTGCTCGTCGCGGACCCACTCCCCGTAGGCCCGCTGCGCCTGGTCGACCAGGGCGAGCACGTCCCGCTCCTGAAGCTCCCGCCCGCCCAGCCGGGACGCGACCTGCTGCCCGGCGTCGAGCGCGCGGGCGACCGCGTCGGACGCGAGCGACTGCTGCCGCCGCGTCTCCCCCGGCCCGCCGGCCGCCGAGGCGGCAGGGTGCGCGCCGATCGACAGGAGCAGCGGACGGATCCCGGTCACGACCATGCTCACGCGCTGCGCGGACCCCCGGTGCATCCAGGTCCGGTACCCGTCCCCGTCCAGCCCGGCGGCCACGGGAGCCCAGTCGCCCTGCTCACCCAGCGCCCGCTCGACCAGGTCGAGCACCTGCCGCGACTGGACACGCTCGGGGAACTGGTGGAACGCGTACCGCCAGTCGGTCACGCCATGACGCAGCCCGCTCACCCAGCCGTTCCCCTCGAGCATCATCAGCGGCACGCGACCGCCGCATCCCGGACCACGGCCACCCGCAGGCAGCCACCAGCGGCGTCCGTCTCCTCACGAGCGTAGTACAGATGCGACCGGACTCTCCTGATCGCAGCACCTCCGGGGCGCGGGGCGCGGGGCGCGGGCCGGCGCTCCTGCCTGCGGATGCGGGCGGTTCATGAACCGTTGCATTGACCCGGGAGTCCGCCAGGTTGATCATTTCGTGAGGCCCCGGCAAATCGTCGCGGGCTACGGGGCCGGGGACAGATCACGCCAGGGGGGGCAGCGGCGCCACCCGAGGGATGCTCACGCCCGCGGCAGGGTCGCCGCCGCCACGGTGGGGAAGGAGGCGAGACCCGAGATCGACCGGCGCCCCGTTCCAGCCGAAGGTTGGCGCAAGTCGCTGAATGCAGCAGCGTCGCCGCATCGAGGAGGCATGCGCAGTGAGACGCAACACCCTCGCAGCTGAGTTGCTCGCGGAGTTCCTGGGAACCTTCACCCTCCTGCTCTTCGGTCTGGGTGTCGTTGCGCACTTCGTGCTGCGCAACTCCATCGGAGGCGTGCCTGTCGGGGCGAACACCTTCGGCAGCTTCGAGACCGTCAACTGGGCGTGGGGCCTGGGCGTGGTCCTCGGGATCTACGTCGCGGGCGGCATCAGCGGCGCCCACATCAACCCGGCCGTCACGCTGGCCCTCGCGGTCCGCCGCGGGTTCGCCTGGGCGAAGGTGCTTCCCTACTGGACCGCGCAGCTCTCGGGCGCGTTCGTCGCCGCGCTGCTCGTCCGGTGGAACTTCTACGAGTGGTTCAACCTGGTGGACCCGGGCCACACCAACGCCACGCAGGGGGTCTACTCCACCTCCCCGGGAACCGGCATGTCCGTCTGGGCCGGGTTCCGCAGCGAGATCATCGGCACCGCGGCCCTGGTGATGCTCGTCCTCGCCATCACCGACGCGCGCAACAACGCGCCGCTGTCGAACCTGGCGCCGCTCATCATCGGGCTGCTGGTCGTCGGGATCGGCATGAGCCTCGGCGCGCTGTCCGGGTACGCGATCAACCCGGCGCGCGACTTCGGCCCGCGCCTCGCGTCATGGATCACCGGATGGAGCACCGCCTGGGAGGCCGCCAAAGGATCCGGCGCCGAAGGGCAGATCTACTGGTGGGTCCCGGTCGTGGCGCCGCTGACCGGCGGCGTCATCGGCGCCTTCGTGTACGACCTGTTCATCGGCCGGTTCCTGCCGGCCGAGCCCGAGGTCGGCCGGACCGTGCAGGACCCCGACCGCGGACCCTCCTCGCACGCCGAGCCGGTCGTGGAGGAAGCCCCCTAGGCCCACGTCCCCAGCCACGTCTCCCGACCAGATCCGCGAACCCGTCACCGAGCCGTCGAGGCGGCGGGCGGGGCCGGCCGGCCCCGCCCGCCGCCGACGGGGCGTCCAACGGCGGACGCCCGGCCTAGACGAGGAGCACCAGCATGGCCAAGGAGTTCGTCCTCGCGATCGACCAGGGCACGACCAGCACGCGGGCGATGCTGTTCAACCACGACGGCACCGTCGCAGGCGTGGCGCAGAAGGAGCACGAGCAGATCTACCCCAGGCCGGGTTGGGTCGAGCACGACCCCAAGGAGATCTGGGAGCGGACCAGGGAGGTCACCGGCCAGGTCCTGCGCGACAAGGGGGTCGGCGCGGACGCGATCGCGGCGGTCGGCGTGACCAACCAGCGTGAGACCACCGTGGTCTGGGACAAGCGCACCGGCGAGCCGGTCTACAACGCGATCGTGTGGCAGGACACACGCACCCAGCCGATCGTGAGCCAATGGAAGGCCGACGGCTACGAGCCGGAGATCCAGCGCAAGACCGGCCTGGTCATCGCGACCTACTTCTCCTCCACCAAGCTCGCCTGGATCCTCGAGAACGTCGACGGCGTCCGCGAGCGCGCCGAGCGCGGCGACCTGCTGTTCGGCAACACCGACACGTGGGTGATCTGGAACCTCACCGGCGGGGTGAACGGCGGCTCCCACGTGACCGACTACACCAACGCCTCCCGGACGATGCTGTTCGACCTGGCGTCCACCGACTGGGACGACCACCTGTGCGACCAGCTCGCGATCCCCAAGGCGATCCTGCCGGAGCTGCGGCCGTCCTCCGACCGCGAGCCGTACGGCATGACCGCCGCCGACGGGCCGCTCGGCGGTCAGGTGCCGGTCTGCGGCGACGCCGGCGACCAGCAGGCGGCGCTGTTCGGGCAGGCCTGCTTCGACTTCGGGCAGGCCAAGAACACCTACGGCACGGGCAACTTCCTGCTGCAGAACACGGGCGAGAACCCGGTGCCGTCCAAGGCGGGGCTGCTCACCACCGGCTTCTACGCGCTGGAGCGCGGCAGGAGCCAGTACGCGCTGGAGGGGTCGATCGCGATCACGGGCGCGGCCGTGCAGTGGCTGCGCGACAACCTCAAGCTGATCGCCAGCGCCGACGAGACCGAGGAGATCGCCAAGAGCGTCGAGGACTCCGGTGGCGCCTACTTCGTGCCGGCGTTCTCGGGCCTGTTCGCGCCCTACTGGGACGAGCGGGCACGCGGCGCGATCGTCGGCCTCACCCGCTACGTCAACCGGGCGCACCTGGTCCGCGCGACGCTGGAGTCCATGTGCTGGCAGAGCCGGGACGTGGCCGAGGCGGTCGCGCAGGACTCCGGCAAGCCCCTCCCGGACCTGCGGGTCGACGGCGGCGCGGTCAAGAACGACTTCCTGATGCAGCTCCAGGCCGACACGCTCGGGATCCCCGTGATCCGGCCGAAGGTGCAGGAGACGACCGCGCTGGGCGCCGCCTACCTCGCCGGCTTCGCCACCGGGTACTGGTCGAGCTTCGACGAGATGCGCGAGAACTGGCAGGTCGACAGGGTCTTCGAGCCCCGGTGGGACGAGGACCGGCGGGAGAGCGGGTACGCCGAGTGGAAGAAGGCGGTGGACCGGACGCGCGGCTGGGTCGACTAGGGGGGCTGCTCGGGTCGCCGTGGGTTGGCCCGGGAGGGTTCCCGACTCCGTTCCGCAGGAACCAGTCTCTGCGTCGGGAACCCTCCCGGGCCTTGAACCTCTGGGGTCGCCGGGGTGCCGTCGCGTCGAGGTCGGTGAAGTGGAAGAAAGCGTGGTGGTCGCCGGGGTGCCGTCGCGGTCGGTGAAGGGGAGTCTGCTGTGAAGAAGCTGCTGAACCAGGTTGACGACTTCGTTCGGGAGTCGCTGGAGGGGATGTCGCGGGCGCATCCGGATCTGATCGGGGTCAACTTCGAACCGAACGTGGTGTACCGGGTGGACGCCCCCCGGCAGGGGAAGGTCGGGGTGATCTCGGGCGGCGGGTCCGGGCACGAGCCGATGCACGGGGGGTTCGTGGGGCGGGGCATGCTCGACGCGGCCTGCCCGGGGGAGGTGTTCACCTCGCCGACGCCCGACCAGATGGAATGGGCGACGACGAAGGTCGACGGCGGCGCCGGGGTGCTGCACATCGTCAAGAACTACTCCGGCGACGTGATGAACTTCGAGATGGCGAGCGAGCTGGCCGAGGGTGTCCAGGTCGAGTCGGTGGTGGTCAACGACGACGTCGCCGTCGAGGACTCGCTGTACACGCAGGGGCGACGCGGGGTCGGCGGGACCGTTCTGCTGGAGAAGATCGTCGGGGCGAAGGCCGAGGAAGGGGCGAACCTCGGGTCGGTCGCCGACGTGGCGCGGGACGTGAACGCCAACGTGCGGTCGATGGGGCTGGCGCTCACCAGCTGCACCGTGCCCGCGGCCGGGGAGCCCACCTTCCAGCTCGGCGGGGACGAGGTCGAGATCGGGATCGGCATCCACGGCGAGCCGGGGCGCGAACGGATCAAGCTCGAGGGCGCCGACCAGCTCACCGACCGGCTGGCGCGGCCGGTCATCGAGGACCTGGGCCTCGGCCAGGGCGAGGAGGTGCTGGCGTTCGTCAACTCCATGGGTGGGACGCCGGTGGCGGAGCTGTACGTCGTCTTCCGCAGGCTGGCGCAGCTGCTGGACGAGGGCGGGGTGCGCATCACGCGCAACCTCGTCGGGCCGTTCATCACCTCGCTGGAGATGCAGGGCTGCTCGATCACGCTGCTCCGGCTCGACGCCGAGAAGACCAGGCTGTGGGACGCGCCGGTGCATACCGCGGGGCTGCGCTGGGGAGCGTGACCGTCGACCGCTGCGCGGACGAAAGGGGTGGTCGACCGATGTTCTCCGGCGAGCAGGCCGGCGCGTGGGTGCGGGCGACCGCGGCGGTGATCGACGAGAACGCCGCGATGCTCACCCGGCTCGACCAGGCGATCGGCGACGGCGACCACGGCACCAACCTGAACCGGGGCTTCAAGGCGGTGCTGCAGCGCCTGGGCTCGGCACCCCCCGGGGACCTGGGAGCGCTCTTCAAGAGCGTCAGCATGGCGCTGATCGGCAAGGTCGGCGGGGCTGCGGGCCCCCTGTACGGCTCGTTCTATCTCGGCATGAGCAGGACGCTCGGGGACGCGGGCGAGGTGGACGACGAGGGGCTGGCCAAGGCGCTGCGCACCGGGCTGGACGCGGTGATCGCGCGCGGGAAGGCGCAGCTCGAGGACAAGACGATGGTCGACGCGCTGCATCCGGCGCTCGCGGCCCTGGAGCGGACACTGGACGCCGGTGGGCAGCTGGGCGAGGCGCTCGACGCGGCCGCGGCCGCCGCGGGCGACGGGATGCGGGCGACGATCCCGCTCGTCGCCCGCAAGGGGCGCGCCAGCTACCTCGGGGAGCGCTCGCGCGACCACCAGGATCCCGGGGCGACCAGCTCGCACCTGATCCTCCGGACGCTCGCCGACGTCGTGAACGGCCGCGGGGACACCGCTCCGGGCCCCGGGACGGACGGTCGATGACGGTCGGGCTGGTCGTCGTGTCCCACTCGGCGGGGATCGCCGCGGGGACCGTCGAGCTGGCCCGGCAGATGGCCGGCGAGGTGCGGATCGAGGCGGCGGGCGGGACCGACGACGGCGGGATCGGCACCGACGCCACGCTGATCGCACGGGCGATCGAGGCCGCTGACTCCGGTCAGGGCGTGCTGGTCCTGGTCGACCTGGGCTCGGCGGTCCTGTCCGCGCGGATGGCGATCGAGGAGCTGATCAGCGACGACCACCGCGGGCGGGTCCGGATCGCGGAGGCGCCGCTGGTGGAAGGGGCGGTGATCGGCGCGGTCCAGGCGAGCGTCGGCGCGTCGCTGGACGAGGTGGAACAGGCCGCGTGTGGCGCCGCCACCCTCCGCAAGGTGAAGGGATGACGACGCCACCCGCCCCCTTCCCGGTTTCCGCCACGCGCCCGGCCCGCCCCCGCCGGCCCCCGACCACCACGGCCCGACGCACGGGTTGGCGCCGGGTCAGGGGAGGCGCACGGCGACGCCCTTGATGCTGCTCACGATCGAGTTGCCGCGCATCCGCTCGCCCAGGACCTCGGTGGCGCCCTTGACCTTGCGGGAGTCCTCGCCGAACTCGCGGAGGTCGCCGTAGGCGATGAGGGAGTGCGCCGCGGTGCCGACGCCGTACCCCACGACGGCGACCGCGATGACACCGACGACGACAGGGGCGCCCACTGTGCCCGCGATCGCGGTCGCCCCGACGGTCGCAGCCTCAGCGGCCACGATCGAGGCACCGTTCGCCGCGACGGCCTGCGGCGCGGGCACCCCGCGGTCGGCGTCGCCGGCGACGCCGGCGCCGAACGCCAGGACGTCGAGGACCGGCACGCCCCTGGCGGCCTTGCCGAGTACGTCCGGAGGCAGGCGGGCGAGGTGTGCGACCTCGTCAGCCCGGGCGCCGGCGCGGGCCGCGGCACTCCGCGCCGCCGCCAGGCGCGCCCGCGCCGCGGCGCGCTCGGTGCTGCCCCTGGACGTGCCCGCCTTCGCGGCCTTGGCCGCGGCCACCCGGCGGTCCTTCCAGTCCGCCCACGCGGCGAGCGTGCTGGCGTAGGTGACTGGGGACATGACCGCCTGGCGAACCTTGTCGAGGTCGGTGTAGCTGCCCGCGTACCTGCCGATCGTCGAGGGCAGGATCGGAGCCAGCTCCGCCGTGGCCCGGCGGCGCGCCCGCTCGGCGTGCTCGTGCGCCGCCTGGAGCCCGAGCCAGACCTCGCGCTCGGCCAGCAGGTCGGCCACGCCGTGCGGCTCGGTCCCACGCAGCACCGGTTGCAGCCGGTAGGCGGCCGGGTCGACCGCGACGTGGACCGCCTGCGCGCGGCCGGCGACCGCCTCGGCCTCCTGGCGCGCCGCCTCCAGCTCCGCACTCAGCCGGGCGAGCGCCGCGCTCGCCGTGCCCAGCTCGTCGACCAGCCGGCCGACCGCCTCCGCGTACCGCATGAACCGCCAGGAGAACGCCTCGCTGGCCGGGCCCGCCCACGTGCCCGAGCGCCCGGCGAGGGACTCGACCAGCCCGTCGAGGGCCCGCCGCAGCTCGTCGAGGTCGTCCCCGGCCCGAGCGAGGTCCTGGGAGGCGAGCCTGACGCCGACGTGGTCGCCGAGATCGCTCATCGGCGCCCGAGCCCGGGCGGCACGGCGCAGCCGTCGGTCAGCCGGTAGTCCGCCAGCGCGATCGTGAGGTCCCAGGCGGCGTCGCGCAGCGTCTCGGCGAGCAGCTCCAGATCGTGCCGGAACTTCCGCGCGACCTCGTCGATCTGCGCGTCCGCGTCCGTCCCGCCCGTCCGGACCAGGGTGGACGACAGCATCCAGCGCCCGGTCCCCCGCGCCTGATCGGCCAGCCTGCCCAGCACCGCCGACGCGGCCTCGACCCCGGAGTACCCGACCCTGATCTCACCCCCCATCCGGAGACCCCGGCGCCGTCCCCCCCGAGCCGCCCCCCGGCACTCCGCTCCGCCCCGCTCCCGGGGACCGCTCCGCTCCCGGGGACCATCCCCCGTCCCGCCCATCAGCCTGCTTCCGGCGCATCTGCATCCGATCACACTCCGTGATCACGCTCCGTGACGAACCCGGACCCGGACGGATCGTGACGACCGGCGGCACCCGGGACAACGCGCTCCGGGCCATCTGGGGAAAAGTCGCAGCGGCCCTCCACCGCCACCCGAGGAGACGATCCGGGCCGCACGACCCCGAGCCCGCCCCGAGCCTCCCGAGCCCCCGAGCCGCTACGACAGCAGGGACTCCACCAGCATCGCCTCGCCCTGCCCGACCCCGACGCACAACGTGACCAGCCCGCGCCGCAGCCCCGGCTCGCGCCGCAGCCGGTGCAGCATGGTCGCGGTCAGCCGGGCGCCGCTGGAGCCGAGCGGGTGGCCGATCGCGATCGCCCCGCCCTGCGGGTTGACGATCTCCGGGTCCAGCGGCAGCTCGCGCAGGACCGCCAGGCACTGCGCCGCGAACGCCTCGTTCAGCTCCACGGTGTCCAGGTCCTCCAGCCGCCACCCCGCCCGGTCCAGCACCTTGGCGGTCGCGCCCACCGGCCCGATCCCCATGACCGACGGGTCGACGCCGACCACGCCGCCGGCGACCACCCGCGCGACCGGGGTCAGCCCGTGCCGCCGGCACGCCTCCCGCGAGGCCACCAGGACCGCGGCCGCGCCGTCGCTGAGCGGGGACGCGTTGCCGGCGGTGACGGTCCCGCCGTCGCGGAACGCCGGCCGCAGCCGGGCGAGCGCGTCGAGCGAGGCGTCCGGCCGCGGGCCCTCGTCGCGGACGACCCGCTCGGCGGCCCCCTTGCGCCGGGGGACCTCGACGGGGACGGTCTCGGCGTCGTAGTCGCCCGCGTCCCACGCGGCGACCGCGCGCCAGTGCGAGCGCAGCGCGAACGCGTCCTGCTCCCCGCGGCCGAGGTCGTACTTCGCGGCCAGGTTCTCGGCGGTCTCGCCCATGCTGAGCGGGGGGTGGAGCGCGGCCAGCCGCGGGTTCACGAAGCGCCAGCCGAGGGAGGAGTCGACCAGCTCGGGCGCCCCGCGCGGCGGCAGGGACTCCGGCTTGGCGAGCACCCAGGGCGCGCGGGTCATCGACTCCACCCCGCCGGCCAGGTACAGCCCCCCCTCCCCCGCGCGGATCGCCCGCGCGGCCTGGACGACCGCCTCCAGCCCCGAGGCGCACAGGCGGTTGACGGTGGTCCCCGGCACGCTCGCCGGCAGGCCCGCGAGCAGCAGGCTCATGCGCGCGACGTTGCGGTTGTCCTCCCCCGCCTGGTTGGCGCAGCCCGCGATCACGTCCTCGACCTCCGTGGCCGGCACGCCGGTGCGCTCCACCAGCGCCCTGAGCGCCAGCGCGAGCAGGTCGTCGGGTCGGACGGCGGCGAGCACGCCCCCGAACCGCCCGACGGGCGTGCGCACGGCGTCGACGAGGTAGGCATCGGCCATGCTGGTCACCTCCCACGCCGACTCGCCGCGGCGCCGCAGCGCGCGGCCAGCCTACCCGCCGAGGGGCCGCAGCCGGCCCGCCAGCGGGACCGCCGGGACGAGCTTGTTGCTGACGATCGCCAGCTCCAGGGGGAAGCGGCTGCCGTGGCGCCACTGGCCGCCCGCCAGCGGGAGCTTGCAGACGTTCGGGAACGGGTTGAGCCTGGATTCCGTCCGCCAGCTGACGCGGCCGGCGACGGTGTCGACGCTGGCGGCGCGGATCGCGCGGAGGATCTGCCCGCTGTCGTCGGGGTTGCGGACCTGCCGCAGGACGCCGACGGCGACCTCGAACAGCGCGTGGCAGAGGCCGAGCGGCTGGCTCCACTGCTTGGCCGTCCGGGTGGTGTAGTCCTCGGCGAGCTGCGCGGCGGTCTGACCGGTGAGGGAGGAGCGGTAGGGGTGGGCAGGGCTCCAGGAGACCTCGGTGGCGAGCCCTTCCGCGCTCGGCACCATGGCGTCGATGAACGCGGGGAACTGCAGCGCCGTGCCGGCGGTGACGATCCTCGGGCGGTAGTGGAGCGCGGCGGCCTGCCGCCAGAAGGTCGCGAAGTCCGCGGGCGGGCAGACACCGAACAGGATCTGGGCGCGCTGCCTGGCGAACCGCCGGACGTGCGGGCGGAAGTCGCCGGTGGAGTACCGGTAGGGGCCGGGGTCGACGAGCCGGTACCCGCTGACCGTGACCGGCTTGGGGAAGCCCGTGTCGCGCCGGCTCCACACGCGGCCGTCCGCGTCCCCGCTCCACAGCGCGCCGGCAACCCGGTTGCTGGGCAGCTGGCGCCACAGGTCGAGGAAGACGGCGATGACGTCCTCCAGGCCGGCGTAGAAGTGCCAGGTCCAGCGGAACGGCCGGCCTCCCCGGCTCCTGCGGCCCGCCAGCCACGTCTGCCACAGCGCCAGCGTCGAGATGCAGGGCACGCCGATGCGCTCGCACACCTCGGCGACCGGGTTGATCGTCTCGGCGGTCGAGGCCACCAGCATGACGTCGACCCGGGAGCCGGCGAGCAGGTCGCTCGCGACGGTCGCCGCGCGGCGGGGGTCGGACTGGCTGTCCTTGACGACGATCCGGACCTCGCGGGTCCAGCCCTCGCCCTCGAGCCCGCCGGCGAGCGCCGCCCGGACGCCGTCGACGACCACGCCGTCCGCCTCGCCGAACGCGGCGAGCGGGCCGGTCTGCGGGGAGATGTAGCCGATCGTGAGCGGCCGGCCGGCCGCCCTGGACCTCGGCCCGGTGGAGCACCCGGGCAGCGCGAGCCCGAGCGCGGTCAGCCCGCCGAGCCGCAGGAGCGAGCGACGGTCCGGCCCGGACCGGGAGGGCGTGGCTGGAGGGACGCCGCCGGGCGCGCCGCCGGGCGCGTGCACCTGCCGGCCGGTCAGCTCGGCGTGCCGGCGGGCGGCCGCGTGCCGCCGGAGGCTCGGACCAGGGCGTGCTGGACGACCTCGATCAGGACCGCCTTGGCCGAGTCCCGCACCCGCGCGTCGCACAACACCACCGGCACGTCCTCGGACAACACCAGCGCCTCAC
>DATFRI010000061.1:0-44730 GCA_035263405.1 Actinomycetes bacterium | reverse complement strand
GCCACGCTGGTCGTCAACAAGATCCGCGGCACGTTCAAGTCGGTGGCCGTCAAGGCGCCGGGCTTCGGCGAGCGCCGCAAGGCGATGCTGCAAGACATGGCCATCCTCACCGGCGGCCAGGTCATCAGCGAGGAGGTCGGCCTCAAGGTCGACAACACCACGCTCGACATGCTCGGCAAGGCCCGCAAGATCACCGTCACCAAGGACGAGACCACCATCGTCGAAGGCGCCGGTGACGACTCCGACATCAAGGGTCGCATCAACCAGATCAAGGCCGAGATCGACAACACCGACTCCGACTACGACCGCGAGAAGCTGCAGGAGCGGCTGGCCAAGCTCGCCGGCGGCGTCGGCGTCATCAAGGTCGGCGCGGCCACCGAGGTCGAGCTGAAGGAGAAGAAGCACCGCATCGAGGACGCGCTCAGCGCCACCCGTGCCGCGATCGAGGAGGGCATCGTCCCCGGCGGCGGCACCGCGCTCCTCCGTGCGCAGCAGTCGCTGGAGAAGCTGGACCTGACCGGCGACGAGGCGACCGGCGCGAGCATCGTGCGCAAGGCGCTCGAGCGGCCGCTGTACTGGATCGCGGACAACGCCGGTCACGAGGGCGCGGTCGCGATCAGCCGGGTCCGGGAGCTGCCGGACGCCCAGGGCTTCGACGCCGCGGCGGGCGAGTACGTCGACCTGCTCAAGGCCGGCATCATCGACCCTGCCAAGGTGACGCGCTCGGCGGTGCAGAACGCGGCCTCGATCGCCGCCCTGCTGCTGACGACCGAGACGCTGGTGGTCGACAAGCCCGAGGAGAAGGAGGAGCCCGCCGGCCACAGCCACGGCGCCGGCATGGGCATGTAGCCTGCCTCCAGGCTGAGCAGGAAGCCCCGGCAGCATGCCGGGGCTTTCCTCTTGCCCTCCTGCCCCGTTCAGCCGCGTGCGGACCGGCGCGCGCGGGCGCCACGGCGGCGGGCGAGCGGCACCGCGACCGCCACGAGCGCGAGCGCGAGCGGCACCAGCAGGGCGGGCGCGACCGGCACGCCGGAGGGCCGGCCGCCCGACGCCCTCGCCGCCGACACGGTCAGGGTCGAGGGCGGCGCGGGCGCGACCGGCAGGCCGGGGGCGGCCGCGGCCGCGCCCCCGCCCGGCGTGCGGGGCTGCGTGCCGCCGAGCAGCTCGTCGACGCTCGCCGGCGGCACGAAGGCGGGCAGCCGCAGTCCCGACCTCGCGGCCCGTCCGGGACCGAACCCCCAGTCGAGCAGCCGCGCGGCGTCCGCCGCCGCGTCCGGGCTGGCGAGCACGACCGCGAGCAGGGTGCGGCCGCCGCGGGTCGCCGCCGCCGCGAGGCAGTGGCCGGCGTGGTCGGTGAAGCCGGTCTTCACGCCGACCGCGCCGCGGTAGGTGCGCAGGAACCGGCCGCGGTTCCAGAGGGTGTGGCGGTGGCCGTCCGGGGTGACGAAGACGACCCGGTCGCGCCGGCGGGCCAGCTTCGACAGCAGCGGGTCGCGGAGCACCGCGCGGGCGAGGATGGCCAGGTCGAGTGCACTGGCGCTGTTGCGAGGCTCGTCGAGCCCGTGCGGGTTGCGCCAGCGCGACCTGGTGAGCCCCAGCCGCCGGCTCTGCGCGTCCATCGCGCTGGCGAACCGGGGCAGCGACCCGGCCGACCGGACCGCCAGCACCACCGCCATGTCGTTGGCGGAGATGATCACGAGCGCGGCGAGCGCCTGCGCGGCGGTGATGGCGTGCCCGGCCCCCAGGTGCAGGTGCCTGGCCGGGGTGCGGTCGGCCGCGGCGGACACGACCAGGCGCGCCTGCAGCGGCACGCTCTCCTTCACCGTGATCGCGGTGAGCATCTTGGTGAGGCTCGCGGGAGCCCGCGGGACCCCGGGGTTGCGCCGCCACAGCACCTGGCCCGTGCCGGGGTCCACCAGCACCGCGTAGCGCGAGGCGACCGCGGGCCGCCGCGGGGGGGCCGCGGCCGGCGGTGCGACCGCCGCGGTCGCGCCGGCACCCGCTGCGGATGCCGCCGGCGTGCCGGGCGGCCCGGCCCGTGCCGCGGCCGGCACGGCGGCGGAGGAGGCCAGCAGGACCGCCGGGAGCAGCGCATGCGCGAGCGCGCGGCGGCCCGGCAGGCACCGCCCCGGCGCCACCCGGCCGCCCCCGCAGGGCGGGCCGGGGGCCCGGATGCGTCGCCTCGGCCCGGTCTGGCTACAATGCGAGTTCGTCGCGGCCGATGTCATGAGCGGACCGCGCCGAGTCTCGACGGCGCAGGCCGGGCCGGAGCCCGGCCGCCTCTCCAGGCGTCGTCCGCGAGGATGCTCCTCACGCCGGGGATGTTCCGCATGTCAGATTGCTTTCCATATCCAAGGAGTGTCGCCAGATGCGCGTGACGGTCATCGGTGCGGGCCACGTCGGCCTCGTGACCGCGGCCTGCCTTGCCCACATCGGTCACGACGTCCTGGCCGATGATGATGACACGAGCAAGCTCGACCTCCTGCGCCAGGGCACGCCCTGGTTCCACGAGCCCGGCCTGACCGAGCTGCTCACCGGGACCATGGCGGCGGGCCGGCTGCGCTTCACCTCCGACAAGGCCGAGGCGGTCCGCCACGGGCAGGTCATCTTCATCTCGGTCGGCACCCCCAGCCGGTCGGACGGCAGCCCCAACCTCGAGTACGTCGAGGCGGTCACGCGCGAGGTGGCCCGCAACCTGCCCATCGGCCAGTTCCGGTTGGTGTGCGAGAAGTCCACGGTGCCGGTCCAGACCGGCGACCGCGTGTCGCAGGTGCTCGCCCGCGAGGCGCCCCGCGGCGCCGATTACGAGGTGGCCTCCAACCCGGAGTTCCTCCGCGAGGGCGCCGCGGTCGCCGACACCCTGCGGCCCGACCGGATCGTGATCGGGACCGACACCCCGCGTGGGGCGGAGGTGCTGCACGAGCTGTACCGGCCGATCACCGAGGCGGCCGGCTGCCCGCTGCTCGCCACCGACCGGGCGACCGCCGAGCTGATCAAGCACGCCTCCAACGCGTTCCTGGCCACCAAGATCAGCTTCATCAACTCGGTCGGCGAGATCTGCGAGCGGACCGGCGCGGACGTCGAGCTGGTCGCGCGCGGCATGGGCCTCGACCCGCGCATCGGCGGGCAGTTCCTGCGCGCGGGCGCGGGCTACGGCGGCAGCTGCTTCCCCAAGGACGTGGCCGCGTTCGCCCACCGCTCCACCGAGCTGGGGGTCGACTTCGGGATCCTGCGCGAGGTCGCGAAGGTCAACCAGCGCGCGCGCCAGCGGATCCTCGACAAGACCAGGGACGCGCTGTGGCACCTGACCGGCAAGCGCGTGGGCGTGCTCGGGCTGGCGTTCAAGCCCGAGACCGACGACCTGCGCGACGCGCCGGCCGTCGACGTCGTCCGCGGTCTGCTGCAGGAGGGCGCGGAGGTGATCGCCTACGACCCCGTGGCGGGTGAGCAGGCGCTGCGCGCGCTGCCGGAGATGAAGCTCGCGACGGACCCGCTGGACGTGGCGGAGGGTGCCCACGCCCTGGTCGTGCTGACCGAGTGGGAGGAGTTCACCCGGCTGGGCCCGGCCGAGCTGAAGTCGCGGATGGCCTACCCGATCATCGTCGACGCCAGGAACTGCCTCGACACGCAGGCGTTCGCCGACGCCGGGTTCACCCTCATCGGCGTCGGCCGCCCGACCCTGCACCCTGCCGTCAGCTGAGTGGATCGTGGGGTGCGGCCGATGAGCCGGCGCGCTCGGGCGGCCTTCTTCGACGTCGACAAGACGCTCCTGCCCGGTTCCTGCCTGTACCCGCTCGCCCGGGCCATGTACCGGGCCGGCTGGTACACCGCCCGCGAGCTGCTCGGCTTCATGGTGAGCCAGGTCGCCTTCCGGGTCTCGGGCACGGAGTCGGGCAAGCGGATGGAGAGCGCCCGGGAGGCCGCGCTCGCCTTCATCGCGGGCAGGCGCCGGGACGAGCTGGAACCGCTCGCCAACGGCCTGGTGGAGGCCGTGATCGGCCCGCGCGTCTATCCCGGGATCCGCGAGGTCATCGACGCCCACCACGCCCACGGCGACCGCACCTTCCTGGTCACCGCCGCGCCCGAGGGGGTCGCCAGCCGGCTCGCCGCGTACCTGCGCATGGACGGCGCGCTGGGCACCCGCGCCGAGTGCGTCGACGGCGTCTACACCGGCAGGCTGCTCGGCCCCGTCCTGCACGGCCCCGCCAAGCTCCGCGCGGTGCGGGAGCTGGCCGCCCGCGAGCGCATCGACCTGGCGTTGTGCAGCGCCTACTCCGACTCGGTGAACGACCGTCCCCTGCTGGAGGGCGTCGGCCACCCGGTCGCCGTCAACCCCGACCGGATGCTCCGCCGCCTCGCCGTCGAGCGGGCCTGGCCGGTCCGGGACTTCCGCTCGCAGCGCCGGCTGCTGCTGTGGGGCCCTTCCCTGGTCGGCGCCGTCGCCGCCGGCGAGGTCACCCGCCGCGCCCTGCGCCGCCGCCAGCCCGGCCCACGAGCACGCGGATGATACCCGCAGCGCCCGGTGCGATCACCCGAGGCAGATGCTAGGACGCCGTCGAGCCCGGCACGAGTTCATGGTGGTGGATCGTGCGTCGGGGCCGGTGATCCGTTGCGGACAGGCCCTCAGTCGAGCGGCAGGCCGCCCTCGCTGAGCACCGCCGTCACCTCGGCGTCGGAGAGCCCGCGGTTCTCGAGCGCCCGCCGCACCCGGCGGGACGCCTCCACGGGCGAGCTCCAGCCGTCGCGCTGCGGCCCGGCGTGCTGCTCGCCCTCGGTCAGGCCGTCGACGAAGCCCTTGGCGTAGTCCCAGGTGACGTAGTCCTCGATCGCCGGCTCGAAGGCCGGCTCGTGGACCCGCGGCTCGCCGTGCTCGAGGATGTGCTCGAGGCTCTCGCGCAGCAGGTCCCAGGTGAAGAAGTGGTCCTCCTCGCAGTCGGGGCAGGGGATCACCACCCCGCGGAAGCCGCGTGCCTCCAGCGCTTCACGGAAGTCGGCGAGGTCGGCGAGGTCGGCGAGGAGCGAGGAGCGCTCCTCGTCGTCGAGCGGCTCGGCTGGTCCGGAGTCGTCGAACGCGAACGGGTCGAGCGGATCGGGCAACGGGAACCTCGAGGCTGTGGCCGGGTCGTGCGCCGATCGGATCGTGCCGGTCGGCAGCAGGCGGACTGGACGAGGACAACGGTTGCATGGTACCGCCTCCCGGCCGCGCGCCGGGTGGGGATGTGGTGAGCCCCGCCGCGTCGGTCTACGCTTCGGTATCCACCGAGCTTGAGGATCTGGAGGACGCAGGGTGGCTGAGGTCGAGATCGGCATCGGCAAGAGCGGGCGACGCGCATACGGGTTCGACGACATCGCCATCGTCCCCTCACGGCGGACGCGCGATCCCGACGACGTGGACATCTCCTGGGAGCTGGACGGGTACCGCTTCGAGCTGCCGCTGCTCGCCTCCGCGATGGACGGCGTCGTGTCCCCGCGGATCGCGATCGAGCTGGGCCGCCTCGGCGGGCTCGGGGTGCTCAACCTCGAGGGGCTGTGGACCAGGTACGCCGACCCCGAGCCGCTCTACGACGAGATCGCCCGGCTCCCCACCGACCAGGCCACCAAGTACATGCAGGAGATCTACGGCGAGCCGATCAAGCCCGAGCTGATCGGCCGGCGCGTCCAGGAGATCAAGGAGGGCGGCGTGCTCGCGGCCGCCTCGCTCACCCCCCAGCGCGTGGCCAGGCACCACGCCGAGGCGCTGGAGGCCGGCCTGGACATCCTCGTGATCCAGGGGACCGTGGTGTCCGCCGAGCACGTCTCGCAGACCTCCGAGCCCCTCAACCTCAAGACCTTCATCGCCCGCTACGACCTGCCGGTGATCGTCGGGGGCTGCGCCTCGTACTCGACCGCGCTCCACCTGATGCGCACGGGCGCGGCCGGCGTCCTCGTCGGTGTCGGCCCGGGCGCCGCCTGCACCACCCGGGGCGTGCTCGGGATCGGCGTCCCGCAGGCGACGGCGCTGGCCGACGCCGCCGGCGCCCGCCTGCGCCACCTCGAGGAGACCGGCCGCTACGTGCAGGTCATCGCCGACGGCGGCATGCGCACCGGCGGCGACGTCGCCAAGGCGTTCGCGTGCGGCGCCGACGCGGTGATGCTCGGCTCGCCGCTCGCGCGCGCCGTGGAGGCGCCCGGGCAGGGCTTCCACTGGGGGATGGCCACCTTCCACCCGGACTTGCCGAGGGGGACGCGGGTGCGGACCTCGGTGCTCGGCACGCTCAAGGAGATCCTGCTCGGACCCGCTCCGGTCAACGACGGCACGATGAACCTCCTCGGCGCGCTGCGGACGTCGATGGCGACCACCGGCTACCAGAACCTCAAGGAGTTCCAGAAGGCCGAGGTGATGGTCGCGCCGGCGCTCCAGACCGAGGGCAAGGCCCTGCAGCGGTCCCAGGGCGTGGGGATGGGCTGAGCGGACGGCGGGTCAGTCCGGCGTCCGCCGCCGCCGGGTGACCACCTGACGGTCCCAGCCACGGTGCATGGAGCAGAAGCTGTCAGGGTTGTAGCGCGACAGCTTCGTGTCGCAGCCCTCGGCGGAGCACGTCCGCTCGGTGCCGAACGACCGGACCTCCGGGTCGGCGCCCGGCGCCCGCCTGCGCACCTTGGTGGTCGTCCCGTCGGCGTCCACCTCGGGCTCGGCCGTCGTTGCCGCGGACGGCTCGGCGCCGTCCACCTCCGCTCCACGCTCGGTCATGCGCTCGCGTCCCTTCCGGGGTGAGGCGCCCCCCCAAAAACGACAACCCGCACCTCGCAGGCCAACCGCGGGTGCGGGGTCTCGGCGCCGTCTGGACGCAACGGTAACGCCTCGACGAGCAGCCAAGCAAGGAGCGAGTGCGCTGGTCTTGTGCGATGTCACAGCCGCAGCGGCGACGCTCGCGCGCGGTGGGCCGCCGAGCGGGTATCGTGCGCCATCGAGAGGGTGAACGGGGGAGGTCGGTGTGGTCGAGGTGGGCGTCCCGCGGCCGCCGGGTGCCGGCGTGGACGAGCCGACCGTCCCGCTCGGGGGGGCGGTGGCCGAGCCGCCGACGGCCGGGCGTGCCCGGCGGGTCGTGGGCGCGCGGGGGACGACGCGCGTGAGCCGGCGCGTCCTGACCATCGTGATCGCGCAGGCGGCCCGCGAGGTCCCCGGCGTCCACTGGGTCGGCCGCCCGCCGGCCGGCGCGGTCGGCACCCTCCTCGGCCGGCACCCGGCGGCCGCGGCGCCGCCCTCGGGCGGGCTGGAGGTCGCGGTGGAGGGGGGGAGGGTCGCCGCCGGCGTCGAGCTGGCGGTCCTGTACGGCACGAGCATCGCCGCGGTCGCCCAGGCGGTGCGCCGCCGCGCCGCGGAGCGGCTGCGCACGCTGCTCGGGCTCGAGCTGGGCGAGCTGGACGTGACCGTCGCCGAGCTGGTCGCCGACCAGCCGCCGCCGGTGGCGCTTCCCCGGGTGCGCTGAGCCGCCCGGCCGCGCGCCGGACCGGGCCGGCACGCGAAGGGTCCTCGTGCGCGGCAGGCGCGCCGGGGTCGTGCGGCGCTGCTATCCTCCGGCCATGTCGCCTGCCGCACGCCCTGCCACGCCCGGGCTGCCACCCGACGCCCCGCTGGACCCCGCACGCTCGCACGACACCGTGCTCGTGCTGGACTTCGGCGCCCAGTACGCGCAGCTCATCGCCCGGCGCGTCCGCGAGTGCCACGTGTGGTCGGAGGTCGTCCCCTCCGACATCACCCCCGACCAGGTTCGCGCCCGCGCGCCGTCCGCGCTGATCCTGTCGGGCGGGCCGTCGTCGGTGTACGAGCCGGGGGCGCCGGACGTCGACCCGGCGATCCTGGCGCTCGGCATCCCGGTCCTCGGGCTGTGCTACGGCCACCAGCTCGTCGCCCGGCTGCTCGGCGGGCGCGTCGAGCCGACCGGCGTGCGCGAGTACGGGCGCACCCGGCTGAACGTCACCGGCGAGGGCCTGCTCTTCGAGGGCCTGCCGGGGGACCAGACCGTGTGGATGAGCCACGGCGACACGGTGACGGCCGCGCCACCGGGCGCCCGGGTGACCGCCTCGACGCAGGCCAGCCCGGTGGCCGGGCTGGAGGACGCCGAGCGGGGCGTGTACGGCGTCCAGTTCCATCCCGAGGTCGCGCACACCCCCCGCGGTCTGGACCTGCTCAAGAACTTCCTGTACCGGGCCGCGGGCTGCCGCCCGGACTGGACCAGCGTCAACATCATCGAGGAGATGGACGCGGCGATCCGCGCGCAGGTCGGCGGGGACCAGGTGCTCGCCGCGCTCAGCGGCGGGGTGGACTCCTCGGTCGCGGCGCTGCTGGTCCACCGCGCGGTGGGGGACCGGCTCACGTGCGTGTTCGTGGACACCGGGCTGCTGCGCGCCGGCGAGGCGGAGCAGGTCGAGGAGACCTTCCGGCGCGATTTCGCGGTCAACCTGGTCCACGTCAAGGCGGCCGACCGCTTCCTCGGCAGGCTCGCGGGGGTCACCGACCCCGAGGCCAAGCGCAAGCTGATCGGCACCGAGTTCATCCGCGTCTTCGAGGAGGTCGCCCGCGACCACAACCAGGCGCGGTTCCTGGTCCAGGGCACGCTCTACCCGGACGTCGTGGAGTCCGGCGGGCGGCGCACCGCCACCATCAAGACCCACCACAACGTCGGCGGCCTGCCCGAGGACATGCGCTTCGAGCTGGTCGAGCCGCTGCGCCTGCTGTTCAAGGACGAGACCCGCCGCATCGGCGCCGAGCTGGGCCTGCCCGAGGACGTGGTGCGGCGCCAGCCGTTCCCCGGTCCGGGCCTGGCGGTGCGGGTCATCGGCGAGGTGACCGCCGAGCGGCTGGAGATCCTGCGCGGCGCGGACGCGCTGCTGCTGGAGGAGATCCGCCGCGCCGGGCTCGACCAGGAGCTGTGGCAGTGGTTCGCGGTGCTGCCGGTGGTGCGCACCGTCGGGGTGATGGGTGACGGCCGCACCTACGCGTACCCGATCGTCCTGCGCGCCGTGACCAGCAGCGACGCCATGACCGCCGACTGGGCGCGCCTGCCGTACGAGCTGCTGGAGCGGATCGCCTCGCGGATCGTCAACGAGGTGCCCGGGGTCAACCGGGTCGCCTACGACGTCACCTCCAAGCCGCCCGGCACGATCGAGTGGGAGTAGGCGGACCCGGCGGCGGCGGCCGGGCGGGGTGGTCCGGACCGTCCGTATACTCCCGACGATGACCACCCCACCCACCCAGGCCCCGTCCGAGGACGAACGCGCCGGCGCGCTCCTCGAGGGCCTCAACGACGCCCAGCGGCGGGCGGTGCTGCACACCGACGGCCCCACGCTGATCGTCGCCGGCGCCGGCTCGGGCAAGACCCGCGTCCTCACCCACCGGATCGCCTGGCTGCTCGCCGAGCGCGGCGTGCCCCCAGGCGCGATCCTCGCGATCACCTTCACCAACAAGGCCGCCAAGGAGATGCGCGAGCGGCTGGAGCGGCTGGTCGGGCCGGTGGTCAGGGCGATGTGGGTGTCCACCTTCCACTCGGCGTGCGTGCGCATCCTGCGGCGCAGCGGCGGCGCGCTCGGCTACGGCTCGAACTTCACCATCTACGACGAGAGCGACGCCGAGCGCCTGATGACCGCGGTCGCCAGGGAGCTGGACTTCGACCCCAAGCGGTTCCCGCCGAGGCAGCTGCGGGCCGCGGTGTCGAACGCCAAGAACGCGCTGCTGGACCCGGACGCCTACGCCGACCGCCCGCTCAACTGGTTCGAGAAGAAGGTCGCCGAGGCCTACAGGCTGTACCAGCGCCGCCTCGCCCAGGCCAACGCGCTGGACTTCGACGATCTGATCATGCAGACGGCGCGGCTGTTCGCCGAGCACCCCGACGTGCTGGCCCAGTACGCCGCGCGCTTCCGCTACGTGCTGGTCGACGAGTTCCAGGACACCAACGTCGCCCAGTACGAGCTGCTCAAGCAGCTCACCCGCGAGTCGCGCAACCTGTCGGTGGTCGGCGACGGCGACCAGAGCATCTACGCGTTCCGCGGCGCGACCGTCCGCAACATCCTGGACTTCGAGGCCGACTACCCCGACGCCGAGGTGATCCTGCTCGAGCAGAACTACCGCTCGACGCAGACGATCCTGTCGGCCGCGAACGCGGTCATCGCCAACAACTTCGAGCGCAAGCCGAAGCACCTGTGGACCGCGCTCGGCGACGGCGAGCGGATCGTCCGCTACCAGGCCGAGAACGAGCTGGACGAGGCCGCCTACATCGCCCAGGAGATCGACCGGCTGCGCGCCGCGGGGTCGGCGACGTACGGCGACGTGGTGGTCTTCTACCGGACCAACGCGCAGAGCCGCGCCGTGGAGGACGTGTTCGTCAAGGCCGGCATGCCCTACCGGATCGTCGGCGGCCCCCGCTTCTACGACCGGCGCGAGGTCAAGGACCTGCTCGCCTACCTCAAGGCGACCGCGAACCCGCTGGACACCGTGAGCCTCAAGCGGGTGCTGAACGTCCCCCGGCGGGGGATCGGCGACACCTCCGAGCGGGCGCTCGACCGCTTCGCCGCCGCCGAGGAGCTGCCCTTCCTGGACGCCCTGCGCCGCGCCGGGGAGGTGCCCGGCCTCGGCACCCGCCAGGCGCGCGCCACCGCCGACTTCGTGGCCATCCTCGACGAGCTGCGGCTGCTGGCCGAGCAGGGCCGGCCCCCCGGCCAGATCGTCGAGGAGGCCTGGACGCTCAGCGGGCTCATGCGCGAGCTGGAGGCCGACACGACCATCGAGGGCCAGGGCCGCGTCGAGAACGTGCGTGAGCTCAAGTCGGTCGCCGAGGAGTACCAGGCGCGCGAGCCCGACGGCACGCTCGCCGGCTTCCTCGAGTCGATCGCCCTGGTCAGCGACGCCGACCAGATCGAGGAGGGCGAGCACGTCACGCTCATGACGCTGCACACCGCCAAGGGGCTGGAGTTCCCCGTGGTGTTCATGGCCGGCATGGAGGAGAACGTCTTCCCGCACGCCCGCTCGATCACCGACCCGAGCGAGCTGGAGGAGGAGCGCCGGCTCGCCTACGTCGGGATCACCCGCGCCCGCCGGCGCCTGTACCTGACCAACGCCTGGAGCCGGAGCCTGTTCGGCGGGACCAGCTACAACCTGCCGTCGCGCTTCCTCAAGGAGGTCCCCGAGGCGCTGCTGTCGGTGGTCGCGCAGGAGCGCGGCCCGCGCGCGCGCTCCGGGGCGTTCGGCGACGCGAGCCCCGCGTTCGGCGGGGGACGGTCGACGCTCGGCGGGCCGGCCGCGAGCGCGACCCGCTTCGACCGGGCCCCGACGCCCTCGGCCCTGCTGGCCGACCAGACCCAGCGGGGCGCGCTGGACCTCGGCCTGCAGCCGGGCGACGCCGTCGAGCACCGCCAGTGGGGCGCCGGCCGGGTCGCCGCCGTCTCCGGCGTGGGCGACAAGGCGATCGCGGAGGTCGACTTCCCCCAGCTCGGCCGCAAGCGCCTCCTGCTGCGCTACGCCCCCCTCCAGCGACCGCCCTCCTGATCGCGCTACGCCGACAGGTGCGGCTGTGGCCGCTGGCCGGTGACGACCCGGGGGTCGGCTCGCGCGGTGCGGGCGGCCTCGACCATGTTCGTCAGCGCGGCGACGACCTCGTCCCAGGCGCGCGCTCCGAGGCCGCGGTCGGGGTTGACCCACACCTGCTCGGGGTGCAGGACGTCGAGCACGGCACGCAGCCGCGCCAGGATGTCCGCGGTGGTGGGAACGTGCCCTGAGCGGGCGTCGACCACCCCGGGGCCCAGCTCGTTGCGGTAGCCCACCTGCTCCAGGGCCCGCAGGACCGCCATGTCCGACCGGGCCGCCTCGAAGGAGAGCACGTCGGCGTCGAGCGCCTCCAGGACCTCCATCAGCTCGTCGACGTCCCCGTCGCAGACGTGGACGTGGATCTGCGTTTCGTCGCGCGCGCCGCAGGACGCGAGCCGGAACGTGCCGACCGCCCAGTCGAGGTAGGCGCCGGCGTCGGTGTGGTGCGGCGGCAGGCCCACCGGCAGCGCGGGCTCGTCGAGCTGGATGATCCGGATCCCGGCGGCCTGGAGGTCCACCACCTCGTCGCGGATCGCCAGCGCGATCTGGGTGCAGGTCACCTCGGGCGGCTGGTCGTCGCGCGCGAACGAGCGGCGCAGCATCGTGACGGGCCCGGTGAGGATCGCCTTGACCGGCCGCTGCGTGCGCGCCTGGGCCTGGCGGGTCCACTCGACCGTCATGGGGCCGCGCCGGGACACGTCCCCGAAGACGATCGGCGGCCGCGCGCAGTCCGAGCCGTGGCGCTGCACCCAGCCGTGCCGGGTGAGCGCGAACCCCTCCAGTCCCTCCCCGAAGTGCTCGATCATGTCGCTGCGTTCGAACTCCCCGTGGACCAGGACGTCCAGGCCCAGCTCCTCCTGCAGGCGCAGGGTGCGCTCGACCTCGGCCCAGACCCGCTGCTCGTACGCGTGGCGGTCGATCTCGCCGCGGCGGTAGCGGAAGCGGACGGCGCGGACCTCGGGTGTCTGGGGGAAGGACCCGATGGTCGTGGTCGGCAGCGGCGGCAGCGGCAGCGAGCTGGCCTGGAGCAGGCGGCGCTCCCGGTAGGGCAGGCGGCGCCGGTAGTCCTCCGAGCGCAGCGACGACAGCCGCCTGGCCACCGCGGGGTCGTGCACGCGCGGGGACCGGCGGCGCGCCTGGAGGATGTCGCGAGCCTCCGCCAGCTCGCCGTCCACGGCGCCGCGGCCCTCGTTCAGCGCCCTGGCGAGCACCTCGACCTCCTCCAGCTTCTGGACCGCGAACGACAGCCAGCTTCGCAGCTCGGGGTCGAGGCCCGCCTCGAGGTCGAGGTCGATGGGGACGTGCAGCAGCGAGCAGGAGGGCGCGACCAGGACGCGGTCGGTGCCGATCCGGTCGGCCGCCCGCTCCAGCAGGTCCAGCGCGGTGTCCAGGTCGGCACGCCAGACGTTGCGCCCGTCGATCACGCCGAGCGACAGCGACAGCCGCTCGGGGACGGCCTGGAGCAGGGCGGCGAGCTGGTCGGGCTCGCGGGTGAGGTCGACGTGGAGCCCGGCGACGGGCAGGCGCAGCGCGGTCGCGAGGTTGCCCCGCAGGCCCGAGAAGTACGTCGCGACCAGCAGGTTCAGCTTGGCCGCCCGGGCGAGCCGGTGGTAGGCGATCATGTACGCGACGTGCGCGTCGGCGGGGATGTCGGCGGCCAGGCAGGGCTCGTCGAGCTGGACCCAGTCGGCGCCCTCGGCGGCCAGGTCCACCAGCAGCCCCGCGTACACCTCGACCAGCCCGCGCAGCAGCTCCAGCCGCCGGCTGCCGCGGACCTCGCCCTTGGAGAGCAGCAGGAACGAGACCGGGCCGAGGAGGACCGGCCGGGTCGGCACGCCCAGCGCCGCCGCCTCCCGGTACTGCTCCACGAGCCGGTTGGAGGTGCGCGCGAAGCGCTGCCCGTCGTCCAGCTCCGGCACCAGGTGGTGGTAGCTGGTGTCGAACCACCGGTTCAGCCGGCACGGCTGGACGTCGCGGCCGCCGAGCAGCCCGCCGCGGGCCATCGCGAAGTAGGTGTCCAGGCCCGACGGGGCGCCGCTGCCGAACCGCCGCGGGATCGCGCCGACCGTGACCGCGGTGTCCAGGACGTGGTCGTACAGGGAGAAGTCGCCGCTCGGGACGTGCTCGATGCCGATGGCGCGCTGCAGCTCCCAGGCGCTGCGGCGGAGCCGCTGCGCGGTCTCCTCGAGCTCGTCGTGGCCGATCTCGCCGTTCCAGTAGCGCTCGAGCGCCCACTTCAGCTCGCGCCGCACCCCGATCCGCGGAAAGCCGAGGTTGGTCGCGATGGCCACGTCGAGTCTCCTGGTCGCGCACCCATCCGGGGCCGTTGGCGGCGACGTGACCGGGGGGTCGCCGGTGCTCGCCCGGTCAGGGCGGCCTTGCCGCAAACGGTGCGAGCTGGGCCGCATCGTAGAACGACCGGCCGGCCCAGCCAAGCGCGGATGTGCCCGGCGCCGACGCGCGGTACCATCCGGCCGTCCGCGCGTCCGCCACGGATGCGTCCACGCGACGGCGGGCACTCGCTGCGGGCGTCCGGGCCTCGGGCCGGCTCCGGCGCTCCGAGCGGGTCCGGGGGGTTCGGGGGGCGGCGGATCGTGCGGCCTCCCGGTCGACAGGGGGGGGTGCGCAGTGGTCGCGCCGAGCATCGACGTGGTCCGGCACTGGCGGAACCTGACCGTGATCGGCACCGACGGCGTCACCATCGGCAGGATCGCCGAGATCTATCTCGACGACCGGGACGATCAGCCCCGCTGGGCGCTGGTGGGCTCCATGGCCGCGTGGGGGAACCTCGTGCCGATCGCGGAGGCGGTGGAGCACGACGACTGGATCCACGTGCCGTACGACAGCCGGACCGTGATCCGCGCGCCCGGCATGCCGCCCGCCGGCGGGCTGTCTGAGGAGGAAGAGGAGGCGCTGCACCGCCACTACGGGCTGTCCTTCGAGCCGCGCCCGTTCGGCCTGGCCGACTAGCGCGCGCCCGGTGCGCCCGGTCAGGTCGGCTGGGCCGGCAGCACCACGCCGATGGTGGTGCCGCGGCCGGGCGTGGAGCGCACGCGCAGCTTGCCGCCCGCGAGGGTGACGCGCTCGCGCATCCCGGCCAGGCCGTAGTGCCGGTCGCGCATCAGCCTGGAGAGGGACTCGAGCTGGAAGCCGCGGCCGTCGTCGGTGACGCGTAGCGAGACGGAGGTGCCCGACAGCGACAGCGCGACCCACACCGCCTCGGCCGCGGCGTGCTTGGCGACGTTCACCAACGCCTCCTGGACGACGCGGTACAGGATCGTCTCCTGCTGCGGGCCGAGGCGGGCGGGGAGGCGGATGTCCATCGTCGCCAGGACCCCCGTCTCGCGTTCGAACGTCTCCGCGTGCTCGCGCAGCGCCACCTCCAGGCCCCGGTCGTCGAGCACCGGCGGGCGCAGGTCCGCCATCAGCCGCCGCAGGACGCGGACCTCCTCCTCCAGCCCCTTCTCCATCGACTCGAGCAGGTCGTCCGCGGCCGCCAGCTCGTGCCTGGCGAGCTGCTTGCGGGCCCGATGGGTGGTGTAGGAGAGCACGGCGAGGCTCTGCACCGGCCCGTCGTGCAGGTCGGTGGCGATGCGCGTGCGCTCGTCCTCGGTCGCCTGGAGGACCTGTCCGAACATCCGCTTGCGCTCGTTCTGCCTGGTCACCTCCGCGGCGAGCCAGGACATGCGCCACAGCGTCAGCAGGAACAGCGCCACGCAGGCGGCGGCGATGACGGGCACGTCGATCAGCTGCCCGCGCGCCCACTCCACCACCAGCATGGCCGGGGGGACCAGCGCCGCCGCCGTGAGCCCCGCCAGGCGCAGCGGCGAGGGCCTGGCGTCGGTAGGGGCGGTCGGGGTCGTCATCGAGGCCATCGCCGGATGCAGGGCCGCCGCCCCGAACGCCGCGTACGGGAGCAGGTGGAACGCGTCGATCATGCCGCCGGGCCGGTAGGCGCCCTGCAGGCTGGCGATGCTGAACAGCACGTCGCCGGCGGCGGTGCTGAGGGTGCCGAGCGCGAGCAGGTAGAAGGGCATGCGCCGCTCCCCGCCGCCGTTCCACAACCGGATCAGCATCGCCAGCAGGACCAGGCCCGCCAGCGGCAGCGCCAGCGTCCGGATCCTGGTCGCCGTCTCCAGCTCGGGGACGCGCGCGGAGGGGACCAGCACCAGGGCCCACAGCAGCAGCCCGAGCCCGATGGTGATGGTGAGGGCGTCGAGCAGGGCGGGCAGGTCGCGCCCTGCCGTCCGGGCGTGCACGAAGCGCTGCAGCGCGGCGGCGAGGAGGGCGTAGCCGGCCACGTAGAAGGCGTCGAACCACCAGAGCACCGGCATGCGCGCCGACCACTGCAGGATGTCGCCGGCGGCCAGCAGCGCCCCCCCGGCGGCGAGCAGGTACCAGGGGAGCGGGTCGGCGGGGCGGTAGCGCAGCACGCCCACCACGGGCAGGAGGGCGAAGCCGCAGTTGAGCGACGCCCACAGCAGGTTCCGCGGGTGGGGGTCCAGCAGGTAGACGGCGATGACCAGGGCGCCGATCACCAGGCACGCGAGCCACAGCCACTGGTCGGGTGTGGCGGTGCCAGTTCGGTCAGCCTGTCGCTTGAGACCGGTGCTCAACATCCTGGATGTGGGGGCCCCGAGCCGGTCACGGACGAATCGTGTCAAACCTAGTCAAACACACTCCGGTCGAAATCCGAAACGTGCCGGAACGCCCGCGACGGTCGGCGTCCGGCCGGCGCTCGGTGCCGGCGCTCACTGCCGGCGCTCACTGAAGGTGTCCGCGATGCCTTCCGACCGCAGGTGGACACCCCCGAAGCAGGGCGTTCGCGGACACCTTCAGTTCGGGCTGGCGGCCCGTGCCGCCCCCTGCACCCGCTGCGGCGGGGCGTCCAGCCTGCAGTGGAAGCAGGGGGCCTCCTCCGCGGCGCCGGCGGGCTTGGCGACCGGCGCCGGCCGGCGGATCGTGGCGAAGGCGAGCAGCCCGCCGAGCGCGCACAGCGTCGCGGCGATCGTCGTGGCGGTGCGGAAGCCGTCGGAGAAGACGGCCGGCTCCAGCGCCTCCGCGCCCGAGAGCCCGGCCGCGACCGGCAGCGCGGCCACCGCGATCAGCCCGGCCACGCGGGCGACGTCGTTGTTGATCGCCGAGGCGATGCCCGCGCGCTCGGCGCTGGCGGCGGCCAGGACGGTCGCGGTCAGCGGCGCCACGGTGAGCGCCAGGCCGAGCCCGAACACGATCAGGGCGGGCAGCACGTCGGTCAGGTAGGTGCTGCCGGGGCCGATGCGCCCGAGCAGCAGGAACCCGATCGCGACGACGATCGGCCCGAGGGTCATCGGCAGCCGCGGCCCGACCCGCTGGGCGAGCGCGCCGGCGCGCGCGGACAGCAGCAGCAGGATCACGGTGATCGGCAGGAAGGCGACGCCGGACTCGAGCGCGGAGTAGCCGAGCACGCGCTGGAGCTGGATCGGCAGCAGGAAGGTGGCGCCGCCGAGCGCGCCGTAGACCACGAAGGTCACCAGGTTGGCGCCGGTGAACTGGCGTGAGGCGAACATCTCCAGCGGCAGCATCGGGTGGGAGCTGGTGCGCTCGACGACCACGAAGGCGGCCAGCATGAGCAGCCCGCCGAGCCCGGTGACGAGGATGACCGGGGAGGTCCAGCCGAGGCCCGGGCCCTCGGTGAGCGCGTAGATCACGCCGGCCAGGCCGAGCGCGGCGAGCGTGGCCCCGGTCCAGTCCAGCCTGTCCGCGGCGTGGGGGTCGCGGGTCTCGGGGATGTGGCGCAGCGCGACCCAGACCACGACCGCGGCGAGCGGCAGGTTGATGAGGAAGGCCAGGCGCCAGCTCACCGCGTCGATCAGCCAGCCGCCCAGGAACGGCCCGATCGCGGTGGCCGCGCCGCCGAGCCCGGACCAGGCGCCGACGGCCCGCGCGCGGTCCTCCTCGACGTAGACGGCCTCGATGATCGCGAGGCTGCCGGGGGTCAGCAGGGCCGCGCCCACGCCCTGGAGCGCGCGGGCGGCGATCAGCATCGGCGCGTTCAGCGCGGCGCCGCAGAGCACCGACGCGAGCGCGAACCAGACCACGCCGACGACGAAGATCCGGCGGCGTCCCAGGCGGTCGCCGAGCGAGCCGCCGAGCAGCAGCAGCCCGCTCAGCGTGAGCGTGTAGGCGTTCACGATCCACTGCAGGCTGGCGAGCCCGGTGTGGAAGTCGGCGCCGATCGCGGGCAGGGCGACGTTGACGATGGTGGCGTCCAGGAACGCCACCCCGGACCCGAGCACGCAGGCGAGCAGCACCCAGCGGCCCTGCGCCGTCGCGAAGCGGACGCCGGGGCTCTCGCCGCGGACGGTTGGCACGGCGGCGTCGGTGCTCATGTGACCCTCCGGTAGCGGGAGACCGCGAACGGGACGAAGACCAGCAGGATCCCCGCGATCCAGGCGAGCGACCACCAGAGCTCGCTGCCGGGCGGCCGCCCCAGGGAGAGCGCGCGGACGGCGTCGACGGTGGTCGTGATGGGGGTCGCCTTGGCGAACCCCTGCAGCCAGCCGGGCATCGTCGCCACGGGGGCGAAGGCCGAGCTGGCGAACACCAGTGGGAACACCCAGATGAACCCGGCCGTCTGGGCGGCCTCGACGTTGCGCACGAGCAGCCCGATCGTCGCCGAGATCCACGAGAACGCGAAGCCGACCAGGAGCACCAGGCCCAGGGCGCCGATCGCGCCGAGCAGGCCGTGGAAGCGGAAGCCGACGAGGTAGGCCACGCCGGTCATGAGCAGCACCACGAACACGTTGCGGAACAGGTCGCCCAGGGTCCGCCCGGCGAGCACCGCCGAGCGCGCCATCGGCAGCGAGCGGAAGCGGTCGATCATGCCCTTGGACAGGTCCTCGGCGAGGCCGACGCCGGTCTGGGTGGACCCGAAGATGGCGGTCTGCACGAAGATCCCGGCCATGAGGTAGTCGATGTAGTGCAGGACGCCCGGGACGCGCAGGGCGCCGCCGAAGACGTAGTTGAACAGCAGCACGAACATCACCGGCTGGATGGTGGAGAACACCAGCAGCTGCGGTATCCGCACGTAGCGCAGGATGTTGCGCCGGGTCATGGCGCCGATGTCCCTGACGGTCCAGGACAGCGGGAGCCGCGCGGGCGCGGCCGCGGCGCTCACGCGGCGCTCCGGTCCCGGCGCCGCCGGCGGGCGCGGCGGCCGTTGCGCGGCTGGTCGGGCTCCTCGGGCCGCTCGGCGCCCCGGCCGGTGAGCGCGAGGAAGACGTCGTCCAGGGTCGGGCGGCGCAGCGCCAGGTCGGAGATGCGGATCCCGGCCGCGTCCAGCCGGCGGACGACGTCGACCAGGACCGCCGCGCCCTCGGCGGTGGGCAGGGTGAGCTCGCCCGCCTCGGCGTCGACCTGCGGCTCGCCCGAGCCGCAGCAGGCGGCGACCTCGCCGGCCGCGGCCTGCACCCGGGCGCGGTCGGCGACGCGGACCTCGAGCACCTCGCCGCCCACCTTGTCCTTCAGCTCGTCGGCGGTGCCGCGCGCGATCACCTGGCCGAGGTCGATCACGGCGATCTCGTCGGCGAGCCGGTCGGCCTCCTCCAGGTACTGGGTGGTCAGCAGCAGGGTGGTCCCGTCGGCGACCAGCTCCTTGATCATGTCCCACAGCGCGCGGCGGCTGCGCGGGTCCAGCCCGGTGGTCGGCTCGTCCAGGAACAGCACCCGCGGCCGGTTGACCAGGCTGGCCGCCAGGTCCAGCCGGCGCCGCATCCCGCCCGAGTAGGTCCGGACCACGCGGTGGCCCGCGCCGGAGAGGTCGAAGCGCTCCAGCAGCTCGCCGGCCCGCCGCCGCGCCTCGGCCCGGTCGAGGTGGTAGAGGCGGCCGACCAGCTCCAGGTTCTCGTGGCCGGTGAGCGTCTCGTCGACCGCGGCGTACTGGCCCGCGAGCCCGATCACGGTGCGCAGCATGGTCGCGTCGCGGACGACGTCGTACCCGGCGACCTCGGCGCGGCCGCGGTCGGGCAGCAGCAGCGTCGTCAGGATCCGGACGAAGGTGGTCTTGCCGGCGCCGTTGGGGCCGAGCAGGCCGAGCACGGTCCCCTCCCGGACCGCGAGGTCGACGCCGTCCAGCGCCGTGACCTGCCCGAAGGACCGGTGGAGCCCCTCGGCTTTGACGATCTCGGACATGCTCGGTCGGGACCTCCTGCGCGTCGGACGGTGGGTCGGTCGGCGAAGGGAGCGGCGGGAGCCGGCGCCTTGGTGCGCGGACAGGGTACCTGGCTGCCGCGACCGCGGCCTGCGCGTTCCTCGCTCCCCGGCCGCGGCCGCGAACCGCGGCCGGGGAGCGGACCGGCCGCTCAGCCCAGATCGGCCTCGCGCAGCTCGCTCGGGCGGACGGTGAGGCGGCGCGTCCGCCCGTCGCGGAACACCTCGACCGTGACCGACCGGTCGATCCGCTCGCCGGACATGAGCCGCTGCAGCTCGCCGACGTCCTCGGTGGCGGCGCCGTCGACCGCGAGGATGATGTCCTCGGGCCGCAGCCCCGCGCGCGCGGCCGGGCTGCCCGCCACGACCGAGAGCACCTCGATCGCCTTGGTGCGGCCGGTCGCGGCGGCGGCCCGTGGCGGCAGGGGGCGGCTGCCGCCGGCGATGCCGAGATAGGCGCGCCGCACGCGGCCCTCGCGCATGAGCGCGGCCACGATCGCGCGGGTGGTGGCGTTGACCGGCACCGCCAGCCCGAGCCCCTGGCCCGTGCCCGGCCCGACCACGGCGGTGTTGATCCCGACCACCTCGGCGGCGGCGTTGGCCAGCGCGCCGCCGGAGTTGCCCGGGTGCAGCGCCGCGTCGGTCTGGATCACGTTCTCGATCAGGCGCGCCGCCCGGCCGGCGGGCGCGGCGAACGAGCGGCCGAGCGCGCTGACCACCCCGGCGCTCACCGAGCCGGCGAAGCCCAGCGGGTTGCCGATCGCGCACACGAGCTGGCCGACCTTGAGCGTGTCGGCGTTGCCGAGCGTGGCCGCGCTGAGGTCGCGCCCGTCGGCGCGGATGACCGCCAGGTCGCTGAGCCGGTCGGCGCCGACGACGTCGAAGGCCAGCTCGCGCCCGTCGGCGAAGGTCGCGCTCCCGCCGGCGGCGCGCTCGACCACGTGGGCGCTGGTGAGCAGGAACCCGTCGGGGGTGATCACCACGCCCGAGCCGGACCCCGTGGGCATGCGGCCGCCGGGGACGCGGGTGACCACGCGCAGGCTGGCGACCGAGGGGATCAGCCGCTCGGCGACCGCGGTGACCACCCGCGAGTAGGCGTCCATCGCGGCGGCCTCCCGGTCGGCGGCGGGATCGGGGGCCGAAGCCGGCCCCCGGACCCCGCCGTCCAGGCCCGCGGCGGGGGAGGAGGCTGCGCGGGCGCTCACACCGAGCCCTCCTCCCGGGTGTCGCCGAAGGTGACGGCCACGCTCAGCTCCTCGGCGCCGCGCACGACCGCGAGCGACAGGGAGCTGCCCGGCTCGAGCCCGTCGAGCGCCTCGTACAGGTCGTCGGCGCTGCGCAGCGGCTGCTCGCCGGCGCTGACCAGCAGGTCGCCCACGCGGATGCCCGCGCGGCCGGCGGGGCCGTCCTCCTCGACCATGCGGACCAGCAGGCCGTCGCGCTCGGGCAGGCCCACGGCGCGCCGCAGGTGCCGTGCCTCGCGGGCGGAGGCGATGCCGACGCCGAGCCGCACGCGCACCGGCGCCTGGCCGCGGCCCAGGGCGTCGATCCGGCTGCGCAGCTCCTCGTCGGCCGGGAGGGCGAGGTAGAAGCCGTCGTCGAGGCGGTTGGTGTTGATCCCGAGCAGGCGCCCCTGCTCGTCCACGACCGGGCCGCCGGAGGAGCCCCGGGCCAGCGGCGCGGTGTGCTCCAGCGAGCCGGTGATGCGCCGGCCGCGGGGGCCGCGGAACGACCGGTCGACCGCGGACACCAGGCCGAAGGTCGTCCGCAGGCCGTGGCCGCCGGGGTTGGCCAGCGCGAACACGGGCGTGCCCGGCGTCGCGGGCGTGCCGTCCGCCCACTCGACCGGCGCCGCGCCCCCGGTGTCCACCTGGAGCAGCGCCAGGTCGCCGTCGGGGTCGACCCCGCGCGCGGTCCCGGTGGCCGTGCGCCCGTCGCCGAAGACCACCGTGGTCTCCGACCCGCGCAGGTTGTGGGCGTTGGTGACGACCAGGTTCTCGCCGACGACGAAGCCGCTGCCGAGGCCCCAGCCCCGGCCGACCCCGACCACCGACCCCCCCAGCTTGGCGTTGACCTGGTCAACCGCCTGTTGCAGTCCCTCCAGCATGACGCCGTCCTCTCGTACGGGGGGCGGGCCGCCCCCGGGAGTCCCGAACTCGATCCGAACCTGCACCTGAACGTGGACCCGACCCGACCCGGGCCGCCGCCCGGATGGGATGACTGCTAGTGACTTGCAAAGTACAACCCACAACGTCAGCTCGCAAGAAGCGCGTACGATCACCCCCATGGACGTGGGGCAGGAGCGGTCCGCGCTCGGCGAGGCGGTCGAGCGCGTCGGGGACCGCTGGACGCTGCTGCTGGTCGACGCGCTGCTCGGGGGGCCGCGGCGCTTCAACGACCTGCTCGAGGACCTGCCCGGCATCGCTCCGAACATCCTGTCCGCGCGCCTGAAGCACCTGGAGCGCGAGGCGCTGCTGGTGTCGCGGCCGTACTCGCGGCGCCCGCCCCGGTTCGTGTACGAACTGACCGCCACCGGCCGCGAGCTGGCCGGGGCGCTGCGGCTGCTGGCCGACTGGGGCGCGCGCCGCAGCGACCAGGACGCGCCGCGCCACACCGCGTGCGGCACCTCCATGCAGGCCAGGTGGTGGTGCCCCACCTGCGCGCGCGTCGTCGCCGACGACGAGACCGAGACGCTCCGGTTCGCCTGACCCCCCCGACAGGAGGCCGCCGCGATGCCCCCCGCCACCCCCTCGTCCGCCGTGCTCGTCACCGGCTGCTCGTCCGGCATCGGGCGGGCGGTCGCCGCGCGCCTGGCCAGGTCCGGCCGGCCCGTGTGGGCGACCGCGCGCCAGCCCGGGACGCTCGCCGAGCTGGCGTCGCTCGGCGCACGGACGCTGGCGCTGGACGTCACCGACGAGGACTCCATGCGCGCCGCCGTGGAGCAGGTGGAGGCCGAGCACGGCGCCGTCGGCGCCCTGGTCAACAACGCCGGCTACGGCCTCCACGGGCCGGTGGAGACCACCCCGGTCGCCGAGGTCCGGCGCCAGCTGGAGACCAACCTCATCGGGCCGGTCCGGCTGATCCAGCTCGTCCTGCCGGGGATGCGCCGCCGCCGCGCCGGGCGGATCGTGAACCTCTCGTCGATGGGCGGCCGGCTCACCCTGCCCGGCGGGGCCTTCTACCACGCCTCCAAGTACGCGCTCGAGGCCGTCAGCGACGCGCTGCGCTTCGAGCTGCGGCCGTTCGGGATCCAGGTGGTCCTGATCGAGCCCGGCCCGGTCCTGTCCGGCTTCAGCGACGCCGCGCTGGCGACCATGCCCGTGGCCGCGGGCCCCGGGGAGCGCGCCGGGGCCGCCCCCGGCGGCGAGGCCGGCGTCCCGGGCTCCGCCGGCGAGGCGGCGCGCGCGTACGCCGCGTTCACCGCCTCGGTCACGCAGGCGTTCGGCGCCGCGTACACCGACTCCGGCCCGCTGGCGCGCCTGTCCTCGCGGCCCGGGCAGGTGGCCGCGGTCGTGGAGCGTGCGCTGGCCGCGCGCAGCCCCCGCCCCCGCTACGTGGTCGGCCCGATCGGCCGCACCCTGGTCGGCCTGCGGCGGGTGCTGCCCGACCGCGCCTTCGACCTGCTGCTGCGCGCCCAGTACCGGCCGGCGCCGGAGCGGCGCTGACCCTCGGCCTGCCGCGGCCGTCAGCCGGCGGCCCCGGCCGGCGCGCGCTGCAGCACGGCGCGCTGGAGCGCCTCGGCCGTGGGCCGGGACTCGTCGCGGACCCGCGGGGTGGGGCCGCCACCGGCCACGTCGACGTACAGCGTCGCCAGGCCCGCGCGCCGCTGGAAGGGCGTGGAGACGACCCGGACGCTCTGCGCCTTGCGCGCGGGGACCACCGCCGTGGAGCGGATCAGCGCGCCCCGCCGCGCGTACAGGAACCCCTCCCGGCGGGCGTGCGCGAGGCCGCGGTAGTTCGCGAGCCCGAGCAGCGCGGCCGGGACCAGGGCCAGCAGCGCCAGCGCCCCCAGCGGGCGCAGCAGCAGCGCCAGCGCCGCGGTGACCAGCGCGGCCGGGACGACCGCGCGGACCAGCGCCCGACGGCGCGCCACGGGCGGGTGCCCGCTGAGGGCGGGGACCGGCGCCGCGCCGGGCAGCAGCTCCGCCAGCAGCGCGTCGAAGCCCGACCGCCGCAGGACCGGGACGGCGACCCGGCCGGTCCCCTCGTCGTGCCGCGCGGAGCCGGCGCTCTGGACGCGCACCGCGCCGAGTCCGAGCGTGCGGCGCAGCAGCGACTCCTCCAGGCGGACGACCTGGATCCGGTTCAGCGGGACGACCGCCTCGCGCCGCTCGAGCAGCCCCCGTCGCACCAGCACGTCGCCGTCGCGCAGCGACATCGTGAAGCCGAAGTCGGTCAGGACGCTGGACCCGGCCGCGAGCGCGAACCACAGCAGCACCGCCCCGAGCAGCCCGACGAGGGTCCCGACCAGGCCGAGGTGCAGGAGCTGCTCCGGGTCGAACCGTCGCAGCACGCGTTCCAGCAGGTGCAGGTCGTCGCCGTACTGGAGCACCGGCCCGAGCACGGCCAGCGCCGCGGCCCCGCGCGCGCCCGTCAGGCCCGCGACCACGACCTCGCCGAGGGACAGACGGACCAGGACCCGCTCGGGATGCTGCGGTGCCCGGTCCGCGCCGGGCGCCGCGGCACCCCCCGGGGCGGCCGGCGCGCCCTGGACGCCCGGTACGGCCGGTGCGGCCGGTGCGGCCGGTGCGGCGCCGCCCGCCGCGGCGGCGTGCTTGGCCTCCAGCAGCACGTCCCGGAGCCGGCGGGCCTGGTCGAGGGAGACCACGTGCAGGCTGATCTCGGAGGCGTCGGCGCCGCCGGCGGTCTCCACCCGCAGGGTCGCCACGCCCAGCAGCCGGTGGGTGAGCTTGCGCTGCAGCGTCACCTGCTGCACGCGCTCCAGCGGCAGGACCCGGTGCTTGCGGGTCAGCACGCCCTCGTCCAGCGTGAGCGTGCGGCCGTCGAGCGACCAGTCCCGGCGCCACCACTGCAGCAGCGCGACCACCAGGGCCACCGAGAGGATCGGGATCAGCGCCGCCACCCGCCAGCTCAGCAGCACGACGAAGAGCAGCGGGATGAGCTGCCTGCCCAGCCGCAGCAGCAGGAAGATCGGCGTCAGCAGGTGCAGGCGCTGGTGCTCGACGACCGCGAAGCCCCCCGGCGGCGGGGGCGTCCCCGGGCCGGGACCGGGCGGCGCGCCCGCGGGACCTGGCGCCGGGACCGCCGGGCCGCCCGGCTCAGACCGCATCGCCCACCCCCGCGCGCTCCAGCAGCGTGCGCCGCAGGGACTGCGCCTCGTCGCTGGCGATGCCCGGGATGCTCGCGTCGGACGTGGCCGCCGCGGTGTGCACCACCAGCCGGGACAGCCGCAGCGCCCGCTCCACCGGCCCCTGGCGGATGTCGATGTACTGGACCCGGTGGTAGGGGATGGCGGAGTGGACCCGCAGCACGATCCCGTGGCGCAGCTCCAGCGCGTCGGGGGCCAGCTCGAAGCTCCACGCCCGGTGGTAGGCGCGCGGCAGCCGCCAGGCGGCCAGCGCGCCGAGCGCGGCGACGGCCACCGCCCCGAGCCCGGTCGGCCACGACAGCCGCTCGCCGGACGCGTCGAAGGCCAGCCGGACCACCACCTCGACCGACAGCACCGCGAAGGTGACGAGCGTGGCGCCCGCGGCCGCCTGGACCGTCCACACCACCGCCATGCGCGGGTCGAGCGGCCGCGGGCCGCGGCCGGGGACCCCCCGGTCCGCGGCGAGCCGGTCGGGGGCGTCGGGCTCCTCGGTCTGCCGGCTCACCTCACCCTCCCTGCCTCACGGCGGCGCGCGGGGCGTACGGGGTCCGCCCCGCGACCAGCCTAGCCGCCCGGGGCCCGGACGGCGCGGCCCGCGCGCGGTCGCGGCGGGACCACCCCGGGTGCGCGCGTAGAATGGCCGCCATGTCGACCACGAGTGAGATCCCCCAGTTCCGCGCGCCCGAACGGGTGCTGGTGGCGGCCCCGCGCGGCTGGTGCGCCGGCGTCGAGCGCGCGGTCGAGATCGTCGAGGTGGCGCTGGCCACCTACGGCCCGCCCGTGTACGTGCGCAAGCAGATCGTGCACAACCTCCACGTCGTGCGCGCCCTGGAGGCCAAGGGCGCCGTGTTCGTCGAGGAGCTGGACGAGGTGCCCGAGGGCGCCACCGTCGTGTTCTCCGCGCACGGCGTCGCGCCGGAGGTGCACGCGCAGGCCGGACGGCGCTCGCTGCGGGCGATCGACGCGACCTGCCCGCTGGTCACCAAGGTGCACCAGGAGGCGCGCAGGTTCGCCGCGGCCGGGTACGACATCGTGCTCGTCGGGCACGAGGGCCACGAGGAGGTCGTCGGGACCATGGGCGAGGCCGCCGCCCACGCCGGCCCGGCCCGGGTGCACCTCGTCGGCGACGAGCGCGAGGCGCGCGAGCTGCAGGTCGCCGACCCCGGGCGCGTCGCCTACGTGACCCAGACCACCCTGTCGGTGGACGAGACCGAGCAGGTCGTCGGTACGCTGCGCGAGCGCTTCCCGGTGCTCGCCGGCCCGCGCTCGGACGACATCTGCTACGCGACGCAGAACCGGCAGGACGCGGTGAAGCGGCTGGCCGCCGACTGCGACCTCATCCTGGTCATCGGCGCGGAGAACTCCTCCAACTCCAAGCGCCTGGTGGAGGTGGCGCGCGCGCTCGGCTGCGCCAGCCACCTGGTCGCCGACGCCGCCGCGGTCGACCCCGACTGGTTCGATGGCGTCGGGACGCTCGGGGTCACCTCCGGCGCGTCCGCGCCCGAGTGGCTGGTCGACGAGCTGCTCGAGGCGCTGCGCGAGCGCGGCGCGCGCGAGGTCGCCGAGCTGAAGGTCGTGGACGAGGACGTCCAGTTCGCCCTGCCCGGCGCGCTGCGGCGCGACGCCGAGGCGGCCGCGCCGCGTCCCTGAGCCCGCCCGTCGCCACCATCCTGGCTGTCCGGATTGAACCGGGTGTCTCGTTGGTGCATGCTCTGGCCGGCAGAACCCGACCGGTGGTGGGAGGCCGACCATGCAGGCGTCCGGGGATCCTCGCGCCGCCGTCGAGCTGCGCGTCCACGGTGTCGGCGGCCCGCGGCCCGAGTCGGTGCTCGGCATGGCGCCCGGCGCCGGCGAGGCGGTCCGGGTCGCCGGCGACGAGCTGAGCGGCTTCTACGTCCGGCCCGGCGACGACCCCGGGGCCCCCGCCCTGGAGGCGCAGCTGTGGGGCAGGCTGACCTCGCGCTCGCGCCTGCAGCCCCTGTGGATCTTCCTGCTGCCCTTCACCCTGCTCAACGTGGCCGGCTGGCTGCACCAGCCGCCCGGCGGGGACGGCCGCGAGCCGTGGTGGCTGCGGCTGCACCGGCCGCTGGCGCGGGCGCTCGCCGTGACCCTGACGATGTCCTCGGTGGTCTGGTTCGCGATCCTGCTGCTGGACCAGCTCGCCTGGCAGCTCGGCGCGCGCTGGACCGGCTCGGTCGGCGGCCGCGTGGCCGCCGGCGCCGTGCTGCTGCTGCTGGTCATCGCCGCCGCGTTCCTGCTGGCCCGCCGCACCCAGGTGCGGTTCGAGCAGGTCACCGGCCCGGACGGCGGGGCGGCCGGCCGTCCGCCCGGCGCCGCGCCCGCCGGCCTGGACGACCCGCGGGTCTGGGAGCAGGCGCGCGGCGCCGCCCGGCTGCTCGGCGGGCACCTGGTGGCGGCGCTGGCCACCTGGCTGGTGGTGGTCCTGCAGGCGCTCGCGTGGGGCCGCGCGGGGCGGCCGTCGCTCGAGCTGGGCGGCCTGGTCATCCTGCTCGGCTGCGTGCAGCTGCCGCTGCTGGCGTGCCTGCTGCTGCTCGACGCCGCCGGGCGGCTGGCCCAGCGGGGCGCGGGCGCCCGCGGGGACCGCTGGCCGCGGCTGGGAGCGCGCTTCCGCTGGTTCGGCCCGGTGGTCGCGGCCGCGCTGGCGGTGGCCCTGTCCAACGCCAGCCTGGCCGGCTGGGTCCAGGTCACCGACTGGCTGCTGGAGCATCTGGCCGGTCCGGGCCCCTACCGCACCGGCCCCGAGTTCGGGCTGCTCGACGTCGCCGGCCTGCTGGTCGTGCTCGCCGCGGTCACGGCGGGCGCGACGCTGTGGTGGCACCTGCGCGCCCCGCGCGCCGAGGTCGACCTGGTGCTCGGGGAGATCGCGGTCGAGCGCGAGTTCGCCGTGCGCGTGGCCCGCGCCCGCCGGTTCTCCGGGCTGGGGCGCGACCTGGACCGCGTGCTGGCCGTCCCGGGCCTGGGCTTCCTGGTCCTCGGCGCGGCCGCGGGCATCCCGCGGCTGGCCGCGCGGCCCGCCGGCGACCCCTGGCCGTGGCTGCCGACGATGCGCTTCGACCCCGACGGCCTGGCGTTCCTGCCCGCGCAGGCACAGGCCTGGCTGCGCAGCGTGGCCGGCGTGACCATGGTCGTGCTGACCCTCGCCAGCCTCGTGGTCGTCTACCTGGGCCGCGGCAGCCCCCGGATCCGGCGGGCGACGGGGGTCCTGTGGGACGTGCTCACCTTCTGGCCGCGCCGCTACCACCCGCTGGCCGTGCGCCCCTACAGCGAGCGCGCCGTGCCCGAGCTGCAGCGCCGCGTCCGCCACCACCTGGACCGCGGGCGGCGGGTGGTGCTGGCCGGCTACAGCCAGGGGTCGGTGCTGGCGTTCGCCGCGCTGCTGTCGCGGCCGGACCTGGCCGCGGGCTGCGCGCTGGTGACGATGGGCAGCCCGCTGGCGCAGCTGTACGCCCGCTTCTTCCCCGCGGACGTCGGCGCCGGCGGCCAGCTCCCCGCGCTGCGCGAGCGGATCGCGCGGGCCAACCCGGGCCTCGACCGGATGGCCTGGGTGACGTTCTGGCGCGACACCGACTACATCGGCAAGCAGGTGTTCGGCGGCGGCAGCCCCGACGACCGGCAGCTGCCCGACCCGCCCCCGGCCGACCCGGCGCACCTGCCGCCCCGGCCCGTGGCCACGCTCGTGCTGCGCGCGCACCTGGGCTACTTCGACGCGCCCGAGGTCGTGGACTGGACGCAGCGGCTGCGGGCGCGGCTGGCCGGCTCGCCGGCCGCACCCGGCGGCGGCTGACCGCGGGCCGGCCGCCCGCGCCCGGACGCGGGTGCGCCGCGCCGTGCCCGGCTTGCTCGTGGACCGGCGCGGGAGACTGGCGTAGCGTCACGCACAAGCGTCGGCAGCAGTCGCCGGAGGGGCGGGCTGGTGGACAGGGTCACTGGACGGAGCTGACCGGTGGTCGATCTGGTGATCCGCGGCGCGCGCGTGTACGACGGCTGGGGCGGGCCGCCGTTCGACGCCGACGTGGCGGTCCACGACGACCGGATCGTCGCGGTGGGGGAGGTGCCTGACCACGGCGCGCGCGAGCTGGACGCGCGCGGGCGGGCGCTGGCCCCGGGCTTCATCGACGTGCACAGCCACGACGACGTGGCGGTGCTGGTCACCCCGACGGTCGAGTGGAAGGTCCTGCAGGGCGTGACCACGCAGATCGTCGGCAACTGCGGGTTCGGCCCGGCCCCCTGGACCGAGGCCGCGCGCGCGTTCGGCTCCTGGCACCCGTCGATGGACCGGCTGCCGCGCTGGTCGGGCCACCGCGGCTACCTCGACGCCGTCGACGACGACCCGCCCAGCGTCAACGTGGCCGCCCTGGTCGGGCACGGCGCGATCCGCGGCGCCGTCCTCGGCGACCAGGCCCGCGCGCCTGACGCGGCGGAGGCCAAGCGCATCCGCGACCTGCTCGACGAGGGCCTGCGGGCGGGCGCGGTCGGGCTGTCCACCGGGCTCATCTACCAGCCGGGCCGCTTCGCCGGCACCGAGGAGCTGGTCGAGCTGGTGATCGGCCTGGCGGGGACGAGCGCGGTGTACGCCACCCACCTGCGCGACGAGGGCGACCACCTGCCCGAGGCCGTCGCCGAGGCGATCTGGATCGGGGAGGCCACGGGCGTCAGCGTGCAGATCTCCCACCACAAGGCCAGCGGCGCGCGCAACTGGGGGCGGGTGCGCGAGTCCCTGCGCCTGATCGACGAGGCCCGCGCGCGCGGCGTGGACGTCACCACCGACCAGTACCCCTACACCGCCAGCAGCACCAGTCTGCGGGACGTGCTGCGCAACGGCGCGCTCGACCAGGGCGGGCCGCTCGGCCGGCTCGAGCCCGACGCGGTCCGCGTGGCCGCCGCGCCGCAGCGGCCGGAGTGGGAGGGGCGCACCCTCGCCGAGCTGGGCGCCGGCTTCGACGCGGAGCCGGCCGAGACCGCGGGCAGGGTGCTCGACCAGGGCGGCGAGGTCGTGGTGGTGCTGGAGTCGATGAGCGAGGACGACGTGCGCACCGTGCTGGCGCACCCGACGACGATGATCGGCTCCGACGGCCTGCCGGCCGGCAGCCGGCCCCACCCGCGCCTCTCCGGCACCTTCCCGCGGGTGCTCGGCCGCTACGTCCGCGACCAGCGGGTGCTGCCGCTGGAGACGGCCGTGCACCGCATGACGGCGATGCCGGCGCGCAAGTTCCGCCTCGCCGACCGCGGCCTGGTCACGCCGGGCGCGTACGCGGACCTGGTGCTGTTCGACCCGCGCACGGTGATCGACCTGGCCACCGACCAGCAGCCGCGCCGTCCGCCCGCCGGCATCGACGCGGTGTTCGTCAACGGCGTCTGCGTCGCCGAGGCGGGCTGGCACACCGGCGCGCGACCCGGCCGCGCGCTGCGTCGCGGCCGGTGACCCCGGTCGGGTCAGGGAACGTCCCGGATCAGGGCATCGCGGGCACCTTCGGTCAAACGTTGAAGCGGATGTTGAGGCAGTCGCCCTCGCGGACCACGTAGGAGCGGCCCTCGGCGCGCAGCAGCCCGCGCGCGCGGGCCGCGTCCCAGCCCTTGGCGGCGACCAGCTCCTCGTAGCCGATCACCTCCGCGCGGATGAAGCCGCGCTCCAGGTCGGAGTGGATCCGTCCGGCGGCCTCCGGCGCGGTGGCGCCGCGGCGGACCTCCCAGGCGCGGGTCTCGTCGCGGCCGGTGGTGAGGAACGTGATCAGGTCCAGCAGCCGCCAGGCGGCCCCGACCACCTGGTCCAGCCCGCCGCGCTTGACGCCGTACTCGGCCAGGAACGCCGCGGCGTCCTCCGGCGCCAGCTCGGCCGCCTCGGCCTCGAGCGCGCCCGCGAGGGCGACGGCCGGCACGCCCAGCGCCTGCTCCACCGCGGCCGCCCGCCCGGCCGCCTCGCCCAGCTCCCCCTCGCCGAGGTTGACCACGGCCAGCACCGGCTTGAGTGTGAGCGGCGCGAAGTTGCGCAGCACCGCCTGCTCCTGCGGCTCCCAGCCGGCCGCGCGCAGCGGCGTGCCCGCGTCGAGCAGCGCGCGGGCACGCGCCAGGGTGGCCGCCTCGACGTCGGCGCCCTTGACCCCGGCGCGGGCGCGCTTGGCGGCCTTGTCGGCGCCGCCCGCGACGCTGGCGAGGTCCGCCAGGGTCAGCTCCAGGGTGAGGTCGGCGGCCTGCTCGGCGGGGTCGGCGCCGGTGTGGGCGCCGAGCACCATCGCCAGCGCGTCGGCCTCGCGCAGCGCGCCCAGCCCCTGCGCCGACAGGACCCCCCCGGCGGCGAGCCCGGCGACGTCCACGAAGCGCAGCTGGGTGTGCACGCGCTTGCGGGACCGCTCCAGTTCGGACAGCACGTCCACCCTGGGGTCGGGGACGGGCACGGCCGCCACGCTGGCCCGGCCGGCGGCGCCGCCGGCGGCCAGGCCAGCGCGCGTGAGCGCGTTGAAGACCGTCGTCTTGCCGGCGGCGGGCAGCCCGACGAGGCCAACGTCTTTCATCGAGGGTCCCCTTGGGCGAAAGCACCGGCGCGAAAGTTCTGGGAAGAACGCCGTACTTGTCGTTCGCTGCGGAAACGGCGATTCTAGCAGCTGCACGTCCACACGGAGCCGGGCTCGAGGCCGTTCGGGGGCGGACGCTCGAGGGTCCACCTTCGGGAGGACTTGCCGACATACTTGGGCACCGAGCAGCGGCGCTGTGCCGCAGCCGTCGCGTCGGCCGGTCGCGCGTGGGCGACAGGGGAGCTGCTGGATGACGGGATCGGCGCCACAGACGGAAGGCCCCGGGAAGGTCCTGCTGGTCGACGACCATCCCGCGATGCGCGAGGTGCTGCGCTCCCTGCTGGAGGAGGTCGGCGGCTGGCGCGTCGTCGGCGAGGCGGGCAGCGGCGAGGAGGCCCTGCCCCTGGTCGAGCACCTCCAGCCGGACGTGGTGCTGATGGACTGCAAGATGCCCGGCCAGGGAGGCGTCGCCACCACCAGGGAGATCTTCCAGCGCTGGCCGGGGATCGCCGTGGTCGCGCACACCGCCTACGCCGACGAGGCGTACGTCAAGGAGATGGTCGCGGCCGGCGCGCGCGGCTACATCCTCAAGGGCGACGCCCCGAGCGCGATCCTGGAGGCGCTCACCGCCGCGGTGCGCGGTGGCGCCCGCCTGTCCTCCGAGGTCGCCGGGCCGGTCATGGAGGACCTGCGCACCCTGTACGAGCAGGCGCTGCGCCGCTCGGCCGAGCTGGAGCGCGAGAACGCCGACCTGTCGCAGGAGCTGGCGCACCTGGAGGAGGTCGACCGCCTCAAGGACGAGTTCCTGGCGCTGGTCTCCCACGAGCTGCGCTCGCCGATCACCGTGATCCTCGGGACCACCAAGACCCTCCACAACCGCCCCGACCTGGCCGAGACCGGCGACGGCCAGGAGATGCTGAGCCGCATGCTGCGCCAGGGCGCGCGCCTGCGCGACATGGTGGAGCAGATCCTGCAGGCGAGCGCGTTCGCGGCCGACCGCTCGCCCGCGCTGCGCAACGAGCTGGTCCCGCTGGTCGAGCTGCTGCACGAGGTCGCAAGCGACAAGCGCGCGGCCGACCCCGACCACCCGATCCTGGTCCAGACCCCGCCGGCGCCGCGCACCGTGTACGGCGACACCGAGGCGCTGCGCTCGATCCTGTCCAACCTGATCGACAACGCCGGCAAGCACGCGCCGCCGCACACGCCCATCGAGATCGGGTTGGACCAGCCGTACGGCTGGACCCGCATCGTCGTGGCCGACCACGGGCCGGGGGTCGCGCTGGGGGACCGCGACCGGATCTTCGCGCCGTTCACCCAGCTCGACGCGTCCACCACCCGCCGGGTCGGCGGGGTCGGGCTCGGGTTGTTCCTGGTCGACCGCCTGGTGCGCGGCATGAGCGGGCGCGTGTGGGTGGACGAGACCCCGGGCGGCGGCGCCACCTTCGTGGTGGACATCCCCGAGGCGCAGCTCACCGAGGTCCCGGTGAGCGACGGGCAGCCGGACCAGCAGGCGGCGGGCGTCTACGCCGAGCAGTCCTGGCGCTAGGGGCGCCCGCCCCCGGCGGGGGTCGCCCGCCGCGCGGCCGGGTAGGCTCGTGCGGAACCGTCCGCGCCGCCTGCCCGTCCAACCCGACATGAACCGTTCCAGGATGGTCCCACTGGCTGGAGTCCTCGCCCTCGCCCTGCTGCTGGCCGCGTGCGCCGAGCAGCAGGGCGAGGGCGCCGCCGCGCCCGGCGAGCCGGCGGCGAGCCCGTCGCCGCCGCCGGACCGGGCGGCGGCGACGCCGCGGCCGCGGCCGCGTCCGGCGGCGGCGCCCGGGCTCACGCCCCGGCCTCCGGCGCCGCCGCCGGCGGGCGGCGCGCCGGGCAAGGGGACCCCGCCCGCCGGCGGGCAGCCGCTGCGGCTGGTCGGGACCGTGAGCGCGGGGGTCGAGCCCGGCTGCATGCTGCTCGGCGCCGCCGGCCGGACGTGGCTGCTGCTGGGCGGCGACCGCTCGCTGCTGCGCCCCGGCCGGCGCGTCGAGGTCACCGGCGAGCCGGTCGCGAACATCATGACCACCTGCCAGCAGGGCCGGCCGTTCCGGGTGCGCTCGGCCCGCGCGCTGTAGCCGCCCCGCGCAGCCGCCGGGTCAGCCCGCGCGCCGGTCGCGCACCACCGCGGTGGCGAAGGCCATGTCCTCGAAGGTGCGGCGCCCCGGGTCCCACAGCGGCCACAGCAGGCTCAGGCCGAGCACCGGCAGCAGCAGGCAGGTCAGGCACCAGCCGAGCCGCATCAGGTGGCGCCCGAGCCCGGCCCGCCCGCCCGGCGGCTCGCCCGTCCCCGCCCGCACCAGCCGGATGCCGGCGGCCCGCTTGCCCACCGACCGGCCGGTCGCGCCCTGCCGCCAACCCCGGTCGCACAGGCGCACGACCCAGCCGACGACCAGCAGCAGCACGCCGGTGAGCTGCACCGCGCCGCTGGCGGTCCGCAGGCCGCCGCCCTCGGCGGCCGTGCCCGGCAACCCCAGCCCGGGCAGGCCCTCGACGCCGATCCGCCACAGCAGCAGGCCGGGGGCGTAGGCGAGCAGGTCCACCAGGAGCGCGGCGGCGCGCCGCCACCAGGAGGCCGGCGGCGGCGGGCCGGGGTCCGGCCGCGGCAGCTCGGGCCGCGCGGCCGGCCGGGGCCGCCAGTACGACGGCAGCCACGGCCCGGGATCCTCCGGCGACATCAGAAGCTCATTGAAGCCGCCCCGGCCCCCGCTGACCACCAGGTGGACCGCGGCGGGCGCGGCGTCGCGGACGGCCCGCCCCCGCTGCGCGCCGGGCGGGAGGGCGGGACGGCCGGGCAGGACCGGTGCGGCCCACCCCCGGTCGCCGAACGAGGGACAATCGGCGCGACAAGTACCGGTTCGACCCGAGCATCGATGGAAAGCCCGAACCGGATCAGATCCACCGGACAGGTCCGAACCGACCCCGGTCCAACCGAAGAGGTCCACCATGCGCAGGATGCCGCTCCGAGTCCTCCTGGTGACGCTGGCGCTCGCCGGCCTCGCCGCCTGCGACGCCGCCGACGACGCCCGCCAGGGGGTCGGCAAGGCGTCGGACTGCGCCGAGCTGGTCAAGGCCGTCGCCGACGTCCGGATCGACCCGCAGGCCACCGCCGACGAGGTCGAGCGGCGCGCGCGCGACGCCGAGCGGGCGGTCGAGAACGCCGACTCCGAGGACGTCAAGCGCGCCGGCCGGCGGGTGGTCGCGGAGCTGCAGCGGCTGGCCGAGGCGGTTGATCGCAGCGACCAGGCCGACGTCGACCGGGAGCTGCAACGGGTCCGCCAGGCCGCCGAGGACCTCGCGCGGACCTGCAACGTCCCCGTCGACCAGGTGCTGGGCTGAGCGGCTGGCGGCCGGCGCCGCTACCGGGACGCCGGCTTGGGGTCGGCGAGCGCGGCCACGACCCCGAGCGTGATGTAGGCGCCGCCGGTGACCAGGCGCCGGCTGCGGCCAAGGCGCCCGGTGCGGCGCAGCCAGTCGCCCGCGGCCCCCGACAGCAGCGCGTAGGCGCTGTCGCTGACGGTGGCGACGGCCACCAGCAGCAGGCCGAGCACGGCGATCTGGAGCGCGGTCGAGCCCTTGGCGGGATCGACGAACTGCGGCAGGAAGGCGAGGAAGAACAGCGCGGTCTTGGGGTTCAGCACCGCGACGACGATGCCGTTGGCGAACACGCGGCGCAGCGGCCGGTCCCACACGACCCCGGGGCGCTCCTCGCCGCGCTCGCGCAGCGTCCGGATGCCCAGGTAGATCAGGTAGGCGGCGCCGAGGTACTTGACCACGCTGAACGCAGCCGCCGAGGACGCCAGCACCGCGGACAGGCCGAGCGTGGCCGCGGTGACGTGGACCAGGGTGCCGAGCTCGATGCCCAGCGCCGACACGACCCCCGCCGGGCGGCCCTGGGAGACGCTGCGGGTGACCACATAGAAGACCGCGGGTCCCGGGAAGACCGAGAACACCAGCGCCGCGACGGAGAAGACTGCGAGCGTGTGCAGGTCCGGCATCCACCCTCCCTGGATCCGACGGCAGGCCTGGGGCGAGCCTAGCCGCCACGGTCCGTGCGGTCGCGTGAAATTCGACGGGGCCGGCTGGAGCAGCAGTGGTCCGCCAGCGCACGGCAGGCCGCCGTGCGGCAGATCACCAGCCAGCGCCAGCCGGCGCCCTTTCTCGGTGGCACTTTGCGCGTCCTGCAGGTGTCCGGTCGTCCTCCGTGGGGAACAAGCAGGCCGTCCAGCCGAGCACCGTCGCCTGGAGGAGGGCTGGGATGGATCTGCGCGGGCTCCTGGACGCCTGGCCGGTACTGCGCCAGCTGCGCGGCGGCGATCGTGCGGCGCTCGGCGCGGCGGCGCGGTCGGCCCGCTCGGCGGCGCTGGCGCCGCGGACCGCCGACGCCGACCGGGTGGTCAGGTCGGTCTGCCCGTACTGCGCGGTCGGCTGCGGCCAGAACGTGTACGTCAAGGACGAGCAGGTCATCCAGATCGAGGGCGACCCCGACAGCCCGATCTCCCGCGGGCGCCTGTGCCCCAAGGGCGCCGCGTCGCGGTCGCTGGTCACCAGCCCCGAGCGGCTCACGAAGGTCCGCTACCGGCGCCCCCACGGCACCGACTGGGAGGAGCTGGACCTGGACACGGCGATGGACATGGTCGCCGACCGGGTGCTGGCCACGCGCCGGGAGACCTGGGAGGACGCCGACGAGCGGGGCCGGCCGCTGCGGCGGACGCTGGGGTTCGGGTCGCTCGGCGGCGCGACCCTGGACAACGAGGAGAACTACCTCATCAAGAAGCTGTTCACCGCGCTCGGGGCCGTCTCGATCGAGAACCAGGCGAGGATATGACACTCCTCGACGGTCCCGGGTCTCGGGACCTCGTTCGGGCGCGGCGGCGCGACCACCTTCCAGCAGGACCTGGCCAACTCGGACTGCATCCTGATCGAGGGCTCGAACATGGCCGAGTGCCACCCGGTCGGGTTCCAGTGGGTGATGGAGGCCAGGGCGCGCGGCGCCAGGGTGATCCACGTGGACCCGCGCTTCACCCGCACCAGCGCGCTGGCCGACCTGCACGTGCCGATCCGGGCCGGCAGCGACGTCGCGTTCCTCGGCGGGATCGTCAACTGGATCCTGACCAACGGACGCGAGTTCCGCGAGTACCTGGTCGCCTACACCAACGCGCCGGTGATCCTGCGCGAGGACTTCCGCGACACCGAGGACCTCGACGGGCTGTTCAGCGGCTGGGACCCGGACGGCGGCGCGTACGACCCGGCCAGCTGGCAGTACGAGGGCATGGAGGTCGCGGCGGCATCCGGGGAGCGCGGGAGCGCGGCCGCGGCCGCCGAGCACCACGGCGCGCTGGGCGCCCCGCTGGAGGCGGGCCAGGCCGAGCACGTCGACCCCGGGCTCACCCACCCGCGCTGCGTGTTCCAGGTCCTCAAGCGCCACTTCGCCCGCTACACGCCCCCGATGGTCGCGGAGGTCTGCGGGATCCCGGAGGAGCTGCTGGTCGAGACCGCGCGGGCGCTGTGCGACAACTCCGGCCGGGAGCGCACCAGCGCGTTCTGCTACGCGGTCGGCTGGACCCAGCACACCGTCGGGGTGCAGATGATCCGCACCGCCTCGATCATCCAGCTGCTGCTGGGCAACGTCGGCCGGCCGGGCGGAGGCATCCTCGCGCTGCGCGGCCACGCCTCCATCCAGGGCTCGACGGACATCCCCACCCTGTACAACCTGCTGCCCGGGTACATCCCCATGCCGCACAGCAAGGCCTACGCGAACCTGGCCGAGTACGTCGACCGCAACGCCGCCAGGTCCGGCGCCTGGGGGTACATGGACGCCTACCTGATCAGCCTGCTCAAGGCCTGGTGGGGGGAGCACGCGACCGCGGGCAACGACTGGTGCTTCGACCACCTGCCGAGGATCAGCGGGGACCACTCGGCGCTGCAGACGGTGATGGACATGCTCGACGGCCGCTGCAAGGGCTACTTCCTGGTGGGGGAGAACCCGGTCGTCGGCACCACCAACGGGCGCCTGCACCGGCAGGCGTTCGCCAGGCTGGACTGGCTGGTCGTGCGCGACCTGTTCGAGGTCGAGTCGGCGACCTTCTGGAAGGACGGACCCGACATCGAGACCGGGGCGCTGCGCACGCGCGACGTCGCCACGGAGGTGTTCCTGTTCCCGGCGGCGAGCCACGTGGAGAAGGCCGGGTCGTTCACCAACACCCAGCGCCTGCTGCAGTGGCGCGAGAAGGCCGTCGAGCCGGCCGGCGACCGGCGCAGCGACCTGTGGTTCTTCCACGAGCTGGGCCGCAGGGTCCGGGCCAGGCTGGCCGGCTCCGAGGACCCCAGGGACCGCCCGGTGCTGCAGCTGACCTGGGACTACCCGGTCGAGGGACCCCTCGGCGAGCCCGACGCCGAGGCCGTGCTGCGCGAGATCAACGGCCGGGACGCCGACGGCCGGCCGCTGTCCGGCCCCAACGACCTCAAGGCCGACGGCTCGACCGCCTGCGGCTGCTGGATCTACTGCGGCTGCTACGCCGGCGGCGTCAACCAGGTCGCCCGCCGCCGGCCCGGCGGCGAGCAGGACTGGGTGGCGGCCGAGTGGGGCTGGGCGTGGCCGCTGAACCGGCGCATCCTCTACAACCGCGCCTCCGCCGACCCCGGCGGCCGGCCCTGGTCGCAGCGCAAGCGGCTGGTCTGGTGGGACGAGCAGGCCGGCAGATGGGCCGGGCACGACGTGCCCGACTTCCCGCCGGACAAGCCGCCGGACGCCGAGCGGCAGCGGGACGGCACCGGTTACGCCGCGCTCGGCGGCGGCGACGCCTTCATCGTGCAGGCCGACGGCAAGGGCTGGCTGTACGCGCCGGCCGGGCTGCTCGACGGGCCGCTGCCGACCCACTACGAGCCGCACGAGTCGCCGGTGGCCAACCGGCTGTACCGGCAGCAGGGCAACCCCGCGCGCATCCGCTTCGACCGGCCCGGCAACCGCACCGCCCCGCTGCCCGGCAGGCCGGGCGCGGACACCTACCCCCACGTGCTGTCCACCTACCGGCTCACCGAGCACCACACCGCCGGGGGGATGAGCCGCTTCGTCGCGCGCCTGGCGGAGCTGCAGCCGGAGTTCTTCTGCGAGGTCAGCCCGGAGCTGGCCGACGCGGAGGGGCTCCGCAACGGCGGCTGGGCGACGATCGTGTCGGCGCGCGCCGCCGTCGAGACGCGGGTGCTGGTGACCCGGCGGCTGCGGCCGCTGCAGCTGGGGGGCCGCCTGGTCCACCAGATCGGGCTGCCCTACCACTGGGGGGGCCACGGGCTGGTCACCGGCGACTCCGCCAACGACCTGCTCGGGATCGAGATGGACCCGAACGTGCAGATCCACACGACCAAGGCGACGCTCGCCGCGATCCGGCCGGGGCGGCGCCCGCGCGGCCCGGCCCTGGACCGCCTGGTCGCCGAGTACCGGGAGCGCGCCGGCCTGCCCGCCGACCGCCCCGGCGACCCCGGCGGCGACGGGCGGCGCCCCCGGCGCGCCACGGCCGGTCCCGAGCCGGCGGGCGCCGGACCCGCGACCGGAGCGGAGGAGCGGCCGTGACCCTGCCGGCCCGCCCGGACCGGGACGCGCCCGGCGGCGGCCGGGAACCGGCCGGGCGCGTCGGCTTCTTCACCGACACCTCGGTCTGCATCGGCTGCAAGGCCTGCGAGGTGGCCTGCAAGGAGTGGAACCTGGTGCCGCCGGCCGGGCCGGCGGAGCTGACCGGCCACTCCTACGACAACACCGGGGCTCTGGGTGCGAACACCTGGCGCCACGTCGCCTTCATCGAGGTCGACCAGCTCCACCCTGGCCTGCGCGCTCCGGCGCCGCCGGCCCGGCGGGCGGCCGGCGGCGGCGGCGCGCGGGTCGGCGTCGGGCAGGCGCGCGAGGGGCTGCGCTGGCTGATGGCCTCGGACGTGTGCAAGCACTGCACCTCGGCCGCGTGCCTGGACGTGTGCCCGACCGGCGCGCTGTTCCGCACCGAGTTCGGCACCGTCGTGGTCCAGCCGGACATCTGCAACGGCTGCGGGTACTGCGTGCCGGCCTGCCCGTTCGGGGTGATCGACCGGCGCGAGGCCGACGGGCGCGCGTGGAAGTGCACGCTCTGCTACGACCGGCTGAAGGGCGGGCTGGAGCCGGCCTGCTCGACCGCGTGCCCGACCGACTCGATCCAGTTCGGCCCGCTGGAGGAGCTGCGGGAGCGGGCCGGGGAGCGGGTCGCCGAGCTGCACGGGGCCGGAGTCGCCGAGGCCCGGCTGTACCTGGCCGGCGAGGACGACGGCGTCGGCGGCGCGGGCGCGTTCTTCCTGCTGCTGGACGAGCCCGAGGTGTACGGGCTGCCGCCGGACCCGGTGGCCACCACCCGCGACCTCGGGCGCCTGTGGCGGGCGGGCGTGGTCGCGGCGGGCGCGCTGCTGGCCGGGATCGCCGCGGCGTTCCTGCCCCGCGGAGGGCGGCGGTGAGCGGGCGGTCGCGACCGGCCGCCCTGCCGGCCCCGCGGGCGCCCGCCGGCCCGGACGGGCAGCCGGCGGCCTACTACGGGCGGCCGGTCCTGAAGCCGCCGGTGTGGACCTGGCAGGTCCCGGCGTACCTGTTCGCCGGCGGGCTCGCCGGGGCGGCCGGGCCGCTGGCGTTCGCGGCGCGGCTGGCCGGCAACGACCGGCTCGCGCGCGCGGCGCTCACCAGCGGCGCCGCGGCCGCTCTGGTGAGCCCGCCGCTGCTGATCGCGGACCTCGGGCGGCCCGAGCGGTTCCACCACATGCTGCGGGTGGTCAAGCCGACCTCGCCGCTCAACGTCGGCAGCTGGCTGCTGGCGGCCGCCGCGCCGGCGCTCGCCGGCGCGGCCGTGGCCGACCGGCTCGGGATCCTCCCGCGGCTGGCGCGCGGCACCGAGGCGGCCGCCGCGCTGCTCGGCCCGGCGCTCGCCACCTACACGGGCGTGCTGCTGGCCGACACGGCGATCCCCACCTGGCACGAGGCCGGGCGAGAGCTGCCGGCGCTGTTCGCCGCCGGTGCCGCGACCAGCGCGGGCGCCGTGGCGTGCCTGCTGGTCCCGCCCGGGCCGGCGGATCCCGCGCGGCGGCTCGCGCTCGGCGGTGCCGCCGCCGAGCTGGGCGTGCACGCGGCGATGGAGCGCCGGCTCGGGGACCTCGGCGATCCCTACCGGACCGGCCTCGCGGGCCGGCTGACCCGCCTGGCCCGCCGGCTCACGGTCGCGGGGGCGGTCACGCTCGGGCTCGCGGGGCGTCGCCGCCTGCCGACGGCCGCCGGGGCGGCGCTCCTGCTCGTCGGCTCCGCCGCGACCCGCTACGCGGTCGTCGCCGCGGGGGGCGCCTCGGCGCGCGACCCGCGCCACGTGGTCGCGCCGCAGCGCCGGCGCCTGGCCGCCGGGGACGGCGACCACCGGCCGTAGGCCGCCGCCGGCCGCGGCCGGGCGCCGCCGCGCGGGCGCGACCCGCGGCGCAGCGGAACGGCGGGAGCGGCCGGCTACGGCAGCGGCGCCAGGCGCCTGGGGTCGACCCGCACGACCTCGCGGTCGACGCTCGCCCACACCGCGTCCGCGCCGACCGCCAGCCCCCGCACGCCGTGGAGCTGCTCGAACGGGATCGGCGGCTCCAGCCGCCGGCCGCGCTCGTCCAGGCGGACCAGCAGCCGGTCGTTGGTGACGACCACCCACACGCCCGCGGCGCCCGCAGCCAGGGTGCGCGGCGCGGGCGCGTCGACCGCCAGGTCGACCCGCCCGCTGGCCGGGTCCAGCCGGCGGACGGCGCCGTCCCCGCTGTCGGCCAGCCACAGCCGCCCGCCCGCCTCCGCCATCGCCTGGAACCGGCTGGCGGCCGCCGGTGCCGCGATCCGCTGCGCGACCTGCGCGGTCGCCGCGTCCACCCGCAGGACCTCGCCGTCCGCGGTGGCCACCCACACGCCACGGCTGTCGGCGACGAGCGCCAGCGGCCCCTCCGGGACCGCCGCCCGGGCGGTGACCCTGCCCGAGCGCGCGTCGACGCGGAACAGCCTCCCCTGCGACCGGGACCCGTAGGAGAGCCCGCAGCAGCCGACCCACACGGTCTGCTGCCAGGCCGCGACCGGCAGCGGCTCGAGCAGCTGCGGGGCCAGCGTCACGCGCCCCGCGGTCCGGTCGGCGCCGGCGTCGACCCGCCACAGCGCCCCCGGCTGCAGCGCCGCGACCCACAGCGTGCCGCCGGCCTCGGCCGCCGCCAGCGGCGGGGACGCGCCCGGGTCGAGCTCCACGCTCCCGATCGGCCGGCTGGTGGCCTGGTCGATCCGGTACAGCGCGTGGTCGCCCATGACCCACAGGTCGTGGGCGCCGAGCGCCAGCGCGTTGATGTTGTCGTCGATCGGCACGCGGGCGACGATCGCGGACGGGGGGGCCGGCGCCCGCCCGCGCCCTCCACAGGCGCCGACGGTGACCGCGAGCAGCACGGCGAGGAGGATCCCGGGGCGGACTCGGCGCATGGCCGATCCTTGCCCTGGCGCCCCGCGGCCGAAACGGGCGTGGTCACGCCGCGTTGCGGCCTGGCCACGATTCGAGCACGTTGCGCCCTCCGCGGCTGCGCGGGCCGTACGATCCGGGTGCTTCGGTCTCGCCCGCCCGGTGTGCTCCCGCGTGCACCCCGGCCGGTTCGGCGTCGCGAGGACCGCGTCCACGTGGTTGCCGGGAGGTCGGCTCGCCGATGGAGCGCTGGACCGCTGATCGCACCGCCAGAGGCTACCTCCGGCTACCAGGAGGCACGATCAAGGAGGTCGCGCGGCACGCCAGGCAGGGCCGGCCCCATCCCGACCCGAGGGTCGCCGCGATGGCGCTCGCCTGGGCGCGCCGCAGCCGCCCGGCGATCTGGCACCTGGTCGCGCTGCTGGTCGGCCTGGTCACGGTGCCGCTGCTGCTGGAGGTCACCCTCGGCGGGCCGTCGATCCTCGGCTCCGCCGCCGTCGGTGGCGCGACCGCCGGCCTGGTGTGGTGGACGTGGGCGCGCCTGCACGCCGGCCGGATCCTGCGGGTCAGCCAGCACACCGCGCTGCCGCAGCCGGAGCGGCCCGCCCTGTAGCCGCGGGGGCGCGACCGTCAGCGGGCCAGCGCGCCCGCGAGCGCGCCGACGAGCCGGTCGACGTCCTGCCCGGTGGTCCACAGGTGCGGCGAGATCCGCAGCGACCCGCCCCGGAGGGCGGCGAACACGCCGGCCTCGGCGAGCGCGCCGGGCACCCGCTGCCGCGCCGCGGCGGGCAGGCGGACGCCGAGCATGTGCGGGCCGTGGTCGGGCGAGGTCACCTCCAGGCCCAGCGCCCGCAGCTCGGACTCCAGCCGGCCGGTGAGCCGGGCGAGCGTGACGGCGATCCGGGGGACGCCCCAGTCCAGCACCTGGCGCAGCGCCGCGACGGCCATCGGCGTGGTCTCGAAGTGCGTGCGCTGGCCGACGTCGAAGCGGCGGGCGCCGGGCCGGTAGCGGTCCTCGTACACGGTGAGCCCGCTGAGGTCCTCCGAGCCCAGGCGGGAGATCCAGTTCTCCTCCAGCGGGTCGCCGTCGCGGTGCTGCTCGGCGACGTACAGGTACCCCAGGGCGAAGGGGCCGAGCAGCCACTTGTACCCGACCGTCACCAGGTAGTCCGGCTCGACCGCGGCCAGGTCCAGCGGCATGGCCCCGAGCGCCTGGCTGGCGTCCACGACCACGGCCGCCCCGGCCGCGCGCGCCCGCGCGGCGACGGCCGCCAGGTCCACCACCGCGCCGTCGGTCCAGTGGACGGCCATCAGCGCCACCACCGCGGTCCGCTCGTCCAGCTCGTCCAGGACCGCGTCGGCCCAGCTCCGGCCGTCGCGGCGGGCGACGGCGGCGACCGTGGCGCCGGTGCGCCGCGCGAACGACCGCCAGGTGTACAGGTTGGACGGGTAGTCCTCGGCGAGGACCAGCACCCGCTGGCCCGGCCGGGCGCTGAGGTTGGCGGCGGCGACCGCCAGGCCGTAGCTGGTCGCCGGCACCAGGGCGACCCCTTCGGCGTCCACGCCGGCGAGCCGCGCGAACAGCCCGCGGCGCTCCTCCGCCTCGGCGAACCAGTCGTCGCCGCGGATCAGCCACGGCTGCGCGCGCCGCCGCAGGGCCGCCTCGCCCGCCCGGCGGGCGGCCGTGAGGTGCGGCGCCAGGCTGGCGCAGTTGAAGTACGCGACGTCGGCGGGGATGTCGAACAGGTGCCGCTGCACCGGCAGCGGCCGCGCGCCGCCGTCCCCCGGTCGCGTCCGCGACCCTCCCGGCCCGCCGCCGCTCACGACCGCCGGCCGCTTGCCCTCGGCGCTGCGGCGGCGCAGAATCCCAGCGTGGGCGACGTACGGCACTTCCCCCGCCGGCAGCTCGTCCTGGTGGACGAACGCGGCGTGTCCATGCGCGTGACCTGGCACGAGCAGTACGAGCTGCTGGTCCTGAGCGTGTGGCACGACGACCGCTGCACCGGCTCGTTCCGGCTGTCGGTCGCCGACGCCCCCCAGCTCGCCGGGATGCTCTCCGCCGCGGTCGGGGACTGGGCCGCCGCCGTCCTGGCCACCCGCCCCGAGCCGGCGATCCTCGCCCAGGCGGTGGGCGACCGGCCCGCGCGCCCGCGGGCGCGCCTGGCCGCCCTGCTCACCCGGATCCGTCCGCGGCGGCGCCGGCCGTGACCCGCCCGGGGTGGCAGTAGACGTTCATCCCCTCGCCGCGCAGGAACCCCACGAGCGTGATCCCCAGCTCCTCGGCCAGCGTGACCGCGAGACTGGACGCGGCGCTCACCGCGGCGACCAGCGGGACGCGGGCGACAGCGGCCTTCTGCACGATCTCGAACGAGCAGCGGCCCGAGACGAACAGGATCGTTCCCGACAGCGGCAGGCGCCCCTGGGTCGCCGCCCACCCGACCGCCTTGTCCACCGCGTTGTGGCGGCCGATGTCCTCGCGCACGCAGCACAGCTCCCCGCCGGCGCCGACCAGCGCGGCGGCGTGCAGCCCGCCGGTCCGGTCGAACAGCCGCTGCGCCGCGCGCACCCGGCCGGGCACGGCGGCCAGTGCCGGGGCGCCCACCACCAGGTCGTCGCTGACCGGCTGGCAGC
>DATFRI010000060.1:0-11860 GCA_035263405.1 Actinomycetes bacterium | reverse complement strand
AGGCGCCGGGCCAGGTCCGACGTCATCACCCCGTCGGGGTCGAGCCGATCGCGGACCGCGCGCCAGCGGGTCAGCTCGGGATACATCGCGGCGAGCAGGTCGGGCCGCAGCCGCGCGTCCTTGCTCAGGTACACACGCCCGCCGGCCGCGGCGACCAGCTCGTCCAGCTCGTCGAGCAGGCGCGCCAGCCCGGGCACGCGCGCGGGGATGTCGAGCGCGAGCGTCCAGCCGCCCGGCCTGGGGAACGACAGCAGCCCGGCCTGCGGGCGCAGCCGCTTCAGCACGGCCAGGAACGAAGGGCAGCGCGCCCGCCGCAGCCGCTCGACGACCCCTCGCAGCGCGTCGTCGCGCCCGAACGGCACCAGGAACTGGTACTGCACGAACCCGCGCGGCCCGTACAGCCGGTTCCAGCCGGCCACGCCGTCCAGCGGCGTGAAGAAGCTGTGCAGCCCGACCAGCCGTCCGTGCTCGCGGCGTGGTGCCCGGCGGAACCAGGCCTCGTTGAACGCGCGCGCGGTGACCGTGTTGAGCAGGCCGGACGGCACCCAGGGCGGTGCCGCGAGCCGGCCCGGGGCCGCCAGCGCGAGCGCCTGCGGCCGGTCGTCGCGGGGCAGCTCGTCGCGCAGGGCGAACTCCCCGCGGGTGAGCACCGCGCGGCCGAGCGCCCGCCCGCCGGCGAGCAGGTCCACCCAGGCGGCCGAGAAGCGGTGGCGGCGGTCCCCCTCGGCCATCCGCGCCAGGCAGTCGTCCAGGTCGGCCACGCGGTCGGTGTCGGCACGGACCCGGGTGGTCTCCACCGGCAGCAGCCGCAGCGTGGCGGCGGTGACCACCCCGGTCAGGCCCATGCCCCCCGCGGTCGCCCAGAACACGTCGGGGTCGCCGCCCGGGGTCACCGTCCGCGGATTCCCGGCGGGAGTGACCAGCTCGAAGGCGACGAGGTGGTCGGCGAAGCCGCCGTCGGCGTGGTGGTTCTTGCCGTGCACGTCGCTGGCGACCGCGCCGCCGACGGTGACGAAACGGGTCCCGGGAATGGCGAACGGCACCCATCCGAGCGGCGCGACGATCCGCAGCAGCGTGTCGAGGCTGGTCCCGGCGCGCGCGGTGACCGTGCCCGCCGCGGCGTCCAGGCCGACCACGCCGCTGAGCCGCCGGGTGGCGAGGACCTGCCCGCCGGCGTTCTGGGCCGCGTCGCCGTAGCTTCGGCCCAGGCCCCGGGGGATCGTCCCGCGCGGCGGTGCCTGGGCGAGCAGCTTGGCGACCTCCTCGGCCGAGCCCGGCGCGACCACGGTCGCGCGCGAGGCGACCGCGCGGCCCCAGCCCGCGAGCAGCTCGCCCCCGCCCGGCTCCGCCCCTCGCGCGCGCGGGCGGGCCCGAGCGTCGCCGGCCCCGCGCCGGAGGCGGTCACCGGCCAAGGTAGACCCCGCAGGCGAAGACCACGGCCCAGACGAGCACGAGCGCCTGCAGCCCGCGGTCGGCCAGCACGGTCTCCTCGGGGGCACTGCCGCCGCCGGTCTCCAGCAGCAGCGCGTAGCGCAGCACCGCGAGCCCGAACGGGACCACCGACAACGCGCTCCAGGGGAGCCCGGCGCGCGCCGGCAGGCTCTCCGACGCCCACACGCAGTAGGCGCTGATCGCGACCGCCGACGCCGTCATCCAGACGTAGCGCAGGTAGGCGCTGGTGTACACGGCGTGGACGGCGTGCACCTGGGGACCCTGCTCGCCGAGCTGCAGGCGGTCCGCGTACCGCTTGCCGGCCACCACGAACAGCGACGCGAACGAGGCCGTGATCAGGAACCAGGAGGAGACGACGACGCCCGCCGCCACGCCGCCCGCGACCGCCCGGCTGACGAACCCCGACGCGACGACCGCGATGTCGAGCACCGCGACGTGCTTGAGCCGCAGGGTGTAGGCGAGCATGACCGCGACGTACAGGGCCACGACGGTGAGGAAGCGCGGGCCCAGCGCCGCGCTCACGCCGAGGCCCGCGAGCCCCAGCAGGCCCGCGGCCACCAGCGCGGTGGAGGGCCGCAGGAGCCCGCTGGCCAGCGGGCGCAGCCGCTTGGTGGGGTGGAGGCGGTCGGCGGCCGCGTCGGCGAGGTCGTTGACCAGGTAGATCGCGCTTGCGACCAGGCAGAACGCCACGAAGGCCGTCACGCTGCGCAGCGCGACGGATGCCCTGGTCAGCACGCCGGCCGCGCCGGGGGCCGCGAACACGAGCGTGTTCTTGAGCCACTGTCGGGGCCGCAGGGCAGCCCCGAGCGCGCGCACCTCGCCGCCCGCGTCGATCCGCGCCAGCCGCAGCTCGTCCGCCATCGGTCCGTCCCTCGTCTCGCGCCGCCCCCGGCCGGTCCGCGCGGCGCGCGCAAGGCCGCTACCAGAGCAGCCGGAATGCCTGGCTCCGGCCGCGCGGCACAATTAATCACGTTTGGCAACTTCTCGTTCGACCTGCCCCGCACCCCTGGGGACGGCCCGTCCTGGACCCTGGGCGGGCAGCGCGCGCGGCCCTGGCCAGCCTGGCCCGAGGTCGACCCCGGCCACCCCGTTCAGCCCAGGTCGACGGTCCCGCCGGTGCGCCAGTAGATCCCGTGCTCGCGCGCCATGAACCCCCCGTCGACCAGGTAGCGGCGCAGCGAGAGGTGATCGGGCGGCGTGCCCGAGGGGTCCACGCGGGCCCGCGGGGATGGTTCGCAGAACGCGCGCAGGATCGCGTCCACCTCGCGCTCGGCGTACCGCCGACCGGGCTCGAACGCCCTGGCGAGGTGGTCGAGGACGACGCGCCGCTTGCCTGCCGCGGCGGGGATGGCGACCAGCCGGCCGTCGATCACGAACCGCCGCAGCACTGCCGCAGCCTGCAGGTCGCCGGTCCCGTACTCCTCGCCCGGGTCCATGGGCTGCTCGGCCTGCGAGCGGGCCGCGTCCGCGAAGGCCTCGGCCCGCAGCCGGTACCCGCCGTCCGCGGTCGCCTCCACCAGGCCGCCGCCGGTGAGCCTCGCCAGCGCCTGCGCGGCCTCCTTGGGCGCGAGCCCGGCGGCGGTGGCCACCTCGGTGAGCGTCCTCGCGCCGAGCACGAGCGCCGCCGCGACCCGCAGCCGCTCGGCCGTCGCCAGGAGCCCGCAGATCATCGCGGGGGTCGGGTCGCTCATGGTCGTATCGTAGACACCGGCAGGCGGCCGGGCGGCCCTCGACCGTCGCGGCCGCGTGCTAGCCTCCGGAGGGTCCTTCCTCGTCGCCTTCCCGGCGCCAGGCCGCGTCCTGAAGCCCTGGAGCGTGCTGCACCGTGGCCAAGGCCAACCGTGCTTCCAGCCGCGTCACCTACGTGTGCGTGGAGTGCCACGCCGCGAGCCCCCGCTGGGTCGGGCGCTGTCCCGCCTGCGGCAACTGGAACACCCTCGCCGAGATGCCGGCCGGCCGGGGCCGCGCCGCACCCGGCGCCCTCCCGGCGAGCCCGGCGGTGCCCATCACCGAGCTGGCCGGGCAGGCCGAGGCGCACCGGCCGACCGGCGTCGGCGAGCTGGACCGCGTGCTCGGCGGCGGCCTGGTCGCCGGCAGCGTCGTGCTGCTCGCCGGCGAGCCGGGGATCGGCAAGTCCACCCTGCTGCTGCAGGTGCTCGCCCGGCTCGCGGACGCCGGGCGGGTCCTGTACGTCTCCGCCGAGGAGTCCCGCGAGCAGGTGCGGCTGCGCGCGGAGCGGCTGGACGCGCTCCACGCGGAGCTGTTCCTGAGCGCCTCGACCGACCTCGCCGAGGTGCTGCAGCAGGTCGAGCAGGTCGCCCCGACGGTGCTGGTCGTCGACTCGGTGCAGACCGTCGCCGACCCGGAGCTGCCCGGCGGCCCGGGCAGCCCGACGCAGGTCCGCGAGGTCGCCGGCCAGCTCGTCCGGCTCGCCAAGGACCGCGGGCTGGCGACCTTCCTGGTCGGCCAGGTCACCAAGGAGGGGCTGGTCGCCGGCCCCAAGCTGCTGGAGCACCTGGTCGACGTGGTCCTCAACTTCGAGGGCGACGAGCATCACGCGCTGCGGCTGGTGCGCTGCGCGAAGAACCGCTACGGCCCGGCGCACGAGGTCGGCTGCTTCGAGATGACCGAGGCGGGGCTGACCCCGCTGGCCGACCCGTCCGCGCTGTTCCTGTCCGCCCGCGAGGCGGGGGTCCCGGGCGTCGCCTGCACGATCTCGCTGGAGGGACGCCGCCCGTTGGTCACCGAGGTCCAGGCGCTGGTGGTCCCGACCTCGCTGGCGATGCCGCGCCGCGCCGCCCAGGGGCTGGACGGCGGCCGGCTGGTGATCCTCGCCGCGGTGCTGGAGCGGCGCGCCCGCGTCGGGCTCGGCGGCAAGGACGTCTTCGCCGCCACGGCCGGCGGCGTGCGTGTCCGGGAGCCCGCCGCGGACCTCGCGGTCTGCCTCGCGCTCGCCTCCGCGGCCCGCGAGCGGGTGGTCCCCGCGGACGTCGTCGCCATCGGCGAGATCGGGCTGGGCGGCGAGGTGCGGCCGGTGCCGCAGCCCTCGCGGCGGCTGGCGGAGGCTGCCCGGCTGGGCTTCCGCCGGGCGCTGGTGCCGCCGGGGACCGAGGTGCCCGCCGGGCTGGCAGCACTGCCGGTCACCTCGATCGGAGCCGCCGTGGCCACGCTGGAGCAGCGGCCGGCCGACCCCTCCCCCGGCGGCGAGGGCGCGGTCGCGCCGGCGGCGCCGCCTGCGGGGCGCTCGTGAGCGGCCCGCAGGGCGCCCGCCTGGAGGCGCTGATCGCCAGGGTGGCGCCGGGCACGATCCTGCGGCACGGGCTGGAGCGGATGCTGCGCGCCCAGACCGGCGGGCTGGTGGTCGTCGGCGACACCCCCGAGCTGCGGCCGCTGCTGTCCGGGGGGTTCCGGATCGGCGTGCTGGTGACGGCGCAGCGCCTCAGCGAGCTGGCCAAGATGGACGGGGCGATCGTGATCGACGCGGACGCCCAGACGATCCTGTGGGGCAACGTCCACCTCATGCCCGACCGCTCCATCCAGACCGCCGAGGCGGGCACCAGGCACCGCACCGCCGAGCGCGTCGCCAGGCAGACCGGGCTCCCGGTGATCAGCGTCTCGAAGTCCATGCACGTGGTCACGCTCTACGTGGGGACCGAGCGCTACGTGATGCCGGCGATCACCGAGCTGCACGCCCGGGCCGGCCAGACCCTGCAGGCGCTGGAGCGCTACCGCGACCGCTTCGACGAGGCGGTGCGCGGGCTGAACGCGATGGAGGTCGCCGACGAGGTCACCCTCGGGGACGCGGTGCACGTGCTGGCCCGCGGCGAGATGCTCCACCGGCTGGCGGCCGAGCTGGACCGCTACCTGATGGAGCTGGGCGTGGAGGGCCGCGTCGGGCGGCTGCAGGCCGAGGAGCTGATGGCGGGGGTCGGGGCCGAGCGGCTGCTGCTGGTCCGTGACTACATCGGCGGCGACCGGGCCGCGCTCCAGGCGCCACAGCCCGGGCGGTCGGGGCGGGCCGTCCACGCCGGCACCGACGGGCAGGATCGCGAGGAGGCGGTGCTGCGCGCGCTCGAGCAGCTCTCGCCCGAGGCCCTGTTCGAGCCGATGACGCTCGCCCGCCTGCTGAACCGGCCGTGCGGGGGGGCCGATGACCTGGACAGCTCGGTCTCGCCGCGCGGCTTCCGGCTGCTGTCGAAGGTGCCCCGGCTGGGCACCGAGGGCGCCGAGCAGGTGGTCGAGCGGTTCGGCTCGCTGGCGCGCCTCCTCGCCGCAGGACCCGACGAGCTGGACGATATCGAGGGGATCGGTCCCAATCGAGTCAAGATCCTACGTAACGGACTATCCTGGCTTGAGGAGGTGGGTGCGGGGAGGCGCTACGTATGAATACCGAGCCCGGCGCAAGATCACGATTTGGTGTCGATTTCGCCAGTGACGTGCGCCGCAAATGGGCTTGCACGGCCTGGCCTTGGAATCCCCGATATGGCCCCCGACCTGGGCATTCGCTTGAAACCGACACGAATGACGTGCTAGACTTCCAGCGTCCGTATCAACGGAAAGGGTAATCGCGTATGTTCAAGGTCGGGGACAGCGTCATCTATCCGCAGCACGGAGCGGCTGTCATCGAGGGGCTCCAGGACCGCGAGATCGGTGGCGAGACCAAGGAGTATTTCGTCCTCAAGCTGACATATGGCGACCTCACCCTGATGGTGCCACGAGACAACTGCGCCGAGGTCGGCATCCGCGAGGTGTGCAGCTCCGACGACGTCGAGGGCGTGCTCGAGATCCTGCGCACCGGCGAGTCCTCCACGCAGGGGAACTGGAGCCGGCGCTTCAAGGGCAACATCGAGCGCCTCCAGTCCGGCGACATCTTCCAGGTCGCCGAGGTCGTCCGCGACCTCACCGTGCGGGACCGGGACAAGGGCCTGTCCGCGGGCGAGAAGCGGATGCTCCAGCGCTCCCGCCAGATCCTGGTGTCCGAGCTCGTGCTCGCCTGCAACGTCGGCGAGGACAAGGCCATCAAGCTGGTCGACGAGGCACTCGAGGGGTAGCGCCGGCCCGCTGCTCCACACCCGCGCCAGGTGGCCCGCCCCGCGACCCGTGGCGCCGCTCCGGTCGTCCCCGCCGAGCCGGCCGGCGTCGTCGTGCCGGCGGCGGGGCTCGGACGGCGGCTGGGCGACCAGGGGCCCAAGGCACTGATCCCGCTCGCCGGGCGGCCGCTGCTGGCGTGGGTGCTGGCGGACCTGGAGGCGTCGGCGTCCGCGGGCCCGGTCGTGGTGGCCACGCACCCGACGGCGATCGCCAGGGTCCGCGCGCTGGTCGAGGGCGCGGACGGACGGCCGTTCGCGAAGGTGCACGCGGTCGTCGCCGGTGGCGCCACCCGCCAGCAGAGCGTCGCCGCCGGGCTGGCCGCGCTGCCGCCGGGCTGGCGCTTCGTCGCCGTCCACGACGCGGCCCGCCCGCTGGCCGGGCCGGCGCTGCTCGACCGGCTGCTCGCGCTGCTGCGAGAGGACCCCGACGGCGTCGCGGGCGTGGTCCCCGGCGCGCCCGTGACCGACACCATCCGCGAGGTCGACGCGGCCGGGCGTTCCAAGGGCGTGGTCGACCGTGACCGGCTCCGCGGGATGCAGACGCCGCAGGTGTTCCTGCGCACGGCGCTCGAGCGCGCCCACGCGCTCGCCGCCGACGAAGGCGTCGAGGCCACCGACGAGGCGGCCCTGGTCGAGCGGGCCGGCTGGTCGGTCCTGGTCGCGCCGGGGCCTGCCGAGAACCTCAAGGTGACCACGCGGCTCGACCTGGCAGTCGCCGAGGCGATCCTGGCCGGCCGGGAGCGGCCGGATGCCTGAGCCTGAGCCCGCGCCCTACCGGGTCGGGCAGGGCGTCGACGTGCACGCGCTCCGGCCCGGGCGGCCGCTGGTGCTCGGCGGCGTCGCGATCCCCTCCGAGCGGGGGCTCGCCGGCCACTCCGACGCCGACGTGCTCGCCCACGCGGTCTGCGACGCGCTGCTCGGCGCCGCCGGGCTCGGCGACCTGGGCACGCACTTCCCCTCCTCCGACCCTCGCTGGGCGGGATCGCCGAGCGAGGTCTTCCTGCGGCACGCGGCGCGGCTGCTCGCCGAGGCCGGCTGGCAGGTCGCCAACGTCGACGCGACCGTCTGCTGCCAGGCGCCGCGGCTCGGCCCGTTCGTCGAGCGCATGCGCTCCAACCTCGCGCGCGCCCTGTCGATCACCCCCGGGCAGGTGCGCGTGGCGCCCAAGTCCACCGACGGCCTCGGGTTCGCGGGCCGGGGCGAGGGGATCGCCGCGCTCGCCGTGTGCCTGCTGACCCGCGGGTAGGATGGCTCGGCCGCCCGCGCCGACCGGATGGAGCCGTCTTGGGCCTGCAGCTGACCAACACCCTGACCGGCCGGAAGGAGCCGTTCGTCCCCCGTGACGCGGGCAAGGTCGGGATGTACCTGTGCGGGCCGACGGTCTACGACGAGCCGCACATCGGCAACCTGCGCAACGTCGTCCTGTTCGACGTGCTGCGCCGGCACCTGACCGCCTCGGGGTTCGAGGTCCTGCTGGTGCGCAACTACACCGACGTCGACGACCGCATCATCAACGCCAGCGGGCACGACCCGCTCGCCGGCTTCGTCCTCGCCGAGCACTGGACGCGGGTGTACGAGGACGTCACCGCGGCGCTCGGCGTCCTGCCACCCGACATCGCCCCGCGCGCGACCGGCCACATCCCCGAGATGCTCAAGATGGTCGCCCAGCTCCTGGACGCCGGCCTCGCCTACCAGGCGGGCGGGGATGTGTTCTTCGCGGTCGGCAAGTTCCCCGAGTACGGACGCCTGGCCCGCAAGGACCTCGCCGAGCTGCGCGCCGGCGAGCGCGTGGAGGTCAACCCCGACAAGCGCGACCCGCTGGACTTCGTGCTGTGGAAGGCCGCCAAGCCCGGCGAGCCCGTATGGGACTCGCCCTGGGGCCCGGGCCGCCCCGGCTGGCACCTGGAGTGCTCGGCGATGGCCGCCAAGTACCTCGGCGCCGGCTTCGACATCCACGGGGGCGGCGAGGACCTCGTCTTCCCCCACCACGAGAACGAGATCGCCCAGTACCAGGGCGCCACCGGGCGGCCGTTCGCCCGCGTCTGGATCCACAACGCCTACCTCACGACCCGAGGCGAGAAGATGTCCAAGTCGCTGGGGAACATCACCGGTCCCCGCGAGCTGCTCCGGCACCACCCGGGGGTGGTGCTGCGCTACCTGCTGCTGACCGCCCACTACCGCAGCCCGCTGGAGCTGTCACCCGAGGTCCTCGCCGACGCGGCGGCGGCCTACGACCGGTTGGCGACGTTCGCCGTGAACGCCAGCCGCGCGCTCGCCCCCGCGGGCGGGCAGGACGACGACGCGGCGGGGACGCACCCGCCCGGCCCGGAGGCGCGGGCGGCCCACCCCGAGGACCCGGACGGCGCGGCGGCCGCTCACCTGGCGGACCGCTTCGTCGCCGCGCTCGACGACGACCTGAACGTGCCCGCCGCGCTGGCGGCTCTGTTCGAGCTGGTCAACACGGCGAGCCCGCTGATCGGCAGGGCGGAGCGCGGCGACGCCGCGGCGGCCGCCGAGCTGCAGGGTTGGCTCGGCACCTTCGTCCGGCTCGCTGCCCGGCTCGGGTTCCAGCCGCTCGAGGAGCTGCCGCCGGCCAGCCTCGGCCCGCCGCTGCTCGACCTGATCCTGGAGCTGCGCGAGCGCGCCCGCGCGCAGCGCGACTTCGCGGCCGCCGACGTGATCCGCCGGCGCCTCGGAGAGCTGGGCGTCCGGGTCGAGGATCGCGCCGGAGGGCCGAGATGGCACCTCGCCCGCTAGGCCGGGGCACACCGGGCCGCCGGTCCGGAGGCGGTCAGGGCCGCTCCCGCCGCGCGACCACGCCCGGGAGCGCCGCGCGCGAGCCTGGCAGGCCACGCCGAAGCCACGACCAGCCGCCCGGCACCAGCGGCGCCGACGCGGGCGGCGCACGGGCCGGTGGCGGCGGCGGTGCCGGCGGCGACCGCGGGCCGGCGGCAGGAAGCCGAGCCGGTGGCGCCCGCGGCGCCGCTGGGGCGGGTACGCGCGGGGAGCGCGCCGGGCGCCGGCAGGCCGGGAGCTTCAGGCAGGCGGTGCGGCCGCGCGCGCCGTCCGAGCGGCGCCGGGACCAGGCCGGGGACTCCGCCAAGCGCAAGCGGCGGCGCAGCGGTCTGGACGCCGCCAGGTCGGCGCTCACCCCCGGACCGGGCCAGGAGCTGTTGTACGGGCGCCGGCCGGTCCTGGAGGCGCTGCGCGCCGGCCGCCCGATCGACCAGGTGCTGGTCGCGGCCGGCGCCGCGGAGCGCGGCGCGCTCGCGGACCTGCTCAAGCTCGCCGCCACCCGCCGGGTCAGCGTCCAGACGGTCCCCCGCTCGGCGATCGACGCCCAGACCGGCGAGGGTGTCCACCAGGGCGTCGCCGCCGTGGTGGCGCCGCTGCGCTCGATCGAGCTGGACGAGCTGCTCGCCGTCCCGCTCGGCAGCGGCGACCCGCCGCTGTTCCTGGCGATGGACGCCGTCACCGACCCGCACAACCTGGGCGCCCTGGTGCGCAGCGCCGAAGCGGCGGGCTGCCACGGCGTGATCGTCCCCAGGCACGGCGCGGCGCCGCGCACCGGCGCCGCGGTGAAGGCGTCAGCGGGCGCGCTGGAGCACGTCCCCGTCGCCGAGGTCGTGAACCTCGCGCGGGCGCTGCAGAAGCTGCGCACCTCCGGCGTATGGTGCGTCGGCCTCGCCGAGGACGCCGGCGCGAGCCTGTTCGACCTGGAGCTGGCCGACGAGCCGGTGTGCGTGGTGGTCGGCGGTGAGGGCTCGGGGCTGCACCGCCTGGTCCGCGAGGCCTGCGACGCCCTCGTCTCGATCCCGATGCGCGGCAGGATCGCGAGCCTGAACGCCTCGGTCGCGGGCGCGCTGGCCCTGTTCGAGGTCCGCCGCCGCCGCAGTGGTCACCCACCCGCCCGGGCCGCCGAGCGCCCCGCCGGCACCGGCGTCCCGCGGCCGGCGCCCGGACCTGCCCCCGAGGCGTCGCCGGCACTCGGCGGTCCCCCGCCACCGGCGACCAGGTGACCGGCTACCCTGGTGCGAGCCGGCTGGCGTGGCGCAACCGGCAGCGCAGCCGCCTTGTAAGCGGCAGGTTGGGGGTTCGAGTCCCCCCGCCAGCTCCACATAACAGCAGGTAGAATGCGTTTTCCTTGACCGCTTGCCGGTCCGGTGTCAGTCTCAAGTCAGTCCGTGGGCCGAAAACGTGCACGGAGGGCAGGGGGCCTGAGCCATGATCCGACGGCGCAACAACGGGTGGCAGGTCATGGTGTACGGCGGCCGTGACCCGCTCACGGGCCGCAAGAAGTGGATCAGCCGCCAGGTCAACGCCAGCCGCCGGGAGGCCGAGCGCGTCGAGCGGCGCCTGATGACCGAGGTCGCCGACGGCCGTCACGAGGGCACCCAGGCGCGGACGATGGCCGAGCTGCTCGACCAGTGGATCGCGTGGCGGGCCGAGAACGGCAAGGACCTCTCCCCCAAGACCCTGAACGACTACCGGCGCCTGATCCAGACCAAGATCAAGCCCGGCCTCGGTGGCCTGCCGGTCGGCAAGGTCGACGTGCGCACGCTCGACACCTTCTATGGGCGTCTGCGCACGGCCGGCAACAGCCGCGCCAAGGACGGGCAGCTGTCCGGCAGCCGCGTCCGCGACGTGCACGTCATCATCTCCGGCGCGCTCGGCCTGGCGGCGCGGTACCGGTGGATCCCGTTCAACCCCGCCGTGCACGCCCGCCCGGCCGCCGGCCGCAGCGAGCAGCGCTCCGTCCCAAGCCCCGAGCAGGTGCGGCAGGTGTTCGAGGCGGTCGCCGAGGACCCGGAGCTGGAGCTGTTCCTGCGCATCGGCGTCACCGCCGGACTGCGCCCGGGCGAGGTCTGCGCCCTGCGCTGGATGGACCTCGACCTCGACGGCCTGGAGCTGGAGGTCAACGGCAACATCGTCAACGCCAGGGGCCTGCCCGACGGCTACGTCCGCAAGCCGCCGAAGAGCGCCAACGGGGTCCGTCTGCTCGCGCTGGACCAGGGCACCGTCGACCTGCTCGCCCGGCACCGCGCCCGCCGCACAGCCCAGGTCGGCGACCTAGGCGGAGAGCTGGCGCCCGAGGCCTACCTGTTCAGCAACCACCCCGACGGCGCCCACCCGGTCCGCCCCGACGCCATGAGCCGGCGCTTCACCGACCTGGCCAGGCGACTCGGGCACGGCTACACCCTCTACGGGCTGCGGCACTTCATGGCCACGCAGCTCGGCGCGGTCGCGGAGGCGGGAACGGTGCGAGGCCGCCTGGGTCACGGGAGCCTCGCGGTGACGAGCATCTACACCCACCGGGT
>DATFRI010000059.1:0-18106 GCA_035263405.1 Actinomycetes bacterium | reverse complement strand
GGTGCGTGAGGAACTGGTCCAAGGTCGCGGTGGTCACCCGACCGATCGGCACTTTCCCCAAGCCGGGCGCGAGCTTGTGGTCGATGTAGCTGCGGTAGGTCGCCAGCGTCCGCGGCGAGATCGCCCGAGCACGCGGGCGCCACTGGTACCAGGCGTCCAGCAACTCGGCGACGGTCTGGGTCCCAGGCGCACGGTGCCGGCCGGCGCGGGCCTCCTGGAGCAGCCGGGCCTCCAACTCGCGAGCCTCGGGCCTGGTGCGGGCGGTGCCGGTCTTCTGGCGCTTCTTGCCGGTCAGCGGGTCGCGGCCGGCGTAGACGACCACCCACCAGCTGCTGCCGCGCTTCTTGATCACCCCACCGCCTCCGATCACCCGTCCCGAGCAAGAGGATGATCATTGGATGATCAGAACGCAACCACCCCGACCCGGGTCGGGGTGGTAAAGGGCCGCTGAGCTGCGGTGTTGTGGAGCCCGAGGTCGGATTCGAACCGACGACCTTTCGATTACGAGTCGAATGCGCTACCACTGCGCCACTCGGGCGGGGTGCCGGGCTGCCTGCTCTGGCACTCCGCGGGAGTGTAGCGAAGCGGCGGCCGGCGCTTCCATCGGCTTGGGAGCGCGGGAACTGAAGTCCTGGGAGAGAAGGGGGCTGTGGTGTCTGAGGGGGACGCGTGGCGGCGAGGCGCTCGCCGACGGTGACCGTCGGGCCTGAGGGGTCGACCGCCCGGGCTCGGGCGCCTGGTCAGCGGCGGAGGTCCATGCGGGCCATCGGCAGCCGCGTGCCACTCACTGCTCCCTGCACGGTCAGGAAGGCGGACTCACAGGTCAGCAGAGGGGCTGCGCCGATCCACAGGCGACGGTCGGCCTCCTCGAGCGCGGCGGCCGCCTGCACGAGGGCGGGGGCGTCGGCTCGGGCCGCGAGGCGACCGGCTGCCTCGGCGCGGTCGCGGTGGACCAGCTGCGCGGGGTCGCCGCCGGTCTGCTGGTGCAGGGCGTCGCGATAGGTGGCGAGCAGGTCGGCCACGGCCTCGCGGATCGCCTCGAAGCGGATGCGGCGCAGCTCGCGGCGGTGCCGGGCCTCCATGCGGCGCCGCACCGTCGCGCTGCCTCGGCCGCCGCCGAACGTCTGCTCGTACTCGGCGAGCTCCTCCCCCTGCCGGGCCTTGGCGGCGTTCATGGCGTCGTCGGCGACCGCGACCAGCTCCGTGGCGGCGGTGAGCGCGTCGGACGGCTGGCCGTTGGACAGCCGGTCGGTCAGGTCGAGCACCCGTTCCCGGCGGGCGCGGGCGGCCTCGTCGACGAGCAGCTGCCGCGCGCGGCCCGTGCGGCCGTGCCCGGCGGCGGCGGCCCACTCGGCCTGCTCGCGCTCGACGCCGAGCTCCCCGACCAGCCCGTCGGCCAGGACCGCTCGCGACAGGTCGGAGAACGAGACGGTCCGGGCTCGGGAGGGCACGGTCCCCACGAGTGCTGCGGCGCTGCGCGCGACGAGCACGAAGACCACCGCGGGCGGTGGCTCTTCGAGTACCTTGAGCAGCGCGTTCGCAGCCACATCGGTGAGGCGGTCGGCCTCGTCGAGGATGAAGACGGCGGTGCGGCCCTGCTGGCGGGAGCGCCAGGCCTCCTCGCGAACCGAGCGCACCTCCTCCACCAGCAGGTTGTCGCCCTCGGGCTGGACGAGGTGGACGTCGGGGTGGACGCCGCGCAGGACCCGGCGGCAGGCCGGGCAGGTTCCGTCGGCCGCGGAGTCGCGGGCGTTCTCGCAGTTCAGCGCTGCTGCGAAGACCTTGGCGACGTGCAGCTTGCCCACGCCGGGCGGCCCGGTGAACAGCCAGGCGTGCGTGACCGTGGCGGTGTCGAGCGCGTCGCGGAGCGTCCGCACCGCCTCGTCGTGACCGACCACCTGGTCCCAGACCGTCGCGCTCATGGGTCTGATCCTCGCGCGGGGCACCGACAGCGCGGCAGCGGCCCTGAGCTGCTCGGGGCGCGCAGGCCGCGCCAGAGCTCGGCCGGACCGGCGGGAGGCCGGGACCGCCCCCGGGACCCGGGGAGCGCCGGCGACCCGGCGACCGGCGACCGCGGCCGGGAGGGCACGCCCCGAGGAGCGCTCACGCCGAGCCGAGCCGGGACAGCACCGCGGCGAGCACGCTGGCGGCGACGTCGCTCGCGCTCCCGGATGCGTCCACCACCAGGAAGCGCTCGGGGTCGCGTGCCGCGAGCTGCTGGTAGGCGCGGCCGACGGCCTCGTGGAACTCCAGGTCCTCGTTCTCGAAGCGGTCGGCGCGGTCGACGCGGTCCAGGCCGAGCTTGGGGTCCAGCTGCAGCAGGACCACCAGGTCGGGCCACAGCCCGCCGGTCGCCCAGCGGTTGACCGCGACGATCCCCTCCTCGCCCAGCGCGCGGGCGACGCCCTGGTACGCCAGGGAGGAGTGCACGTAGCGGTCGCACAGCACGTCCTGGCCGCGCTGCAGCGCCGGGCGGATCACGTCGGTGACCAGCTGGGCTCGCGCGGCGGCGAACAGCAGCGCCTCGGCGTGCGGGTCCAGGGGCCGCACGTCCGGGTCCAGCAGCAGCCGCCGGATGCGCTCGCCGACCGCGGTGCCGCCCGGCTCGCGGGCGACCACGGTCGGGCGGCCGAGCCGCTCCAGCTCGGCGCGCAGCCGCTCGAGCTGGGTGGACTTGCCGGACCCTTCGACCCCCTCGAAGGCGATGAACACGGCCTCAGACGCTGGCCAGCGCGGCCACCTGGACGGTGTTACCGCACGCCGCGCAGGTGGCGGTCTCGCCGCTCTTGTCCGGGGCGAGCAGGCCGCCGCAGCTCGGGCAGGGCTGGGACAGCGGCGCCTGCCACAGGGCGTAGTCGCAGTCGGGGTAGCGGTTGCAGCCGTAGAACGTCTTGCCGCGCCGGGTCTTCTTGGAGGTGACCTGGCCCTGGCCGCACTTGGGGCAGGTGCCGAAGGTCTGCTCGCCGAGGTTCTTGATCCCCTTGCAGTTGGGGTAGTCCGAGCAGCCCAGGAACGGCCCGAACCGGCCGGTCCGCTTGACCATCGGCTTGCCGCACTTGGGGCACGGCTCGTCGGTCAGCTCGGGCTCGGCCTTCTGGGCCGCCGCCTCCTCCGCCGACTGGTCGGCGTTGCGGCGGTAGCGGCAGTCGGGGAAGCGGCTGCACGACAGGAACCAGCCGTAGCGACCCCACCGGCGGACCAGGTTCGCGCCGCTGTCCTGGCCGCACTCGGGGCACAGCTCGTCGGTGGCCTCCTCGGGGCGGGAGACCTTCTCCTGCTTCTCGGCGAGGATCTTCTCCACGTCCTCGAAGAACGCCGTGACCAGCGGCTGCCAGGACTTGGAGCCGGACGCGATGCGGTCCAGGTCCTGCTCCATCTCCGCGGTGAAGCCGAGGTCGACGACCTTGGGGAAGACGTCGGCGAGCAGGTCGGTGACCACGAACGCCACGTCGGTCGGGGTCAGGCGCTTGCGGTCGATGCTGACGTACTCGCGCTCCAGCAGGACCGAGATCGTCGGCGCGTACGTCGACGGGCGGCCGATGCCGTGCTCCTCCAGGGCCTTGACGATGGTGGCCTCGGTGTAGCGCGGCGGAGGCTCGGTGAAGTGCTGCTCGGGGGTGAGCTCGACCAGCCGCAGCCGCTGGCCCACGGTCAGCTCCGGCAGCCGCGTGCCGTCCCCGTCCGGCGCGGGCTCGTCGTCGCGGCCCTCGCGGTACACGCGCTCGAAGCCGTCGAAGCGGCGCACCGAGCCGGTCGCGCGGAACACCAGGTCACCGGCCCGGACGTCGACGGTGGTCTGGTCGTAGACGGCCGGCGTCATCTGCGAGGCGACCGTCCGCTCCCACACCAGCCGGTACAGCCGCAGCTGCGCCGGCTCCAGCACGCCCTCCAGCTGCTCCGGCGTGCGCTGCGCGCTGGTGGGGCGGACCGCCTCGTGCGCCTCCTGGGCCGAGCGGGCCTTGGTCTTGTACTGGGTGGTCTTCAGGTACTCCGGCCCGTAACGGGAGCGCACCAGGCCGGCCAGCTCGTCCAGGGCCGCCTGCGCCATCGCCACGGAGTCGGTGCGCATATAGGTGATCAGGCCGATCGAGCCCTCGCCGGGCAGGTCCACGCCCTCGTACAGCTGCTGCGCGATCTGCATCGTGCGCTTGGACGAGAAGCCGAGCTTGCGGGAGGCCTCCTGCTGCAGCGTGGAGGTGGTGAACGGCGGCTTGGCGCTGCGGCGGCGCTCGCTCTGCTTGACGTCGTCGACGATCCAGTCGGCGGCCCGCGCACGGGCCGCGGCGGCGGTCGCGCTCGCCTCGTCGCCCAGCACGAACCGCTGCTTCTCCCCCACGGGGTAGCGGGCCCGGAAGCGCTCGTCGCGTTCGAGCGTCGCGAGGTCGGCCTCGAGGCTCCAGTACTCCTGCGGCTTGAACGCCTGGATCTCGCGCTCGCGGTCGACCACCATCTTGAGCGCGGCGGACTGGACGCGGCCGGCGGACAGGCCGGTGCGCACCTTGCGCCACAGCATCGGCGACAGCTTGTACCCGACGATCCGGTCCACCACGCGCCTGGCCTGCTGGGCGTCCACCAGGTCCGCGTCGATCCGGCGCGGGTGGGTGAACGCCTCGCGCACGGCGGCCTGGGTGATCTCGGTGAAGGTGACGCGGCGGGTCCGCTGGTCGCCGAGCCTGGCCGCCTGCGCGATGTGCCAGGCGATCGCCTCGCCCTCCCGGTCGGGGTCGGTGGCGAGGTACACCTGCTCGGCGTCCTTGGCGGCCTTCTTGATCTCCGAGACGACCTTCCTGCCCTTGCCGGTCACCTCGTAGGTGACCGCGACCCCGTGCTCGAACTCGACGGCGAAGTCGGACTTGGGCAGGTCGCGGACGTGCCCCATCGAAGCGACCACGCGGTAGTCGCTCCCGAGGTACTTGCCGATCGTCTTCGCCTTCGCCGGCGACTCGACGACAACCAGATTGCGTGCCAAGACGGGTTCCTTCGTCCTCTTCGTGTCTCAGGTCAGGTGGTTCCGGCCGGTCGCGGCGGTCCGGCGGCGACCCAGACGGGGGAGTCTGCACGACGCCCCGCCACCGCTGTCAAAACCGACACGGGACCCTCCTGTCAAGGCGCATCCACCCTACCGCTATTCCCCCCGAAGGCCACGGCGCCGTCCCCACCCCAGGTCAGCGCCGCCGGTTGGGCCGTTCGGCTCCGATGGGCGCATGGTCTGGTCCGGCGAGATTCGCGCCGGACCCGCCGGCGGGCGGCCGCTCGGTCGCCGGCGACCCGTTCGCCGCGTCCGCCCCGGTCTCGGCCCCGGCGTCCGGCACGTCGCCCGCCGAGAGGCGCCGGTCGGCGGGGGCCTCGCCCACGGCCCCGGCGGCGCCCACGGCGGCCTCGGTCCCGGCGGCGCCGATCGCCTCCGCGCCGCCCGCCCGGCTCGCCCTGGCCAGGAAGAAGCCGAGCACGGCCACGGCGGCGATCCCGATCAGCAGCCGCGCCAGCTCGTCGTCGGCCAGCTCCACCACCGTCGGCACGACCAGCACCGAGACCAGGTTCATCACCTTGATCAGCGGGTTCAGCGCCGGACCTGCGGTGTCCTTGAACGGGTCGCCGACGGTGTCGCCGATCACGGTCGCCTTGTGGGTCTCGGAGTTCTTGCCGCCGAGGTGGCCGTCCTCCACGTACTTCTTGGCGTTGTCCCACGCCCCCCCGGCGTTGGACAGCATCACCGCCAGCAGCTGCCCGGACAGGATCGCGCCGGCGAGGTAGGCGCCCAGTGCCTCGTGGCCGAGCAGGAACCCGGCCGCGATCGGGGTGAGCACCGCCAGCAGGCCCGGGGTCATCAGCTCGCGCAGCGAGTCGCGGGTGCAGATGTCCACGACCGCGCCGTAGTCGGGCTGCTCGGTGTGGTCCATGATCCCCGGGTGCTCGCGGAACTGCGTGCGGACCTCGAGCACGACCCGGCCCGCGGTGCGGCCGACCGCGCGGATCGCCTGGGCGGAGAACATGAACGCGACCGACCCGCCGATCAGCAGCCCGATCAGCACCTGGGGCTGGTCGACGCGGATGTCCGCGGCCGCCTCGGCCACGCCCGCGTCGATCAGCGCCTGCCGGAACGAACCGAACAGGCTGGTCGCGGCGATCACCGCGGTCGCGATCGCGACGCCCTTGGTGATCGCCTTGGTGGTGTTGCCCACAGCGTCCAGCCTGGTCAGGACCTCGTTGCCGCGCTCGCCGACGTCCCCGGACATCTCCGCGATCCCCTGCGCGTTGTCCGAGATCGGCCCGAAGGTGTCCATCGACACGATGACCCCGACCGTGGTCAGCATGCCCATGCCGATCAGCGACACCATGAACAGCTTGTACTCCAGCGGGTGGCCCGCGCCGATCCCGACCGCCCCGCCGATCGCCGCCACGATCGCCAGCAGCGCGTACACCGTCGACTCCATGCCGGTGGAGAAGCCCGACAGGATCGTGGTGGCCGGGCCGGTCGTCGCCGACTGCGCGATCTCGCGCACCGGCCGGTACTCCGTCGCGGTGTAGTAGGAGGTCATCAGCTGGATCACGCTCGCGAGCACGAGCCCGAGCAGGACCGCGGCGAGCGGCTGCCACTGGCCGACGTAGGCGAACGAGACCGCCCCGACGAGCACCGCCGAGACCACCGCGGCGGTGAAGAAGCCGCGGTTGATCGTGCGCATGCTGTTCTCGGTCTCCGAGCGGGGGCGCACCACCGAGATCCCCACGATCGAGGCGACGATCCCGATCGCCTGGATGATCAGCGGCAGCAGCAGCCCGATGATCGGCTCGTCGGGGAAGGCGGCCGTGCCGAGCACGATCGAGGCGACGAGGGTGACCTCGAACGACTCGAACAGGTCCGCGGCCATCCCGGCGCAGTCGCCCACGTTGTCACCGACGTTGTCGGCGATCACCGCGGCGTTGCGGGGGTCGTCCTCGGGGATGGACTTCTCGACCTTGCCGACGAGGTCCGCGCCGACGTCCGCGGCCTTGGTGAAGATCCCGCCGCCGACGCGCATGAACATCGCCAGCAGCGCCGCGCCGAACCCGAACCCGAACAGCACGCCCGGCGAGTCGCCCCGGTACACCAGCACCACCAGGGCCGCGCCGAGCAGGCCGAGCCCGACGGTGAACATGCCGGCGACCCCGCCGGAGCGGAACGCGATCGGCATCGCCCGGCGCAGCCCGCCGTCGTCCGCGGCGGCCGCGACCCGCACGTTCGCCCGCACCGCCAGGCTCATGCCGACGAACCCCGCCACGGCCGAGAACGACGCGCCCACCAGGAACGCGACCGAGCGGCCGAGGCGGACCCCGAGGCTGTCAGCGGGCAGCGCCAGCAGCAGGAAGAACAGCAGCACCGCGAACAGCGCCACCGTCCGGAACTGGCGCGTGAGGTAGGCGCGGCTGCCCTCCTGGATGGCACGGGCGATCCGCTGCATGCGCTCGCTGCCCGTTCCGGCGCGGAGGACCTGCCTGACCAGGGTGAAGGCGACCGCCAGCGCGAGCAGGCAGACGAGGATCACCAGGCCGAGCGTCGCAAGCTCGCCGACGCCGTAGTCGATCCTTCCCCCGATGCTGCCCTCCTGCGCCAGCAGGCGCGCGTGGCCCAGGCCTTGGCTCATCGATCCTCCTCGTCTCGCGTCCCCCGCCGGTGGCCACGGGGCCCTCCAAGCCCTCGGCTCGAAATGGGCGCGGCAAAAGCGAAAGGCGCGACCGCAAGCCGCCGCGCCATCCACCCGTCGCACGGGCGGGATGAAAGATCGGTCACGACCTGGTCATCCAGCGCCCTTGCAGAAGTCCGGGCCGTTGCCAGAATTGCGCGAATTCTAGATGCCGGATCGAGCGGGCGGCAACCACCCGAGGGTCACGAGGTGGGCCCGGAGCCGTCCTGGCGGCCCTGCGGCGCCAGCCAGAAGCGCGTGACGAAGCCGCCGCCGGGCCGGTCGGCGGCGTCCAGCTCGTCCACCAGGCTGGCGACCAGCGCCAAGCCGAAGTCGCGGTCGTCGGCCGAGCCGAACGGGTCGCGCAGCGCGCGCTCGTCGGGCGCGCAGCGGTCCCGGATCTCGACCCCGAAGCGGCCGCGGTCGTCGAACAGGTCCACCTCGATGCAGGCCTCGGCGTCCTTGTCCCCGTTCCCGCCGGCCCCGCCCGTGTCCCGGATCGCGGTGGCGCAGATCTCGGAGACCGCGACCTTCAGGTCCTCGACCATCTCGTCGTCGAGGCCGGCGCGGCGTCCCGCGGTGGCGACCACCAGCCGGACCGTGGAGAGCAGGTTCGGCTCCGGCCGGACCACCAGCCGGACCGAGGCGCTCGGCGGCCCCTCGCCGACCTGCGGACCCATGGCTAGCGGGCCGACCCCGCCATCGCGTCCTCGATCGAGCCGTGGATCGGGAACACCTTGGTCAGGCCCGTGATCCGGAAGATCTTGAGGATCTTCTCCTGCGTGCACACCAGCTGCAGCGACCCGTCGTGGTTGCGCACCCGCTTGAGGCCCCCGACCAGCACCCCGAGGCCGGTCGAGTCCAGGAAGTCCACGTTCTCGAGGTCCACCACCAGGTTGTAGGAGCCGTCGCTGACCAGCTGGATCAGCTTCTCCCGCAGCTTGGGCGCGGTGTAGACGTCCACCTCACCGCCGACGGTGAGGATCGCGTGGTCCCCTTCCTTGCGAACCTTGAGGTCGAGGTCCATGCCATCTCCGTTCATCGGACAATCCCTGTGCCCCTACCGCTCGCCCCCGGGAGGCTAGCGTCGCTCCAGGCCGCGATCAAACACCCGTGCCAGACAGCCTGGACCGGTTCGAAACAGCTTCGGACCGGTTCGAACAGCTCGCCGTCCGGGGCCACGGACGCGCCGCGGTCGCCGCTTGACTTGGCCGACAGCCTTGTCGATAGCCTACGCTCTCCTCGCCCCGGAGGTTGTCAAGCGACCCGCTCCGGGACCACGCACCCCGCCGCGACCCGACAGGAGCCTGGCCTGCGTCCCCGGTCCCATCCACTGCTCGCGCTCGCCGCCGCGCTGGCCGTCGCGTTCGCCGCCGCCGGCTGCTCCGGCGACCGGGAGCAGCCGCGCCCACCCGCCTCGACGACCGCCACGACCGCCGCCGCGGCGCCGAACCGCCCGAGCGTGCAGCTCACGGCCTCGGCCAAGGGCGACCGCGCCGAGCGGGCGCTCAAGGGCGCCAGCCGGCGGGCGAGCCCCGAGCTGGAGCAGTTCCTGACCCGGTACCTCACCACCGCGTTCGACCCCGCCGCCGCGCGCGGCGGCTTCCAGGGGTTCTCGCAGTTCTTCCAGCCGGAGCTGCGCGCCTCGGTCAACCGCGACCTCGCCTCGCTGTCGATCGGGCGCGACGGGGCGCGGCTGACCGAGGTACGCACCCGGCCGGCGGCCGCCAGGGCCGTCCTCCTGATCGAGCACGGCCGGCCCCTGGCCGCGTCGGTGGTGCTGCGGATGCAGGGCACGGCGCGGACCACCGGGGGCCCGGGGCCGCTCGGCCTGGACTCGACGTTCCAGCTGCTGCGAGGGACGCGCGGCTGGAAGATCACCGCCTACGAATCGAGCGCGAAGGTGCCCTCGTGAACGATGCTCCCTCGAGCGACGCCCCCGTGAAGCGGCGTGCCGCCGGCGCGCGGCGGGCGCTGCCGGCCGCCGCGCTGGCGCTCGCGGCGCTCGCCGCCCTGACCGCGACCGGCCTGCTCGGCGGGACCGGCGCCGGCGCGCAGCCGACCACGACCGGACCCTCCATGGTCGTCGCCAAGGTCACCAAGGGCGCGGCCGCGCCGAGCGTCGACCGCCGGCTGACGTTCCTGGTCATCGGGTCGGACTCGGGCGCGCCCAAGTTCGGCCGCGGCGGGACCGCGGCGGGCGGCCGGGCCGACTCGATCCACCTGGTGGTGATCGACCCGCGCGCGCGGCGCGGCGTGATGGTGGGGTTCCCGCGCGACTCGTACGTGGCGATCCCGGGCCACGGCACCGGGAAGATCAACTCGGCCATGGTCTACGGCGGACCGCCGCTGCTGGTCAGGACCGTCGAGCAGTACAGCGGCATCAGGATCGACTACTACGCGCTCACGTCCTTCGACGGCCTCACCGATCTCGTCAACGCGGTCGGCGGCGTGCGGGTGAACGTCGAGCGCGCGGTCGTCGACCACGCGGCGGGCGCGGACATCCGGCCCGGCAGGCAGAAGCTCAGCGGCCCGCGGGCGCTGGCGTTCTCCCGCGCGCGCAAGAGCGTCCCCGGCGGCGACTTCACCCGCTCCGAGCACCAGGGCCAGGTGCTGGTCGGCGGGCTCGCCACGTTCCAGGAGCAGCTCAAGCGCGACCCCACCACCCTGATGCGCTGGCTGGCGGCGGCCCGGCGGGAGGTCCGGCTCGACCTGCCGTTCACCGAGCAGCTCCGCCTGGCGCTGGTGGCCGCCAGGATCCCGCCCTCCGGCATCCGCAACGTGGTCCTGCCCGGCGGCGCCGGCAATGCCGGCGGAGCCTCGATCGTGCGGCTCGCGCCGGGCGCGCACCGGCTGCTCGCCGACGCCCGCGACGGCCGCCTGGGGAACTAGCTCCGCTCCGGGAGCCGGTTCGCGCGGGCCCGGGCCCGGTTCCCGCGACCGGAGGCCGGTTCGTGCGGCGGGGCGCTCCGGGGGCGAGGCTCCCTGGCGGGACTCCCCGACCGGGCGGGGCGGGATCGAGCGTGGCGCTCGCGCCCTACCATGGCCGGATGCTGACCGAACCGGCCGAGCTGCTCCACCGGCTGACCGGCGACCCCGGCTACCGGGACCAGCTCGTCCACCTCGAGCGGCTGCCCGCGCGCGGCGCGCGCGTGGTCCCGCTGCCCGACGACCTGCCGCCGCTGCTCGCCGGCCGGTTGCGGGCCCGGGGCATCACGTCGCTGTGGACCCACCAGGCGGCCGCGCTCGCCCTCGTCCGTGCCGGCAGCCCCGTGGTCGTGGCGACCGGCACCGCCTCCGGCAAGAGCCTGTGCTACCTGCTGCCGGTGTTCGAGGCGCTGCTGGGCGACCCCCGCGCACGGGCGCTGTACCTGTCGCCCACCAAGGCGCTCGCGCAGGACCAGCTGCGCAGCGTGCGCTCGTTCGCGCTCACCGGGGTCCGCGCCGCCACCTACGACGGCGACACCCCGACCGACGAGCGGGCCCTGGTGCGCCGCAACGCCAACCTCGTGCTCACCAACCCGGACATGCTCCACCAGGGAATCCTTCCCAACCACGAGCGCTGGGCGCCGTTCCTCGCGGGCCTGCGCCACGTCGTGATCGACGAGGCGCACACCCTCAAGGGCGTGTTCGGCGCGCACGTCGCGCTCGTGCTGCGGCGGCTGCGCCGCATCGCCGGGCGCCACGGCGCCGAGCCGGTGATCGTGCTCGCGTCCGCGACCCTCGGCAACCCCGCCGAGCTGGCGTCCCGGCTGACGGGGCTGGAGGTCGAGGCGGTCACCCAGGACGGCTCACCGCGCGGGCCGCTCACCTTCGCGTTGTGGGAGCCGCCGCTGCTCGACGAGGCGACCGGCCGGCGCCGCAGCGCCAACCGCGAGGCGGCCGACTGGCTCGCCGGCGGGGTGGCCCGAGGCGTGCGCACCCTCTGCTTCACCCGCTCGCGGCGCGCCGCCGAGCTGGTCGCCGGGGGCGCCCGCCGGCGGCTGGCCGAGACCGACCCGGCACTCGCCGAGCGCGTACGCGCCTACCGGGCGGGATACCTCCCGGAGGAGCGGCGCGCCCTGGAGCGGGGGCTGACCAGCGGCGAGCTGACCGGCGTCGCCGCCACGAACGCGCTGGAGCTGGGGGTCGACATCGGCGGGCTCGACGCGGTGGTGCTCGACGGGTTCCCGGGCACGGTCGCGTCGCTGTGGCAGCAGGCCGGCCGGGCGGGGCGGCAGGCCACCCCCGCGCTGGCCGTGCTCGTCGGCGCGGACGACCCGCTCGACGCCTACCTGCTGCACCACCCCGCCGACCTGTTCGGCCGGCCGCACGAGGGCGCCCTGGTCGATCCCGGCAACCCGTACGTGCTCGGGCCGCACCTGGCGTGCGCGGCGTACGAGGCGCCCCTGACCGCCGAGGACCTCGACCTGTTCGGCGGGAACGCCGCCGCCGTCGCCGACGAGCTGGTCGCCCAGGCCGTCCTGCGCCACGCCCGCGGGGGGCTGCGCCCCGCCGGCGGCCGCAGCCCCGCCGCCGGCATCACGCTGCGCAACGCGGGCGGCCCGCCCGTCACGATCGTGGACGCCGGCAGCGGGCAGCTCCTCGGAACCGTCGACCAGGCGCGAGCGCCGTCGACCGTCCACCCCGGCGCGGTCTACCTGCACCAGGGCGAGGCCTTCCGGACGCTGGAGCTGGACCTCACGGCCGGCACCGCGCTGGTCGAGCCTTACGACGGCGGCGAGTACACCCAGCCCAGGGAGGACGTCGACCTGCGCGTGGTCGAGCCGCAGGTCACGGTGGAGCTGCCGCGCGCGGCGCTGGCGCTCGGGCGGGTCGCGGTCACCAGCCAGGTGACCGGGTACGACCGCCGCCGGATCGGCACCGGCGAGCTGCTCGGGTCCGAGACGCTGGAGCTGCCGCCGAGCCGGCTGGTCACGGTCGCGCTCTGGCAGGCGCTCGGCCCCGAGCTGCTCGCCGCGGCACAGCTCTCCCCGCACGAGGTCCCCGGTTCCGCGCACGCCGCGGAGCATGCCGAGATCGGCCTGCTGCCCCTGTTCGCGCTGTGCGACCGCTGGGACGTCGGCGGGCAGTCCACCGCCCACCACCCCGATACGGGAGCGGCCACGATCTTCGTCTACGACGGGCACCCGGGCGGCGCCGGCATCGCCGAGCGGGGCTTCGCGGTGGCGCGCGACCACCTCGACGCCACCTGCGAGACCGTCGCGGCCTGCCCGTGCGAGACCGGCTGCCCCTCCTGCGTGCACTCCCCCAAGTGCGGCAACGGCAACTCGCCGCTGGACAAGCAGGGCGCCGTCCGGCTCCTGCGCGAGCTGCTGCGCGACCTCCGGGACCTGCAGGGGGACCTGCGGGCGGTGGCGCCGTCCCGCGCCCGTCCCGGCGACGCGGCCACCGCCCGACCGGACGCGAGCGCATGACCGTCTCCATCGGGGTCGCCGCCGCCTCGCAGCCGGACGCGCGGGTGGCGGCGCTCGCCGAGGCACTCGGCCGGCACCTCGCCGAGGCGGGCGCGACGCTGGTCTGCGGCGGCGGCCCGGGCGCGATGGCCGCGGTCTGCCGCGGCGCCCGCGGCGCGGGCGGGACCACCATCGGCCTGCTGCCCGGCGACCGCCGCGACGAGGGGAACCCGTACCTGAGCGTGACGCTCCCTACGGGCCTGGGGCAGGGCCGCAACCTGCTGCTGGTCCGGGCGAGCGACGCCCTGGTGGCGGTCGGCGGGGGGTACGGGACGTTGTCGGAGATCGCGATCGCCCTGCGCCTGGGGGTGCCCGTGGTCGGGCTGGCAACCTGGTCGCTCGCGCTCCAGGCACGCCCGGTCGAGGCGTTCCCGCACGTCGACGACGCCGCGGAAGCAGCGCGCCTGGCCCTCCGCGCCGCCCGCACCCGCCACGGAGGGTGACGGGCAGGCTGCAGCCCGTTTCACAAGGTCGTGAAGGGGCAGACACACGACACCTGAACAGCCGGACCCACCGGAGGTATCGTCATGGGTGCCCTGCTCCTGATCCTCGCCGTGCTCTGTGGCGTCGTCCTCGCCGACGCCGTCGTCGAGAACGCCGACGCCGCGACGCTCAACCTGTTCGGTCAGGCCCTCACCGGGTTCACCGCCGGCGCGCTCCTGATCATGGCCGCGGCGCTCGGCGCGGTCATCACCTGCCTGCTGCTGTTCTCGGTGGCCGCGTCGGGCCGGCGCCGGGTCCGCCGCCGCGAGCTGCGCTCCAGCCACCACGAGCTGGAGGACCGCATCGCCGACCTGGAGCGCGAGAACGCCACGCTGCGCACCCAGCGTCCCCGCGCAGCCGACGGACCGCTCCCCGCGGCCGTCCCGCCCGCACCGACGGAGGGCCTGCCCCGCCGCGCACGCGGCGCCAGGAGCGCGCGGCCGGCGACCGCGGCCACCGAGCCCGCATCGCGCGGGACCGCGTCCGGCGAGCCGGAGCGGGGCGAGGCCCCGGTCGCGGCCGGCAGGGTGAACACCTCGGCCGACTCGCCGCCGCCCGCCGCGACCGCCCCCCCGGGCGATGCGCCGCCGCCCGCCGCGACCGGCAGCCGCCCCCGCACACCGGACTCCCCGGACTCGCCGGAGGGGCCCGACAAGGGCGACCGGCACGGCAGGCACGAGCGCGCCGACGAGGAGATCGACTCGTCCTCGACCGGCCGCTGAGCAGCCGCCCGACCCGCTGTCGGGCAGCCCGCCCGACCGGCGCCACGACCGGCCACGGAGCGGGCCGCCCGACCTGGCGAACGCGAACCCGGCAGGCTCGCCACCCGCCGGGGTGATCGCCGCCCGGTGTCCACCGGAGTCGCCGGACGAGGCGGCGGTCGGTCATCCGACCGCGATGTGCACGTGGTCGAGGTGCGCGCGGTTGCTGAAGTGGCCCGGCACCTCCTCGAACTGCGGGAACGGGCTGCCGACCTCGCTCGGACGACGCGGGCCCCGGAGGCCGGCGAGCCACCTGACCAGCTCCAGCGAAGGCGTGTGGCCGCGCCGCACGAGACCGCCGTCCACCTCGAAGATGTCCATCGCTCGGCCGTGGGCGTGCTTGGAGACCACGGTGGTCCCCGCGACGAAGCGCGAATGCCCCGTCCGGAACACGCCCACCGCCACCCGGTGTCGCCGCAGGATCGCGGCGAGCAGCCCGAGCAGCCGCCGGTCCACGCGCCCCGCGGCCAGGTCACCGCGGGCGTTCGGGCTGAGCACCAGCCGCGGGTCGTGGAGCAGCGCCCGAGCTCCGGCGACCCCCGCACCGGTGTCATCGCTCCCGAACGCCGCGCCGCCGGCCTGCCCGCCGGCCCCACCGCCGCCGGGCGCCGCAGGGAACAGCGGGCGCACGGGGAGGATCGCTCTGGCGCGCGCAGGCAGCCGCACCGACGGACCGGCGGGCAGCAGCCGGACCACGCGCTCGACCCGGACCACGGCCTCCTCGCCCTCGCAGTCGCAGGACGCCAGCCGGGCGCGGTTGGCCGCCGCGACGGCCTCGGCGGCCTGCCGCGGCGGAGCGGGGCCCGGGGTCAGCGCGGCCAGCGCGGCGAGATCGGCCGCCGTCTGGACACCGGCTCTGGCCACGACCAGCCCGCCGACGTCGATCGCCGCCATGGCGGTCAGCACGACCACCAGCGCGAACGCGAGCGCGACGACCAGCGCCGAACCGTCCTGGCGCCGGTCGCGCCCGACCGGGATGGCCCAGGCGCGCCGGCGGCGGACCCCCGCGCCCGGCGGAGCGGGCCGATGCCCGGACTGGTCCGCCGTGAGCCCCGGCCGGCCGCTCACGGCGAGGCCGGCGGGCTGGTCGGGGCCGGTCGGGCTGGCGGCGTCGCCGGTTCGGCGGCGGGCTCCGGGGCCGGCTCGACGGCCGCGACCGCGGCCGCGGTCAGCTCGACCCGGCCGCCGGGGAACAGGCGCGCCCACAGGCGCACCTCCACGCGAACCAGGCCGGGGGCCGGACGGAGCACCCGCACGGCCGCCTGCCTGCCCGGCGGCAGCGCGGCGCGGGCGGCTGCGACGGCGGTGCGCCCGCTCCCGCCGATCGCGGCCTGCCGGGCGCCCTCGCGGGCGGCGCCCTGCGCGAGGAGCTGGGAGCCGGCCAGGGCCACCACCCCGACGAGCGTGACCGTGAACGCCGCGAGCAGCGGGATCGCGGCGGCAAGCTCCAGCGTGACCGCGCCGCGCTCGTCACTCGCGGTCACGGCTACCCGATCCCGAACAGGTCCTGGACCTTGTCCAGCACCGCGTCCAGGAGGTCCTTGATCGCGCCTTGGCGGGCCCAGCTCAGGGCCAGGACCGCGATCGTCGCCGCGACGATCAGCAGCAGGGCGTACTCCATGGTCTGGCTGCCCCGCTCGGGGTGGATCCATGGCCGCCAGCGCAGGCGCAGGCGTGGCGGGCGGCCGCTGCGGAGAGGCGGGGTGGGGCGGTCCGGCCCACGGGCCGGACCGGGACGATGGGACATCGGGACAGCTCCTTGGCGCGGGCCGCCGGGAACGAGCGACCGCTACAGGTCGAGCGAACGGACGGCCTCGGCGAGCATGGGGACGACGGTGACGAGGACGAACGAAGGGAGGAAGCAGAGGATCAGGGGGAAGGTGAGACGGACCGCCGCTCGGCCGGCTGCCGCCTCGGCCTCCAGGCGCAGGCGTGTCCGGAGGGCCTCGGCGCGGGCGGCGAGCGCCTCGGCGGGCGGCGTCCCCCAGCGCTCGGCGGCCTCCAGCGCGCCGGCCGCGGCCCGCAGCTCCTCGAGGCCGCGCCGCTCCGCCAGGGCGCGCAGGGTCGCGCCAGGAGCCCGGCCCAGATGCAGGTCGGCGGCGACCGGACGGAAGTCCTCGGCGAGCGCCGCGGGCACGCGGCCGGCCACGTGCAGCAGCGCGCGATGCCCGTTCAACCCCGCCGCGAGGCACGCCGCCAGCAGGTCCACGACGGCTGGCGCCGCCCGGACGCGGGCCGCCGCCCCGGCGGCCTCGGCCCGGCGCCGCCGCACGAGCGGCAGGAGCGCCGCGGCCGCTCCGGCCAGCGCGAGCACGATCCCGAACCGGGGCCCCGCCAGCACCTGACCTGCGGTGCCGGCACCCGCCGTGACGGCCAGACCCGCGGCCGCCGCCCGCCGGGTCGGCCACGGCCTCCGACGACGTGCGCGGCCCACAGGCTCCCGGCCGCTCCCGACGATGCGCGCGGCCCACAGGACCCCGGCCGCCTCGAGCGCCACCGCGGCGGCGAGCACGAGCCAGCCCGCCCGCTCCCGCACCAGGAAGGCGGTCTGGTGCGGCGCGACGGCGGCGAGGATCACGGCGAACGACGGGCCGAGCGCGGCGAGCACCTGCGCGGACAGACGCGCCTCGGCGGTCGCCGCCTGCAGCGCCTGCCTGCCGCGGACGCGGTCCGCCGCGGCGAGCGCGACCCCCGCGAGCACCCGGCCGGGCGGAGCGCCGGTCAGCTCCGCCAGATCCAGCGCCTCGCCGGCGGCCCGAAGCTCCGCCGGTCGCGACCCCCCTGCGGCCTCGACGAGTGCGCGACCGACCGGCGCCCCGAGCACCTGCGCGTCGACGGCGGCGTCGAGCACGGCCGCGAGCGGCCCGCCGCCGGCGGCGTCGCGCGCGGCCGCGAGCGCCTGCGCCGGGCCGGCACCGGCGGCGATCGTGGCCCGCAGCACGTCGAGCACCTCCGGGACGGCCGCCTCCAGCGCCCGGTCCCGCCGCGCGCGCCCCACGCCTGCCGCCAGGGCGGCCCGCCGACGGGTGAGCGCGGCAACAGCGACCGACCTGCCCGCCGCCGTGGGACCGGGAAGCCCCCGACCGCGAGCCGCGGAGCGCCCGCGGGTTCCCTGGCCGCCCTCGCCGCCGGCCGGCGGCGAGGTGACGCGGGTTCCCGCGGGCCGACGGCCCGACCGGAGGCTCAGCATCGCGAGGACGACCAGCACGAGTGCCACGAGCAGGTACGGGAGGCGCATCGTCACTCCCGACCCGGTCGCAGGACGGTCACGGACGCTCCCGCGCCGGCGGCCCAGCAGCGCAGCGTCGGTGCCGGGAGCAACCCGGCCCACGCGGGAACGCGGCCCGTGCCCACCAGCCCCGACGGCCCGGGCAGCCGCACCGGCAGCGCACACGCCCGCTCCGTGCCGTCGGACCGCAGCTCGGCGATCGCGGCGATCCGCCGCCCCGCGGGGCCGCGTTCGAGGTGGACCACCGCGTGCAGCGCGCCGATGAGCTGGCGGACGACCGGGAGCACCGCGCCAGGGGCGGTCATCGCCATCGCCTCCAGGCGCGACGGCACCTCGTCCGGGCCACCCGCGTGCAGGGTGGTGAGCAGGCCGCCATGGCCGGTGTTCGCCGCCTGGAGCATGTCCAGGACCTCGGCGCCCCGGACCTCGCCGACCACGATCCGGTCGGGCCGCATGCGCAGGGCGTTGCGCACCAGCTCCCGCAGCGGGATCTCGCCGCGCCCCTCGACGTTGGGC
>DATFRI010000058.1:0-16217 GCA_035263405.1 Actinomycetes bacterium | reverse complement strand
CCAGCGACTTGCACAGCAGCCCCTCGCAGCCGTCGGCGACGGCCTGCTCGAAGCAGGCGTCCAGCGCGGCGGCGTCCTCAACCCGCGAGGCGGTCGCCAGCCGCAGCCGCGCCGAGGGCGTGACGGCCTGCTCCAGCCGCGCCCGCCGCTGCGTGTAGGGGAGCCGGGTGAGGTCCTGGCCGCCCGCGTACAGCAGCTCGAAGCAGAACAGGCTGACCGGCCACTCGTCGATCGCCTCGGTGATGCCGTACTTGCGGCGGCGGTGCATGACCTCCTGGAAGGGCCGCAGCTCGCCGCTGGCCGGGTCGGCGGCGACGATCTCGCCCTCCAGGATCGTCTCGCCGGGGGCGAGCCCGGTGGTAAGCAGCTCGACGACGTCGGGGAACTGCGGGGTGACGCGCTCCAGCCGGCGGGTGAACAGCTCCAGCTCGCCGTCGGCGGTGCGGTGAACCTGGACGCGGACGCCGTCGTACTTGTACTCGGCCGCGCAGCTCCCGCCGAGCTTGGCGAGCACCTCGCCGGCGTCCGACAGTCGCTGGGCGAGCATGGCCCGGACGGGGTTGCCCGGGCGGACGTGGATCTCCTCGACCGCCGCCAGCCCGCCCGCGACCAGGGTCGCGGCGACCAGGCCGAGGTCGGAGCAGATGTTGTAGGCCCGCTCCAGCACCGGGCGGTTGCGGCGGTCGCCGGTGTGGACCTGGGCGAGGGCGTCCAGGATCGTGGGGGTGCCGACGCCGAGCCGCAGGGTGCCGGTGACGGTGCGCAGCAGGTAGCGCGCCTCCAGCGGCGTGGCCTGCCCGAGCAGCTCGGCGAGGAGCGCGAGCTTGCGGGTCTGCGAGCCGGTGCCGGCCGCCTCGGCGATCTGGTGGAGGGCGCCGAACACGGTCGCGACGTCCAGGGTCGCCGGCCGCCCGGCGGCGGTCCCGGCCAGCAGCCGCTCGGCGGCGAGCCCGATGTCGCCGGTGTCGCGCACGACCACCAGGACGTCCCCGGCCTCCATCCCGGCGGCCGTGGCGACGGCCCGGGCGGCCAGCTTGTCGGCCAGGCCGATCTCGATGCCGGTGAACTCCGGCGCGATCTGGCCCTGGCACAGCAGCGCCACCGTGGGCAGCAGGGGGTCCGGCGTCTGCGCGACCAGCTCGGCGAGCCGGTCGATGAGCGTCAGCCGGGCCGTCGCGGCCTCAAGGTCCCGGTACGCCTCCGCGAGGATCTCGTACTGCACGCGCGCTACCCGGAGTCGCCCTTGCCGCCCGAGCCCTCGGCGCCCGGCGCCTCGCCGCCGGTGCGGCCCTCGTGGCCCTCCAGCGGCCGGGTGAGATCGGGGTGGTTGTTGCGCGTGTTGCCGACCGACGGATCCACCGGCCACAGGGCCAGCAGGTCCTCCGGGGCGGCGACCAGCAGCCCGGAGAGCGCGTCGACGTCGGTGTTGTCCGGGTCCAGCCAGGTGTCCCAGCGCTCGGGCGGGATGATCACCGGCATCCGGTCGTGGATGGAGGAGAGCAGCTCGTTGGGGGTGGTCGTGAGGATCGTGCAGGTCTCCACCTGCTGCTCGCCGTCCCCGTCCTCGCCCTTGTCGTGCCAGGTGTCCCACAGGACCGCGAGGGCGAGCGGCTGCCCGTCGCGGGCGGTGATGTAGAACGGCTGCTTGCCGCGCCCCTTGCCGAGGTTCTGCCACTCGTAGAACCCGTCGATCGGCAGCAGGCCGCGGTGCCGGGCGAGCAGGCGCCGCCAGGTCGGCTTGTCGCGCACGGTCTCCGAGCGCAGGTTGATCAGCCGGTTGCCGGCCGAGAGGTCCTTGGCCCACTTGGGCACCAGGCCCCAGCGCAGCGCGCGGAGCTGCCGGGCGCCCTCGTCGCTGGCGGCGACGACCAGGACGTCGGTGCTGGGGGCGACGTTCCAGCTCGGCTGGTAGCCCTCGCCGGCCACGAGCTGGGCCTGGAACCGCTTGGCGAGCAGCGACGGCTGCGTGGTGGCGCTGAATCGTCCGCACATGCGCCTACGGTACCCCGACATCGCCGTGCTCGTAACGGTCCGCCGGGGTCGCGCCGCCGGCGCCGCCGGGCCGCGCTCAGCCGAGCGGCATCCGCGCGAGCCTGCCGTTCACGTCGTCCCGGGCGAACGCGGCCGGGTCGTACGGCGCCCCGAGCCACTCCAGCCGGTCGGCGTGCTCGGGATGGCCCGGATCGGCCAGGACCTCGCACAGCGCCTGGTGGCCCTGGACCCCGCCGCAGTCCTCGGGAGGTCCGGCGCGGCGGCCGGTGACGCACACCGCGTGCCGCACCCCGTCCGGCGGCAGGACCTTCTCGACCGCGATGTCGTGCTCCCAGCCGTCGCCGAAGTCGTACGTGTAGCCCAGGCGCGCCCCCGCAGCGGGGGCCACCTGGAGCAGGCTTGCGCGCCGCTCGTCGCCGGCGCCCTCCAGCTCGGAGGCCGGGTCGGCGAAGGCGCGGCCGGCCGTGTCGAAGCTGTGCAGGTGCGCGCCGGTCCAGCCGAACGCGACCTGGATGACCTCGTGGAGCTGGCGCAGGGTCGTGCCGGCCGGCAGCCGCAGCCGCCGCCAGATCGGCGGCTTCGACCCGCGCAGGGTCACCTTGACCTGGTACACGGCCGTGGCGGGGCGCGCGCCCGCGGCTGCGCCCGGTCGTTCGGGGGATCCGGGCGCGGTCGCCTTCCCGCCCGCGGCCGCCGGCGCGGCGCGCGCCGGCAGGGCGGCCAGCCGGCGCGCCACCGCCGCGCGCAGCTCCTCGGGGCCGATGGCGGCGTCCATGCCCTCCAGGAGCAGCGCGGGCGCGGCGGCGCCGTCCTCGTACGCCTGGGCGAAGTGGCCGCCGCACTCGGTCGCGACCGCGACCACCTCGTCCAGGGCGGCCGGCGGCAGCCCGGCGCGCGCGCCGGCCCAGCGGACCCAGGCGAGCACCACGGGGGGGATCGCGGCCACGGCGGCGGGGTCCAGGGCGGCCCTGCGGGGCACCCAGTCGTGCAGGAACGCCTCGGTCTTGGCCGGGCTCACCCGCAGCGGCCTGCCGCCGTCGTGGTCGGCGCCGAAGTCCACCAGCAGCCACGCGCCGAGGCGGGCCGCCTCGGCGTCGGGCAGCGCCCGGCCGTGCGGGGAGGAGAGGAACTCCTCGACGATCGCCTCACGGTCGGCCTCGCCGGGTGCGGGCTCCGGCCGGGCCGGCCGGTCGGGTGGCGGCATGGCCCGGCAGCGGGCCAGGGCCAGCGCGCGGAACCGCCGGAACTCCTCGCCGACGTCCGGCAGCCAGGTCATGTCGGTCGCGGCGAAGCCGTCCTCGAGCAGGCGGCGGGCCTGCACGGGGTCGACCTGCTCCAGCGTCGTCAGCGGCTCCGACGAGGCGGCCGCGCGCAGCGCGCGCAGCACCCGCGCCGGCTCGTCGGTGACGAGCACGTCCTTGACCCACCCGCTCAGGTGGTTGAAGTCGAGCAGCGCGACCACGCCGTGCCGGCGCCCGCCGTAGCCGAACTCGCACAGCAGGCTCGCCTGATCCCCGTACACGTCCCCGAGCCGCCAGCAGTCCCCCTGCCGCACCCTGCCGATCGTCGCCGACCAGGGGGGCTCGGCCACGCCGGACCCGGCCAGGGTCGCCGCCGCCTCGGCGGCCGCCGAGCGGACCGTCTCGGCCGAGGCGACCGCGGCCAGCGCGCGCAGGAGCGCCAGCGCCTCGGGGGTCCGGCAGCGGGCGGCGTACCCGACCGCGCCGAGCCCGACGAGGCGATCGGGGTCCTCGCCGGGCGGCAGGCGGTTCCACCACGACCCGAGCACGTCCGAGGTGGCCAGCTCGACGGCCATCGGGTCGGTCTCCCGGGCCAGGGGCGCGAACGCGTGCAGCAGCTCGGCGTACAGGCCCTCGAGCGCCGGCTCCGCGGAGGGCGCGCGTGAGCCGGCCCGGGGGGGCACCCCCGGCTGCTCAGGGCCGCGGCGGTCGGGGCTCATAGCGCGCATTCTGCCACTTGTCCAGAGAGTGCGGATCGTCACCATCCGCCACCCTCCGTCGTGCCACGGGTTGGGGCCGGTCCTCGGCGGATGCCAGCATTGCGGTCTGGTCTGGTCTGGTCTGGTCTGGTCGCGGTGGCCGGTGGAGGAGCGCGCATGGGTGGAGGACGACGGCCGTTCCGGTTCGGGGTGATCGGCGAGCGGAGCGTCTCCCGGGAGCGGCTGCTGGACGGGGCGCGCCGCGCCGAGGCGCTGGGCTACTCGACCCTGCTGCTGCGCGACCACTTCGTGCCCGAGGCGTTCGGCGACCAGCTCGCGCCCATGGTGGCGCTGGCGGCGGCCGCCGAAGCCACACGGACGCTGCGGGTCGGCACCCTGGTGCTCGACAACGACCACCGGCATCCGGTGCTGCTGGCCAAGGAGGTCGCGACGCTGGACGTGCTCTCCGAGGGGCGCTTCGAGCTGGGCATCGGAGCCGGCTGGCTGCGCGCCGAGTACCGGCGGGCCGGCCTGCGGTTCGACGACCCGGCGGTGCGGGTCGACCGGCTGGAGGAGTCCCTCCAGGTCATCAAGGGGCTGCTGGCCGGGTCCGAGTTCAGCTTCGCGGGCGGGCACTACACGGTGGAGGGCATCGCCGGCTTCCCCGCGCCGGTGCAGCGGCCGCACCCGCCGATCCTGGTCGGCGCGGGCAGCCCGCGGATGCTGGGGATCGCCGGGCGCGAGGCCGACATCGCCGGGATCCTCCCGAGAGCGCTGCCCGCCGGGGAGATCTCCGGGGAGCTGTCGGAGCGCTCGCCGGAGACGGTCGGCCGCAAGGCGGAGCGGGTGCGGCAGGCCGCGGAGGCGCGCTCGCGCGAGGTGGAGCTGAGCCTGGTCCTGGCGGTGGCGCCCGGCGCGGACCGGCGCGCGGCGGCGGAGCGGTTCGCGGCCGAGCAGGGCTGGGGCGCCGCGGCGGGGGAGCTGGTGCTGGAGATGCCCTCGGTCGCGGCCGGCCCGCCCGAGCAGGTGGCCGAGGAGCTGCGGTCCCGCCGGGACCGCTACGGGTTCTCCTACCTGGTGGTCGCCGACGCCGACATGGAGGCCTTCGCCCCGGTCGTCGACCGCCTGGCGGGGACCTGACGCGCCCCATGACGCGGATGCTCGCCCTGACCGTCCCGGGCCTCGGCGGGCTGCTCCGCGACGAGATCGTCGGCGTCGACGGGCTGACCGCGACGGCGACCGGCAACGACGGCCGGTCGGACGTGGTGCTCTTGGACGCCGAGCGCGGCCGCCAGGCGGCCGCGCTGGGGCTGGCGCTCGCCGAGGACGTGTTCGCCGAGGTCGGCCGGACGCTGCGGGCCGAGGGCGACCGGCCCGACTGGATCGCCGGCCGCGTCTGGCGGCGGCAGCGCGCCGAGCGCGCCCTGTCGGTCCGCGCCGCCGCCACCGGGCGGCCGCTGCCGGCCGCGGCAACCTTCCGGGTGGTCGCCAGGGTGCTGCAGGAGCGCTCGTTCCTGCGCACCGACCTGCGGCGCGCGCTGACCGCGGCGGTCGGCCGTGACCGGCCGCGCTGGCGGGTCGCCGACCCGGCGCAGGTCGAGCTGTGGATCGCCGAGTACCAGCCGGGCCGGTTCATCGCCGGGCTACGGCTGAGCGACGAGCGCATGCGCCAGCACGGCGGCAGGGCCGAGCAGCGCCGCGGCGCGCTGCGGCCGGCGGTCGCCACCGCCATGGTCCGGCTGGCCGGCGACCCGCGCGGGGCGCTGCTGGACCCGTGCTGCGGGTCCGGCACGATCCTGGCCGAGGCCCGCGCCCGCGGCTGGCGGACGATCGGCCGGGACCTCGACCCGGAAGCGGTCCGGGCCGCCCGCGCCAACGTCCCCGGCGCCGCGATCGCTGAGGGCGACGCGCGCCACCTGGACCTGGCCGACGGGAGCGTCGAGGCGGCCGTGACGAACCTGCCGTTCGGGCGGCAGTTCCAGGTGGCCGGGTCCGTGGACGACTGGCTGCGCGAGGTCACCGCCGAGCTGACCAGGGTCACGCGCCCGGGCGGCCAGGTGGTGCTGCTCGCGCCCGAGGTCCCCGCGCGCGTGCTCCCAGCCGGGCTGCGCCCCGCCGGCGGGCGCGTCCGGCTGCGGCTGCTGGGCACGCCCACCTCGATCTGGACCTACCGGCGGGAGGGCCGACGCGGGAGGATGCCGTCATGACCGGCCGGCCCGTGCGCGTGCTCCACGTCATCCGGCCCGAGCTGGCCGGCTCCACCGGCGGCGCGGACCTGCACGTCGTCGACCTCTGCGCCGCGCAGGCGGCGGAGGGCCTGTGCGAGCCGGGCGTGGTGACCCTGGAGGCCAGCGAGGACTTCATGCTGCGCGCCGCCGAGGCTGGCGTCACGGTCCACGCCCCGCTCGCCCGGCGGCGCGGACGCCGGCGGCGGCTGGCCGCGCTCCCGGCCGCGCTCGGCGCCGACCTGGTGCACGCGCACGGCGACGAGGCCGACTACGCGGCCATGGCGCGCCTGCTGCTCCCCGGCCGCCGCGGGCAGCCCCGCGTCATGACCTGCCACGGGCTCATCGCCCCCGACCTGCGCCACCGGATGACGAGCGCGATCGACCTGTGGTGCATGCGGCGGGCGTCCGCGCTCATCGCGGTCACCGAGACGGCCGCCGCGCTGCTGCGCCGACGGGTCCCGAGGGCGCCGGTCCACGTGATCACCAACGGCGTCCCCGCCCCCGCGGGCCGCCCCGCCGACGCCGAACGCCACCGCGTGCGGGCGGCGTTCGGCGTCCACGGGCGGCAGCCGCTGGTCGGCTTCGTCGGGCGCCTGTCGCGCGAGAAGCGCCCCGACCTGTTCATCCGCGTCGCGGAGCGGCTGCGGGAGCGGGTCCCGTCGATGCAGTTCGTGCTCGTCGGCGGCGGCAGCCTGCGGGCCGAGGTGCAGCGGACGGTGGCGGCGTCCCCGGCCGCCGACCGGATCGTCGTCGCCGGGCTCCGCCACGACATGGACGCGGTGTACGGCGCGCTGGACGCCCTCGTCCTGCCGTCCGACGACGAGGGCACTCCGCGCGTGGTGCTCGAAGCCCAGCTCCGGCGCGTGCCCGTGGTCGCCGCCGCGGTCGGCGGCGTCCCGGCCCTGGTCGGGCACGGGCTCGGCGGGCTCCTGGTACCGCCGGGGCGGGCCGCGGACCTCGCCGCCGCGGTCGACCGCCTCATGACCGACGGCGCCCTGCGCCGCGGCCTGGTCGAGCGGGCCGCCGAGCAGGCCAGGACCCGCACGGCCGGGCGCATGGCCCGCGCGGTGCAGCGCGTGTACGACGCGGTCCTTCCGGGCGCGGCCTCGGATGCCGGGCGCTGAGGACCGGGTAGCATGGCGGCGCCGGCGCGTGGTGTCGGATCCCTGAGGTGATCGTGGTGGCATCCCCGAGCGGCTCCCCGCTGCTCGTCGCGCTCTACGGCCCCACCGCGTCGGGCAAGACGCGCCTGTCGGTCGAGCTGGCCCACCGGATCCGCCGCACCCTCGGCCTGGAGCCGGTCGTCGTCTCCGCCGACTCCCGGCAGGTCTACCGGTACATGGACATCGGCACGGCCAAGGCCACGCCCGAGGAGATGCGGGGGATCCCCCACGAGCTGATCGACGTCGCCGAGCCGGTGCGCAAGCTCGAGCTGGAGGAGTACGTCCCGCTCGCCAGGGCGGTCGTCGACCAGGCGCTGCGCGACGGGCGGGTGCCGATGATCGTCGGCGGCACCGGCGTGTACGTCGGCGCGCTGCTGGAGGGCTGGCACGTCGACCGGACCGGCGCCACCCGCCAGTCGCTGCGCAGCGACTTCCCGCGGGCCATGGCGGCCGACGCCTACCGGACGTTGCGGCGCCTGGACCGCGGCGCGGCGGCGAGGGTCCACCCCAACAACTACGAGGGGATCATCAACGCGCTCGCCGCCGCCATGTCGGGCGCGTCGGCGGCGCGCGGCGAAGCCGCGCCGGGCGTCCGCCGGGTCGTCCTCGGCCTGGACCCCGGCCAGCGGGCGCTGGACGACCTGATCGCCCGCCGGCTGGCGGCGCAGCTGGAGGCCGGCCTGTTCGACGAGGTCTGCTCGCTGGCCGCCCGCTACGACCTGGACCGCGCGGCGCGCCGGGAGCGGCCCGACCCCAACCAGGTGCTCCAGACGATCGGCTACCGCGAGTTCTTCGAGCGGGTCGTGGCGCGGGGCAGGCGCGTCGCCGACCTCGACCGCGCCGACCTCGACGCCGTGGGGCGGGAGGTCATCGAGCACACCCGCGCGCACGCGCGCCGGCAGCGGGCATGGTTCCGCAAGCTCCCGGGGGTGCGCATGATCGGCAGCGCCCGGCAGGCAGCCTCCCTGGTCGCGGCCGGGGACACCAACCGCCGGGGTCCACATGGTTGACGCTGGCGCCGCACTCGGCCACGGTTGGCCGGGGTCGCGGCGCGCGCCGCCCGGGCACCCCGACGCAGGAGCGACGCAGGAGACCGGTGATGAGCACGTCGACCGACGATCCCCGGACGCCACCCTCCAAGGCCGCCGCCGAGCCTCCGCCCGTCACCGCGGCGCCACCCGGCGCCGCCGCCGAGGCCCCGCCCACCGCCGCCGGCGAGGTGGCACCCGCCGCCGGCGCCCGGACCCCACCCGGCCCACAGCCCCAGCTCACGCCGGAGGCCGAGCCGCCGCCCCCGCCGGAGCCGGCGTCCCCGCCGGCCGCGGCGACCGCGATGCCGCCGTGGATCCCCAAGGTGATCCTCATGCTGGTGGGGGCGTTCTTCGGCATCCTCGCGATCCGCTTCCTCCTCGTCCGCCTGCACGACCTGATCTTCATGCTGGTGGTGGCGCTGTTCCTGTCGTTCGCGCTGGAGCCCGCGGTGAACTGGCTGGCCGCCCGGGGCTGGCGCCGCGGCGCCGCGACAGGGCTGGTCCTGGTCGTCCTGCTCGCGCTGGGCGGGCTCCTGGTCGCCTCGATGGTGCCGCTGGTCGTCGACCAGGTCCGGGGGCTGATCGACGACCTGCCCGGGTGGCTGACGCGGATCAGCCGCTACACCGACCGCTGGTTCGGGATCACCCTGTCCACCGCCGCGCTGCGCAAGCAGCTCCAGGGCGCCGACGCGTCGCTCGGCTCGTACGCGGGCAACGCCATCGGCCTCGGCGCGAGCGTCGTGTCCAAGGTCTTCATGCTGTTCACCATCGGGCTGTTCACCTTCTACCTCGTGGCCGACGGGCCGCGGGTGCGGCGGACGGTCTGCTCGGTGCTCCCGGTCGAGCGGCAGCGCACGGTGCTGTGGGCCTGGGACGTGGCGATCGCCAAGACCGGCGGGTACCTGTACTCGCGGATCCTGCTCGCCGCGTTCTCCGCCGTGGCCACCTTCATCGTGCTGCTGCTGCTCGGCATCCCCTTCGCGCTGCCGCTGGCGCTGTGGGTCGGGATCGTCTCCCAGTTCATCCCGGTGGTCGGCACCTACCTCGCGATCATCGTGCCGCTGCTGGTCGCGCTGCTGGAGGACCCGCTGGACGCCGTGTTCCTGCTCGCCTTCGTGATCGTCTACCAGCAGTTCGAGAACTACGTCCTGGGCCCGCGGATCACCGCCCGGACCATGGCGATGCACCCGGCCATCGCGTTCGGCGCCGTGATCGCCGGCGGCGGCGTCGCCGGGCCGGTCGGCGCGTTCCTGGCGCTGCCGGCCGCCGCGATCCTCCAGGCCGGGCTGTCCACCTACCTGACCCGCCACGAGGTGATGGACTCCGACCTGACCCGCGACCAGCCCGTGCCCGCCACCCGCGAGTCCAGGCCCAGGCGCCGATGGCGGCGGCGGGAGCGGTCCGAGCAGGCGCGGCCGTAGGGCGGAGGAGACCGCCGATGGCATCCAGGCCGGGCGCGGCGCCCGGGCACGCGGGCCGCGCCGCCGGGGCACCGGGCGCCGCGCCGCGTGCCCGGCGCTCGGGCGGGCCCGGCGGCCGGCCTGCTGCAGCCCTCGGCGAGCGGGTGCGGCGCCGGCCGTCCGGCGAGCCCCCGCCGCTGCCGCGGGAGGACAACTGGACCAGGTGGGTGTGGGTCCTCGCCGTGGTGCTGCTGGTCGGCGCGGGCCTGAACCTGCTCGTCCGCACGACCGACGCGGTCGAGCGGGTCGACCAGGCGGTCCTCGGGTGGTTCGCCGAGGCGCGCACGCCGGCGCTCACCCGGGTCGCCGACGCCGTCGCGCTGCTGACCACGTTCGCCGTCGTGATGGCGCTGCGCCTGGCCACCGTCGTGGTGCTGCTGGTGTACCGGCGCCTGCGGCACCTGGTGGTCTTCCTGGCCACGCTGGTGGCCACCGACTGGGTGGTGGCCCGGCTGCTGGCCGTGCCGCTCCCGCGCCCCGAGGTCACGGCCCTGGTGAGCAGGGAGGCGTACGCGTTCCCGTCCACGCGGGTGTCGGTCCTGGCGGTCACGCTCGCCTCGATGGCGTTCGTGCTCGCGCCGCGCGGCCGGGCGCGCGGCCGCCTGCGCGCCACGTTCCTCGGGGTGCTCGTGCTGGTCGTCCTGGGCGACCTGTACCTCGCGGCCGACCACCTCTCCGCCATGGCGTACGCGGCGGTCCTGGCCCCCGCCGTCGCGGCCGTGACGTTCCGGTGGCTGGTCCCCGAGGAGGGCTTCCCCGTCAGCTACCGCAGGCCCGGCAACGCCGCCCACCTGGAGCTGGGCGGCGAGCGCGGCGCCGCGATCGTGCGCGCCATGGCCGACCAGCTGGGGCTGGTGGTGACCGAGGTGAAGGCCTTCGGGCTGGAGGGCTCGGGCGGGTCGTCCCCGCTGCGGATGACGCTCCAGGACGGCAGCCGCGCGTTCGGCAAGATCTACTCGACCGGGCACGAGCAGGCCGACCGCTGGTACCGGTTCGGGCGCACGATCCTGTACGGCCAGCTCGAGGACGAGACGCCGATGGGCTCGGTGCGCCGCCTGGCCGCCTACGAGGACTACGCGCTGCGCCTGCTGGACGACAACGGCGTGCCGGTCGCGCGCACGTACGGCCTGGTCGAGCTGACCCCGAACCAGGAGTACATGCTGGTCACCGAGTTCTTCGAGAACGCGACCAACCTCGGCGACGCGCAGGTGGACGAGGTGGTGATCGACGAGGGTCTGCAGATGGTGCGGACGTTCTGGCGCATCGGCGTGGCCCACCGCGACATCAAGCCCGCCAACCTGCTGGTCCGCGACGGCCACCTCCAGCTCGTCGACGTCTCCGGCCTGGAGGTCCGCCCGTCCCCGTGGCGCCAGGCGGTCGACCTGTCCAACATCATGCTCACCCTGGCGCTGCGGACCGACCCGGAGCGCGTCTACGCGCGCGCCACGCTGGTGTTCACCCCCGAGGAGCTGGGCGAGGCCTTCGCGTCCGCGGTCGGGCTCACCATCCCGACCGAGCTGCAGGCCAGGCTGAAGCGGGACGGACGGCCCCTGCTCGACCGCTTCCGCGAGCTGGCTCCCGCCCGCGACCGCATCTCGATCCAGCGCTGGAGCGCCCGGCGGCTGGCCCTGGCCGCCGGTGCCGGCGCCACGGCCCTGATCCTGGCCGGGCTGTTCCTGGACTCGCTGCGGGCCGGGCTCGTCTGACCGCCGAGGGTGCGTCGGCGCAGGATGCCCTTGCGCCGCGCTCGCCCCGGATCCGCCGGAGGAGGCTCACGACAGACCGGGCACGCCGCTGCGGGTATGACACCCGGGCGACCGCCCACCCGGTGTGCCTGCCGTCCCGCCCGAGCTTCCTACCGTCCGGCGTCGGCGGCGTCGTGAAGGACCTCGGCGTGCCCGTCGATCACCCGGCCGCGCCGGGCCCCCCCGGCGGACGACAGCCGGCGACGCAGCATGATGGCCAGCATGACCGCGGCGATGGTCGCGTCGTCGGCGAAGCCGAGCGGCGGCAGCAGATCGGGCAGCAGGTCGATGGGCAGGACCAGGTAGGCCAGCAGGATCCACAGCGGTCGGCGACCGCTGAGCAGTGAGGCCAGCCTCGAACGCAGCACGTGCCCCTCCTCGCCTCGGGATGCGGGCCTGCCCTCGGGATGCGGGCCTGCGAACGAGTCTACCCACGTCGGGTGACGAGGGTCGGCCGCAGCACCCACCTCCACCCCTCTGCCGCTTCGCAGCCGACATCCGAGTCGGCCTGTCGGGCCTTCTTCGGCGCGCCGAGTCCATCAACCGACGTCCAAGGCAAACATTCCAGCAAAGCCGCCAAGCTGGTCTCATAAATTCGTTAGGCGAATTCCAACGGGGTCAGGGCGCGGCTACGAGGCTCGCCGCGACGGGTCAAGCGCTCGTCGGGTCACTCGTCGCCGCCGTCGGCCGCGTCGCTCGGGCCGTCGCTCGGGCCGTCGCTCGGGCCGTCGTCGAAGTCGTCGGTGCCGCCAGCGAAGTCGGCGTTGAAGCCACCGATGCTTGTCTGACCACCGCTCTCGTCTTTGACGTTGTCGATGCTTGAGCTGCCGACGACGTTGAAGACAGGGATCTCATCGGGCGCGCGGGGCCGGCAGTTGGCGATGACCAGGCCATCGCCGTCTCCGTCCCGGAGCACATCACAGCCCACCTCGTCGCCTGTCACGACAAAGGCGGGGACACCATTGTCCTTGCAGACGACCCCCCCCTCAGGATGGGGTGTCGAGCAGTCGGCACCCCTGGCGATGCTGTTGAAGACGTTCACGGAACGAAGCGGCTCACCTCCAGACTGCTGGACGGCAGGCTGCTGGGCTTGAACCCCTGCACTGATCGCAAAGACGCGCCGGCCGCCTGGTGCTACGGCGATCAGGCTCCCGTCGTCTTCGACCTGGAGCACGGTGCCAGGATTCCAGAAGGTCTCGGTGTCCCAGAGCGGCCGGTCACCTGGTGCCACCAGGACGATGTTGCCGTCGTCGCGCTGGTTCTGGAGCCTTGCGCCTGGGTTCCCCTCGGTGTTGCTGGCCCACAGGACCTGATCGCCTGGCCCGGACAGCAGCAGGTTCCCGTTGCCCTGCATCCACAGCCCATACTGCCCGTTGGGCGAGCGGAGCGACTGGTTCGCGCTCAGCGTCTCGTTGGGAGCCAACGTGCTGGCACCGTCGGCGGCTCCGGCCGACGGCGGCCCCTGGTACACAGCCGCAGCCAACCCGGCCACGGCGAGGGACAGGGCCAGCAGGGTGGCCACGGCGCGCCTGCGGCGGTGCGCCGGCTTGCGCCACCGCAGCGAGGGCTTGGCAGGTGCATCGGCTCCTGGAGAACGGCCTGGCATCGCAGCACACTCCTCTGAGACCAGCACCGATGGACAGGTGATGCTCACCGAACTGGCAGCGGTACAGTACTTCCAGCCGCCATTTGGGGGATTGGGTCAATTTGCAGTACGGACACGGTGAGCGCATGACCGAACTCGGCACAGTTGGACGTTCTGCCGACGACTACCCGACTACCTGCCTGCTGATGCCTGGAGGATGGCCGCCATCTTTGGAGTGGTACCAGTCGCGACGGTAGGCGGTCGATTGACCGAACGTCAAGTTTGCTGCTCCGACCGGACCACCGAACCTTGATCCAATGGATTGCGACCGCCGGAGCCCGGTTGCCAGGAGTCCGAGCATGGCCGCCATTCTGTGGGTTTTATGTGAATTGCATGGGGCCGCTTCTGGTCGCCCCGGGGGGCAGGGTCTCGGCGCAGGTCGCGTCGGGAGAGTGGTGTATTGAGTGTCACCGGCCGCCCGGTGGCGAGCGCCGCGGCCTTGACCTTCTCTGCGGTCTCTCCGGTCAGGGGCGTCTCGCCCGGACGGCTGCCGTCCTGAGCCGCGCCCTCACGGGTCGTGGGGCGCGGCGTGCCGGTTCATCCCATCGGGATGATGAGATGGCGTACGGCTTCGAGTCGAATGGGTGACGCGCGTGGCGGGTCGGCCGGCAACCCGGACGACCCGCCAGCCTGGACCGTGACGACCCGGATCGACGGGGGAACGGGCATGGACGTCCTCGACGAGGCCGCGATCAAGGCCGCGCTGCGGCAGCTGCCGGGCTGGGAGCTGACCCGCAACGCCATCGCCAAGCTGTTCGTCCACGAGAGCTTCCGGTTGGCCATGCAGTTCGTCCAGCGCATCGGCGATTCGACCGAGGGGGCGGCCGAGGTGGCCGGCCAGCATCCGTGGATCGACATCCGCGTCAACCTGGTGACCGTCGCGATCCCCCTGCGCAGCGGCAACACGCTGACACCTGCCGACATCGTGCTGGCGAGGCGGATCGACGAGATCGGCGGCGCGCACGAGCACCCGCCGGGCCTGGCCAGCCCGTACTGATTCCCTGAGGCGACAGGAAGGTCTGGACATGACCGACAGTCGGGCGCCCGCCGACCACCCCCTCCCCGCCGACGTGTTCGTCGTCTTCGGGATCACCGGGGACCTGGCGAAGGTGATGACGTTCCGTTCGCTCTACCGGCTCGAGCGGCGCGGCCTCCTGGCCTGTCCGATCGTGGGGGTCGCGGTCGACGACTGGTCGGTCGACGACCTCCGCCGGCACGCCCGCAAGGCGATCGAGGCCACCGGCGAGCCGCTGGACGAGCAGGTCTTCGAGCGCTTCGCCGCGCGGCTGTCGTACGTCTCCGGCGACTTCGCCGACGCCGCGACCTTCCAGCGGGTCGCCGCCGCGATCGGGGACGCGCGGACGCCGGTCTTCTACCTCGAGATCCCCCCCTTCCTGTTCGGCCCCGTCGTCAAGGGACTGGCCGAGGCGGGCCTCACCGGTGCCGCCCGGGTGGTGGTGGAGAAGCCCTTCGGCCACGACCTGGCCTCCGCCCGCGCCCTCAACGAGGAGATCCACCGCCACATCGCCGAGTCGCAGCTGTACCGCATCGACCACTTCCTGGGGAAGATGGGCCTGGCCGAGATCCTCTACCTGCGGTTCGCGAACACCATGTTCGAGCCGATCTGGAACCGCAACCACGTGGCCAGCGTGCAGATCACGATGGCGGAGAGCTTCGGGGTCGAGGACCGCGGCCACTTCTACGACCCCGTGGGCGCGCTGCGGGACGTGGTCGTCAACCACCTGATGCAGGTCGTGGCCGCGGCGACGATGGAGCCTCCCGCCGGCGGCGCCCCGGACACCCTCAAGGACGCCCTGTTCTCGGTGTTCCGGAGCATGCCGGACGCCGATCCGCGCCACTACGTGCGCGGCCAGTACGACGGCTACCGCGCGATCCCGGGGGTCGCCGCGGACTCCGCGACCGAGACCTACGCCGCCCTCCGCCTGGAGATCGACAACTGGCGCTGGTCCGGCGTGCCGTTCTTCATCCGCACCGGCAAGTGCCTGCCGATCACCCAGACCGAGCTGCGCATCGTCTTCCGGGAGCCCCCGAGGCTGCACTTCCGCGCCTGGGGGCGTCGCCGGCCGGAGGCGGGCCAGGTGGTGGTCAAGCTCGACCCGACGACCGGCATCAGGCTGGCCCTGGAGGCCCAGCGCGGCGACGCGCCCGAGCCCGAGCAGGTCCGGCTCGACGTGGAGTTCGCCCAGGAAGGGGGCGAGGGCGCCACCCCCTACGAGGTGCTGCTGCACGCCGCCATGGTCGGCGACAGCGCGCGGTTCACCCGCCAGGACGCCGTCCAGGAGGCCTGGCGGGTCCTGCAGCCGCTGCTGGACGCGCCGCCGCCGGTCCACCCGTACGCCAAGGGATCGTGGGGGCCTGCCGCCGCCGACCAGCTGCTGGCGGGCTACGGCCGCTGGCACGAGCCGTGGGTGGCGTCATGAGCACGGCCCAGGTCACGCCCTGCTCGACGCCGCGGCGCGGACCAGCGCCGCCGAACGGCGGAGGAGTCGCATGACCAGCTCCTACGACGTCGTCATCGTCGGCACGGGCGCGGGCGGCGGCACCCTCGCCCGCCACCTCGCCCCCTCGGGCAAGCGCATCCTGCTGCTGGAGCGGGGCGGCTGGCTGCCGCGCGAGCCGCAGAACTGGTCCGCCACGGACGTCTTCGTCGACAACCGCTACATCTCCCCCGACACCTGGTACGACCAGCAGGGCAAGGCGTTCCAGCCGCAGATCCACTACTTCGTGGGCGGCGCCACCAAGCTCTACGGCGCGGCGCTGTACCGGCTGCGCCGCGAGGACTTCGGCGAGCTTCGCCACCACGACGGCGTCTCCCCGGCCTGGCCGGTCGGCTACGACGACATGGAGCCCTACTACACCTGGGCCGAGCAGCAGTACCAGGTCCACGGGGCCCGCGGCGAGGACCCGACCGAACCACCGTCGAGCGCATCCTATCCGTTCCCACCGGTGAGCCACGAGCCGCGGATCCAGCAGCTCTCCGATGACCTCGCGGC
>DATFRI010000057.1:0-51166 GCA_035263405.1 Actinomycetes bacterium | reverse complement strand
AGTCCACCGACCTGGACCCCGAGCTGGCCGAGTCCTACCTGGGCCTGGCCCGCAGCGCGCTGCCCGCCGGCCGCCGGGGCGGGCCGTTCGGCGTCGAGCGGCCGGCCCCGCCGGACGCCACCGCCGCCGACCGGCTGGCCGCGTTCCTCGGCCGGACGGTCTAGGGCCTGTGTCAAAGCCACTGGCCGGCCTGCGGCGGGCCCGGACGGCGACCGGCGGCGTTGCCGTCCCGTCCGGATACAACACCGGTATCCGGACGAACCGGCGCCTTGCCGGACCGCCGTTTGGACTCCGCCTCGGCTCGACCCCCCTTTTGAACCAGGACCTAGAGCCGTCATGACCGGCGCAGCTTCCGCACGGACTCGATCGTGTCGGCCTCGTCGGCCCGCTTGTCCTCGCGGTAGCGCAGCACGCGCGCGAACCGCAGCGCCACCCCGCCCGGGTAGCGGGGGCTGGTCTGCACCCCGTCGAAGGCGACCTCGACGACCAGCTCGGGGCGGACGTGGACCACCCAGGAGTCGCCCGCCGTCGCCAGCTCCTGCAGCCGCGCCGTCTGCCAGGTCAGCAGCTCGTCGGTGAGGCCCTTGAAGGTCTTGCCGAGCATCACGAACCCGCCGCCCTCCGGGTCGCGCGCGCCCAGGTGCAGGTTGCTGAGCCAGCCCTGGCGGCGGCCGTGCCCCCACTCCGCCGCGAGCACCACCAGGTCCAGGGTGTGCCGCGGCTTGACCTTGAGCCAGCCGCCGCCGCGGCGGCCCGCCTCGTAGGGCGCCGTGAGCGACTTCACCATCACGCCCTCGTGCCCGCGCGCCAGCGTGTCGCGCAGGAACGCCGCCGCGACCTCGGGGTCGCCGGTCACGACCCGCGGCATGCGCAGGGCCTCGGGGACGACCGCCGCCAGCGCCAGGTCACGCTCGGCACCGGGCCGGTCGATCAGGTCCTCCCCGCCGGCGTGGAGCACGTCGAACAGCAGCAGGGTGAGCGGCACCTCGGCGCGCACGCGCTCGACCTCCAACCGGCTGCCGACGCGGCCGGCGGTGACCTGGAACGGGTGCGGACGCCCGTCGGCGCGCAGCGCGATCGCCTCGCCGTCCAGGACCAGCGGTCCGCCCGGGAGCGCCCGCACGACCTCGACGATCTCCGGGACGCGCGCGGTCACGTCGTCCAGGGTGCGGGTGAACACCCGCACCTCCTCCCCGTCGCGGTGGACCTGGACGCGGATCCCGTCGATCTTGGCCTCGACCGCGGCCGGGCCGAGCCGCTCCATCGCCGCCCGGATCCCGGTGGCCGTCTGGGCGAGCATCGGGTGCAGCGGCCGCCCGAGCCGGAGCCCGAACGAGCGCAGGCCGGGCACGCCCTCGGACAGCGCGGCCGCGGCGACCGGCCCGAGCGAGCCGCACAGCATCAGGGCACGGCGCACCTCGGCCGCGGGCACCCCCGCCGCGCGCGCGACCGCCTCGACCATCACCCCGTCCAGCGCGCCCTGGCGCAGCTCGCCGGTGAGCAGCCGGTACAGGAAGCGCTGCTCCGGCTCGGTCGCCCGCGCGAACAGCTCGGCCACCAGCCGGCGCCGCTCGCCCTGCGAGCCGGGGCCGGTCCGCGCGCCGATGCGCTCGAACGCGGCGTCGGCCTCCAGGACCTCCAGCGTCGGCGCCGCGGCCGCCGCCGGCAGCTCGCGCAGCGACGCCCAGCCGACGCCGATCTGGCGCTGGCGCAGCTCGCCGGCGAGGAACGCCACGGCCACGCCGACCTCGCCGGGACGCAGCCCGCCCAGGCAGGCGGCCAGCCGCTGCACCTTCCCCAGCCGCGCGGGGGTGGCGGCGACGTCCTCGGAGGTGGTCGCGATCTCGCTGAGCAGCACCCCGCCATTGTGCCGGCCGGACCGCGGACCCGGGGTGAGCCGCCGCGCGGCTCAGAACGGGAACTCCTCGCCCGCCGGCGGGCCGGCAGGGGTGGTCACCGGCGCCGGCGCGCCGGTGGCGGGGCCGCCGGCCACGGCGCCGTTGGTCGCCCCGCCCTTCCAGGCGCCACCGTTGCGGGCCGTGCCGTCGGCGGGCGACCCGTTGCGGGCCGTGCCGTTCGCGGTGGCAGCGGGCCCGCGCGGGTGGGGGCGCAGCACGCCGTCGCGGTGCAGCCGCTCGATCCAGTGGCGGTTGTCGAGGCGGAACTCGGCGGGGTCGGTGTAGGCGGACAGGAACACCGGCGCCTTGGTGAACGACAGCGGACTCACCGGCCCGACGAGCATGAACGGGTAGACGCGCGGGCTGGTCGCCTTGGGCGGGGAGAAGTTCTTGTAGAGCTTGAGGCTCTCGGGGTCGTCGACGTGCTCCTCCAGCCGGCGCAGGTCCGCCCCGCCCAGGCCGTAGCCGACGATCCGCACCGACAGCTGGTCCCAGATCCCGACGTTGAGGCCGGCGATCGACTGGGTGATGAAGAACCAGCCGATCCCGTACTTGCGGGTCTCGCGGGCGTAGCCCTCCAGGGCGCGCGAGAGGTCGGCCACCTCGGCGGGCGTGTCGCCCCGCGGCGGCGCCGCGTAGCGGTGCGCCTCGTCGAACACGACCAGGGTGTTGAGCAGGTCCTCGCCCTCCCGGTACTTGCGCTCGGCGGCGGCCTTCAGCACCCCGACGAGCTGGCGCAGGATGCACGCCTGGATCTGGTCCTGCTCCAGCAGGGAGGCGGGGTCCTCGCCCAGCTCGCCGTCGGCCGGCTCCTGCCCGGCGTCCAAGCCCCGGCCGCTCATGTCCAGGATCAGCAGCGGCTGCGGCCCGGGGACCCCCGGGGCCGGGCCGGCGGCGCGCTCGAACACCTTGGCGATCGCGCCGAACAGCTTGTGGCGGACGCCGCCGGACAGGTTGACCGGGCGGAACAGCGAGTGCATCGGCACGAACCAGCGCTCGACCTGCGCCAGCCGGGCGGCGTCGTCGAGCACCTCCTCGACCGCCTCGACGACCCGCGCCTGCGGCTGCTGGCCGGCGTACACCCGCGCGATGACCTGGGGATCCAGGAAGTTGCGCAGCACCGCCTGCAGCAGCGGCCGGCTCTCCTCCTCGTCCCAGGTGCGGCGCGAGCGCAGGAACTTCTCGACCTCGGCGCCCGCGTCGGCGATGTTGGCAGGGTGCTTGATCGCCAGCTCCTTGAAGAAGCGGGTCTTGGCCAGCAGCTCGGCGAACAGCCCGGCGTCCTTGCTGAGGCGCAGGTCGGTGGCGATGCGGCGGACGACCACCTCGCGCCCCAGCTCGCACGCCAGGTCCTGCACCTTGACCGGCAGGCCGCGCTGGCTCGACCACTGGCCCTGCGGGTCGACGATCACGATCCCCATCCCGGTGTGGCGCATCTGCGCGGCCAGCAGGTAGGAGCTGAGCGCGGTCTTGCCCGAGCCGGTGAGCCCGAACACCGCCGAGTGGAAGCCGCCCTCCTCGCTGGAGAAGTCCCCGATGGACAGCGGCAGCAGGGTGTCCATCCGGTGGATCCGCCCGAGGGTGAAGACGTCGTCGTCGTGGCCGGCGAGCACCGCGTGCAGCACCTCGTCGTCGACAGGGAAGACGTGCAGCCCGGTCGCGGGCGACATCGACAGGGACGCGCCGCCCTGGCAGAAGGTGAGCGCGTCGTGCGGGCGCTGGTACACGGCCTGGACGCGGATCTGCGCGTCGCGCACGTCGCCCACGCCCGACAGGTTGGGCAGGTGCCCGACCTGCTTGACCACCCCGCGCATCGAGGTGTTCTCGTGCCAGCGGTTGACGGTGGTCACCTCGGTGACGGTCCCGAGCGCCAGCTCGCGCCGGTCCCCCAGCTCCTGCTCGAAGAAGATCATCGAGCCGACCAGGGAGGAGTTGGAGGTGCCGCCGAGCAGGTCGAGCGTGACCTCGCGGTTGCTCGACGGGCTGCCCACGACGGCGACGGCCTCGGTCCGGGCGGTGGTGATCACGCGCGCCCTCCAGTCATCGTCGTCCGGTAGGAGCGGAGCAGGTACTCGAGATAGGAGGGGTCGCCCTCGCCCGCGATCGCCAGCCGCATCGCCTGGATGGCGCCGTCGACGCCGACCCCGATCGACTTGGCCCACAGGTCCGCCTGGTGCTGGGCGTAGGGCTCCTGCAGGTAGGGGCCGGGCGTCTCGTCGGACAGTACGCGCGCCAGCCAGGTGGCGTGCTCCCGGCCGCGGCTGGCCTTCAGCTCCACCCGCAGCGCCGTGCTGCACGACTCGGGCTTGACGTAGGTGACGCCGATCCCCTGGCCCTGCCCGCGCCGGCGCAGCGGGTCGATCGCCTCGTCGAGCGCCGCCGCGAGGTCCCGGACGGGCGCCTCGGCGCCGGATCGGGCGCCGACGTGCAGCTGCTCCCAGGACCTCGGCACCTTGGCGGGGCGGAACATCTCGCCCGGCTCGAGCACCTGGGCGGCCAGGAACTTGTCGGTCGCCGGCAGGCAGAGGCCGTAGCGGGCCTCGAAACGGCTGGACAGGCAGCGCGAGGAGTCGGCCTTGGGCAGGGCGACGAAGCGCGCGCCCGCGGCCGGGTCGCTGAAGCGGGCCAGCGCCTCGACCACCCCGAAGCGCTCGCACAGCTCCACGGTGCCGCGCCGCACCGCCGCGGACTGCGAGCACAGCGCGCCGCCGATGCGGACCGCGGCGGTCAGGTGGGAGCCGTCGAAGATGCACACGTCGTTGGTGAGCGTGTCGAGCAGCGCCAGCTCCATCGCGAACATCGCGGCCTGCGCGAGGCGCTCCAGCTCGGGCGCGTGCCGCTGGATCTGGATCCAGGTCTCGTGGCCCGCGGCCTCCGGCGGCCGCAGCGCGCCCGGGCCCGACGGCGGCAGCGGCTGGCTGCGCAGCCCTTCGGCGGCGACCGCGACGGCCGCCACGACGTCGACGGCGTACAGCTCGTCGTGGGCGGCGCCGCCGTCGACGGCGACGACCGACGCGCCGCGCACCGGCGCGCCGACCGGTTGGATGATCCCGTCGTCCAGCAGGTGCTGGCGGAGTTGCTTGCGTTGCTCGGCAACCGGGCCGAGCAACGTGTCGACCTGGACCGCGATCTGTTGCGTCGCCTGCAGGAGGTCGACGAGCACGCCTTCGGGAAGGCGTGCGGGGAAGTCGTCGATCTCAGGGGTCACACCGCGCCCCCCTCATCCTGGAACTCGTGGGGAAGTCGTCGAGCCCCGCCGCCTACATCGCCGTGCACCTCCTCGTGCGCAACCGCGCAGCTGTCCGTCGAGGGCATTGATCGCGTGCGTATGATGAGCACAAAAGGCGCGTTGACTGTGGGATTTCGACCGCCTTCTGGTTCATTTTCCGCATGTATTCGAACGTGTGTTCGAAGCACGCACCATTTTCCAGGGTTTTGCCTGTTCTGTTGCGCCTCGTCTGAATCCTTCGAGACGTCCGCGACGTTCAGCGGAAAAGCGACCGACGCGTCGGATCCCGGGCGGTGCGGACGCAGCACCGGCCGCTGCGTGGTCGTGGTCGGAGGGCGACGGAGCGACGGGAGGTGGCGGTCTCCCGCGCCCCCGGGTGCCTGCGGGCAGCCTAGCGGCGGTCGTCCTCGTCGTCGTACGGGACCGGCATCGCCTGCTCGAGCGCGTCGGCCTCGGGGACGCCGTCGGGGATCTTCGGCGCCTCCGGCTCGACCGACTCGTCGATCGCCTGCGACTGTTCCTGGGCGTCCGCCTCCGGCACGAACTCGTCGGTCATGGCAACGGCGCTCCTTCGGGCTTCGCGTCTCGGCTGGCCGGGCGCTCGTGGACCGGACCGGTGGCGACGGCAGTATCGACAACCGGCGCGACCTCGGCAACCCAGGCAGACCCCGGTCCCCCGGACCCCGATCCACCGGGGGACCGGAGCAGGTGCGGGTCCCCCGGACCCCCTGACGCGCTACCGTACCGGGGTCGGCGGTGTCGCGCCGCCGGCCGCAGCCGATGCGTGCGAGGCGCCCATGACCGAGCCGAGAGTTGCGCTCACCTACGACGACGTCCTGCTGGTCCCCAGGCGGTCCCGGATCCGCTCCCGCCAGGACGTCTCCGTCCGGTCGCGGTTCTCGCGCGGGATCGACCTGGAGATCCCGATCGTGTCGGCGAACATGGACACGGTGACCACCGCGCCGATGGCGATCGCGATGGCCCAGCTCGGCGGGATCGGGGTCATCCACCGCTTCCTCACCGTCGAGCAGCAGGCCGCCGAGGTCGGCCGCGCCAAGCGCCACCGCGCGCACGTCGTCGCCGAGCCGTACACGATCGACCCGGCCGCGACCGTCGCGGCGGCGGCCGCCGAGGCCGCCCGGCTCGGGGTGACCGGGCTGCTCGTGGTCGGCGCCGACCGCCGGCCGCTGGGGATCCTGACCGCCCGCGACATGCGCGCCGCCGAGGACGCCACGGTCGCGGCGGCCATGACGCCCGCCGAGCGGCTGGTGACCGCGCCGGCCGACGTCGGCCCGGACGTGGCGCGCAAGTTGCTGGACGAGCGCCGCATCGAGAAGCTCCCGCTGGTCGACGCCGACGGCCGGCTCGCGGGGCTGATCACCCTGCGGGACCTGTCGATGGAGCAGCAGTACCCGCTCGCGACCCGGGACGCGCTCGGGCGCCTGCGGGTCGCCGCCGCGATCGGGGTGCGCGGCGGCTACCTGCCGCGGGCCGAGGCGCTGCTCGCCGCGGGCGCCGACGCGCTGGTGCTGGACGTCGCGCACGGCCACGCCGACCACACGGTCGCGGCGGTCCGCGAGCTGAAGGCGGCCTGGCCGGGGGCCGAGCTGGTCGCCGGGAACGTCGCCACCGCGCAGGGGTTCGCCGACCTCGCCGCGGCCGGCGCGGACGCCGTCAAGGTGGGCATCGGCCCCGGGTTCGCCTGCACCACCAGGCTGGTCGCCGGCGTCGGGATGCCGCAGCTCACGGCGGTGCTCGACTGCGCGGCGGCGGCGCGGGCGAGCGGCATCCCGCTGATCGCCGACGGCGGCATCCGCCACCCCGGGGACGTCACCAAGGCGCTCGCCGCCGGCGCCTGCACGGTCATGGTCGGCGCCCTGTTCGCCGGCCGGCCGGAGAGCCCCGGCGAGGTGGTACGCCGCGGCGGGCGCCGCTTCAAGGTGTTCAGGGGGATGGCCTCCCACTCCGCCGCGGCCGCGCGGCTGGCGATCGAGGGGCGGCAGGACGCGCTCGACCAGTACGTGCCCGAGGGTGAGGAGATCGAGCTGCCGCTGCGCGGGCCGGTCGCCGAGGTCGTGCGCGAGCTGGTCGGCGGGCTGCGCAGCGGGATGAGCTACATCGACGCCGCCGCCATCCCCGAGTGCTGGGAGCGGGCGGAGTTCGTCCGGCAGACCGTGGCGGGCAGGAGCGAGGCGGGACCGGGCGCGGCTGGATGAGCCGCGGCGGCGCGCGGTCACCCCCGGGCGCGCTCGCCGCGCGCGGCCGGCCCGCGCTCGAGCTGCTCGCGGATCTGCCGCAGCACCGCGTCCCGGTACAGCTTGACCTCCTCCGGCGTCGACAGCAGCTCCTCGCCCTGCTCCGGACCGGTCCAGCGGTCCAGCTCGTGCAGCAGGGCGTCGGCCTCGTCGCAGGCGGCCAGCGCCTCGGGGACCAGCTCGTCGGCGACGACCACGCGCGCGGTGAAGCGCCGCTCGCCCGCGCGGTAGGCGCGGTCCACCGCGGCGTCGATCTCCTGCAGTGCCAGGAACCGGCCCGCGAACCGGTCCATGAGCGCCTCGTAGCGCCGCGGCGGCGACCCCGGCTGCAGCCCCAGCAGCTGCGCCTCGCGCCGGAGCGCCTGGTAGTGATCCCGGCTACGGACGTGCAGGACCGGATCGAAGGGACCGACCGTCAACTCCATCCTCCGCCTCCTGGTCCAGCCGCAGCTCGAACCATACCGTGCGGCCGGCCGGCCCACCCTCCACGCCCCAGCGGGCGGCGAGCGCGTCGAACAGCTCCAGTCCCCGTCCGGTGACCGACTCCAGACCGTGGACCCGCCGCCGCGGGGCGATCGGCGCACCCCCGTCCCGCACCGCGACGCGCAGCAGGCTGGGGTGGACGCTGCAGACGACCTTGAACACGCCACCCTCGTGCCCCGACGCGGTGTGCAGCAGGGCGTTGGTGACCGCCTCGCTCACCAGGAGCTGCGCAACCGCCACGGCCGCCCCACCCGGCAGCAGGTGCGCGACGAAACGACGGGCGGCCCTGACCTGGTCAGGGCGCCCCAGGAAGTCCCGGACGTGCGTTGCCACGCGTGGTCGCCTGGCCTCCTCGTGAGCGCCGGCCCACCTGGCGCCCGTCACGCGGGTGGTGCGGGCGTCGCGGATCCCGCAGGCCGGCCGACACAAGCCTACCCGGGTCTTCGAGGCCACAATCTGCAGGTTCCGGTCTCGCCGGGCCGCGACCGATCGCGGACCCGCGGCGGCGGGAAGCGCGGTCAGGGACCGGGCTCGGGCGGAGCGTCCTGGTCGGTCCCGGCGCCGGCGGTCCCCGTCGTGCCCGTGCCCCTCGTGGTGCCGGTGTCCGGGGCGCCGATCGCGTCCCCGGGTCCGCGCTCGGCGGACGACCGGCCCTCCGTGGCCTTGAAGCGGTCGCGCAGCGCCTGGCTGAACTCGGCGAGGCTGGCCGACAGGGCGCCGCCCAGCGAGCGGGTGGCCTGCCTGGCCTCCTCGGCGACCGCGGGGTCGCGGATCGCCTTCCCGGTCGAGGTCATGACGTCGTCGAGGGCGTCCGCGAGCGTGCGCAGGGCGTCCTCGACGGCGCGCCGGTCCGACGGCGCCTTCTCGTCGGTCCGGGACTGCTGGTCGTAGTGGGTCTTGAGGTGGCGGCCGAGGTTGGCGAAGCGCTCGCCCACCTCCTTCCACCGCTGGTCGCTCGGTGTCGTCATCGTCCCTGCTCCCTCCGCGATCCGTCGCGAGCGGTCTGACCAGTCGACCTTACGGCACCCCACCCGGGTACGCAGGAGATCCGCGGGCGCGGGCCACCGCGGGACGGCACGGCGGGATGCTGGCGCTCGGCGCGCCCATGGCCCACGCTGTGCGGCGCGGGTCACGCCGAGCGCGCGGCGGCCCGGAAGGCGCAGGACGGTCGCGAACGAACGGAGGTCCGATGGGCAGCCCGAGACCTGCTCCCAGCGCTCCCGTCGCCCGCCGGCGCCGGCTGGTGCTGCTCGTCGCGGCCGCGATCGTGCTGGTTGCGATCGTCGCGGTGGTGGCGGCGGTGGCCGGTGGTGGCGGCGGCGAGCCGGCGGCGACCTCCGCCGCGCCGCCGACCAGCGCCGCGCCGCCGCCCGCGGTCTTCCCGCTCACCGGGCGACCCGTCGCCGGCAAGGACACCGCCACGCGCCCGCCCCTGTCGGTCAAGATCGAGAACGTCGCCGAGGCGCGCCCGCAGGCGGGCCTGAACGCCGCCGACGTGGTCACCGAGGAGCTGGTCGAGGGCGGCCTGACCCGCCTGCTGGCCACCTACCACTCCACCGACGCGGCGCTGGTCGGGCCGGTGCGCTCGGCGCGGCCGGTGGACGCGGCGCTGCTGCGCCAGCTCGGCGGCGGCCTGTTCGCCTTCTCCGGCGCCGCGCAGGCCGTGCTGGAGCAGATCCGCAGGGACTCGGGCGCGACCCTGGTGGGGCCCGACCAGGCGCCGGCCGCCTACCGCCGGCTGGCGGTGGCCCGCGCGCCGCACAACCTGTTCTCCTCCACCAGGGCGCTGTACGCGGCCGGTCGCGCCGCCAACCCCAAGCTCGGGCCGCCGAGGTCGTTCCTGACGTTCTCGACCGAGGTCCCGGCCGGCGGGCGCGCGGTCCGCGGGGTCCGGCTGCGCTTCTCGTCGAGCAGCCGCGCCGCCTGGCAGTGGCGGCCGGCGCAGCGGGTCTTCGAACGCTTCCAGGACGGCACCGTCCACCGCCTGCGCGACGGCCGCGCGGTCACCACGGAGAACGTGGTGGTCCTGCACGTGACGATCGGGCGCACCCGCATCACCGATGCGGCCGGCAACCCCACCCCGGACGTGGACGTCATCGGCGAGGGCGCCGCCTGGGTGCTGCGCGACGGCCGCGTGCTCACCGGCCGCTGGCAGCGCCGCTCGCCCGGCGAGCCGGTCCGCCTGACCGGGCCCGGCGGCGGCCAGATCGCGCTGCGGCCGGGCCGCACCTGGTTCGAGCTGCTGCCCTCGACCGAGCGGCCGGAGCTGCTCGGCGCCGGCTGATCCGCCCGGGCGCCCCGGCCACCGGCGCGCCGGCGCCGGCTAGCCGGAGCTCACCTCCTCGTACTGGCGCAGCGCGTCGCTGGCCCGCACGCGCGCATGTCGCAGGCGCTTGCGGTTGGGCTCACCCCACACCAGCTCGCGCAGGATGTCGGCGACGCCGTCGGCGGCCTTCACCCAGCGCGATCCCCGCCGGACGCCGATCGGGTAGCCCACGATCACGCCCAGCAGCAGCCCCAGCAGCAGCCCCAGGACGATCCAAGCGACGGTCATCCAACGCTCTCCTCGTGTCATGTGCACCATCGCCGGGTCCCCGGTCCCGGCACGACCCACAGGACTACCACCAGAAACGTCATGCTGGCAACGATCGGCTCATTCACAGCATTTGTGTTCAATGCGATATCCAGGACCTTTGCCCCCGCAGGATGCAGGGAGGATCTGCCCTTTCGGGACGAGTTTCGGCGGTCACCGGGGGCGGTCCTGGCAGGCCCGCCCGGGCCGGTGTGCGGCCTGGGCCTACAGGTACTGGCCGGGGTTGACCTCGTCGGGGTCGCGGCCGGGGCGCGGCAGGCCGCGCCCGCGCATCTCGGCGAGCTGGTTGCGGGCCATGGCCTGCTGCGCGAACAGGGTCGCCTGGATGCCGTGGAAGAGCCCCTCCAGCCAGCCGACCAGCTGCGCCTGGGCGATGCGCAGCTCTGCCTCACTGGGCATGTCCTCGCCCAGCGGCGGGGCGATCCGCGCCAGCTCCTCGGCCAGGTCGGGCGACAGGCTGCTGGCCAGCTCGCGGACGGAGATGTCGTAGATCTCGCGCAGCCGGTTGCGGCCGGCGGGGTCCAGCGGCGCCTGCCGCACCTCCTCCAGGAGCTGCCGCACCATCGAGCCGATGCGCATGATCTTGCCCGGGCTGGTCACCGCCTCGGAGACCTGCTGCGGCGGGCGGTCGCGCGCGGCGCCGTCGACCGGCTCGCCGGCGACGGGGGGCGCGGGCGGGGTCGTGGGCGGCTCGGCGGTCATGGCGCCAATGGTGCCGCATCGTCCGGTCGCGACGCCACGCCCGGGGCGTGCGGACCGTGCTCGCCGATCCAGTCGAGCTGCAGCACGCGCTTCATCACGATCCGGGGCCGCCGCCGGTAGCCGCTGAGCAGCCGGTGGGTGACCAGGAACGAGTCCCCGGCGCCCGCGTGGCGGGCGAGCACGATCAGCGGCCGCGTGCCCGCCGGCCGCGCCGGCAGGCGCCTGGGCCCGCCCGAGCGCCCGGCCGCGAGCTCGCGTGCCGACGGCCCCTGGATCACCACGCCGAAGCGCAGCACCCGCTCCGCCGTGCGCACCAGGCTGCCGAGGAACCAGCGCGCCAGGGCGTAGTGCGCCTCCTGGAACCCGGCCGAGCGCAGCCGCCAGCCGGCCCCGCTGGCCAGCCACAGCCCTAGGCACGCCAGGATCGCGATGGCCTCGACCAGGAGGTACGCCAGGGCGAACGTCGCCAGCCGCAGCAGCCGCCGCGGGCCCGGCGGCGGCCCGGTCAGCACGGCCGCGACCAGCACGAGCGCGAAGGCGACCAGGGCGCCGACGACGGCCAGCACCAGGACCAGCGGGTCGAGCACGACCCGGCGCACCAGCCGCGGCGGGACCACGGCGCCTCAGCGACCCTCGAGCGCGCCGAGGTACGCGGCGGACGCCTCGTGGGCGCGCTCGATGCGCTCGCTGACCCGCTTGAGGTCGCGGTAGGGCGCAGCGGCGGCAGGCTGGCGCGGGTCGGCTCGTCGGCCCCGGTGGGCAGCACGTGCACCTCCAGCGAGGGCGGGAGGTTGGCCATCTCCTCGGTGAAGCGGCAGCGGCGTGCGATCTCGAACGCGACCAGCCCGACCTCCCAGGGGCGGGTGGGCGGCTCCAGCGGCCGCTCGATGCGGCCGACCTGGAGCACGTACACGGTGCGGGCGCCGAGCGTCACCGCGCGGCCGACCGGGATGCTGTCCACGATCCCGCCGTCGATGTAGTGCTCCTCGCCCACGCGCACCGGCGGCAGCAGGCCGGGCACCGCGGCCGACGCGACCACCGCGTCCTGGATGGGGCCCTCGGTGAACCAGTGCCCGATCGCGCGCTCGATGCCGGCGGCGACGCACTGGAACCGCACGGGCAGCTCCTCGATCAGGCGGACCCCGAGGTGCTCGGCGAGCAGGCGCCGCAGGGGCTCGCAGGATCGCACACGCCCGGCGGCGGGCCGGGCACCGCGCGAGAGTTGGGGGGTCCCGGTACCGGGCCCGGAGTGAGAGGATCGACGTTCGGGAAACCCAGGGTCACGTCGATGCCAGCCGTCCGTCGCCAGCCACCTGGAGGAACCGATGCCCCAGCGCTTCAACCGCTGGCACCAGCTCTCCGCCGACGAATGCCTCCGGCTCCTCACCCAGCACCATCTCGGACGGATCGCCGTGATCGACGACGACGGGCCCATGATCCTGCCGGTCACCTACGTGGTGGACGGTGAGTCCGTCCTGTTCCGCACCGACCAGGCGGGCACGCTCCAGGCCGCCGCCTACGGCGCCGACCAGGTCGCGCTCGAGGTCGACGTGATCGACGAGTGCAACCGGACCGGCTGGAGCGTGCTGGTCCGCGGCACCGCCGAGCAGGTCCCGGAGTCCGCCGAGGTGGACCGGCTGCGGCGGCTGCCGCTGTACCCGTGGGTCCCGGGCGCCGAGACGTCCTACGCCCGCATCGAGCCCACGCTGGTCAGCGGCCGGCGCGTCAGCGTGCCGAGCCTGCCCTCCACCTGGCTGGGCTGATCCGGCACGGGTCGGCCCGCACCGGGCGGATCAGACCCCGGCGGATCAGACCCCGGCGGATCAGGCAGGGACCTCGGCGGCCTGCGAGCAGCGGGTCTCGGAGCGCAGGTCCAGCGGCTCGCCGCAGTAGTGGAGCCGGTCGGTGACCGCGGCGACACCCGCGACGTTCCACGCCAGGCAGATGAGGCGGGCGATGTCGCGGCGGTGCAGGAGCTGACCGGACAGGACGACGCGGCCGTCCTGGACCTCGAACGCGATCGAGTGCAGCTGGCCCGAGAGGTCGGACCGCCGCACCTGGTCGAAGAGCGCGCGCCACACCTCCGGATCGGGATGGCGGGACCGGCCGGTAGGGGCTGACCTGCGAAGTGCAGGGTCGTCGGGGCTGGCAGGGTGGGGGGCGACGGCGCCGGACCCACCGTTGGCCTCGACCGGACTGGTCAGGACGTCGGCGTTCACGCTGCCTCCCGTGGGGAGCGTGGCAGTGGGGCCACACCGCATCGTCGGGGGTCCGGGGGACGATGTCCAGGGTCGATCGGCCCACTCCCGGGTGGCCCGCTCGGGCCCTGCGGCCCGGCCGGGGCCTGCCCGGGCCGGGCGTGCGATCCTGTGGCGCCGGAAGGCGGCGCCGCCGCCTGGGAGGGAGGACGGCGGTGCCCGCGCCGATCGAGGACTACGCCGTCATCGGCGACACGCAGACGGCCGCGCTGGTCGGGCGGGACGGCTCGATCGACTGGCTGTGCTTCCCCCGCTTCGACTCGGCAGCGTGCTTCGCCGCCCTGCTCGGCGACGAGCGGCACGGCCGCTGGCGGATCGCGCCCGCGGCCGGGGCCCGCCGGGTCCGGCGCGCCTACCGCGGCGACACGATGATCCTGGAGACCGAGTTCGACACCGGCCGCGGCGCGGTCCGGCTGATCGACTTCATGCCGCCGCGGGGCAGGGCCCCCGACGTCGTCCGGATCGTCGAGGGACTGCACGGCCGGGTCCGGCTCGACATGGACCTGCGCATCCGCTTCGACTACGGCCACCTGACCCCGTGGGTCCGCCGGGTCGACGGGGACCTGCGCGCGGTCGGCGGGCCCGACGCGCTGGTCCTGCGCACACCGGTGGCCTTCACCGGCCGCGACCGGACCACCGTGGCCGGGTTCACCGTCGGCCCGGGCGACCGGGTGCCGTTCGCGCTCACCTGGCACCCCTCCCACCTGCCGGCACCGCGCCCGATCGACCCCGAGCGGGCGCTGGCCGAGACCGAGACCTACTGGCGCCGCTGGGCCGCGCGCTGCACCTACCAGGGCGAGTGGCGCGAGGCGGTGCTGCGCTCGCTGCTCACGCTGAAGGCGCTCACGTACGCGCCGACCGGGGGGATCGTCGCGGCCGCCACCACCTCCCTGCCCGAGGACCTCGGCGGCGTGCGCAACTGGGACTACCGCTACTGCTGGCTGCGGGACGCGACCATGACCCTCACGGCGCTGCTGGTCGCGGGCTACGAGGACGAGGCCCGCGCCTGGCGCGAGTGGCTGCTGCGGGCCGCCGCGGGCGACGCGCCCAACCTCCAGGTCATGTACGGGCCCGCGGGCGAGCACCGGCTCCCCGAGGGCGTGCTCGGCTGGCTGCCCGGCTACGAGGGCTCCGCCCCGGTGCGGGTCGGCAACGCGGCCGTGGACCAGTTCCAGCTCGACGTGTACGGCGAGCTGATGGACGCGCTGCACCAGGCCAGACGGTTGGACCTGGAGCCCGACCTCAACGCCTGGTCGCTGCAGAAGGCCCTGGTGGACTTCCTGGAATCCAACTGGCGCGAGCCGGACGAGGGCATCTGGGAGGTCCGCGGGCCCCGCCGCAGGTTCACCCACAGCAGGGTGCTGGCATGGGTGGCGCTGGACCGGTCGGTCAAGGCGGTCGAGGTGCACGGGCTGGACGGCCCCGTGGGCCGCTGGCGACGGGTCCGCCAGCAGATCCACGACGACGTGTGCACGCACGGCTACGACGCCGGGCGCAACACCTTCACCCAGTCCTACGGCTCGCGCGAGCTGGACGCGAGCCTGCTGCTGATCCCGGCCGTCGGGTTCCTGCCGGCCGGCGACGAGCGCGTCCGCGGGACCGTCGAGGCCGTCGAGCGCGAGCTGCTGGTCGACGGGTTCGTGCGGCGCTACCCGGCCGGCGGCCAGATCTGGCACGCCGTCGACGGGCTCCCCGGCGGCGAGGGCGCCTTCCTCGCCTGCACCTTCTGGCTGGCCGACAGCCTGGCGATGATCGGGCGCAGGGCGGACGCGCGGTCGCTGTTCGAGCGGCTGCTCGCGCTGCGCAACGACGTGGGGCTGCTCAGCGAGGAGTACGACCCGCGGGCGCGCCGGCTGGTGGGCAACTATCCCCAGGCGTTCAGCCACGTGCCGCTGGTCAACACCGCGATGCGGCTGAACGGCCAGGGCCCGCCCGCGCGCGGGCACGCGGGGACGGCCGGCCGGGCCACGGCCGACCGCCCACTGGAGTGAACTCGTGAGCTGATCCGGCCTCAGCCGTCCACCCGGCGATCGGTCGGCATCAACGGCACGCCCTTGAGCCCGCCCCTGGTCATGCTCTGCATCGAGCCCAGACGTAGCTCCGGGAGAAAGGGGGCGGTCGGCGGAGGGTGGGGATCGTCACGGATCCGTGACCAGGCGACCGGCAGCCCCCTTCGACGTGGGCGGATCGCCGCCCACGACCTCCGGGGCCCGGCAGGGGGCGCTCCGGCCGGAACCGGTCAGAACAGGGTGAGGACGTCGGACTCGACGCCCCTGAGCGCGCCGTAGTCCACCTGGACGCAGTCGATCCCGCGGTCGGTGGCCAGCACCCTCGCCTGGGGCCGGAACTCGCACGCCACCAGGACGCCCGCGACCTCGCCGAGCTGCGGCCGCAGCCGCTCCAGGTAGCGCGTGAGCTGCTCGACGCCGTCGATCTCCGCGCGGCGCTTGATCTCGACGGCGACGTAGGCGCCGGCCTCGTCGCGGCAGAGCAGGTCGACCGGGCCGATGTCGGTGCGGTACTCGCGCCGCACCAGGCGCAGGCCCGGCCGGATCACCTGGCAGCGCTCGGCCAGCAGCGCCTGGAGTTGGCGTTCGACGCCGTCCTTGACCAGCGCCGCACCGGTCCCGAGGTGGTGGGAGGAGTCGTGCAGGACCTCCTCGACGGTGATGGTCATCGTCTCGCCGGCGCGGTTGCGCACCCGCCAGACGCCGTCCTCCTCGGCCAGGGTGCAGGGGGCGGACATCCAGTTGAGGGGCTTGTAGCCGCCGTCGTCGGCGTGCACCAGGACCGAGCCGTCGGCCTTCACCAGCAGCAGCCGGACCGCGCTCGGCAGGTGGGTGGCGAGCCGGCCGGCGTAGTCGACGCTGCAGCGGGCGATCAGCATGCGCATGGCAGGGATGCTATCCCGGCGGGCGGACGCCGGGCGGCCAGGCAGAGCCCCTGCCAGGTCAGCGGGATCCGCCGAGCACCTCCTCGGCCGGTCGCCAGACGCCGATCTCGGTGGTGCAGAAGGGGCAGCGGCGCGCCTCCTTGGAGACCTCCATGCGGCACTCCGGGCAGGGGCGGGAGGTGTCCTCCGGGGTGGCGTGGGAGCGCCGCTCGCGGCGCTCACGGTAGATCTCCATCGGCTTGATGACCAGGAAGAAGACGACCACTGCCGCGAGCAGGAACGCGATCACGGCATTGATGAAGTTGCCGTAGTGGAAGGTCGCGCCGCCGATCTTGACCGAGTACTCGCTGAAGTTGAGCCCGCCGCCGCCGATCGCCAGCAGCGGCGTGAGCATGTCCTTCACGAACGACTGCACCACGGCGGTGAACGCGGCGCCGATCACGATGCCGATCGCGAGGTCGATCACGTTGCCGCGCATGATGAACGAGCGGAAGTCCTTGAGCACGGGTCGCACCCTCCTTGGCGGCCGGCGGCGCCACGGCACCGCCCCCGCCCCGGTCGTGTCCTGGTCAGGCGGTCCGGCCCGCGGGCGGCCGGTGGTCCGGCAGCGCCGCGGTCGGGGTCCCGCCCGTGGCGGGGGCTTCCCCGCCGGCCGCCGCCTCAAGCAGCGTCAGCGCCTCGTCCACGACCGCCTGTGGCGTGACGTCCAGGCAGGCCAGACCGACCGTGCAGGTCTGGAGGCGGCAGGGCGAGCAGCGGGTCGGGGCGCGCAGCAGCCTGGCCGGCGAGCCGCGCGGCCGCGCGCAGGCCTCGGGCTCGGTGCCGGCGTACAGGACCACCTGCGGGCGGCGCAGCGCGTCGGCGAGCTGCATGGGGCTGGCGTGGTTGCCGACGAGCAGGGCCGCGCGCTCGATCACGGCGGCCAGCTCCGGCACGGAGGTCTGCCCCGTGATCGAGACGACCCGCGCGTGCGGCGCCGCCCGGGCGATCCGCGCGGCGAGCGCGACCTCCCGCGGCGTGCCGACGAGCACGACCGGGAGCTGGGTGCGCTCGCCGAGCAGGCCGCAGACCTCGGCGTAGCGGTCGGCCGGGTAGCGCCGGCTCGCGGCGCCCGCCCCGGGCGCCAGCACCACGAACGGCTCGTCCGGCGGCAGCCCGCCGCGGTCCAGCAGGTTGGCGGCGCTGGTGCGCGCGGGCGCGGGGACGCGCAGCTCGAGCTGGCGGCCGGCGACCGGGAAGCCGGACGCCTCCAGCAGGTACAGGTCGCGGTCGACCTGGTGGGCGCGGTCGCCCATGGGCCGCACGAGGTGGGTCAGCACGCCCCCGGCGGCCTCGGTGGACTGGCCCACCCGGATGCGGATGCCGGCCAGGTAGCAGACGTACGCGGCCGGGTGGGGCGAGTGCCCGGCGCGGGTGAAGATCAGCGCCGCGTCGAAGCGGCGCCCCTCGATCAGCTCGATCAGGTCGACCTGCGCGCCGACGTCGATCTCCCCGTCCGGCGGGGGGTCCTGCCACAGCGCCCGGTGGGCCAGCAGGTCGTCGACCCAGGGCAGCAGCGGGACCGCCTGGCTGCCCTCGGGCGAGGACAGCAGCGTCACCTCCGCCCTGGGCAGCGCGGCCTTGAGCGCCCGCAGCGCCGGGCCGAGCGTCACCACGTCGCCGACGCCGTCGAGCCGCACCGCGAGGACGCGGCGGACCTGGCCCCAGTCCCGGTAGCGCACCCCGGCAGGTTCGCAGGCTCCGGCCAGGATGCGCAAAGCCGGCCGGACCGGCCCGCCCGCGGTGCGGGGCCGTCTGCGGCCGAGCGGTTGTCGGAGCGCCGGGATAGGCTCTCGCCATGGGCGACAGCGGCACGGTGGGCGGCGGCTTCCAGGGATGGCCTCCCCAGGCGTTCGCCTGGTTCGAGGGCCTGGAGCGCGACAACTCCCGGGCCTGGTTCCAGGCGCACCGCGACACCTACGAGCGCTGCGTGCGCGCGCCCCTGGACGCGCTGGTCGCCGAGCTGGAGCCCGCGTTCGGCCAGGGCCGGGCGCGGGTGTTCCGCCCCAACCGCGACACCCGCTTCTCGGCCGACAAGTCCCCGTACAAGACCCAGGCCGCCGCCATGATCGGCGCCTACTACGTCCAGGTCTCCGCCGACGGCCTGACCGCCGGCGCGGGCTACCACCACATGGCGCGCGACCAGCTCGAGCGCTACCGCCCCGCGGCCGCCGGCGTCGCCGGGGCCGAGCTGGCCCAGCTCCTCGCCGGCTACGAGCGCGACGGCCTGGAGCTGTGGGGCGAGGAGGTGCGCACGGCACCGCGCGGCTGGTCCCGGGACCACCCGCGCATCGCGCTCCTGCGGCGCAAGGGCGTGGTCGTCGGCCGGCACGACCCGCCGGCGCCGTGGCTGCACACCGCCGCGGCACGCCGGCGGGTCGAGGAGCTGTGGCGCGCGGCGCGGCCGCTGGTCGCCTGGCTGGAGCGCCAGGTCGGCCCCTCCGAGCTGCCCGAGCGCGAGCGCCCCTGAGCCCCCGCCCGCCGGGTCACGCCCGTAGCAGCTCCGCGACCTGGAACGCCAGCTCCAGCGACTGGCTGGCGTTGAGCCGCGGGTCGCAGGCGGTCTCGTAGCGGAGGTTGAGGTGCCCGTCCAGGACCTCCTCCGCCCCACCCAGGCACTCGGTCACGTCCTCGCCGGTCAGCTCCACGTGGATCCCGCCGGGGTGGGTGCCCTCGGCGCGGTGGACGGCGAAGAAGCCTCGCAGCTCGGCCATCACGTCCTCGAAGCGGCGGGTCTTGTGCCCCGTCGAGCCGACGAAGGTGTTGCCGTGCATCGGGTCGCAGGCCCACACGACCGGGTGGCCCGCGGCGCGCACCGCCCGCACCAGCGGCGGGAGCAGCTCCGCGATGCGGCCGGCGCCGAGCCGGCTGACCAGCGTGAGCCGCCCGGGGGCCCGCCCGGGGTCCAGCCGGGCGCACAGGCCGACCAGCTCGTCGGGGGCCACGCCCGGCCCGAGCTTGACCGCGACGGGGTTGTGGACGCCGGCGAGGAACTCCACGTGCGCGCCGCCGGGCTGGCGGGTCCGGTCGCCGGCCCACAGCAGGTGCGCCGAGGTGTCGTACCAGGCCCCGGTGAGGCTGTCCTGGCGGGTCATGGCCTGCTCGTAGCCGAGCAGGAGCGCCTCGTGGGAGGTGTAGAAGTCCACCTGGTGCAGCTTGGACTCCTCCGACAGGTCCACCCCGCACGCCGCCATGAAGCGCAGCGCGCGGTCGATCCCGTCGGCCATCACCTCGTAGCGGCGGCCCGCGGGGCTGCCCGCCACGAACGCCTGGTTCCAGGCGTGGACCTGGTTGAGGTCGGCGAACCCGCCCTTGGTGAAGGCGCGCAGCAGGTTGAGGGTCGCGGCGGCCTGGTGGTAGGCGCGCAGGATGCGGTCGGGGTCGGGGACCCTGGCCGCCGGGTCCGGCTCCAGCCCGTTGACGATGTCGCCGCGGAAGACCGGCAGCTCGCGGCCGTCCACGACCTCGGTCGCCGCCGAGCGCGGCTTGGCGAACTGGCCCGCGATCCGGCCGACCTTGGTCACCGGCACCCCGCCGGCGTAGGTGAGCACCGCGGCCATCTGCAGGATGACCTTGAGCTTGTCGCGGATGCGGTCGGCGGAGAAGGCGTCGAACGTCTCCGCGCAGTCACCCGCCTGGAGCAGGAAGCCGCGGCCCTCGGCGACCGCGCCGAGCGCGCGCCGCAGCCCGCGCGCCTCGCCCGCGAACACCAGCGGCGGCAGCTTCGCGACGTCGGCGAGGACGGCGTCGAGCGCGTCGGGGTCCGGCCAGTCCGGCTGCTGGGCGGCGGGCAGGACCCGCCAGCTCGAGGGCGACCAGCCGGCCGGGGACGGCTGGGGCCTGGCGACGTCACTGTGTACGGTCATGTGCGCATCATCGTTCCTGTGCGGTGCGGGGTCGCCACCCAATTATCGGCGCGGCGCCGCGGGCCGCACCCGGGGGACGCCGGGCACCGCCCCGGCGCCTGAGCGTCAGGATCTGGTATGCGGATCGGAGCGCACATCGGGTTGGAGGACCCCGCCGCGGCGGCCGCGCCGCCGGCCGCACGGCTGGCGCGCAGCCGGCGGACACGGACATGATCATGGCCGACACGCTTGCCGAGCCAGGAGGAGCCATGCCCGCATCGGCCGCTTCCAGCCCGACCAAGGCCGCGCTGGAAGCGGCCGTGCTGGACCTCACCGACGAGCAGATCGTGCACGCCCTGACCCGCCAGGACGGCGAGGTCAAGCGGACGTACGGCGAGCGGGCGGCGGACACCTGGCCGCACGAGGCGACCAGGAACCTGCTCGACGCGCTCGGCCGGCGCGCGGCCCAGGGTCGGGTGCGCCTGCCCGGCTGACCCAGGCGCCGGTGGCGTCAGCTCGCCGCCGGCGCCTGGGTCAGCGCCGCCGGCTGGCCGGCGGTCCGGGACGCCTGCTCGCCGGCGACCGCGCGGGCGGCGGCGGGATGCTCGACCACCGCGACGACCCGGGAGGCCATGAAGCGGGCGGTGCGCACCGGCTGCCCGGTCCGCGTGACCTCGGTGACCTCGACCACGCCGCGGCCCGTGGTGACCTCCACCCGCCGGCCGTCCCGGCTGGCGACGACGTCGAAGGAGCGCACACCGGTGCCGGTGTCCACCAGGACCTCCACGCGGTCGCCACGCATGGCACCACGGTACTCCATGCGAGGTCCCCGCCCCGCGTCCGGTGGCGAACAGGTCAGGTCGCCGGGTCCAGGCGCACGCCGAGGACGTCGGCGGCCGCGAGGACGCCGTCGCCGCCGCGGGCGGCGGCCAGCTCGTCGACGGCGGCGAGCGCCGACGGCGTGTCCAGGTCGTCGGCGAGCGCGGTCTCGACCGGCTCGGGCAGCTCGGCCCCCGGGGCCGCACGGGCCGCCGCGCGGCGCCAGGCCTGCAACCGGCCGGCCGCCCGGTCCAGCTCGGCGTGCCGGAACTCCCAGGCCGACCGCCAGTGGTGCGCCAGCAGGGCCAGCCGGACCGCCGCCGGCTCGTGGTCGACCAGCAGGTCGCGCGCGAACACCAGGTTCCCCAGCGACTTGGACATCTTCTCGCCCTGGTAGGCGACCATGCCCGTGTGCAGCCAGCGCCGCACGAACTCCTTGCCGTTGGCCGCCTCGGACTGCGCGCGCTCGGACTCGTGGTGCGGGTAGAGCAGGTCGGACCCGCCGCCGTGCAGGTCGACCGTGACGCCGAGGTACTTGCGCGCCATCGCCGAGCACTCGGTGTGCCAGCCGGGCCGTCCCGGTCCCCAGGGGCTCGACCACGACGGCTCGCCCGGCTTGCTGAGCTGCCAGAGGACGAAGTCGAGCGGGTTGCGCTTGCGCTCGTCGTCGGGGTCGCCGCCGCGCTCGGCGAGCAGCGCGCGCTGCTCGGCCGGCGGCAGCCCCGACAGCGACCCGAAGCGGCCGAAGGTGGTCACGTCGAAGAAGACCGTGCCGTCCACCTCGTAGGCGTGCCCGCGCCCGAGCAGCTCGCCGACCAGGCGGATCATCTCGGGGACCTCCCCGGTCGCCTTGGGGTACACGGTCGGCCGGTCGACGTTGAGGGCGTCCATGTCGCGCAGGAACGCGGCCGTCTCGCGCTGGCCGAGCTGCAGGTAGTCCTCGTCGTCGCGCTGGGCGCGGCGGAGCACGTCGTCGTCGACGTCGGTCACGTTCTGGCAGTAGATCACCTGGTGGCCGTGCCAGCGCAGGACGCGCACCAGCGTGTCGAAGGCGACATAGGTGAACGCGTGCCCGACGTGCGCCGCGTCGTAGGGCGTGATCCCGCACACGTACAGCGTCACGGTCGCCCCGAGCACCAGCGGCGCGCGGCCGTCCGGCGGCCCCGTCAGGACCAGCGGCGCGAAGGCGTCGGGACCGACCCTGGACATGCGCGCCACCTCCCAGCGTTCGCACCCGCCTGCACGCACGCTACCCGAGGGCGCGGCGGCGGCGCTCGCCCGGCGCGCCCCGGCCCGCGGCCTCGCACACCTCCGGGGCACGAAATACGCGGCAATAAGGTAAGAGCCCATTGCGTGGTGACACTGCACTGGCTAGTCTGATCGTATTTTCCGGCCGCTAAGGGCGCGGCGAGGCGTGGTGACACGCGGCGCGCACGGGTCGTTCGAAAGGAGAACGATGGGCACCAAGACCATCACCATGTACGTCTCCGACATCGACGGGAAGGAAATTCCCCAGGATCAGGCCTACCAGCTGCAGGTCCGGCTGCCGGACGGCTCGACCCAGATCCTGGATATCTCCGAGGAGAACTACCGGGACCTCAGGATCGAGGGCGTCGGAAAGCTGCTGCGCAAGCGTGGCCGCAAGCCCGGCAGCGGGGCAAAGGGCGGCGGCTCGGCGCGGCGGCGAGCGGCGCGACCGCCCGCCGAGGAGAGCTGACCCGCCGCCGGGAGCTTCGCCAAGGCAATTCCGGCAGGGCGGGCCGTGGGCGACCGCGCCGGCCGGCGCCGGTCCCGGTGCACCCCGCCCGGGCCAGGGCCGGGCTAATCGGCGTCCGCGCAGTCCGCGCAGCGGCCGAAGATGTCGGCCTGGTGGCCGGTGATCGTGAACCCGCGGCGGCGGGCGACCTCGCCGGCCCACGGCTCGACCTCGCAGGCGTCGATCTCCTCGACGCGCCCGCAGCGCTCGCAGACCAGATGGTGATGGTGGGCCGGGTTGCACAGGCGGAACAGCGCCTCGCCGCTGTCACGCCGGAAGACGTCCACCTGGCCGGCGTCGACCAGGCCCTGGAGGGTCCGGTACACGGTCGCCAGCCCGACCGTGCGCCCCAGCTCCGCGTGCAGGTCCTGAGCGGACAGCGCCCCCTGGGCCGCCCGCAGGGTGGCGAGGACCGCGGTACGCTGGCGCGTCGAGCGGGCGCCCGCGACGGGGCGTGGTGTTGCCATCGCCAGGCAGTGTACGCCGCGGGGGCGACGCCGCCCGCCGGTCCGGGGATCGAGCCGGGGCAGGCGGGTTGGCGACAGGGGCCGCGGTGCGCGACGCTGTTAAGGACGCCGCGCGCGCTCGTGAGTCATGAGGAGCCAATGTCCAACCCTGTCGTCCGCATCGAGATCCCGGCCTCCGGCGAGTACCTTGCCGTGCTCCGTGCGGCCGCGACGGGACTTGCGGCCAGCCTGCACTTCACCTACGAGCAGATCGACGACCTGCGCATCGCCGTCGACGAGGCGTGCGCCCAGCTGCTCGCCCGCCACGGCGGCGCCGACAGCCTCCGGGTCGCGTACCTGATCGCCGGCTCCAGGCTGCAGGTCGAGGTCACCGTCACCGGGGACGGCCTGTCCGCGCCCCGGCCGCTGCCGAAGGACACCTTCTCCTGGCAGATCCTGAAGGCGCTGACCGACGACATCGACGAGCGCGTGGACGGGCTGGGCGTCCACCTGGCCTTCTCCAAGCACGGCGGTCCCAGGTGAGCCCGGCGCCCTACGGCGCCGACGTCGGCGGCCTCAGCGGGACCGGCACAGGCCGGTACGAGGCGGTGGAGACCGCCGCGGAGAGCACCGCCGCGGAGGTCGACGACGTCGCCGACCGCTCGGTCGACCGGGCCCACGCCAAGGAGCTGTTCCGGCGCTTCACCCAGGGCAGGGACCCGGCGCTGCGCGAGGAGCTGGTGGGTCTGCACCTGCCCCTGGTGGAGTACCTGGCCCGGCGGTTCCGCAACCGCGGCGAGCCGCTCGAAGACCTTGTCCAGGTCGGCACGATCGGCCTGCTGAAGGCGATCGATCGCTTCGACCTGGACCGCGCGGTCGAGTTCTCGACCTACGCCACGCCCACGATCGTCGGCGAGCTGAAGCGGCACTTCCGCGACAAGGGCTGGGCGGTGCGCGTGCCACGGCGCCTGCAGGAGCTGAACCTCTCCCTCAACAAGGTGGTCGCCGAGCTGTCGCAGGAGGTCGGCCGGTCCCCGACGATCGGCGAGATCGCGGCCAAGGCGGGGATGAGCGAGGAGGAGGTCCTGGAGGGCCTGGACACCTCCAACGCCTACCAGGTCGTGTCGCTGGACGCACCGGTCGCCGGGGACGACGCGCCGTCGGTGAGCGAGCACATCGGCGCCGAGGACGAGGGGCTGGAGACCCTCGAGTACCGTGCGGCGCTGGGCCCGCTCATCGCCGAGCTCCCCGAGCGCGAGCGGCGCATCCTCTATCTGCGGTTCTTCCGCGGCATGACGCAGTCGCAGATCGCCGGCCGGCTCGGGATCTCGCAGATGCACGTGTCGCGGCTGCTCAACCGGACCCTCGGGGTGCTGCGCCAGGGGCTGCTCGAGGACGGGCCGGCCTGATGCGGGTGGTGCTCGTGGTCAACCCGGCGGGCACCCGCGTCCGGGCGCCGACCCGGGCCCGGGTCGGCGCGATGCTCGCCGCCCGCCACGAGCTGACGGTGGTCCAGACGCGCGACCGCGGGCACGCCACGGAGCTGGCGGGCGAGGCGGCCGCGGACGGCGCCGAGCTGGTGGTCGTCCTCGGCGGCGACGGGACGGTCAACGAGGTGCTGAACGGCCTGGCGGAGGGGACGCCGCTGGGGCTGGTCGGCGGCGGCAAGACCAACGTGTTCGCGCGCGCGCTCGGGCTGCCGCCGCACCCGGTGGCGGCCACGGCCCGCCTGCTCGAGCTGCTCGACGCGGGCGCGCGCCGGACGGTGTCGCTCGGCGAGGCGTCCGGCCGCCGCTTCGCCTTCGGCGCCGGGCTCGGCCTGGACGGCGCGGTCGTCCGCGAGGTCGAGCGCTGGCGCCGCTCCCTCGGCCTGCACGACGACGCCGCCTACCTGGTCGCCGGGCTGCACACGCTGGCGACCTGGGACCGCACCCGCCCGCGCCTGACCGTCCACCCCGGCGGCGGGCACGCGGTCATGCACGGCTACTTCGCGATCGCCGGCAACGGCGACCCCTACACCTACATGGGCGGCCTGCCGCTGCGGCCCACGCCCGACGCGCGCTTCGAGGCCGACCTCGACCTGCTGGTCGGCCAGACGATGTCCCCGCGGCTGATCCTGCGCGCGCTGGCGGGGATGCTCTCGGCCCGGCCCCTGCCGGCCTACCAGGGCCTGCCGGTCCTGCACGACCTGCCCGAGTGCCGGCTGGAGGCGGATGTGCCGCTGCCGTTCCAGGTGGACGGGGAGTACCTGGGCGACCGGACCACGGTCCGGCTCCGCAGCCTGCCCGGAGCCCTGACCGTGGTGGCGCCGGGCGCGGGCCAGGCCCGGCGGCGGCGACCGCGCCGCACGGTGGCCCGGTGGCTCACCGGCCCGCCGCTCACCGCCTGCGGCTGGGAGGGGCGGTGACGGCGATCGCGGCGTGCGTCGCCGCCAGCGGCTCCGGGGACTGGGAGGCGCTCGCCGAGGCGCTGGCGGTGCTCCGCAAGCGGTTCGGGCGCGTCCCGGTGTACCCGGTCTCCTCGCCCGGCGAGGCCGAGGCGGCCGTGCGCGACCTGGCCGGCGGGATCGAGGCGCTGCTCGTCTACGGCGGCGACGGCACGCTCAACCAGGTCGTCAACGGGCTGCCGCTGCCGCCGTCGGCGGCGCCGGCGGTGGGGCTGCTCGCGGGCGGCAGCGGCAACGACGTGGTCCGCGGGCTGGGCCTGTCACCCGACCCGGTGACGGCGGCCCACGCCGTCGCCGACGGCAGGCCGGTCGAGCTGGACCTGCTGGACTGCGACGGGCAACGTGCCGCCAACGGCGTCAACGCGGGCTTCGCGGCGGCGGCGAGCGAGGTGCTGTCGCGCCGCGCCAAGGTGCTGCTCGGCAGGACCGCCTACACCCTCGGCGGGGTGGTCGCGGCCGTACGGCTGCCCCACTGGCCGGTCTGGGTGCAGGTCGGGAGCGACCTCTGGGAGGGCGAGGCGCTCGCCGTGGTGGTCGGCAACGGTCCCTCGTTCGGCGGCGGCCGGACGCTGCTGCCCGGTGCCGATCCCGCCGACGGGGCGCTCGACGCGACCGTGGTCCCGCTGGCCACGCCGCGCGGAGAGCTGCTGCGCGCGCTCGCCCGCAACCGCCTGCCCGAGGGGCTGCCGCGGTTCGCCGGGCCCGCGGCCAGGATCTCCACCCCGATGCCCTGCCAGCTGGACGGCGAGGCGGTCCCGACCCCGCGCGCGGTCTCGGTCCTGCCTCGCGCCTGGCGGGTGCTGCTGCCGCGCGCCTGACCCGCCCGAACTCTGACGGGTGCGGTGCGTCAGCGGCCGGCCCGCAGCGCGTCCGGCCGGTCGCTGATCACCGCCCACACGCCCATCTCCGCCAGGCGCCGGGCGACCTTCGGGTCGTCCACGGTCCAGGCCGCCAGGCGGATCCCGGAGCTGTGCGCGCGGTCCGCCGCCGCCGCCGCGGCCGGCCGCAGGAACGCCGCCGCGCGCGCGACCAGCGTGCCGCAGCCGGCCGCCCGCGCGGCCTGCACGGCCCGCCCGAGCGGGACGAGCGCGGTCGTCACCAGCCCCGAGCGGCCGGGGCCGAGCCGCCCGGCGAGCAACGCGGCCAGCCGCCTGGAGAAGGTGGACACGAGCACCCGGTCCTGGTCGCGCCGCGCGGCGATCACGGCGCCGACCTCTGCGGCGAGCACGTCCAGCGGGACCCCGCCCTGCCCGAACGGCTTGACCTCGACGTCGACGACGTACGCGGGCGGGACGGCGTCCAGCGCCTCGGCGAGCGTCGGGATCGTGACGCCGCTGCCACGCAGCGGCCGGCGCCCGTCGACCTCGAAGCCGGCACCGGCGTCCAGGGTTCTGAGCTGCGCAAGCGTCCGCCGCGCCAGCGGTCCCCTGCCGTCGGTGGTGCGCTCCAGGCCCGCGTCGTGGAAGCACACCGGCACGCCGTCGGCCGTCCTGCGCACGTCCAGCTCCACCCCGTCGGCGCCCAGCGCCAGCGCCGCGCGGAAGCTCGCGACCGTGTTCTCCGGCGCCACCAGACGCGCCCCGCGATGCCCCAGCACCCGCATGCCGCGATGCCACCCTTTTGCAACGATCGTCAAAGTTTGTCCACTTTACAGGTTCGGTCGACCTGCCGAGCTTCTCCAAGCAGGATTCCCGATGTGAGCCATTTCCGGCAGTGACTACCCGTAGAATTGACCAGATTCGAGGTATCGGTACCCTTGGAGCCGTTGCTGCGGGTCCTTCACGAGGCAGAGCGGCATGTCCTCGCTCACCAGCTCGTGCTGCCCAGGGGTCCGCCGGGCGTCCAGCGAGGATCTCCCTGTGAAAGTCCTTCCAATTCTCGACACCCTGCCCTACACTCCCCAAGTTCGTAAGTCCTGAGCTGGTAAATGGCCCGTTCGTATCAGGTGGAGATCGCGACGGATTTCCGTGTCGCCTGCGTACGAGAAAGTGAGGACTTTGATGGACTGGCGCCACCGAGCCCGCTGCCGGGACGTGGATCCGGAGCTGTTCTTCCCTGTGGGAACGACCGGCCCGGCCGAGGCGCAGGTCGAGGCGGCGAAAGCGATCTGCGCATTGTGCCCGGTTCGTGAGCACTGTCTCCAGTGGGCGCTGGACACCGCACAGGACGCCGGTGTGTGGGGCGGCCTGTCCGAAGAGGAGCGCCGCGCCCTGCGCCGCGGCCAGCGCCGCCGCGTCAGAATCGCCTGACGCCGAGCGCGTACACCCTTCCACCCGACTCACTCTCCCGAGCGGCGACCCGTCCCAGGCGGCGGCACCCGCTGGTTCCGACCGGCGGCCCGGGGCCCGGCCGAGCAGGTTCGATCCTGACCGCCGACGACCGTCCATCGACCCGTGACGGGATCAAGGCGGGCCTCCTCACCGTGGAGGAGGCACAGGCGCGGGTCGGGGACGCCATCCAGGCGGCGCCCCGGCCACCTGCTCCAGGCGCGGTCAGGCGTGGCATACTCGCGCAAAACCGGCCGCCCGTGGGGCGTCGGCGGCCGGACTCTGCCCGACGACACGCGCACGAGGAGGCTGTTGGCGCTGTGGGTGGTGTGCTGCTCGTCTTCCTGGTCGCCGTCGCCGGGATGGTCGCCGGAGCCCTGCGCGGCGGCCAGCTCGACGGATTCGGCAGGCAGGAGGTCCGGCTGGTTCCCGCCCTGCTGATCGGCCTCGCCCTCCAGGCGGCGACGTCGCTGGCGGCCGCGCTCGGCTGGCTGTCGGGTGCCGTCCCGGTGGTCATGGTGCTGGCGCTGCTGGCGATGCTCGCGTTCACCTTCGCCAACGCCCGCCTTCCGGGGATGGCCCTGATCGCGGTCGGCGTGCTCTGCAACCTCGCGGTGGTGCTGCTGAACGGCGGGATGCCGGTGACCCGCGGGGCGCTGGAGCGAGCCGACCTCGTCGTGGCCGGGCGGGCGACCGAGCGGCCCGACGCCGCACACGTGCTGGTCGACCAGGACACCCGCCTGCGCGAGCTGGGCGACGTGCTGGCGGTCCGGTCGTTCCGCAAGGTCGTGAGCGTGGGCGACATCGCCCAGTTCGCCGGCCTGTTCCTGCTCATCCAGGGTCTCATGGCCGGCGGGGAGCAGGCGCGGCGCGCCCAGTCCGGGTTCGAGCAGTTCGACTACCGGAGGGGCCGCCGCTGACTCTGCCCGGTCCCTAGAGGGTGCCCGGAGTCTCCCGCAGCTCGCTGGCGAGCTGACGGATGTCGGCCTCGGGGTACCGGCGGTGCCCGCCAAGCGTCTTCAGGAAGGGGAGCTTGCCCTCCTTGGCCCAACGCGACACCGTCTTGGGCGACACGTGTAACAGCTCCGCAACCTCAGACGTCCGTAGATACGAAGCTTCCACTTCTGCACCTCTTCGCTCGTGCTCAGCCACCAGGACCCTTCCTCATGCTCAGCTCGGGCTGACCATTCGAGTCAGCGAACGGTCGTCGCTCGGCCGCGGCGGCCGGGCCGCGAATGCAATTCGCCGGCCCGGCGGGCGGGGAAGCAACCCGGATCGACCGCACTGCGCCATCGACTCCTAACACGAGGATTATCAGAAGCGTACCAAGCGACTGCCATAGCTCGATCGTACGGTTCTGAGGAGCAGAACGGCGCCGCGGCCGGAGCCGGCAATCGATCGCGATTTGCCTACGGAGTTATACGGGGACGTCTTGCCCATTTGGCGCACTGATTTGGCCCTGAAGGACAGGGTTCCGACACGCTGCGTCCCGTTATTTGGCCGCGTCGCGGCCGCGCCAATTGCGCGCGCGCAGCCAGGCACGCGGGGGCCAGTAGGCAAAGCGGACGACCGCCAGCACCTGGTCGGCGCGCACGGGCCCGAAGACGCGGCCGTCGGTGCTCGCCCCCCGGTGGTCACCGAGGACCAGGTGCTCCCCGGGCCCGAGGCGCACCTCGAACACCGCCGGCGGCCCGGCCGGGCCGCCGGCGTAGGGCTCCTGGACCGGCCGCCCGTCCACCTCCAGGCGGTCTCCCGTCAGCCGCACGTGCTCCCCCGGCAGCCCGACGACCCGCTTGACCATCTCCAGCGGCTCGGGGCCGCCCGCCGGGGTGCCCTGGCGCACGACCACCAGGTCCCCGCGGCGCAGCCGCCGGGCGGCCGGCCCGACCGCCAGCAGCGTGCCGGGTGGCAGCGTTGGCAGCATGCTCCGGCCGCCGACGACCACCGGCTCCAGCCCGGCCCGGCGGGCCGCGGACACCGCGGCGACCACGGCCGCCCCGAGCGCGGCGGCGGCGAGGGCCGGGACCACGATTGCACGCCTGGTGCGCCGGGAATGCCGCCTGGGGCTCACGGTGCTACCGTCGACGCCGCCGACGCGCAAGGAGAAAGGAGCTGGCTGTGCCGTTTCCGAGGACGCTCGCGAGCTGGATCTCTCCCTCCAGGATCGTTCATGCGCACTGCGACCTGCCGTGCGGGGTGTACGACCCGGCGCAGGCCCGAATCGAGGCCGAGTCCATGGCCAAGATCGTGGAGAAGTACCAGGCCAGCGACGACCCGGCCTTCCGCGAGCGCGCCATCTTCATCAAGGACCAGCGGGCAGAGCTGGTGAAGCACCACCTGTGGGTGCTGTGGACCGACTACTTCAAGCCCAACCATCTCGAGCAGTTCCCGCAATTGCACGACCTCTTCTGGCGGGCCACCAAGCAGGCCGGTGAGGCGCGCCACACCATGAACCCCGCCGACCAGCAGAAGCTGCTGGACCTCATCGACGAGATCGCCGAGATCTTCCACAAGACCAAGTCCTGACGTCCGGGTCGGCGCGCGGGCGGCCGCATCCCCGACCGGCCCCACCGTACGCCGGGATCCTGCCCGAACCGGCCCACGGGGTCCGTGGACGCGCAGAGGGACGCCCTGGACGGGCGTCCCTCTGCGCGTGGCGTCAGGAGTTGACCAGGCGCTTGCCGCGGTAATTGGGGAAGATCAGGGGCTGGTGGAGCCAGCAGAACCCGGACTTGTTGTAGATGGAAAGACGCGTGTCGCAGTCGGTGCTCAGGCAGACCCGGCCGACGCGCTGCGGCCTGGAGGGCGGGGGATCGCTGCCCGGCCGATGCCCCTTGACGTTCTCTGAACGCATGGCGGTCACCACCGTCCTTCCAACCCGTCGAGGGTGACGGGTGTTGCGTGTGTCGCGGCCGTTTCGACGTGGTGCGGTGGGGGCCGCACACCGTCCTGCACGTTCTACCCCCTCGGGCATCAAGACGGTTTCAAAACGGCGGCGGGAACCGGATCAGCCGCCGCGGCGCGGCCTCACTCCCCCGGCGGCGGCGAGAACCTGATCCGCTGCCGCACGCGCACGATGAGCTCCTGCACGCGCTCGTGCGGGATCGGCTCGGTGCCGGCGCAGCGGCGCACGACCTGCTTGAAGCTGCGATCGAACTCCACCGCCTGCCGGCAGTGGTCACAGCCGGCCAGATGGGCCTCGACCTGGGAGCACAGGGCGCGGTCGACCTCGTGGTCGAGGTACTGCCACACGTGGGCCAGGACGTGGCCGCACCCTACTTCGGGCGAACCCATTGCTGTCCCTCCTCGAGCAGTCCACGCTCCCCGGCGTACTCCCACAGCCGCTTCTGCAGCTGGCGCCGCCCCCGGTGCAGGCGCGACATCACCGTCCCGATGGAGGTCCCCATGATCTCGGCGATCTCCTTGTACGAGAAGCCTTCGACGTCGGCCAGGAGCACCGCCATGCGGAACTGCTCGGGCAGCGCGTCGAGCGCCTGGCGGACCTCCTCGTCGGGGATCCGCTCGAGCAGGATCGCCTCGGGGTTCGACCCGCCACCCTGGCCGGTGCCGACGAGCCGCTGGTAGAGCGAGAACTCGTCGACGTCGTCGGTGGGGACCGACTGCGGCGTCCGCTGCTGCTTGCGGTACGCGTTGATGTAGGTGTTGGTGAGGATCCTGTACAGCCACGCCTTCAGGTTCGTCCCCGGCTCGAACTGGTGGAAGGCGTTGTAGGCGCGCAGGTAGGTCTCCTGCACGAGATCCTCGGCGTCGGCGGGGTTGCGCGTCAGCCGCAAAGCGCCCGCGTAGATCGTGTCCAGCAACGGGATCGCCGTCGCGTCGAACCGCTGCCTGCGCTCCTGCGGCGTCTCCCCCACCGGGGCGCGCCGCTCGGCGGGGGGGCCTGCGTCCGGGCGGGCGGGCGCGTCGCCGGAGCCGAGCTGGCCGTCGGCGACCTCGTCGTCGAAACGTTCTCCTGGGGGCAACGGCAGTCCTTTGGTTCGCAGCGGCGGGCGCCGGCCGGACGGGCCGGTCCCCGCGGCCGCTCGACCGGACGACCCGGCGTGACGCCGCGGCAGCGCGACCACGCGCCTGCCGTTCCAGGCACGTGCCGGGCGCGCGCCAGGATACGCGTTGCCACGGGCCGACGCGAGGTTCAAGGGTGCTTCCTCCTCCACTGCGACGGCGGTTCCAACCCGCCTCACGGAGCCCGAAATTCCGTCGCGGTGAAGCTCGGGAGCCCGCCGCGGGCATCCTCGGTGAAGGTGTGCGGCGAAGGTGTCCGCGATGCCCCTCCTCGGGGAGCGTCCACCCGTGGTCAGCAGGCGCCGCGGACACCTTCAGTCCGGCAGGACACGGATGCGGACCTCGTGGTAGCCGGCGGCGCCGTCCGGGTGCGGCGGCGCCGGCGCCTCCTCCTGCAGCGCGCCGGTGCCGTCGACGGCACGCACGCGCAGGCGCACCTGGCCGGCCTGCGGCCGCAGCGCCAGCCGCCACTGGCGCCAGGTCAGGGGCGCGAGCACGCGCCGCAGGGTCGCGGGCAGCCAGGTGCGTCCGCCGTCGGCGGACACCTCCACGCTGCGGATACCGCGCTCCCCCGCCCACGCGACGCCGGCGACGGCGAGCGGGGCCTGCGGGGTGGCGCCGTCGGCGGGGACGTCGATCCGGCTGGCGGTCTTGACCCGCGCGACGTTGTCCCAGCCCCCGCGGCGCTGCCAGTAGCCCTCGTAGTCGTAGTCGACGACCTCGATCCGCTCCAGCCACTTGACGTTCTTCATCCCGTAGATGCCGGGGACGATGATGCGCGCCGGGTACCCGTGGCGGCGCGGCAGGCTGGCGTCGTTCATGCCGTAGGCGACGATCGTCGTCGGCTCGAGCGCCTTGTCGACGGGCAGGGAGTCGCTGTACCCGCCGGTGGCGCGGAAGACCACGCGCACCGCGGCGGCCTGGACCCCGCCGGCGCGGGCGAGCACGTCGCGCAGGGGCACCCCGGTCCACTTGGCGGTGCCCACCAGGTCGCCGCCGACGAGGTTGGAGATGCACTGCAGGGTGACCAGCTGCTCGACCGAGGGCATCCCGAGCAGCTCCTGGTAGCTCAGCTCCAGCGGGTGGCCGACGAGGCCGCCGATCCGCAGCCGCCAGCCCCCGGCGTCCACGTCCGGGTCGATGATCGACTCGTCCACGGTGTAGTGGTCGCGGTTGGAGGTGACCTCGGGGGTGAGCCCGGGGATGGCGAACGCGGCCTGCTCGGCGGCGGACTCGGCCGGGGCGCCCGCCGAGTGCCGGAGCCGCGCGCCGGCGGGCCGCACGAGCGGCTTGCCGCCGGGGTCGCCCAGCCCGCCCGCGAGCTTGCCGACCGCGAGGCCGGCCGTGAGCAGCGTGGCCGCTCCCGCAGCGGCGCGCAGCAGCTCGCGGCGGGTGCGTCCCAGCCCGCGCGCGGGCGTGGGCACCGGGTCGCGCTCCAGCCGGTCCAGGGCGCGGCCGGCCACGGACGCCCAGGTGAGCGCGCTCGCCGCCGCCACGGCGAGGACCACCGCCGCCGACGGCCGTCGCGGCGCCGAAGCGTAGCCGGCGACGGCGAGCAGCCCGAGCGCCGCACCGGCTCCCCACGCCGCCCAGCGGCGGTGGCGGGGCGCGGCACGCGCGACGGCCACACCGAGGCCGGCGCCGAACAGGAGGGTGGCGACCAGCATCGCCGCGACGAAGGCACGCAGCGCCCAGTGCCCGAGCAGCTCGATGGACCAGACGGCCAGCCGTCCGGGGACCAGCCGCTGCGCCTGCTGGGCCAGGGCCAGCGGCGGGAACGGCACCCCGCGCTGGGCGAGCGACACCACCCCGAGCAGGGCGGTGGCGACGAGGGTGGCGCTCACGCCGGCCACCGCGCCCTCGGAGGGACGCAGGCGTCGAGACATGCCACCACTGTAGACGGGGCGGCGGCGGATGGTGGCGGAGCGGGCCCGGCCCCTCAGGGCGCGGTCGGGTGGCGCGGCCCGGGCGCCGGCCGGGTGATCGGCAGGCCGCCGTTGCGCTCGGCGGCGCGGACGCCGCCGTGGGGGCTCATGCCGGTCGAGGACCAGTACCGGGCGAACAGCATGGCGGTCTCCTCCAGCACCATCGCCTCGATCCGCTCGGGGGCGGCACGCCGCCGCCGGCGGCGCCGCGGGCCCGGTGCCTTGGGCACCAGGGTGCGGCGCTCGAGCGCGGAGCAGGCCATGAGCACGCCGAGCAGGAAGACCGGCCACAGCGCGATCAGCAGGAGGATGAGGGGGAGGTTGGAGAACAGGCGCATCCGGACCGGACCTCAAGTCGTGAGGCGGAAAGCAGGCCCATTCTGATCGCCAGACAGGCGCCGATACAAAACTCTTGCGGCCCGGGATTCCGGAACCGGTGGCCGTCGGCAGGCGGGGCGCGTCACGCCGGGCACCGGCGGGCGGCGAGGCTCACGACCGGCCGCTGCCCGGGAAGATGGTGCCGGCTGGCTTGCGCCGGCGTCGCCGCACGATCCGCACGCGCAGACCTCCGGAACTCCTCGAGGTGGTGGTCCTGTCTCCACTGTAGACCGGACCAGTCCCTGACGTACGGCGCAGCGACGCCGGCGCTCGCCCGGCACCGATCCCGCGGGTGCCTTGCGCACCCGCAGGATCACCATCCTGGACACGCGAGGAAACGGCAGGGTCTCGAACCCGTCCCGAGTGCGCATCGCAGCTACCGGCGACCCACGACGGAGGGGCACCCGGCCAGCCGGGAGCTCCCGGGACGGCGTCCACGGGTCGTGCGGCCCGGACCGGCCGTCCGGCCGGCAGGACGACCGCGGCTGGACCGGCCGACCGTGGCAGGTGGTGGGATCTCCGGTCCGGACGCGGGTCGGCGCGAAATCATCCCCTTTGGGGGGATGGTGCGTCCCCGCCGCCGGAACATGATCGGGTGGACGCCGTCCCATGGGACCGAGGCCCCGAGGTCGTCACGGGCTCGTCTCCGTGACCAGGCAGGCCACGATCCGGTCCCGCTCCATACCGAGGTGCGCCCGGTCGTGGGCGTCCGCCGGCGTCGACGTGGGAAGGCGTTCCACGACGTGGGAGCTCGGGTGAGAGCGGCATCACCGGCTCAGCGCCACGGCGATCGATCCGGGGAGAGGGCGAGAGGGATCCATGTCCAATCAGGCTGCAGTCCGCCCCTTCCGCGTGAGCGTTCCGGAGGAGGACCTGGCCTCGGTTCCGGCTGCCGTGAGCGTCTTGCCTCGAGAGCTCCATCAGGCGCCGCGGAGCTGGGCCGAGCGGGAACGCGAACCCATGTGGCGCCTACGAGGACCACAAGGCAGGCCCAGCTGGGCGAAACTCGATCCGCCGAACGCCACGGCGCCCAATGCCGGCATTTCACCTGGTCCACGGCGGGGAGCTCCCAGGTCGGCCGCCGTCCTGCGGGCAGGTGGGAGCGCGGAGGGGAGCCTCTGGTCGGCTAGAGTTCGTCCTTCGTAGGGTTGCAGTGGTAGCTGCCGACCCACTTGCCGGTCGACTCGTCGTACCTGATGATCAGGTCGTAGATGTACCCGTCCTCCTTCGAGGTCTTCGGCGGGGCGTAGGGCATCGTCGTGGTCACCAGCTTCTGAGCCACGGCCTCCTGCACGGTCGCCTTGACCACCGGCGCTGTGGTCTGGCGATGCCACTCCAGGCCCTTGCCGGGCGCGAACATCGAGCCTTTCCCGCCCTCGTACGACGGGAACTGCGGGATCTTGTCCCTCTGGTGCTTCTGCTGGTGGTGGTCGATCAGTACGACCACGTTCTCCTCGTCGAGCAGCTCGATGTTCGTGGTCTCGTTGAACTGCACCTTGGTTCGTGCGAACTTCCCGCCGGTCTTGTGGATCGCGTCGACTACGTCGTTGTCCACATCCTCGAGATACGCGCCCATCTCGATCATCCGCTGTTTGAGCTCGGCGGCGTTCCACAGCGGCCCGCTCTTTTCCAGCGCTGAGTAGACGGACTTCGCGATGTGCAGCAGCGACTCCTCGCGGTACTTGTCCTTGACCGTCCGGATCGACTTCAGTACCTCGTCGGCGCCGAGCCCTTCGAACGTGTAGTAGTCCCTGAGCAGGTCCGCCACGAGGTCGCGCCACTCCTGGAGGCTGTTCGCCGTCCCGTGCCTCATGAACAGCGCCCGAGGCCCGTCAAGCTTCTCCTCGAGGAGCGACTCAACCGCCTCGTCCAACTGCTGCTGCGTATTGATCGTTCGGCGCTCGATCCCCGAGCCGCTGTAGGTGAACTCCGGGTCACCCACCCGCTGCAACACGCGGCCACTCGCTGCGAGCATCCGCTGCACGGCCCGATTGCCGGCCTGCTGCTGCATTCGTAGGACCAGGGCCTGCCGCATCGGCACCACCGGCTCCTTGGCCCCCTCCGGGTGCGGCTCGAGCCGCTCGGCGACCTTACGATCCATCAACCGTCGAGCGTGTCGAGTAGCCACGCTTTCCTCCTCATCGGCAGGGAGGCACCCGCCGTAGAGCCACGTGGTGACGCCCTCCACAGGGCGAGCATGACTCACGCCCTCCCTGCCTACCAGCCGCCGGGCCGCCCGAAGGGCGGCACCAGGGACCCGGTCACGCTCGATCGATCATCTGCCTCGTCGGCGGGTCTCACAGAGGGCGGGGACGAAGCCTGAGGCCGAGTCCGGGTGGACAGTCATCGAGTCGGCACCGGCGGCTTTGGGCACCGGTGGCGGTGTGCGAAGCGGCGGCCAGCCGGGGGCGGCCGTCAAGCCCGTCCCGCCATCCCTGCAGACCCAGGCGCAGGAGGTGCTGACCACCGAGCGGTCGCCGTTGCAGCAGGCGTCGTTGGATGGCCTGCGCAAGACCGCCTTCGGCGGCGCCAGCCTGGGCCTGCTGACCCTTCTTCTCCACCAGCTTGGCTATCTCGCGGTCGGTGGGGTGACGTACCTGCCCGGCAGTCGCCCGCCCTGGGCGCCCGCCACCCCGACGCAGAGCTGACCCGCCGGGTCCCGCAGCTGGTCTGGGCACCAGACCGCTCGCCTGGCCACGATGACCCCACCCGGCTGGACCGGCCGACAGGCCGGCTTGAAACCGTAGCGAACGCCACTTGCCGCTCAGGTGGACGCTGCCCTGTCCCGGTGATGCCCGACACGTTGGGTTCCCATCACTTCCTCCCACATCGGCGCAAACCGCCGCTGGCGTGAGCCCTCCCCGCGAGCTGTCACACCTCGTTTGCCCAGGTCAACGGCCGTACTGTGACAGGTGTGGTAGTGACAGGCGACCGGCACGCCCAGGAGCGCGTCACGCGAACCACGCGAACCGGCCCCTGCAACCCCGGCGGGTCACAGGTTCGTTATCGCCGTCTCATGCCGTTCACAACGTGCTCACAACCAGCCGGGGCAGATTGCCATCTCCCCCGCCCCCGCGGTCCGAATCCCCCTCGGCCGCCACCGGCAGCCAGCTGCCGGACCACCCCAGGAGGACCCTATGGTCCCGGTGCCTTCAGCATCCCGTCCGCTGCCCCCCGCGGACCCGCCCGAACGCAGCCTGCGCCGGCGCCTGCTCACGTTCACCCTCGCCCTCTCACTGGCCCTGACCGGCGGTGTCACCACGGTGCTGGTCGCCCACCCCGCGGCCGTCCACGCCGGCGACAGCGACGACGCCAACGACACCGATGACACCGACGAAGCTGACCAGACCGACGACCAGACCGAAGCGGAGGACGACAACGACGTCGCGGAGGCAGAGAACGACGTCACGCAGGAAGAGAACGACGTCACGCAGGACCTCCAGGACGGGATGATGGACTTCTCCATCAGCGCAGGTCCCCCCGCCTCACCCGACCAGCCCGACGTCGACCAACCCGACGTCGACCAGCCGGGTGGCCCCGGCCCGACCGACGGACCCACGCTGGCCGGACTCGATCGTGCGCCCTTCACCGGCAAAGACGCAGGCGCCGCGTACGCCGCGCAGCAGGCGCAGCTCGCCACCCAGAACGCCCCGAGCGGAGGCCCGGGCGCGCCGAGCCTCGCCACTGCCGCCCAGATCGCGGCCAGGGCCGCCAGGAACGCCCTGGGCGCGGTCAGCAACTTCACCACCGCCAACACCGCGGGGCTGCCCGGAGCATCGAAGGCCGCTGACTGGGCGCTCGACGTGGCCAGGATGGCCTCCCACGCCGCCGATGCCGCAGGCGTGGGCGTGCAGTCCTCGGTCAACGGCGGGAGCCTCACCTCCTCCGCCCAGACCTTCGGCCTTCACACCATCGACGCCGGCCAGTTCGCAGTCGAGGCCCTCGGCCACGTCAGCGGCCTGGGGACCCATGCCGGAACCATCGGCTACGCCGCCGCCGGCGCCGCCGCCCAGGGCCTGGCCGAGGTCACCCAGGCGCTGGCCAACGCCGCCACCACCGCCGCCCAGGCCGCCGCCCAGGCCGCCGCCGCCAGCGGGCTGGCCGCCGACTTCCAGGCCGCCCAGCACGCCCAGGCCTATGCCAACCAGACCCAGACATTCGCCACCCAGGTGGCACAGGCCGTCGCCGACAACTTCGGACTCGACTCCGGAGGAGGCCAGTAATGCGCCTCATGCGCCGCCGGCAGGGCGACGAGCGCCACCCGCCTGCCTCGACCCTTGGAATCACACCCGGATGAAAACGACATCACGCCAGAACGCCGGAGCCCTGCCCAGGCCGGGACGGCGACGGGCCAGGTGTTGGTCTGAGCCTGAATCCACGTGCGCCGTGAGATGCTGACGATTCGGGTGGGTGAGAGACCCACTACAGAGTGCTCCCGCCGGGCGGGGGTGATCAAGGGGCTGCCCAAGCGCGTGTGCCCGGAGAACCAGGTCAGGTCACCCCTGAGCTAGCCGGCCGCAAGCAGCTTGGGCTGCATCCGCTGGTGCTGGCGATCGATGAGTGCCAGGAGCTGTTCAGCCACCCGGAGTTCGGCAAGGAAGCCGGCGAGCTGGCCGAGAAGGTCATCAAGCTCGGCCGCGCGCTCGGCATCGTGCTGCTGCTGGCCACGCAACGGCCCGACGCCAAGAGTCTGCCCACCGGCGTGTCGGCCAACGTGACGTTCTACGTCGACAACCCCACCGCCGAGCGGGTGATCGTCCGCGCCCGCGCGGCACGGGAGGCCGTCGGGACCCTGACCGGGTACGCGATCGGCGAGGCGCCTGAACCGACCGCGCGGCGGCTGGACACGCTGCTAGACGACATCCTCACCGTCGTCCCCCCAGCGAGGGCAAGGTGTGGTCAGGGACGATCCTGGCCCGCCTGGCCGAGCTGCACCCGAGACCTATGGGGAGTTGACCCGGGATCAGCTGACCGCGGCGCTGAAGCCGTACGGGATCTTGACCGGGCAGGTATGGGGCACCACCGAGGACGGCCACGGCGCCAACCGGCGCGGCATCGACCCGCCAAGACGTCGCCGATGCGGTCACCGAGCGTGACCGGCGCCGCCGCGGCGGCTCGTGACCCTGCCCGCATCCCTCGGCAACCTCACCCTGGCCGCGCTCGTTCTAGTCACGCTGGGTGGCGGCTACGTGCTGGTGTGCGCGGGCTGGCCGTTCGCGCGCTGCCGCCGCTGCCACGGCACCGGCAGCCTGCGCGCCCCCCTCGGCCGCGGCCGGCGCCTGTGCCCCCGCTGCGACACCACCGGGCTGCGGCTGCGCCTGGGCCGCCGGGTGTGGAACCACCTGCGCCGCCTGCGCCGGGAGGGCACCCGATGACCGACGTCTTGGTCTCCCTACTGACGCTGCTGGGGGTGCCGGCCGCGCTGGTCACGCTGATCGTGCTCGCCGCGCTGACCGCCGCCCGCCACCGCACCAGCCACCAGGCGCCCGGCTGGACCGGCCAGCACGACGACGCGGCAGCACGGCAGTCGTGGGCTGCCACCTACACCGCCCACATCCGCCTCGCGCGGCTGGAGGAGCGGGTTCGCGACCTGGAGCACGCGCGCCGCTCGCCTGTGGCAGGTGAGTGGCCGTGACCGCCGCTGACGTCCGCTTCTACCTGGGCACCCACCAGCCAGCGTGGCTCGCGCGCCTGGACGTGCCGCTGTTCGTCAGCCACCGCCGCCTGCGCGACCGCCACCGGCTCCCGCGCGCCCGCGCCGGATGGGCGCTGGACTCCGGCGGGTTCACCGCACTGGCCCTGCACGGGGGCTGGCGGACCACGCCGGCCGCCTACGCCGCCGCGGTCGCCCGCTACGCCAACGAGGTTGGCCAGCTGGAGTGGGCCGCACCGCAGGACTGGATGGTCGAGCCGAGCATTATCTGGGTCTGCTAAAGGGGCGACCGGACGACCAGCGCCGATGCGTCGTGGTCAGTGTCCATGACTGGGGTGTCGGCGAGGAGCTGGAGCAGCGCGCACGGCACTGCGGTGGGCCGCCGTTGTTGCGCAACGGTGACGTTGGCGTTTGGCGGCTACCTCATCTCGACGCCTGCGGCGCGCCAGTCAAACCCCTGCGGCCAACGGGTGGATCCGTCGGCTAGCGCGCCGCGGAGGTCCGCGTCGCTGAGGTCTGGGTCGAAGCCCAGATCCGGAGAGGAGGCGTCGACGGCCTCGAGGTCCGCGCCGCGAAGGTCCGCGCCCTCGAACCTGGTGCTGCCGCTGCCGCTGGCGGGTATCGTGCCGCCCTCCGCGAACCTCACGGCCACGAACGTCGCGCCACGAAGGTCCGCGCCGCGGAAGCGAGCACCCTCAAGGTCCACACCGAAGACCGACGCGCCGCGAAGGTCGGTGCCGCTAAGGTCCGCATCGCTGAGGTTTGCGGCCTTGTACTCCGACCGTCCTGTGGGATCGACGACGGTGTCCCCTTGGGTGATGGTTGCGCCCCTGAGGTCAAGGTTGCTCAGGTCCAGCGGCGGATCGGCGCTGGACCCAGGCAAGCGGCGTCCGAGGACGGTGAGTGCGGCCTGCACCTCGGGGGCTCGGACGCGCAGCGGCTGCGCCGGTTGTGCTGTGGCGTTGGCGGGGTGTGGGCTGCGACGGTGCAGGTAGGCGACCAGCACCTGGGTCACGGCCACGCGGTTGTCGGGGGTCTGTTGGGCGATCTGCTCCAGCCCGTAGATGCCGCCCAGCTGCACCTCGACCCGGTTGTTGCCGAGCTGGTCGATCGCGCGGGTGAACCGCTCGCTGGCCTGGCCTTGCACCGCCAACTCCCGGGCCGCGGTGGCCTGCCGGTGATCCTCGCTGAGCTGCTGGAAGCCAAGGAACGCGCCGGCCAGGACAGCCAGCCCGGCCACGGCCTGCAAGGCGGTGGTGCGCAGATCGTTCTGGAGCTTGAGGCGCGCGTCGGTCAGCTCCTGCCGGTCCCGGTCGCTGAGGCGCTCCAGCGTCTCGGTGGGCAGGGGCGGGGCGAGCCGGCGTGGGAGCACCACGACCCACGCGGCCAGCAGCCCGAGGACGGCTGCAAGCGCCAAGACCAGCAGCGACTGAAGCGGCCCGAGAGCAGTGGCCAGGCCGCCCAGCACGACAACGACGATCGACCCAAGCATGAGGGAGCGGATCGGCGTCCGCCACCGGTCGCGGACAAGCGGGCCAGTCACCACCGTGATCGCGACGACGGCCGCCAGGGGCCAGACCCAGGCAGTCGTCAAGAGCCGCCGGCCGACAGCAGAGAGCGCGGAATCTATGGCCTCCGAGTCTTCGACGACGACGCCGGCGACCAAGTAGGCGCCCAGCAGCGCGATCACCCACAGCGCGCCAAGCCCGACGCGACGCGCCCGATGGGACTGTCGGTTCTGGGGAGGCGTTTGCACCATCGAGCCTTCCGTCCGCGGACCGTCCGGGCGAGTGATGGAGCCCACAAGATAACCGCTCCACCACGCGCCCGAAGGCCCGATCCCAGCTCATGCTGGACGCCCTGGAATCGTTCTCTCCGGCCCCAGATAACGGCCATGCTCACGCGCACGGGCCTGCACGTCGCTGAGCATCAGGCGCGCACGGTCGGCAACTTCCTGGAGCTGCGCGCGCTCGCCCCAGAGCTGCCGTTCATCCCCGTCCTGCAAGGCTGGACCCTGGCCGACTACGAGGCGTGCGCGGCCAGGTACGACCGCGCTGGGGTGGGCCGAGCACCCAGGCGCCAACATCGGCCTGGCGACCGGCAAGGTCATGGACGTCCTGGGCGTCGACGGCAACGACGGCGCGGCGGCCCTGCGCGCGCTCGCCGGCGAGCACCATCTGGCCAGCTCGGGGCCGCTGGTGCGCACCGGGTCGGGCGGCTGGCATTACTACATGCAGCCCACGGGCTTGGGCAACGTCGCCCCGCGCGACCTGGCGCATGTGGACTGGCGCGGCCGCGGCGGGTACGTGGTCGCCCCACCCTCTCGGCACGCCTCGGGCGGCACCTACCGGTTCGTCCGCGGCCTGGAGCATCCGATCCCGCCCGTGCCGGAGGTGCTCCGTGCCCGCCTGGACCCGCCCGTGCGGCAGACGCCGACGCCGGCGGCGCTGCAGCTGCCCACGGTCGGTCACCCGTACGTGACCACGGCGCTGGCACGCGAGTGCGAACAGCTCGCGGCGACCCCGCCGGATTCCAAGCGGCGCAACCACACCCTGTACACCGCTGGGCTGCGGCTGCACTCCCTGGCCGCCGGCGGCGCCCTCGACCCAGGTGAGGTCGACACCCGCCTGCTCGCCGCGGCCCGTACCTGCGGGCTGGGTGAGCGGGAGGCGCAGGCGACGCTGGCCAGCGCCCGCCGGGTCGCCGAGCAGCATCCGCGTGGCATCCCCGACCGCCAGCCTACTGCGCGCCAGGACCGCCGGTCGCGCGTGAACCAAGCGGCAGCCGAACGGGAACGCTGACCGCGACGACCGCGACCGCGTGTGCTGCCGGACCGCCCCGGGTGTGGCGACGATCGTGCCCCATCCTGCTGGCCTGTCGGCTTCTGGTGCCCGACGCGAACGCGACGCGGCAGCCTGGGCACCGGCTGATCGCGGTGGGTGGATGGCGTCACTTGCGGCGGCGTGCTCAGGCGCTCAGTGACCCGCTGGAGCCCGGGGTGTCGTTGTCCAGGACGCTCGCGTCGAGGTCGAGGTTGGCGAAGCTGTCCGCATCGGCCGTATCCGAGCCGAGGCTGTCGACCCCGGTTTGGCCGCGCACGTCGGTCACCAGGACGTCGTTGCGCAGCGGCGAGCTCACGGGACTGCCAGGGGAGACCGACGGGCGGGGGCTCGCGCCGTGATCCGCGGGCAGGGTCGTGGAAGCGGCCTGCTCCAGCGGCGTCTGGACAAGGCCGCCGTCCCACGCGGCCGGTGCATGATCCGTGGCCGCTCCACCCGAGGCAGGCAGGGTCGGCTCGGTCGCAGCATCGGCGAGCCGGGTCGCCGCCTCGGGGGCCTCCTGGGGCGATTGGGGGGCGGGCACCGAGCCCTGCATGGTCTTCCGGGATGGCGGCTGGTGCTGCGGAAGGATCGGCTCGGTGCTCCTGAGCATCTCGGGCCTGAGGGCCACCGGCGCTGGCGCATAACGGTCGTCGAGCTCCCGGCGCAGGTCAGCGGCGTCGTTCCACGTCTCGATGCTCAGCTCTCGGAGCGGTCGGACGTTGCCGTCCCAAGCGGACTCGGCAACCTTGCCGACGTAGGCGGCGAGCTCGTTGACACGATCGATGGCCAGGTTGATGGCCTCCTTGCGCTCCGGCGCGCCCATCGCACGCATGGCCTGCGCGACCGCATCGGGGCGGTCCACCAGCAAGACAGGCTCCTTGCCGGTGGTCCACAGAGCAGAGCGGGGTCCACCAGCAAGAGCGACTCCTGGCCGGTGATCCCCAGGGCGGCGTCCACGGCGGCCAGCTTCTGGTCCAGGTCAGGGGCGAGTGGGCCGGCGACCCGCTGCGCCTGGAACTGGAGCGTTCGGGCGAGCGTGCTGACGTTCTTCGCGGTCAGCGTGTCATTCTGTATGGGAGACAGGGGTGGATTGCTCAGCCAGTGCCAGGTGCCAATGTCAGCCCGCCAGTACTCGGTGGGCGTGCCAGCCAACTGGGTGAGCATCTTGGCGTCCTTGGCCAGGACGCTGGCCGCCAGATCCGACCACGCGGCGAGGTCGCTGAGGCTGGTCGCGGCCCCGATCAACGCAGCACTGGCAATGTGGGGGTTGCGGGTCGCCTGGACCCAGGCCTGCACCGCCAGCTTTTTGGCGGGCTCGACCAGCTGCCTGGTCGCCAGCTCCGGCGCAGGCCTGAGCTCGTCATCGAGGTCGCGTTTGATGGCCGTGAGCATTTGGGTCCGCTGCGCCAGCGTGTCGGCAGCCTGGTAGGTCTGGCGGGCGCCGGCCTGGAGGTCACGGACCTGGCCCGGCGGCTGGGTGTGCGCCGCCAGCGTCATCGTCCCGGGCGGGAGCACGGGGCCGTCGTCGCCGCCAGCACGCTCGCCACCCTCCAAAGCGGCGACGACCTGGAACTTGGTGGTGGGCAAGGGGACCTGCCCCCACGCGGGCGGCGGCACCCCGGGCGGGGCTCCTGGAGTGTCCGGCGCCCGCGAACCCGCCGCGTGCCCGGTCACGTCCGCGGACTGCGGCATCTGCGCCGCGGTGACCACCCGCTGCGCCTGCACCAGCCTGGCCGTGACATCACCAGCACCGGTCAGGGGCCCGGGAACCGGCCCGCTCAGGTCGCCGACCGACCCCCGGCCCCACCCTGCAGCGGGCGCAGGGGCCGGGATCCTGGCGTCCGCCGGGACCAGCTCCTGGGCGACGGCCATCGCCTGCCCGACCAGCGCCACGATCAGCAGGACGCTGCCGATCAGCACCACCGCGGCCAGCAGCCGCACAACCGCGACAAGCCCCGCACGGACGCCGCCAGGGCGACCACTCCAGGCCGCAAGCCACGGCTGCATCGCTGGTCCTCCTTGGGTTGGCGCGAGCAGGGCTCGTCGCCGGCCGGCGTGCGCGAACCTGCCCGGTGGCTGGGACCGGGCGCCGCGCCACCGGGGGACCGAGCGGCGGCACCAGCAACGCCGTGGACGCTACCAGCAGACCGACCAAGAACCGGTCACGCGCGCGCAACAAGACCGCCACGATCCAAACCCTGTGGCGATCCCTACCTCACCAGCAGCACCGGATCCACTGGCACGGCGATCGTGGCCACACCAGCGCACCCGCGTGACGGCCCCAACTCGCGGTCCTGGCTGAAGCGCGACTCTTGGCGTGTTCGCGCTGCTGCTGGCAGGGTCGCTCCGCTGCCTGGCGTGACCTGGCTGGCGCGACTCCCGCCCCGCCGCTGGCCCGGTCAGCGGCCGTCGGCTCGGACCTGGTGCCGTCCGCCACCAGAAGGTGCCTGAGGTCAGGCTGTCACAGGCCGCCCGGACAATCCGATTCGACCCGATTGGGGGAGGTGAGGCCGGTGGCCTGGACCCGACACGCCGCGCCCGCGGCCGGCGCCCGGATGACCCGGCCGCGGCTGCAGGTCGAGCTGATGCCCGAGAGCTGCTGGACGCTCTTCTAGATGTCAAACGGTCAAGGTCGGTCCGTGGTGCCACTTCCTGTCCGGCTCAGCTGTGAGGGCTCCGCGGCCACTACTTCAGCCGGTGTTGGCGAAGGTGGTGTCGGTGGCCAGCTCGGTGAGCAGGACGCCGTTGTCGAACGGGGACGAGGCCTCGTCCTCGCCAGCGACCGCATCGGGGTTGGTGGCCGCGGCAGCCGCAAGGTTCTCGCGCACGGGCGCAGTCGTGGCAGCGACCGTGCCTGGGGTGCTGCTGGCGGGGTCGGGGTGGCCAACCTCGGCGAGGTCCGTCGTTCCCTGGACGCTGGCTGGAACCTGCTCGGCCTGCTCGGCGACGTGGGCGTTGGGCGCGGCGGGGTGGCCGTCGCCCTCGACCCCCGCGACCGCGGTCCTGGGATCGGGGCTGGGGTCGAGCCCGGCGTCCATGACCGGGGTGTCAGGATCCGGTCCGGGCGTTGGCAGCTCCGTCCCCTGCCAGCGCGGTCGCCCGGGTCCGGCGGGGGTGGTCGGCTGGGCGACGCCGAACACCTGGGCGTTGATCCTGTCGGCTTGGGCGGCCGTGCTCTCGGCAAGGTCCCGCATTGCCTTGCCTCTTGAGTCCAAGTCGTCAGCGACCTGCAGCGCGAAGTCGGCCAGCAGCCGCAGGCTGTCCGCTGCCGGCTTCACCGCGTTGAGGGCCTGACGGGGTGCGGCCGCGTTCCTCCCGAGCCACCTGGCATCGGCCGCGTGGCCCTCCTCGTCCTTCACGAGCCGAGCGGCCTCGCGCTCCACGTCTTCGATCCAAGCCGTTTGGTTCCCCCACCTCTTTGCCAAGGTCGTGGTGTGTTCAGCGAGGGAGATGGCCTCCCTGGAGACCGGATGCAGGATGGCAGGGGCGGTCCGCGGGTAGTCGGGGTTGGGTTCCTCTAGCGTGGCAAGCCGGTGCTCAGCGGTATCTGCGGTCCTTCCTGCGCTTTGGGCGCGCGTGCGGAGCGAATAGGTGCCGTTGCCTGCCTCATCCACCTCCATGTACTTGGCTACGTACTTCGCGTCCGTGCTGAGGTTGCGGAGCTCGCGGGTGGCCACCTTGGCTTGGTCCAGCGCAAGCGGGGGCGCATCGGCAACCGTGACGCCTGCCTCGATGCTGGTCGCGCCGGCAACCTCCCACGCGGACGCGATCTGCTTGGTGATCGAGGCCGCCCGGTCGGCGAAGGACCTCACCATCCACAAGGTCTGGGTCCCTAGATCCTTCTCTTTCCGGTCGCCGACGACGACGCCGCGCAGGTCCTCGGCCTGCTGCAGGATGCCGTTGGTGAACAGGTAGAAGGGAAGGCTGTGGAATGTGGAGGGCGGCGAGGGGTCGGAGGAGGACCGCGGCTGCGCTTCGGCCGCTGCTGCAACGGTCACGCCAGCAACCGGCTGCCTGGGCGACGACAGCAGGCCATCCGGCGTGGCGTCGTCCGTCCCGCTTCCGGTGTTCTCGCGCATGATGGTCAGTCCCGCCAGGCGTGGCGCCTGCGCGACGGTCACGGTCCCGGCCGGGACCACCCCGGATGTCGACGCCCTGCCGCCGGGCGCGCCGTCGCCGTCGGTGATGGGCAGGTCCGCGACCCGCAGCTCGTCCGGCTGCTTGGCGTACCCCCAGTTGGCGTTGGCCGCCAGCACGGCGCTTCCCCGACCAGGCGTCCCGGGCGCGTTCGAACCCGCCGGCGACCGGGTGGCGGCCGCCGGGGATGGCAGCGCCTGCCGGGTGAGCAGATCGGTCGCGGCGTCCAGGGACCGTTCGAGGTCGGCCCGCGCACCTGGACCAGCACCTGCACCAGCCGCGTGGGGGGCGGGCACCGCCGTGCTGCCGGCCGGTGGCAACACGCCCTCAGTCTGACCCGCGGCGCGTAGGGCGGCGCCCTCACCACACGCCGGTCTCGACGAAGCCGCGGAGATCCAGGAGCCAACCGCCGAACAGGCCATGCGTTCACGGCTGAAGAACCTTCAGTCATGCTGAACCCGCGGCGGAACCGGTGCTCGGGTCCGTGTCACCAGGGGCAAGGGCGGGTCGTGCTCCGGCGGGCCCGCCGGAGCGCAGGGCTGGACCACAGGATCCTGACATCTCCGCGATCAGGCCGTGATCTGCCACCGATACCGTCATCCTCCAACAGCAACCCAGGAGGATCGACCAGATGCGCGCGCACAGCCGACCGGCCGCCAGGCCAGCCCGCAGGCGCGGCGTGCGGGCGACCCGCGGGGCCGGCAGCGCCGTGTGCGAGCGAGTCGACGCGCTCCTCAGCGGCGAGATCTCGCTGCCGTGGAACCGTCGCCGCCGGACGTCCGCTCCGGTGACGACGACGCTGGCAGGCCTGCTGGCCCTGGCGGTGGTGAGCCTGTTCAACGGCAGCCAGGTGGCCATGGGCCTGTGGGACTACGCGGAGTTCGGGGGACAGCTGGCGGATCTGTGCTGGGTGGCCTTCTGGGCGCTGATGAGCGTGGTGCCGCTGGTCCTGAGCGTCATGGCGATCCGGCGGACCCGGCACCTGTCGACCGGCGGCCGGGTGGAGGCGGTCGCGACCGTCCTGGTCGTGAGCGGTGTCGCGACGGCGATCCTCTGGTCCGTCATCCTGGCGGTGCTCAGGTTGTACACCCTCGCCCTGTTGTCGGGCATTTTGTAGGGTCGTGCGAGGCTCGGGGGCACTGACCTGGTTGGACGCTGAGTCCGCATGGCCTCCTCCAGCAGCGGTTGGCCCACTTGGCGCCTCACGGCACACCACCACCCGAGTACCCGCGGTCGGATCAGCTGCGCGAGAGGGCCTGAGCAGCGCGTAGACCTCCCGGGCGACGTAGCGTTTCAGACACCGGATGCTCTCCTGCTTGGACCTGCCCTCGGCACGCCGACGCGCCAGGTAGTCCGTGCTCGGCTGGTGCCAGCGCAGCCGCACCACCACGATCCGGTGCAACGCCGCGTTGGCCTGCCGGTCGCCGCCACGGTTCAGCCGGTAACGCTGGGACGTGCCCGAGGAGGCCGGCAACGGCGCGACCCCGCACAGCATCGCGAACGCGGCCTCCGACCGCAGCCGCGCAGGGTTGTCCCCAGCAGTGACCAGCAGCGCACCGGCGCAGTCGACGCCGATCCCAAACCGGGCGAGCAGCGCCGGCGCCAGGCTCGCGGTGAGCCGGTCCAGCTCACGGCTGAGCGCGCGGATCTCCCCGCTCAGAGCCTGATACCGCTGGGCCAAGGTCGCAGAGCCAGACTGACCGCCGCAGCCGGGGTCGCCAGCGCGCCCGGCTGCAGCCGGGCCGCCGCAGCAACGAGCTGGCGGCCGGCAGCCCCCGCAGCCGTTCCCGCAGCTCGACCGGGGCAGTGACCAGCAGCCCGTTCAGGGCGTTGAGCGCCTGGGTGCGCGCCTTCACCGCGGTGGCGCGCACCACCCGCAGGCAGCGCAGCATCTCCACCCCCGCGCTCCCGGCCTTGGGCAGAGCGGTGGCCTGGCCGGCCAGCACTGCCCGAGCGGCCGCGGCGGCGTCCACCGGGTCCGACTTGCCGCGGCGGCGCCGGGTCTGCCTGTCGGGCCGGTTGACTCCACGACCAGCTGGCCGCGGGCGTGCAGGAAGCGGGTGAGCGCGGCGCCGTAGCAGCCGCTGCCCTCGATCCCCAGGCGCGGACCGCGCCCAGCCGCTGCGCCCAGTCCAACAGGTTCTGGTAGCCGGTGGGGGTGGTCGGGACGCTGGTGGTGCCCAGGCCGCGACCCAGCTGGTCGGCTGCGTGCGCAACGTGGACCTCCAGGTGGGTGTCGACCCCGACCGTGACCTGCGCTGGTGGCGGTGGCATGGTGATCGCTGGCTCCTCTCCTGGCTGGGGCGGGCGGCACCACGCGCAGTCGGGCAGGCGGACAGCACTGCGACAGGTCTGGGACAACGGCACAGGCTCTTATCAGGTCACGGTCGCCCGGTCGGTGGCACCCGTGGTGGCCGAGACCGAGCCGACAGGTCCAGCAGCAGGCACCAAGCCGGTGGAGCAACGGGTCAGACCCGGCCACGACACCACCAGCACATCATCGCAGTGGAGCAACGTCCGCAAGCTCGCCACCCGCGAGCAGTGGGACCGGATGCGCCGCCAGGTCTACCAGGCGGCGGGCTGGCGCTGCGAGCTGTGCGGCGACCGTGGCCCCGATCACCCGGTCGAGTGCCACGAGGTGTGGGCCTACGACGACACCACCGCCGCGCAACGACTGATGCGGCTGCAGGCGCTGTGCCCCGCCTGCCACGAGGTCAAGCACTACGGCTACACCCGGGTCCGCGGACGCGAGTGGCACGCGCTGACCCACCTGGCCCGCGTCAACGGCTGGCCGCTGGAGGAGGCCCGCCCATGTCCAGGGCGCGTTCGCGCTGTGGCACGCCCGCAGCCAACACCCCTGGCGGCTAGACCTCAGCGGCCTGGGCCGCTACCTGCCTCCAGCCGAGGTCGCCGCGCTGCAGGCACGCGCTGGGCGGGAACGCGAATCGGCGTAGCCCCGCGAACACCCGCCGCTGCTATGCGCGTTCGGCGACGTCGGCGCGCTCGTGCAGCCGCGGACGCTGCCGGGTCCCCCGGACGCTCTGCGCGTTAGGGTGCTGGTCCCCGCGGTCGCGCTGCTGCTGCCAGAGCCGTCCGGCCTGCTGGCGCAGCTCCCGCCAGGCGCGCCGCTGGCCGAGTTCGGCGCTCTTGGGCTCGGGACCGAGCGCGCGCACCGAGTCGGCGACGCCGTAGCGCTCCCGGTAGTCGGCGACGCCGGCGGCCAGCTGCCGCCAGCGCCGAGCGCCCCGCACCGACCCCGGCCGGAGGCCGAGGAAGTCACGCAGCCACTGCGGCTGGGTGACCTCGGCCGAGCGGGCGGTCGCCCGGTGACGCCAGGCCAGCTCGGCCCGCAGCGCGGCCTGGCGTTGCAGCTCGGGCTGGTGCCGGTCGGCCCAGACCGCGCGGCGGCGCTCGTGCTGGGCGGCCTGGCGCTGCTGCTCCGTGAGCCTCGCGGCCCGATCCGCTGCGGCGCGCTCCGCGGCCCGAGCGCGCTCCAAGGCGGCGGTCGCCTCCCGCCGCTGCCGACCCCACCGCGCCCGATCAGCCGCCTGCTCGGCCTGCTCACGCTGCTGGCGCGTGGCGGCGAACGTGCGAGTCGCGTCGCCGAGCTCGGCGTCGACCCGGCGCAGCTGCACCGCACGGGGACGCAGCCGCTCCCGGCCGAGCTGCGCTTCCAGCCGCTCGGCCTCCGCGCGCAGCGCACGCGTGGGCAGCTCGCGAACCGGCTCGCCGAGCTGCCGGGCGTCGAGCGCGAGGGTGTGCGCCTGGGAGCTGGTGATCGCCTGGCCGACCACCCGGGCGGGCTGGTACACCGGGTCGCCCGGCAGCCGCTCGGGGCCCGGCGGCAGGTCGATGGTCTCGGCGATCTGGAGGCGGCGGGCCTCGCCGACCATGAACAGGTCCAGCCGCTCGCGCACCCGCGTGGAGCCGACATACGCCTGCTCCTTGCTGGTCGAGGCGCCGACGCGCTGGAAGCCCTGGTCGTAGGTGCCGCCCTGGGTCTTGTGCACCGTGGTCGCATACGCGTGGTCCAGCGTGCGCCGCTCGTCCTCCAGCCGCGCCTGCAGATACAAGCGCGGCAGGGTGACCTCGACCGACCGGTCGCCGTCGTCGGTGCGGATGGTCAGCTCGCCGCGCGCCGGATCGAGGGCGGTGACGTAGGCCTTGGTGCCGTTGGCGACACCCAGGGCGAGCGACGTCGACGCGGCGGTGGTCGAACATGCCCGCGTCCTTACCCTCCAGGCCATACGCCCGCCACCAGGCGGCGACCATCGCCCGGTCGCACTCGGCCAACGTCTC
>DATFRI010000056.1:0-28902 GCA_035263405.1 Actinomycetes bacterium | reverse complement strand
GGAGCAAGGTCGAGGACCTCTTTCGGAACTGGCCGAGCGCGCCGAACGCCATGGCCGTCGTGGAGGTCGCTCCACCTGGCACGCCCGAACGGCAGACGACCGCGGACCGGCCGGGGGTCCCCGACCCGGCCGGGTTCGGTGAGGACCAGCCGACGATTCCCGACCCGGGCGGGTTCCCCGGGGACGGGCCGACGATCGCCGGCGCCGGCCCGGCTCCGTTCACCGGGACCGACCAGGATCCGGGCGTTCCTCCGCTGGAGCCGACCACCTGGGCGCGGCCAGGCTGGCAGGTGTGGGTGTGGACCGCCGTCGCCGTCCTGGTCAGCATCCCGCTCGCGATCATGGCGTTCACGTCGAGCCCGCTGCGCGTCAGAACGACCGTCCCGGTCGCCCCGGAGGGCCTCCTCACGCCCCCTGCCCAGCCGAGCTGACCGGGCGCCTGCCGCCCGCCTCGTCCCGGGCCGGGTCGGGTCGGGTAGTGTTCCAGGGGTCGTCGAGAGCTGATGGCCTGCCCTTTCCGTGTGCCGGGCCGCCGGCAAGCGACCAGGTGGCGGTCATGGACCCAACACAGCCGCCCGGTGGCGGAGGCACCACCGACCCTGACGCGAGGTTCCTGCTCGCCAACGAGCGCACCCTGCTCGCGTGGCTGCGGACCGCGTTGACGCTGCAGGCCGGTGGCGTCGGCGTGCTGCAGTTCGTCACGGGCCTGGAGGCTCGGGGGGTCATCGGCGTGACGCTGCTCGTCCTGGGCGCCGCCGCCGGCATGGTGGGCTACCGCCGCTACCGGCAGGCCGACCGTGCCCTGCGGCGCGGTGAGCTGCCGCGGGCCGGGGTCGCTCCGGAGCTGGTGGCGCTCGCCGTCGTGGCGCTGGCGGTCGTGCTCGCCTGCGCGTACCTCGTCGCCGAGCTGAACGGCCCCTGACGCCGGTCGGCGACTCGGCGTTCCAGCGTCCTGTTTGACTGGTATGAAATGTCCGGCGTCCTAGTGAGTTTTCGGGGTGCTTTCACCCGATCTGGATAACCTTTGTGTTATCATAGCATTCCGGTTATAGTCCCTGTCCTGAGCGTGCGGCGTGCCACTGGCGTCGAGCGCCCTCTCGAACGTGGCCTGACGGGGCCACGCCGGGCCGGCCCGCGGCCGGCCCGGGCCAGGCTCGGCCGGCTCCCCCCGGCCAGGGCGAGCCATCGGACAAGGAATGAACGACCAGGAGGACGACATGCAGTTCATGTACATCATCTGGGAGGACCCGAGCGTGGCCTCCTCGACCGAAGCCCGTGACCAGGCCATGGAAGCGATGGACCCGTACATCCGGGAGCTTGCGGCCAAGGGGAAGTACAAGGGCAGCGGTCCGCTCCGCGCGGAGGCCGAGGGTGCCAAGGTCCGCTCCAAGGGTGGCGAGGTCAAGGTGGCCGGCGGCCCGTTCAGCACGACGAGCGATTCGGTCGGGGGCTACCTGGTGATCGAGGCGGCGTCGCAGGCGGAGGCCATCGAGTTGGCCAAGACCTGCCCGGGGATCGAGCGCGGCGCGGTGGAGATCCGCGAGATCATCCCCCTGGGCTGAGCTGACGGGAGTGGGTGGTGGCGTGGCACCAGGGGATCCGTTCGAGGCGTTGGGGGACGCCAACCGCCGGGCCATCCTCGAGTTGCTGCGGGACCGCCCACGCTCGGTGGCTGAGATCAGCGATCGGATGCCGATCAGTCAGCCGGCGGTGTCGCGCCATCTGCGCCTGTTGAAGCAGGCGCGGCTGGTGACCGACCAGCCGCTGGGAGCCCGACGTCTGTACCGGCTCAGCGGCGAGGGCGCCGAGGTGGTGCGCGTCTACATGGAGCGGGTGTGGGGGGATGCCGCGGCACGGTTCCGCCTGGCCGCCGACAACACCAGCCCGCCCGCGGAGCGCGACCGCCGGTGACCGAGCCGCTGAAGCTGGTGTTCACGGTCTGCTGCGACGCCGACCACGCGTTCGCCCTGTGGACCGAGCGGGCTTCCATGTGGTGGCCGGCCGAGCACACCGTCAGCCGGAGCCGGCCCGTGGACGTGGTGGTCGAACCCGGTGTGGGTGGCCGGGTCTTCGAGCGCACCCCGTCGGGCGGCGAGATCGACTGGGGCTCGGTCACCGTCTGGGAGCCACCCGGGCGGCTGGTCTACCGCTGGCACCTGCTGTCCGACCCGCAGGACGCGACCGAGGTCGAGATCCGCTTCGTGGAGGAGAGCGACGGCACCACCCGGGTGGAGATCGAGCACCGCGGATTCGAGGCGCTCGGCGACCCGCACCCGCTTCGCCAGGGCGGCAACCGCGTGCGCTGGGAGGGCCTGCTGTCGTGCGGGCTGGGACTGCTCGCGGCCCCTCTTCGCCGGCGCCTGCGCTGCGGACCGGCGTGCGCCGGAACTGCGCAGGGTCGGCGACCCGCGTCTGCGGCCGGCGAGGGCTGATCTGTGGAGAGAGGAACGAGATGAACGAACTGGCAGGCAAAACCGCCATCGTCGTGGGCGCGAGCCGCGGCTTCGGACGGGGCGTGACGGAGGCCTTCGGCGCCGCCGGCGCCACGGTCGTCGCGCTGGCGCGGGACCCGAGCTCGCTCGCCGACCTCGCCGCACGACATGCCGTGCACCCCGAGGCCGCGGACGCCACCGACCCGAACGCGGCCGGAAAGCTGCTCGGGCGGCATGCTCCGGACGTCGTCGCCCTCATCGCGGGCGCGTCGCCGTTGCTGCATCCCCTGCACCACCACACCTGGGAGACCTTCTCCGCCAACTGGGACACCGATGTCCGCATGGGGTTCAACTGGCTGCGCGAGGCGCTGCTCCTCCCCCTGCGTCCCGGCAGCCGGGTGCTGGTGATGAGCAGCGGCGCCGCGATCAACGGATCCCCCCTCAGCGGCGGCTACGCCGGCGCCAAGGCCACCCTGCGCTGGATCGCCGACTATGCCAACCAGGAGTCGCAGCGCGCCCAGCTCGGCATCGGGGTCACCGCGATCCTCCCCAAGCTCAGCCCGGCCACCGACCTGGGCCGCCCGGCGGTCGCCGCCTATGCGGCCCGCGCCGGCGTGACCGAGGAGCAGTTCCGCCAGCGGCTGGGCGACCCGGTCACCCCCGAGATCGCCGGGACCGCCTTCCTCCGCCTCGCCACCCAGGAACCTGCCACGCTGGCGAGCGCGTACGCGCTGACCAGCGCCGGTCTCCAACCGCTCACGTAGACCGGCGGCACCCTCGCGACCCGCGGCGTCCGCGCCCGCCCGGCCGCCCCCCGCGCAGGCCTCCAGGAGGCTCATCCGATGGTCGGGTCGGTGGGCATCCGGACGCCCACCGGGACGAGCTTGGCGCACGCCAGCCCGCAGAGCACCCTGACCGGCAGGAGCAGGGCGGCGCCGACCACGGCGGCACCGCCGGCCCACAGGAGCACGTGCCAGCCGAGCCGCTCCCCGGCGTCCGCCTTGAGCGGCGGGATGTCGGGCTCCGGCACCGGCGGCTTGAGCGCCGGCGGGCCTGCGGCCACCGGCTCGCCCCGGGGCGCCTGCTGCGGGGGGAGGGCCAGGCCCGGTGCGGACCCGTGGGCCGTCGGGGAGGTATGGCCGCCCACCGGCTCGCGCCCGGCGGTCAGCCGTCCGGGGGCGGTCGGCAGGAAGGGCTCGGTGATGCTCATGGGACTCTGGTCCGGCACGTTGCCGAGCACCCGCTCGGCCGCGGCCCTGAACCGCTCCAGACGGCGGCGTCGATCGCTGTCCTCAGGCGCATCGGTCTCCAGCTGCCTGATCGCCTGGAGGATGTGCGCCTTCAAGGCGGGGGCGAGCCACGTCCACGACTCGTCCAGCGGGCCGGTGTACTCCCGCCCTTCCTGCTCCAGGAGCTGCCGGTACTCCTGGTCCTCCTGCACGAAGTCCTCCACGACGTCCAGCAGCTCCTGCAGGTCGGCGAGCTGCTCGTCGAACGGTCGCGGGTCATCCGGGCTGCCGCCGAAGACGCCGCCCGACGGGCCGCCCACCCCCTCGGCGGTCACCGTCCCCGGGACCGGCGGCCGCCCCGGGCAGCCGGCCCCCGCGCAGGCGGCCGGATCCGGGCGCGGCACCTCCGCTTCGTCCTGCGCGTCCTCCCGGGCCTGGTCGCCGCGGTCCTGCATCACCATCGCCTGCCCGCCGGCGGCCGCCGTGCCCTGCCGGTCGCCCTGCTGGTGGTCCTCGGCCATGACCGGGGGCACCGGGGTGCGCCGCGGGTCGTCCCCGGCGGCTGCGAGACTCCCGCTGCCGTCGCCCTCGCCGCCCTCGGTGGAGGCGACCAGGAGGGAGCCCCCGTCGCCACCGGTGCCCGCCGCCACAGGCGCCGCCGGTGTCCCGGTCCAGGACGCCCCTGCCTCCGGTGTCCCGCCCTCGAACGTCCCGGTCTCGAACGCCGGGGTCTCCGGCGTCCCGGCCTCGGACGCCCCGCCGGAGGTGGTCGCGTCGCCGTCTGCGAGCGCCCGCGGCACCAGCGCGGCGACCATGGTCAGCGCCACGCCCACCGCCAGCAGCCGGCCACGGCGCCGCGGGCCGCCGGGCTGCCGCCGGCCCGCCCGCGGCGCGTCGACCACCCGTCCGGCGCGGCCTGCGGGTCGTGGCGCTACTGCCATGGCTCACCTCGGGCGACCGGAGTGATCATCGGGAGCGCCTGCCGGACCGCCGCAAGCCGGACGTCGACCGCAGCCTAGCCGGCCCGGACCTGGACGGCTATGCGCCCCTGCATGGATCCGACCGTTCGCGGCCGGCGGCCCGCAGGGTGGCTGCTACAGGCCGGCGCCCGCCCTTGGACCGCGGAGCAGGACGATCGACCGGGGGCGGACGGTGACGCTCCCGCCGGCGGTGAGCGATCCGGGCGCGGCGACGCCGGACGGGTCGCCGGCCGCCGCGTAGGTGTCGATCTCCGGGTCCCAGCGCTGGCGGGCCCGGGTCGCCGGGAGGACGAACTCCAGCGGCTCCCACCAGGCGTTGACCAGCAGCAGGAAGTCGTCGTCGGTGAGCGGGGTGCCGTCCGCGGCGCGGTCGGGGGCGTCGGCGCCGTCGAGGTACACGGCCACGGACCGCGCGCCCGGGTCCTGCCAGTCCGCCGGCGTCATCGGCGTCCCCGCCGGGGTGAACCACCCCAGCTCCGCCGCCTCCACGCCGGTGAGGAACCGGCGGCGCCGGAACACCGGGTGGGCGCGCCGCAGCGCGATCAGCTTCCGGGTGAAGCCGAGCAGCTGCTCGTCGGGCGCGGACCAGTCGAACCAGCTGATGGGGTTGTCCTGGCAGTAGGCGTTGTTGTTGCCCTGCTGCGTGCGGCCCAGCTCGTCGCCGCCGAGCAGCATCGGCACCCCGAACGACAGCAGCAGCGTCGCGAGCATGGCGCGGCGCTGCCGGCCCCGCAGGTCCAGCACGCTGGGATCGCCGGTGGAGCCCTCGGCGCCGCAGTTCCACGAGCGGTTGTCGTCGCTGCCGTCCCGGTTGCCCTCGCCGTTGGCCTGGTTGTGCTTGGCGTTGTACGAGGTCAGATCGGCCAGCGTGAACCCGTCGTGGACGGTGACGAAGTTGACCGAGGCGGTGGGGCGCCGTCCGGCGGTCGCGTAGAGGTCGGACGAGCCGGCGAAGCGGGCGGCGAACTCGCCGAGCCGCCCGTCCTGGCTGCGCCAGAAGTCGCGCATCACGTCGCGGTAGCGGCCGTTCCACTCGCTCCACAGCGGCGGGAACCGGCCGAGGTCGTAGCTGTCGCTGCGGCCGACGTCCCACGGCTCGGCGATGAGCTTGGCGCGGGAGACGACGGGGTCCTGGGACACGAGGTCGAAGAACGACGCCAGCCGGTCGAAGCTGCCGTCCTCGCGGGCCAGCGTGGGCGCCAGGTCGAAGCGGAAGCCGTCCACGCCCATCTCGGTCAGCCAGTAGCGCAGCGAGTCCATGACCAGCTGGAGGCTGATCGGGCTGTCGGCGTTCAGCGAGTTGCCGCAGCCGGTCGTGTCCACGTAGCGGCGCAGGTCGGCGGGGTCCAGCCGGTAGTAGGCGGGGTTGTGCAGCCCGCGGTGGCAGAGCGTCGGGCCGAGGTGGTCGCCCTCGGCGATGTGGTTGAACACCACGTCGAGGACGACCTCAAGGCCGGCGCCGTGGAGCGTGTCGACCATGGCCTGGAACTCGGCGACCTGGCCGCCGGGCCGCCCGGCCCGGACCGCGGCGGAGTAGGCGGCGTGCGGCGCGAAGTATCCGATGCTGTTGTAGCCCCAGTAGTTGGTCAGGCCCCGCTCGACCAGGAACGACTCCGGCACGCTGTGGTGCACCGGGAGCAGCTCCACCGCGGTCACCCCGAGGTCGGCCAGGTGCGCGACCGCGGCGTCGTGGGCCAGCCCCGCGTAGGTGCCGCGCAGCTCCGGCGGCACCGCGGGATGGGCGGCGGTGAAGCCCTTGACATGGACCTCGTAGAGGATCGTGTCGGCGTAGGAGTGGCGCGGGCGGGGACGGCCGCTCCAGTCGAAGCCGGCGTCCACGACCAGGCTGCGCGGGACGCGCCCGGCCGAGTCCAGGGGGCTCGCGGCGTCGGGGTCGCCGACCGCGTGCCCGAGGACCTCCGGCCCGAACCGCACCGCGCCGTGGATGGCCCGGGCGTAGGGGTCCAGCAGCAGCTTCGCCGGGTTGCAGCGCAGCCCCCGGCGGGGGTCGTAGGGGCCGCCGGCCCGGTAGCCGTAGGCCTGGCCGGGCCCGACGCCGGGCAGGAACCCGTGCCAGACCTCGCCGTCGCGCTCCTGCAGCGGGACCTGCGTCTCGCTGCCGGCGGCGTCGAACAGGCACAGCAGCACGCCGTCGGCCGCGCTGGCGACGGCGAAGTTCGTGCCCCCGGGCCCGGGGGTGGCGCCGAGAGGGAACGGCGTGCCGGGCAGGGCGACGGCGCTCACGGCCGGCCCGCCGGCTCGCCCAGCCCGCGCAGGACGTCGCCGATGGAGGGGACCACCCCGTGCCGGCGCCGGATGACGTCGGCCACCAGCCCCGTCCACCCGGTCTGGTGCGAGGCGCCCAGGCCCGCCGCGTTGTCGCCGTGGAAGTACTCGTTGAACATCAGGTTGTCCTTCCACCTCGGGTCGCGCTGGAAGCGGTCGACCCACCCGAAGCAGGGCCGGCGCCCGTCCGGGCCGACGAGGAAGATCGACACCAGCCGGCCCCACAGGTCCTGAGCCGCGGCCCCCAGCGTGGCCTGCCGCCCGGATCCGGTCGGGTACTCGATCGTCAGGTCGTCGCCGAAGAAGCGGTGGTAGCGCTCGCACGCGCTGGTCACCAGGTAGTTCAGCGGGAACCAGATCGGCCCGCGCCAGTTGGAGTTGCCGCCGAACAGGTCGGTGGTGGACTCGGCCGGCTCGTAGTCGACGGTGGCGCGCACCCCCTCCACCTCCAGGGTGTAGGGGCGGTCGCGGTGGAACGCGGAGATCGAGCGCAGGCCGTAGGGGGACAGGAACTCCTCGGGGTCGAACAGCTTGCCGAGCAGGCGCAGCACCCGCTCGACCCCGACGGCGCCCACGAGCAGCCGCCGGCGCCCCTGCTCGCCCCGCAGCACGCCGGCCTGGACGAGCTTCTCGGGATCGCGCAGCCCCTGGCGATCCAGGAACTTGGCGAACCGCTTGCCCGGGGCGACCGACCGCTGGAGCTGCTCCTCCTCGATCACGCCGGCGGCCAGCAGCGGGATGAGGCCGACCATCGAGTGGACCCGCACCGGCACGACGTCGCCGCCGGGCGTGACGATCCGGTCGTAGAACAGGCCGTCGGCGTCGTCCCAGAGCCCCTGGCGCGCCATGGCGTCGCGGATCTCGGCGAAGTGCTCCAGGAACTTCTCGACCAGGTCGCGCGCCGGCCGGCGTCCGGCGCGGTGCAGGATCGCCGCCATGGTGGTCATCGCCAGCGCGTAGGCGGCCATCCAGCCCGTGGCGTCGGCCTGCTCCAGGACGCCCCCGACGGGCAGGTGCGAGCGGTCGAGCGGGCCGATGTTGTCCAGCCCCAGGAACCCACCCTCGAACAGGTTGGACCCGTCGGCGTCCTGGCGGTTGACCCACCAGGTGAAGTTGACCAGCAGCTTGTCGAAGACCCGGCTGAGGAAGTCGAGGTCGCGGCCGCCGTCGATGGCGAAGACCTCCAGCGCCGCCCAGGCATGCACCGGCGGGTTGACGTCGCCGAAGTCCCACTCGTAGGCGGGGAACGCGCCGTTGGGGTGCTGGAACCACTCGCGGCAGACCAGCAGCAGCTGGTCCTTGGCGAACGCGGGGTCGACGTGCGCCAGCGCCACGCAGTGGAAGGCGAGGTCCCAGGCGGCGAACCAGGGGTACTCCCACTTGTCCGGCATGGACATGACGTCGAAGGCGTCGAAGCTGCGCCAGCGCGCGTTGCGGCCGCCCTGCCGCGAGGCCGGGGGCGCGGGCTGCCCGGGGTCGCCGTCCAGCCAGCGGGCCACTTCGTAGGCGTAGAGCTGCTTGCTCCACAGCAGCCCGGCGAAGGCCTGGCGCATCACCATCGCCTCGTCGGGGGACGCGGCCGGCGGGGTGAGGCCGGCGTAGAACTCGTCGGCCTCGGCGCGCCGCGCGGCGACGACGCGCTCGAACCCCGCCCCGAGCGCGGCGGCGGGGTCGTCGCCGGACCCCGCGGGTCGCAGCCGCAGGCGCAGCTCCACCGTCGACCCCGGCGCGACGGCGACGCGGTACCAGGCGGCGCACTTGGTGCCCTGGCGCGCGGGGTCGACGGTGGCCGCGCCCGACACGACGTGGTCGTTGATCCCGTCCTTGGGGTACGGGGTCGCGCCGGTGACGCCGTACAGGCGCCGCTCGTTGGTGTCGTTGTCGCAGAACAGCAGGGTCGGCCCGGTCCCGTCCGGCCCGGGCGCGGCCAGCAGCTCCAGCTCGCCGAGGGAGGGATGGTGGACGCCGACGGCCGCGTCGCCGGTCGCCCTGAGCTGCGGTCTGGTGGCGCCGGGCTCCCACGACCAGGTGTTGCGGAACCAGGCCGTCGGCAGGACGTGGAGGGTCTCGGGGTCCGGGCCCGCGTTGGTGACCTGCACCGACATCAGCAGGTCGGTGGGGCTCGCCTTGGCGTGGCAGACCTCGACGACCCAGTACCGGTCCTGGTCGAACACGCCCGTGTCGAGCAGCTCGTACTCGGGGTCGTGGCGGCCGCGCCGGGCGTTCTCGGCACGCAGGTCCTCGTAGGGGAAGGTGGCGTGCGGGTAGTGGTAGCGCCACCGGTTCCAGGCGTGGCTGGGGACGGCGTCCAGGTACCACCAGTAGTCCTTGACGTCCTCGCCGTGGTTGCCCTGCGGCCCGGTCAGCCCGAACGGCCGCTCCTTGAGGATCGGGTCGCGGCCGTTCCACAGCGCCAGAGCCAGGCAGAGCCGCTGCTCGGCGTCGCTGAACCCCGCCAGCCCGTCCTCCCCCCAGCGGTAGGCCCGCGAGCGGGCGTGGTCGTGCGGCAGGTGGTCCCAGGCCCCGCCGTCGGCGCTGTAGTCCTCCCGGACCGTCCCCCACTGGCGCTCGCTGAGGTACGGCCCCCACAGCCGCCAGTCGTCCGCCTGCCGACCCCCGGACGCGGGCCGGTCGAGGCCCTGGACCCGCTCGCGCTCGGCGCCCGGGCTCCCGGGCGACCGGCGGCGTCGCACTCCGCGTGGCGTGGCGGTCATGTCGTCCCCTTCGGTCTCGCTCCACGTCGGCGGGACCGGAGCCGACTGCCCGACCCGCTATTGTGCCGCCCCCCGACCGTGATCCGTGAAGCGGAAGATCGGCCGGTGCGGGTTGGCAAGGTGAACGTTCGGTGACATCGTCCGCCGTGGCGGCCCTGGCCAGGACCGCGTCGGCGCCCACGGGGATCAGAATGGGCCGCCTGGAGGAGACGAGAGGGGATCGCCCATGCAGAGCTCTGACCCGGACGAGCGCGCACGCCTGCTGGCCGACGAGGCGCGTCCGCTGCTCGGGGCCGACGGCTTCAGCGACGAGCGCATCGACGAGCTGGCGTACGCCTTCGTGAACGACCACATCGGCAGGGGCACCGAGCAGTTCGTCAACTGGGCGCACGCCGAAGGGCCCATCGGCCTGGACCCGCAGGCGGGTTTCTAGCCCGCGGTCATCCGCCCGGTGCCGCGACCGGGCGGTAGCCGCGGACGTAGTCGACGACGAACTCCTTGGGGTAGGGGTGCGCCGGGGGGTAGGGGTGCGCCGGCTGCGCCGCCGGTCCCTCGTCGGGGAACTCGTAGATCCCGAGCATGAGCTGCATGGGGTAGCCGGGGGACTGCTCGACCAGCTTGACCAGCCGGTGGTCGACGAAGAACGCCACGTGCCCCGGGGTCCACTCGGCCGCGTAGGTGTGGAACTCGCGCGCGTCGACGGCGATGGTCTCCACCGAGAACTCGTCGCGGATCCCCGGGTCGCCGAAGGGGTGCAGGCCCATGCCGACGCCGACGCTGCCGGCGTTCACGTTGCGGCCGAAGATCTCGCAGATGCAGATCTCCGCGGACCGCTCGGGCTGGTCCTCGTAGCCGATCATCCACAACGCGACCATGCAGCGGGGATCGGGGTTGGCCCTGGCGCGCAGCTCGAACAGGCCGTACCTGGGGGTGTAGAGCCGGGCGTCGCGCTGCGCCTGGCGGACCACCAGCCCGGGCCGGAAGCGGGACTGCCCCACGGTGCTGCCGACCGGGCCGGCGAAGACGCCCGTCTGCAGCGAGGAGACCCGGGTCACGCCGTCGAACTCCGGGCACCACGGCGGCTGGTCGGCCTCGATGACCAGCCGCAGGACGCCTCCGCCCAGCCGGTACCTGGCGGCGGACGCCTCGCGGGAGCTCCACTGCGGCAGGTAGTGCGGCAGCCAGCGCGTCCGGTCCAGGGTGCCGCCGTCGAAGGTGTCCTCGAAGGCCAGCTCGTAACCGGCCTTGCCGGCCGGATCGACCACGCGGCCGGCACCCGCCACGTCGCCCATGCGCACCCCTTCGCTCGACCACCGTGACCTTACCCGCTCGCGCCCGCCGGGCCGAGGGGTGACCGGCCGGCCCGGCACGGCATCGTTCCCCCGCGCTGCAGCCGGGCGACGTCCCGCCGTCGGGGTCCGGTCAGCCGCGCTCGGCAGGCTGGTCGCGCGTGGGACCCCGGCCGAGCGCGGTGGCGTGCGGCGGGGCGATCGGCAAGACTCGCACGATGACCGCCATCCCGCCCCAGACGCGGTACCACCGGGTGCTGGGCTGGCACGCCCCCGCGATGCGGCGGGTCGTCGCGGTGGCCGCCGTCGGCCTGGTCGTGGTGGTGGTGCTGGCGCGGTTCATGGCCTGGGGGCTGGCCGTGGTCGCCGGCTGGGACGCCGCCGCGCTCACGTTCCTGCTGAGCATCTGGCTGATCATCATCCGGGCGGACGGCTCGCACGTGGCGCAGCTGGCCATGCGCGAGGACGAGACCCGCAGCTCGGCGACGGTGCTGCTGGTCGGGGCGAGCGTGGCCAGCCTGCTGGGCGTCGGCTTCGTCCTCAGCCTCGCGGGGCGCGAGCGCGGTGCGGAGCAGGTGCTGCACATCGCCGTCGCGGTGCTGACCGTGGTGCTGTCGTGGACGGTGGTCAACACCGTGTACACCCTGCGCTACGCCGACCTGCACTTCGCATCGGGGGCCGCGGGCATCGACTTCGGCGAGCCGGCCGGCCAGGAGCGGCCCACCTACCGCGAGTTCGCCTACGTCGCCTTCACCATCGGCATGACCTACCAGGTGTCCGACACGACGGTGCGCGATCCCCGGATCCGGCGCACCGTCCTCTCCCACGCCCTGCTGTCGTACCTGTTCGGCGTGGTGATCGTCGGAGGCTCCGTCAACCTCGTCGCCGGGCTGATCCGCTAGCGCGGCCGGCCCGTCAGCCGCCGGGCGGGGAGGGGTCGTCGCCGTCGCCCTCGGGGGAGAACCTGACCTCGATGGTCTGCTCGGGCAGGCGTTCCTCGGTCTCCGCCAGCGCGGTCAGCACCTGCTGATCGGGCCCGGTGAGCGGCGGCTGGAGCAGGCTGCGCGGCCACAGCCGCCTGGCCAGCACCACGTTGACCTCCGCGGCGTACAGCAGCATCTGGGCGCTCAGGTACAGCCACGACAGCAGCACGATGACGACGGCGAACGCCCCGTAGACCAGGTTGGCCCGCTCGAGCTGGCGGCTGACGATCCAGGTCCCCAGCGCCTGCAGCACGCTCCAGCCGACCGCGCCGACCGCCGCGCCCGGCAGCAGCCGGCGCCACGGCTGCCGCGTCGCGGTGAGCACCTGGGACAGGGCGGCCAGCAGCGCCAGGTTGACCAGCAGCGAGCCGCCCAGCGGCAGCCGGCCGAGCAGGCCGTGCCCCACCGCGCCCAGCTGGGCCAGCGCGGTCGCGGCGAACACCGCCACGACCAGCAGCAGCAGCGAGCCGAGGCTGCGGGCCAGCCGCGCCCACCAGTTCGGACGCTCCCTGTACGGGATGTTCCAGACCGCGTTCATGGCGTCCTGGGCGCTGCGCGTGATCCCGAGCCCGCCCCACAGGGTGCCGAGGATGCCGATCACCAGCCCCAGGCCGGAGCCCTGGATGCCGGTGATGCTGCCCTGCAGCTGCGGGCCGAGCCCGGGGAAGCGGTCGATCACGGTGTCGACGAGCTTCTGCTGCAGCCCGGGGTCGCCGGCGAGCGCGTAGCCGAGCAGGGTGACGAACACCAGCAGGAGCGGGAACAGCGAGAAGAGGCCGTAGTAGGCCAGCAGCGCGGCGTGTTTGCCGCCCTGGTCGTCGCCGAACTTCTTGACCACGCCGATCGGGAAGCCGAGCGCGCTGTGCCGCTGCTGGAAGCGGTCGGCGGCCCGAAGCAGCCGCTGGATCCGCTCCACCGCAGCCCTCCGGTCCACTCGGTCCTGCCGCCGCCAAGGGTGCGACGCCGCCGCGGCGACCACAACCACCAGGCCGCCGCCGCGCGGCCGGTCGCCGCCCGCCGGTCGGCCTCAGCGCCGGGAGTCGGGGTACCTGAACAGCGCGAGGTAGCCGTCCAGGGCCTGCCTGGGCCCCTCCAGGCGCAGCCTGCCGCCGGTGATCGCCTGCTCGGGGGTGAGGCCGCCCATGATGAGTGCGACGAGGTCTGGGGCGGCGGTGGTGAGGACGAGGTCGGGGTGGGTGGCAGGGCCGCGCTCGATGGCGAGCGCCGCGCCGTCCACGCGGAGTTGGAATGCCTCGGCGTCGATCCGCAGCTCGTAGGTCGCCCTCGCCCCTCGGGCCGGGTCGGGCCGGAAGGTGGCGCGCATGAGCAGCAGGAGCCACTCCGCCCGCAGCGCCTGGCCCGGTGCCGGGGGTTGCATGGCGGCCACGCTCCACCTGACCAGCGCCACGATCGCCGGCTCCAGCCCGCGGCCGTGCTCGGTGAGCTGGTACACCGCGGAGGCGGCCGGGGGCGGGAGGACCCCGCGCTCGAGGACGCCGGCGTCCTCGAGCTGCCGCAGCCGCTGGATGAGGAGGTTGGTGGGGATCCCGGGCAGGCCGCTCTGGAGGTCGGTGAACCGCTTGGGACCCAGCAGCAGCTCACGGACGATCAGCAGGGTCCAGCGCTCGCCGATGACGTCGAGCGCCTGCGCCAGCGCGCAGAACTGGTCGTACCGCCGTCGTGCCATGACCCTCCGCGTGACGCCCCGGCCGGGGATCCCGGCCTACTTCGGTTTCATGTAGTAAACGCTTGACTTTCTTTCACCAGCCGACGTAGCGTCCGCAGGCAGCTCGCCAGTTCGTACCAGCGGGGAAGGGCCGGCGGCGGCTGGAGGGGACGACCGCCCGCCCCGCTCTCGGCAAAGGAGTGGTCGGTGAACAACCAGCAGGTCTTCTTCGTGATGTTCGGGTTGAGCATCATGGTCTACAGCTTCTTCGCGCGCTGGTACGTCGTCCCCTGGCTCGCGAAGGTCCCCCAGTCCGTGGCGCTCACCGCATTGCTGTGGCCCCATGCTATCCGCCATCTCGGTCTGGGCACGCTCGCTCCCGCCCTGGTGGATCCCGCGTTCCCCCATGATGTCGGCCAGCAGATCGCGTACGGTGATCTGCTGGCGATGCTGCTTGCCTTTGCGGCGATCGCCGCCCTGCGAGCCGAAGCCTCCTTCGCGTTCGGGCTGGTCTGGGTCGCCGTCGTCGTCGGCTCCCTGGACCTGCTGAACGCCCTGGGACGCGCCCTCTTCCTCGAGCCTCGCAACTTCGATCAGATCGGGTCCTTCTGGTGGGTGCCGACGATGTGGGTCCCGGTCCTGCTCGTCACCAGCTATCTCATCTTCAGCAACCTCATCCGGGGCGCGCGGGTGGCGCCGTCGCCGGTCGCGGGACGGCCCTGACCGACCCGACCCTGGGGACGCAGCGGCGCGCGGCGGCGGTTCATGGTCTCCAGCACCGCGGCGTGGTCGGGCGCTCGGGCAGCCTCCGGAGGCTCGCGTGATCCTCGCCGCTACCCCGCGCCGTCGGGGGCGCCGGCGTCCGGCGCGCGGGTCTCCTGGGTCGCGTCGGTGCCGCCGCCGTCCGCCGCATCCGGGGGACCCTGCAGGCTGGAGGTGCGCTCGCCGTCCGCGGGGGAGGCGTCGCCCAGGTGGGAATCGTCGCGGACGGGGGGCTCCTCGCGAACCGGGGTGCCGCCGCCGTCGGTGGCGTCCAGGAGCCGGAACGAGCCGTCCGTCTCGTCGAACCGCCCCATCCGACCGTCCTCGAGCACGTGGACCGGACCGTCGGCGGTCTGGACCTCGTAGGCGTTCATCCCCTCCGGCAGCACGACCGTACGCCACCCCCGACCCTCGGCCGCCAGGGTGATCCTCGCCGGTGTGGTCTCGGCCTCGGCGTCCGCAGGCGGGCCGCCGGGCCCGCGGTCGGCCGCAGCGGACGCCCGCTCCGGCTTCAGCTCCATCCGGTGGCGCACCGGGCCATCGGCAGGCCGCGGGGCGTCGAGGGAGGCCGGGACGCTCTCCGGCAGGGGCGGCTCGACCTGCTCGCGCGCCGCCGGCGCCGTGGGAGCGTCGGATCGGGTGCGCTGGTCGGTCGCGCCGGGGGGATCCGCCGCCGGCGGCTCGGCACGGGAGGTGCGCACCCCGGGCAGCCCGAGCAGCGTGTCCGCCTGCGTGGCGAGGCGCTGGACGACGCCCCCGACGACGCCCTTCGGGGTGGGCAGCTGGACCAGCTCCTGCCACGCCTGGGCGGCACGGGCTCTGGAGGTGTTGACCTTCTCCCAGGTCTCCCGGCTGAGCATCCAGTGGAGCTCCTTGGCGCGCTCGGCCTGCTCGGCCCGGTCCTGCGCCGCCGGGCTGCCCGAGCGTGCCGCCCAGCGGGCCTGGTGCAGCGCCCAGAAGCGCCGGACGGCGAGCACGGGGTCCATGGCGCGGTCGACGGCGTCGAGGATGGCGGTGGTCATCCAGGTCGCGTGGTTGAGGACGCCCGACAGCACCAGCTCGGAGACCTCGGCCTTGGGGCTGTTCCGGAGGCGGTTGAACTCGTCCAGCGAGTGGGCGTCGGTCATCAGGTCCGAGAACAGCTTGAACCCGGCGCTCATGCCCCCGATGACCAGGGCGACCCTGCCCTTTCCCGCCCAGGTGGGGATCTTCGTGGAGGCGAACACCGTGCCGATCGCGGTCGGCAGCCCGATCCCGAGGATGGAGTCGTACGCCTTGTTGGCGAGGTAGTCGAGGTTGGTGGCGAAGCGGGGCTGGCCGTTGTCGTCGACGGCGATCGGCTGTGGCAGGGGCAGCTCCGGTTTGAGCAGGTTGATCATGAGCTGCGCGCCGATGTTGATCCCGATGATCTGCAGCGGGATCCCCGAGTGGACCTGCTTGCCGCGCAGGAACGCGAGCACGTCGAGGCTGCGCTGGACCGCTGCGGTGGGAGGGCCGGCAAGCCTTCTCTGCCAGTAGGTCAGGAGGTGGTCGAGGCGCTCCCGGGGGACCAGCATGCTCCCCAGCCTGTCCAGGCGGCGCAGCGCCCAGGGGTGGTTGACCCGGCCGCGCATCCCGCTGAGGTGCCGGTCGACGTACCCTTCCTTGGCGATGGCGTTCTCCAGCAGGCGCAGGAAGCGCCGGGCCTGCGGGCTCGCGGGCGGGCTGATGAACCGGTTCCGCCACCGCTCCACGATCGGGTCGAAGTGCTCCGGGGCCAGGAACAACGTGCCCAGGTAGCCGATCCCCTCCCAGAGCCAGACGTTGGCGCTGTTGAGGGTGATGCTCCACACGAGGTTGTCGTAGGGGTCCTCCCGGATGGGCCGGCCGACCATGATCTGCCCGAAGACGTCGCGCGCGAAGACGGTGGGAAGGTTCCCGAGCGCGTAGGGGAGGTCCTCCCGGAGCACGTTGCCGTAGAAGCCGGTCCCCGTGCTCAGGAGGGTGAACCACAGGCTCTGCGCCGTGAAGAAGGACGCCTCGCGGGTGCCGTCGGGCCTGCGGCGGAAGAGGCGCTCGGTGAACTCGTGCCAGCCGTCCGGGTCGGTCTCGTCGTCGCCGAACCACTTCCTCGGGAACGGCCTGGTGAGCGGCGGCACGTACAGAGGCGCCGAGGAGCGGGTCCTGCCCGCGTCGCGGCCTGCGCCCCGCTCCCCTGACCCGCCGCGCTGCTCGACCTCCACAGACCGCAGCTCGGCGCTCTGGCCGGGGGTGAGGGGGATGCCCGCGGCGAGGGCGGTCGAGACCGCCCACATCCACAAGACGCGCCGCTGTTCCTCGCTGGTGGCCTGTTGGGCCAGCTCAACCAGACGGCGTACCGAGTCTGACAGCTCCCCGGGGGGCGGTTCGGGCTGGAGCGTTCCCAAGGCCCCGGGCGGGACCATGGCGGCCGGGACCGGCCCGCGCCAGCCGGGCGGGTCCGGCGTGGTGAGCCGGGCCAGCACCACCGCGCCGGCGGTGCCGGGCAGGCGGTCGGGGTCCTCGCCGTCCCCGCCGGGCCCGCCGTCGTCCCCGCCGGCGCGCTCCGGCCCGTGTGCGAGCCTCGGTGCCCGTGGAGGCGGCAGCCATGACAGCTCGGATGCGACCGGCGAGGATCCGTGCGAGCCCGAGCGCCCGGGGTCGGGCGCCTCGCCGGCGGCGGACGCTGGCAGGGAGGCCGGCAGCCTCGCCTGCGCCGCCTCGTCGGCGAGCGCGGCGGGCCACTCCGCCATGCTCGCACCGACCCCGCTCCTGGTCGCGCCGGCCGGCGCACCGCCCTCGGCGGCGAGCACGACCTCGTGGCTCCACAGCGCCAGCAGCAGCGCCACCACGGCGACGAGGGCGCCCGCCGTCGCGACCTGCAGGCCGCGAGCCCTGCCACCCTCGGGTCCCGCCGGGCCGACGGCCCGGGGGGCCGGGTCCGCGCCGACCGCCGGCATGACTGGCTCCCTCGCCGAGCACCCGAACTCCCACACCGACCCGGGAACGCCAGCGGACCGGCCATCACGACGCTCAGGTGCGCAGCACGGGCATGGACGCCGAGCGGCGACGACGAGGACGACCGGATAGGCCAAAGTTCACAATAACGCATAAGGGCGCCGAGCTGTCTATTGTGGCGGATCACGAAAGAGGAGGAGTCGATGCTCGACCGCGTGCTTCGGGACCTGGCCTGCCGGCGGCGACGGCCTAGTCGGCGCTCGAGCGCCCCGGGGCCGCGTGGTCGTCGGCGCCGTCGGGGTGGGGGGTGCGCAGGCCGAGCCCGGCGAGCACGGTGTCGACGACGCGCTCGACGTAGCCGGGCGCGTCGGCCGGCTGGCCGCTGACCAGGCGCCGGTAGAACGGGGGCGCGGCCAGCAGGTCCACCGCGAGCTCGACGTCGGTGGTGGCCGGCAGCTCGCCGCGGTCCATCGCCTGGGTGAGCAGCGAGCGCACCTGGGCGCGCCAGGCGAGCACCGTCCTGCGGTAGGAGCGGCGCAGCCGCTCGTCGTGCTCGGCGGCGGCGAGCATCGCGACCAGCATGGAGCTCTTGGCGGGATTGCTCAGGCGCGCGGCCAGCCCGCGGTAGACGGCGACCAGGTCGTCGCGCACGCCGGCCTGGGGCGGAGCCGGCTCCAGGTCGGCGCTCGCGCTGTCGACGGCGTCGATGACGAGGTTGGACATCCTGCCCCAGTGGCGGTAGATGGTCGTGCGCGAGACCTTCGCCTGCTCCGCGACGGCCTCGATCGTCAGGGCCTCCACGCCGCGGGCCGCGATCAGCTCCCGCGCGCCGGCCAGGATCCGCTCCCGCGTTCGGCGCACCCTGGGGTTCACGTAGCCGGCCTGCTCGCGCTGCACCACACCCGCCTTGGACGCCGACGGCCTGCTCGCCGGAGGAGCGGCACGACCCATTGTCGCAGGCTCCCCCCTCCCGCCCGCACCGGCCGCGGGCGCGCCCTGCGAGGGTGGCTGGTTTGCGGTCGCGGACGGGGTGTGTGAAGGTCTCAATGGAACAGTTGTGTTCCATTGAGGTGGTTCCCGGCCCTCGCCGCGGGTTCGCGGGGCTCGGGGCGACGACGGGGAGGTCGGAGCGTGACGGCTGGCGGACCGGGCGCGGGGGAGCCCGCAGCCGACGCGTCCCGAGCGGGACCGCCCCCGGCCCTCCAGCAGGCCACCCTGCTCGTGTCCTCACGGGTCCTCCCGGAGCACGCCGAGGACCTGCAGGCCTGGTTCCGGCGACTGGGCGAGGCGGTGGCCGCGTTCCCCGGCCACCGCGGGACGGGGCTGCTGCGACCGCAGGGGACCGAGGACCGCTACGTGACGATGCTGACCTTCGCCAGCGAGCCCGACCTGGACCGCTGGACCCGCTCCGCGCAGCTCGCCCGGCTGCTGGAGGAGGTCGCGCCCTGGCGGGCCGAGCCGGTCGTCGTGACCCGGGCCACCGGCCTGGAGGCCTGGTTCGACCTGCCCGGCGCGCCGGGCGCGCCGCGGCCGGCGCTGCCGCCGCGCTGGAAGCAGGCGATGCTCACCTGGGTGGTCATCACCCCGCTGGTCGTCGTCCTGCAGCGGCTCAGCCGGGGCCCGCTGCGCGGCTGGCCCGAGCTGCCGCGCAACGCCCTGCTCGGCGTGGCGATGGTCTGCCTGCTCACCTTCGTGCTGATGCCGGCGCTCAGCCGCCTGCTGCGCCCCTGGCTGCTGGCCGGCCGTTGACGTCCCGCCGAACCGCACCCGTCCGAACCCCAGGAGAAGCCCGGACATGGACACCACGGAGACGACCAAGGCGGTCCTGCAGCGCTACCACGACGAGCTGTGGGTGAACAAGAACACCGCCGTGCTGGCCGAGCTGGTCGACGACGGGTTCACCGACGACACCCGCAGCGACTTCAGCGCGCCGGGCCCCGAGTACGCCAAGGGCTTCTTCGACGCCCTGTTCACGGCCTTCCCCGACCTGGAGTCGGTCCAGGAGCAGCTCGTCGCGGAGGGCGACCTGGCCGCGATCCGCTGGACGCTCACCGGGACGATGACCGGGCCGCTGTTCGGCTACCAGCCCACCGGCAAGCGCTTCAAGGTCACCGGCATCGACCTGCTCCAGGTCAGGGACGGCAGGATCACCCGCGACTGGGGCGGCATGGCCGACCAGCTCCCCAAGGTCTTCCAGCAGCTCGGCCTGAGCTGACCGGCGACCCCCGGCATCAACCCCCAGCACAAGGAGACGGAGATGAGGTTCCCTGCCCTGAAGGGCGTGCTCGTGCTCGCATTCGCAGCGGGTCTGGTCCTGACCGCGAGCGCGCACTCGCCCGCCACCTCGACCGCGGTGGCGAAGGAGTCAAGGTCCGGTGCCGGATGCGGCCGGGACCTGCGGAAGGAAGAAGCCAGGAACCGGAAGCTCCTGCACAACTACCACGTGGAGGTCTGGGAGCAGGGGCACTTCGAGCGGGCGGCGAACTACCTCGCGCCCGATTTCGTGGCCCATTCCGTTCCCGTGCTGCCCGGGGGGCAGACGCCGGGGCCGGACTTCTTCCCGCGGTTCATCGGCGCCTTCTCCGACCTGTCCTCGCACGAGGACGCGATCCTCTCCGGCTGCGACCGCGTCGCGCTCCAGTGGACGATCACCGCGACGCACACCGGTGACTTCTTCGGCATCGCCCCGACCGGCCGCACCGTCCAGTTCTCCGGGATGGACGTGCTGCGGGTGAAGGACGGGAAGTTCACCGACCAGTGGGGCGGTGTCGCCGACCAGGTGGACGACGTCGTCGCGCAGCTCAGCGGCCCTCCCACACCCTGAGTCCCGCGCCGGGGACGCCCTCGGCCTTCCGGCGGACGACCCGCCGCGCCGGTCTTCCTGACGGTCAGGCGGCCGGGTCGCCGCCGGGGGCGGGCGGGGACGCCCCGCGGGGCTGCAGCCGCGCCTGGAACCCGGCGAGCAGGATCTCCAGCCCGAAGTCGAACTCCGTCCCCTCGGCGCAGCCCAGGCGGTTGGCGACCATCTCGGCGATGCGCGGGAACCGGTCGAGCGGGAGCTGGCGCAGGGCGGCCTCCTTCCCAGCGGCGCGCTCGGGATCGGCGTGGCTCATCGTGAGCCCGGCGATCTCCAGCATGGCGCTGCCCATGACGAAGCCGACCAGCGTGCAGTAGGCGTCGGTGGCCGCGTCCACGGACAGGCCGGCGCCGCGCAGCGCCTCCAGCGTCATCTCGACCGGCAGCAGGGCGCCGGGGCTGGGGTCCTGGTTCTCGGCGAACAGTGGCAGGGCGTTGGGGTGGGCGAGCAGGAGCCGGCGGAACGCCTGGGCCAGGTGGCGCAGGCGGTCGAGCCAGTCGCCGACGGCGTCGGGCAGGTCGAACTCGCCCAGGACGGTGTCGAGGATCCCGGCCCGGACCGCCTCCTTGCCGCCCGGGACGTGGTTGTACAGCGACATCGCCTCGACGCCCAGCTCCCGGCCGAGCCGGCGCATGGTCACCGCCTCCAGGCCCTCGGCGTCCATGATGCGCACCGCGCCCTGGAGGATCCGCTCCCTGGTGAGCGGGACCCTGCCCTCCCCCGGGCCGGCGCCGCGCGCCGCCCGGGAAGCGCCCGCCTCCCGGGCGGCGTCAGTGGATGTCCGCATCGTCGCGTGCACCTCCGGGGCGGGAGCGGCCGGTGGGAACGGGGTTGACGCCTTACATCGTAAGTCCGATACTGCCCCTCGGTCAGTTTACGGTGTAAGTACCCGCGGCGGGAAGCGGCCGTCACCGCGGGCCCGACGCGGGAGCGAGGATCATGCTACGGAGACTGCGCCCGGAGCGACTGGCAGGTGCGTCCGCCCGCCACCCGTGGCGGACGCTGACGGTCTGGTTCGTGCTGGTGGTGGTCGCGGGGTTCGCCGCGTCCGCGTTCCTGGCCGACGCGCTCACGACCGACGCGAGCTTCGTCAACCGGCCCGAGTCGGTGCGCGCCCGCGACCTCGTGGAGCAGCGGCTGCGCGGCCCCGAGCGCGACACCGAGCTGGTGATCGTCCGCTCGTCCACGCGCACCGTGGAGGACCCGGCGTTCCGTGCCCGGGTCGCCCGGCTGCAGCGCGACCTCGCCGGCCTCGGCGCCGGCGTGGTCCAGAGCGTGGCGAGCTACGAGCAGCTCCGCGACCCCTCGCTGATCTCCCGCGACCGCAGGGCGACCCTGCTGCCGGTGGTCATGGCCGGCTCCGAGGCCGACGCCACCGACCACGTCGGCGCGCTCCGCGAGCAGGTCGACCGCGCCGACGGCGTGGACGGCTTCGAGGTGCTCGTGGCGGGCCAGGCCGCGCTGTCTGAGGACTTCAACACGATCGCCGAGCAGGACCTGCGGCAGGGCGAGAGCATCGGGATCGTCGTCGCCCTGGTGGTGCTGGTGGTCGTGTTCGGCGCCATCGTGGCCGCGCTGCTGCCGATCGCGCTGGCGGTGATCGCGATCGCCGTGGCCGTCGGGAGCGTGGCGCTGCTGGGCCTGGCGTTCGACTTCTCCTTCTTCATCACCAACATGATCACGATGATGGGCCTGGCGGTGACCATCGACTACTCGCTGTTCATCGTCTCCAGGTTCCGGGAGGAGCGCCGCGGCGGTCACGACAAGCTCGCGGCGATCGAGCTGGCCGGCGCCACCGCCAGCCGGGCGGTCCTGTTCAGCGGCCTGACCGTGGTGCTCGCCCTGGTCGGCATGCTGCTGGTCCCCACCACGATCTTCCGCAGCCTCGCCACCGGCGCGATCCTGGTCGTGCTGGCCGCCGTCGCCGCCTCGCTCACCCTGCTGCCCGCGCTGCTGGGGCTGCTCGGCGACCGCGTCGACGCCCTGCGGATCCGCCGCGCCGGGCGCCGCGCGCGCCAGGGGGGCGTGTGGGTGGCGATCAGCCGGGCCGTGATGCGGCGGCCGGTGGTGTCCCTGATCGCCGCGACCTCGGTCCTGGTCGTGGTCGCGCTGCCGGTCTTCGGCCTGCGCACCGGGTCGGCCGGCGTGAGCACCCTGCCCGACAGCTTCGGGTCCAAGCGGGCGTTCACCGTCCTGTCCACCGAGTTCTCCGGCGGGCTGACCTCGCCGGTCGAGATCGTCGTCGACGGCCGGGTCGCCGACCCGCGGGTGCAGCAGGGCATCCAGCGGCTGCAGGCGCGCCTGGCCGGCGACCCCGGCTTCGGGCCGTCGACGGTGCAGCCCGACCCGGCCGGGGACCTCGCGCTGGTGTCGGCCCCCGTGGCCGGCGACGCCAGCGGCGCGGACGCGGTCGCCTCGATCACGCGCCTGCGCGAGGACTACGTGCCCGCGGCGTTCCCGGCCGGCACCCCGGCCGAGGTGCTCGTCGGCGGCGCGACCGCGTTCAACAAGGACTTCTTCGACCTGACCGACCGGTACACGCCGATCGTGTTCGGCGTGGTGCTGCTGCTGTCGCTGCTGCTGCTGACGCTGGTGTTCCGGTCGGTCGTGGTGCCGGTGAAGTCGATCCTGCTGAACCTGTTGTCGGTCGGCGCGGCCTACGGGATCCTCGTGGCCACCTTCCAGCGGGGCAGCCTCGGGGCCGGCGGGTGGCTGGCGGACCTGCTCGGGTTCCAGCAGGTCGACGCGATCGAGGCGTGGCTGCCGCTGTTCCTGTTCTCGGTCCTGTTCGGGCTGTCCATGGACTACCACGTGTTCCTGCTGACCAGGATCCGCGAGCACTACGACCGGACCGGGGACAACACCGCGTCGGTCGCGCACGGCGTGCGGACCACGGCCGGGATCATCACCGGCGCCGCGCTCATCATGGTGGCGGTGTTCGGCGGGTTCGCGGCCGGCAACCTCGCGATGCTGCAGCAGATGGGCTTCGGGCTCGCGGTCGCCGTCCTGCTGGACGCGACCATCGTCCGGTCGGTGCTGGTGCCCGCGGCCATGAAGCTGCTCGGGGACTGGAACTGGTACCTGCCGCGCTGGCTCGGCTGGCTGCCGAAGCTCACCGTGGAGGCCGGGCCCGCGCCGGCCGAGCGCGAGCCCGAGGCCGTCCTGGCCGGCCGCGCCGGCTGACCCGTCCGCGCCCGCCGCGCCGACCGGGATGCAACCGGTCGGCGCGGCGGGCGCGCTACCCGGCGTCCGCGCCCGCCGCGGGCGGGTCCGGCTCGGGCGTGCTCAGCTCGGGCGGCAGCGGCGGGGCGACCGGGCCGGTCGGGACCGCGTCGTCCAGCGCCTTGAGCTGGGCCTCGACGCAGCCGCGCAGCCGCTCCCGGTAGGTGCGCTCGAAGCCGGTCAGGGCCTCGACCGCCCGCTCGAGGGCCTGGCGACGCTCCACGAACGCGGCCTCGACCTCGGCGGCCCGCCGCTCGGCCGCCTCGACGATCTCGCGGGCGCGGACCTCGGCCGCGTCGGTGGTGGCCTCGGCGCTCGCCTCGGCGTCCGCGACGACGGCCTGCGCCTTCGAATCGGCGGCCGCGATCGACTGCTCCAGCTCCTGGCGGCGCTGCGCGAGCTGCTCCTTGACCTCCCAGGCGTGCTGCTCGGCGGCCTCCATGATCTCGCGCGCGCGCTGCTCGGCCGCGTCGGTGGTGCGCTTGGCGCCGGCCTCGGCCTCCGCGGCGACGGCCTGGCTCTCGGCCCTGGCGGTCTCGACCGTCTGGGCGGCCATCCGCTCCGCGGTGACCAGGGCGCGGGCGATGGCCTCCTCGCCGGCGTGGTTCATCCCGCCCCGCTCCAGGCGCGCCAGCTCCGACCGCAGGCGGCTCAGCTCGGCGCTCACCTCGTCGAGGAAGGCGTCGACCTCGTTCATCGCGTAGCCGCGCATCGCCCGCGTGAAGTTCTTGTGCTCGATGTCCAGCTCCGTCGGTGGGGGCATCTGCGCTCCTCGTTGCCTTGGTGGCCGGGGCGGCGCCCGCCCTGGACCCGCGGACCGCGACGACCTCGATCGGGGAGGGCCGACCGGCCGGCAGGCATGCTCGTCCGCACCCAGGTTCCCCGCCCCGCGACCACCTGCACATCAAGAATTCTTTGGAGTCCCGGACGACGACCCGCCCGGCGGGACGCGCGACGGCACCCGCACGACCGGTCAGGCGCCCGGAGCCCGGGCCTTGCCGCGGGCGCGCCCGGCGCCGCCGGTGATGCCCGCGGCCTCGGCGGGGCGGGGCGGGAGGCGCCGGCGCACGCGCCCGGCGAGGCCCGCCGCGCACTGCGCCCAGGTGCGCTCGCCCATGACCCACAGCCACAGCTCGCGGTCGTAGGCGCGCGCGACCCCGACCAGGCCGGCCCGGTCCACGCCGGCCCGGCGCAGCTCGGGCCCCCAGGCCTGCCACAGCGGGCCGGCGATCCACGCGCCGGCGGCGACGCGGTCCCGCCCGCGCCGCGGGTCCCGCGCGGCCAGCGCCCTGGTCCGCTCCCGCAGCTCGAGCGGCTCGGGCGGGACCGCCAGGTCCGGCAGGGCGCTCACCGCTCGCGCACCACCGGCGCGCGGTCGCTGCCCTGGTAGTTGCGCAGGTGCTCCTCGTGGTCGATGAACAGCGGCGCCGCCGGGTCGAAGGGCCGCTGCAGGGACCGCAACGCGACCCGCTTGTCGAGCGCGTCGAGCTTCTCCAGCGCCTCGGGGCGGTCTAGCTCGGCCAGCTCCAGGCGGTCGCGGGCCCGGTCGAGCGCGACGCGCCCGGCGATCGTGCGGACCAGGACGCTCGACCAGCCGTCCGGGCTGCCGACGCTGCCGACCGACAGGTCCGCGCCGTTGCCGAGGAAGTCGGTGCACTCGTCGCAGCCCTTCAGCGCGGCGCCGTGGAAGTCGCGGATCGGCTCCTCGACCAGCACCTCGCCGGCGGTGTCCTCGACGATCAGCTTGCCGCGGATCACGTCGACCCGGCCGACCGTCTCCAGCGGGATCCCGCGGGTGCGCTGGATCTCCTCGACCATCAGCCCGGTGTAGTCGAAGCTCTTGGTGCACAGCAGCGCGATCGTGAGCACCACCGCGTCCAGCCGCGACGCGCCCCAGGTCCACGGCCGCGCCTGCATCGCGCGGATGCCCTCGACCTCGCAGGGCGTGCCGACCACGGCCACGCGCGGCCGCGCCGGCAGGTCGTGGCCGGACAGGTCCAGGTGCGCCAGCGCCATCGTCTGGTTGTAGAAGCTCCCGGCGCAGTCCAGGACCTCGGCCGGCGTACGGGCCAGGAACGCCTCGCCCTTCCAGCGCTCGGCGGGGCTCTCGCGGGCGACCAGCGCGCCGTCGATCTCGCCCGCCTGGAGCAGGGCGATCAGCAGCGCGCTGACCACGCCGCCGTCCTGGACCCCCGGCAGCGCCGGCCGCACCCGCGCCGACCAGCGCTCGGCCACGTCCTCCAGCCCGCCGCCCGACCCGCTGCCGGTGATCTTCGGCCCGAGGCTCCAGGTGGCCTCGTGGCGCAGGCCCCCGCGCGGGCAGAAGTCCCAGCACAGCGAGCAGCCGGTGCACATCTTGACCAGCTTGGGCAGGTCGTCCTCGCCGACGCCGATCGAGTCGCTCGGGCAGGCGGCCACGCAGGCGCCGCACTGCACGCAGCGGCCCGCGTCGATGACCGCCGCCTCCAGCTCCCAGAACCAGACCTTGCCGGGCGCCTCGGCGATGCCGTTCATCTCGTCGCGGATCCGGTAGCCGGCCATCAGCCGCCCCGCTCCCCGCGCAGGGTGGCGCGCAGCTCGCCGGCCGGGGTGCGCCGGCACCACTCGTGGAAGCGCTCGCCCTCCCGGCGCTCGGCCCGGTACCTGGTCACCAGCCCGACCAGCGCCGCGGGCACGTCCGCGACCGGCTTGGAGCCCTCGATCCAGTCGATGAACGCGGCGTCGGTGCCGAGGCTGCCGCCGAGGCCGACGTCGACCGCCTCGACGATCGCGCCGTCCACGTGGGCGGTCTCGCCGCGCAGGCCGATGTCGGCGATCTGCGGCTGCGCGCACGAGGCCGAGCAGCCGGAGACGTGCATGCGGATCACCCCGTCGCGCCCGTCGGCGGGCAGCTCCTCGTCGAGGTACCGCGCCCAGCGCGCCGCGCGCGCCTTGGTCTCGATGATGGCGAAGCGGCAGAACTCGCTGCCGGTGCACGCGACCGCGCCGCGCTCGAACGGGCCCGGGTCGGGGGAGTGCTCGGCGAGCAGCGGCTCGGCGAGCAGGTCGTCCAGGCGGGCCTCGGGCACGCCGGTGACGATCAGGTTCTGGTCGGTGGCCAGCCGCAGCCCGCCGTCCCCGTAGGTCTCGGCCAGGCGGGCGACCTCCACCAGGCTCGTGCCCGCGATGCGGCCGACGGTGACGTTGAGCCCGACGTACACCAGGCCGGGCTGGCGCTGCGGGTGCACGCCGAGATGGTCGCCGCGGTAGCGGCGCGTGAGCGCCTCGCCCGCCGTCGCCAGCGGGAACGCGGCGCGCGCGGCCAGCTCGGCGCGGAACGCCTCGGGGCCCAGCTCCTGGACCAGGTAGCGCAGGCGGGCGAGCCCGCGGTTGCCGCGGTTGCCCAGCTCGCCGAAGACCTGGGCGACCGCCCGGGTCAGCTCGACGGCCTGGTCGGGGCGGACGAACACGTCGACGTCGGAGGCCATCCGCGGGCCGTCGGACAGCCCCCCGCCGACCAGGACGTTGAAGCCGGGGTCACCGCCGTCCGCCGGCCGCGCCGGCCACAGGCCGATGTCGTTGATCTCCGCCTGGGCGCAGTCCTCGCGGCAGCCGGTCACGCTCATCTTGAACTTGCGCGGGAGGTTGGCGTATTCGCGGTTGCCCGTGAAGTACGCCGAGATCGCCGCGGCGACCGGGTGGGCGTCCAGCACCTCGTCGGCGTCCAGTCCCGAGACCGGGCAGCAGAGCACGTTGCGGGCGGAGTCGCCGCAGGCCTGGACGGTGGTGATGCCGACCGCCTCCAGCCGGCGCCAGATCTCCGGCACCGCGCCGATCGGGATCCAGTGGAGCTGCACGTCCTGGCGGGTGGTGAGGTCGGCGTACGCGTCGCCGAACACCGGATGCGGCGCCGGCCCGCGGGCGAACTCGGCGGCGAGCCCGCCGATCACCCTGGCCTGCGCCGCGGTCAGGCGGCCGCCGGGGATCTTGAGGCGGAGCATGAACGCGTCGCCGCCCTGCCGCTGCGGGTACAGCCCGACCCACTTGAGCCGCTCGACCTCGCCCTCGACGGCGGCGATCGCGGCCGGGCCCTCGCGGGCGTAGCGGTCGACGACGGCGTCGCGGACGTCCAGCGGGTGGCGGTCGAGCTTCCAACGTTCGATCTGGTTGAGCTGCTGGCCCTCTCGCAGAAACCTCATCGGGGGTCCTTGGCGTGGGTGCCCGGGCGCGGCGTGGGCGACCAGGCGGGAGATCCGGGGTCCCGGGGCGAGCGCCCGGGAGGAGACCAGGCCGGGCGGTCGGAGGAGGTGGGCGCGCTCAGGCCGCGCGCGGCGACCGCCAGGCCTGCGGACACGCGCAGCAGACGACGCGCCCGTGGTCCAGGGCGCGGTTGCGCGTCAGCAACGGCAAGGTGGTCATGGCCCAACAGCGTGACGAGCGCGCCCGGGCATGTCAACGGAGCATCCGGCCGCTACGGTCGCGGGGCGTGCGAGCCGGCCGGCGGCGCGAGCGCTTGACAGGAGCCCGCGCGTTGCCCACTCTCGGACGCTGTGACCGTCCTGCTGCTCACCCGCAACCGCGCCCTGGACCACGGGCGCGTCGTCTGCTGCGCGTGTTCGAGGGCCCGGCGGTCACGTCGCGCACCGTAGCGCTCCTCGTGCCCGACCGCCGGGTCGTCCCCCGCCCGAGCGCGTCGAGAGGAGCCCTGCTCCCATGGCAGCCCCTGCCGGCACGGCACCCCGGACCCACCCTGATCCCAGCACGACCCCGCGCCGCGGCGCGGGGGGTCCGGCGCGCCCGCGCCGGCTGGCCGCCGTCCTGGCGCTCGCGCTCGCCCTGTCCGCGGCCGCCTGCTCGGGCGGCGGGAGCGGGGGCGGCGAGGAGGGGACGCTGCGGCTCGGCTACTTCCCCAACCTGACCCACGCGACGGCGCTGGTCGGGATCGAGCGGGGCAGCTTCCAGCGCCAGCTCGGCGCCGTGCGCCTGGAGACCCGCAGCTTCGGCGCCGGGCCGGCGGCGACCGAGGCGCTGCTGTCCGGCGCGGTCGACGCCACCTACATCGGCCCGAATCCGGCCATCAACGCGTTCGTCAAGTCCAAGGGCGCGGCGATCCGGATCATCTCCGGGGCCACCTCGGGCGGCGCGTTCCTGGTCGTCAAGCCGGACATCCGCAGCGCCGCCGACCTGAAGGGCAGGAAGCTCGCCACGCCGCAGCTCGGCAACACCCAGGACGTGGCCCTGCGCAGCTGGCTCGACAAGCAGGGCCTGCGGACCACGCCCGAGGGTGGCGGCGACGTCAGGATCGTCCCGCAGGAGAACTCGCAGACGCTGGAGACGTTCCAGTCGGGCGGGATCGACGGCGCCTGGGTGCCCGAGCCGTGGGCGACCCGGCTGCAGCAGGAGGGTGGCGGCAAGGTGCTGGTCAACGAGGCCGACCTGTGGCCGGGCGGCCAGTTCGTGACCACCCAGCTGGTGGTGCGCACCGCGTACCTCGCCGACCACCCCGCCAACGTCCGGGCGCTGATCAGCGGCCTGCTCGATGCCATCG
>DATFRI010000055.1:0-73625 GCA_035263405.1 Actinomycetes bacterium | reverse complement strand
TGGCGCTGCCGGTCGCGGTCGCGCCCGCGGCGCTCGCGCGGCCCGACCTCAAGCAGTACACCGCCGACGTGCTCGTCACCCTGACGATCCTGGCGCTGGTCGCGGCGGTGGAGACACGCTGGACCACCGGGCGGCTGGTGGCGCTGGCGGCCGTCGCCGGCGGCTGCGCCCTGATCAGCCACGCGACCGCGTTCGCCGCGCTGGCCGCGTTCCTGGCGCTCGGGCTGCGCCAGCTCGCCGAGCGCCGCTGGCGGCGCCTGCGCGCGCTCGCGGCCGTAGGGCTCGCGGCCGCCGCGGTCCAGGCGGCCGTCTACCTGGCGTTCACCGCCGCCGGCAACAACCCCCGCCTGCAGACCTGGTGGGCGGAGTACTACGTCCCGCTCGACCGCGGCCCCGGCGCGGCGCTGTCGTTCGTCGGCGAGCGGCTGGTCATGGGCCTGGAGCGGGCGGGCTTCGGCGCCTGGCCGCTGGCGCTGGCGCTGGTCGCGCTGGGGGCGGTCGGGCTGTGGCGGGCGGGCTGCCGGGCGGTGGCGCTGTTCCCCGCGGTCCTGACCGCGGCGCTGACCGCCGCCGGCGCGACCCGCCGCTACCCGCTGCTCGAGCAGCGCACGAGCCTCTTCCACGCGGTCCTGCTCACGTTCTACGCGGCCGCCGGGGTCGCGGCCGCGGTCGCCTGGCTGCTCGCGCGCCGGCGCACCGCGGCGCTCGCGCCGGTGGCGCTGGCCGGCGCCGCCCTGCTGCTGGTCCCGGCCGCGACCCACCCGACCCGGACGATGCCGACGCTGGGCGCGCGCGAGCAGGTCCAGTTCGTCCTCCACGACCGCCGCCCCGGCGACGCCGTCGTGGTCAACCACGGCGCGCAGTACGGGTTCGCGTACTACTGGCCGGACCATCCGGCGTTCGTCCCCGCCGTGGCGGACACGGCCGTGCGCTACAGCGTCGCCTACCCCGGCCGGCCCGACCTCGTGGTCGCCTACGGCAGGGACGACCGGTCGATCGACGGCGCGCTCGCGGCGGCGGTGCGCAGCGGGGCGCAGCGGGTGTGGATCGTGCTCGGGTACAGCGGCGCCGAGGGCATCAACCAGTGGGCCTCGCTGGGGGCGCGCTACGGGCGCGTGCGGGCCCCCAGCCCGCACAACCGCCTGCCGCTGCTGCTGACCGTGGACCCGCGGGCGCGGGCGGCGGCGGGCGGCTGAGCCGCCGGCGGAGGGGTGCGGGGGGTCACGCGCGCGCCGGGTCGCCGCGCTGGCGGTGGATCGCCTCGGCGCGCGCCAGCCGGGACTCCCGCCGGATCTTCGCCTCCGCCTGGCGGCGGCGCTCCACGTCGGTCTCGGGGACCAGCGGCGGCACCGGCCGCGGCCGCGAGCGCTCGTCCAGGGCGACGTACACCAGGTAGGCCGAGGAGGTGTGCGTGGTCCGTCCGGTCACCAGCTCCTCGGCCTCGACGCGGACGCCGACCTCCATGGAGGTGCGGCCGACGTCGTTGACGCACGCCTTGACGACCACGACGTCGCCGACCTGCACCGGGTGCAGGAAGCTCAGCTCGTCCAGGGCCACGGTCACCACCGGCCCGGCCGCGTGCCGCCCGGCGGCGATCCCCGCGGCGGTGTCGATCAGCTTCATGATCTCGCCGCCGTGGACGTTGCCGAGGACGTTGACCTGGGCCAGCTCCATCACCTGCGACAGGACCACCATCGACTCGCGCGGGTGCCTGCGGGCCGGCGCGGCCCGCGCGCCCCGGGCGGCCAGGCGCCTGCCGCGCTCCTGCAACCGGCCGGCCGCGTCCGCGGCCCTGCTCCCCTGCCCCATGGCCCGCTCGCTCCTCCACCCGGCGTACCGCTGTCCGCCGCAACTGTAGCCAGCCGACCCGCTAGCATGTGCGCCCGGCGGGGGGGACGCGATCGACCGCCGGCCGCGGTCGGCCGGCGCTGGAGGTGCGCGATCGGCGACCTGCGCGTCGGCCTGCTCGGCTACGGCTACTGGGGCCCCAACCTCGCCCGCAACCTGCACCTGCGCCTCGGGCAGGGGTGGGTCGCCTGCGCCGACCCCGACCCCGTTCGCCGCGCCGAGGTCGCCCACCGCTACCCGTGGGTGCGCACGGTCGCGGGGGCCGGGGAGCTGCTCGACGGCGGGTCGGTGGACGCGGTGGTGATCGCGACCCCCGCGCGCACGCACGCCCCCCTGGTCCGCCAGGCGCTCGCCGCCGGCCGGCACGTCCTGGTGGAGAAGCCGCTGGCGCTGTCGACCGCCGACGCGGTGGCGTGCGCCGAGCAGGCCGCCGCCGCCGGGCGGGTGCTGATGGTCGGACACACGTTCGAGTACAACCCGGCGGTGGCCAGGATGCGGGCGCTGCTGGGCGAGGGCGACCTGGGCGACCTGTACTACCTGCACGCCCAGCGCGTGAACCTCGGCCGCATCCAGCGCGACATCAACGCGCTGTGGTCGATCGCGCCGCACGACGTCTCCATCGCCAACTTCCTGGTCGGCTCGCCGCCGCTGTGGGCCGCGGCGCGCGGGGCGCGCTACCTGCACACCGACGTCGAGGACGTGGTGTTCGCGACCTTCGGGTACGAGGGCGGGGTGCTCGCCCACGTGCACGCGTCCTGGCTGGACCCCTCCAAGCTGCGCCGCACGACCGTGGTCGGCTCGCGCCGGATGGTCGTCTACGACGAGCTGGACTCCGAGGCCAAGCTGCGCGTCTACGACAAGGGCGCCGAGCCGGTGCAGCAGGGCGGGTTCGGCGAGTACCAGTTCCGCGTGCGCTCGGGCGACCTGCACGTGCCGCGGGTGGACCTGACCGAGCCGCTGGCGATCGAGCTGGACCACTTCCTGGAGTGCGTGCGCGCGGGCGCGCGCCCGCGCACCGACGCGTGGAACGGCGTGCGCGTGGTGGCCGCGCTGGAGGCCGCGCAGCAGTCGCTGGACAAGGGCGGCATCCCCGTGGACGTGCTCCCGCACGCCCGCGCGCGCTGACGCGCGCGGCACCCCGACCGAAAGGAGGCGCTGATCGAGGAGGACCCCGTCGACCGGCAGGTCCCGCTCGTCGACCTGCGCGCGGCCTACGCGGCGCAGCGGCCGGCGATCGACGCGGCGCTCGCCGAGGTCCTGACGGGCGCGAACCTGGTCATGGGGCCGCAGGTCGCCGAGTTCGAGGCGGCGTTCGCGCGCTTCTGCGGCACGGCGCGGGCCGTCGGGGTCGCCTCGGGCACCGCCGCGCTGCACCTCGGGCTGCTCGCGCTCGGCGTCGGGCCCGGCGACGACGTCCTGACCGTCCCGCACACGTTCGCCGCGACCGCCGAGGCGATCGTCCACGCGGGCGCGCGACCCCGCCTGGTCGACGTCGACGACGCCACCGGCGGGATGGACCCCGCCGCGCTCGCCGGCGCCCTCGGCGGCGCCGCGCGGGCCGCCGCGATCGTCCCCGTCCACCTCTACGGGCTGCCCGCCGACATGGGCGCGATCCTGCGGCTGGCCGCGGACGCGGGCCTGCCGGTGCTGGAGGACGCGGCCCAGGCGCACGGCGCCGCCGCCGCCCTCGGCGCGGGCACGCCGCCGCGGCCCGCGGGCAGCCTGGGCGCGCTCGGCGCGTTCAGCTTCTACCCCGCCAAGAACCTCGGGGCGCTCGGCGACGCCGGGGCGGTCGTGACCGACGACCCCGCCCTGGCCGACCGGGTGGCGCGCCTGCGCGACCACGGCCGCGCGGCAAAGCACGACCACGCGGAGGTCGGCTACGGCGAGCGCCTGGACACCCTGCAGGCCGCCGTGCTGCTGGTCCGCCTCGCCCGCCTGGAGGGCGCCAACGCGGCGCGGTCCCGGCTCGCCGGGCGCTACGACCGGCTGCTGGCGGGCGCCGGGGACCTGCGCCTGCCGGCCCGGCCGGCGGGACGCCGCCCGGCCTGGCACCTGTACGTGGTCCGCACCGCCCGGCGCGACGCGCTCGCCGCGCACCTGCGCGCCCGCGGGATCGCCACCGGCGTCCACTACCCCGTCCCGCTGCACCTGCAGCCCGCGTTCGCGCATCTCGGGTACGCTCGGGGCGACTTCCCGGTCGCCGAGGCGTGGGCCGCCCGGTGCCTGTCGCTCCCGCTCTACCCGGAGCTGACACCGGCCCGGCAGGACCGCGTGGCGGCGGCCGTCCACGACTTCTTCGGAGCTGGCGGATGAGCGACAGGGCGGCCGGCGGGCAGGGCGGCCCGGACCCGCGCCCGGCCGCCGTCGCGGCCGGCGCGGCGGCCGAGGGCCCGGACCCGGAGGGCCCGGTCCCGGAGGGCCTGGTCTCGGTGGTGGTCCCGGCGCACGACGAGGAGCGCACCGTCGCGCGCTTCGTGGAGCGGACCGCCAAGGCGTTCGCGGCCATCGGGCGGCCCTGGGAGCTGGTGTACGTCGACGACGGCTCCACCGACCGGACCGTCGAGGAGGTCCGCGCCGCCGCCGCGGCCGAGCCGCGGGTGCGGCTGGTCCGCCAGCGCCGCAACCTCGGGCTCACCGAGGCCCTCAACCGCGGGTTCCGCGAGGCGCGCGGCGACGTGATCGTGTTCCTCCCCGCCGACCTCGAGTCCGACCCCCAGGCCGACATCCCGCTGCTGCTCGCCAAGCTCGACGAGGGCTACGACGTGGTGTCCGGCTGGCGGCAGGGGCGGCGCGACGGCAAGCGCCACGCCAGCCGCCTGGCCAACCGGGCCTGCAAGCTGCTGTTCGGGCTGGACGTGCACGACATGAACTGGATCAAGGCGTTCCGCCGCGAGGTCACCGACGCGCTCGCGCTGCGCTCCTCCTGGCACCGCTACATCCTGGTGCTGGCCAAGGACGAGGGCTGGCGCATCGGAGAGGTCAAGGTCGGCTACGCCCCGCGGCAGGCGGGCCGGTCCAAGTTCGGCTTCTCGCGCCTGCCGGTCTCCCTGGCCGACGTCGTCACCTTGAAGTTCCTGCTGGCGTTCCAGCGCAAGCCGATGCTGTTCTTCGGCGCGATCGGCGCGGCGCTGCTGGCCTCCAGCGGCCTGCTCGGCGTCTACCTCGGCTGGCTGTGGTTCTCCAGCCACACCCAGCGCCGGCCGCTGCTGATCCTCGCCGGGGTGGTCGCGCTCGCCGGGCTGCTGGTGCTGCTGGTGGGGTTCCTGGCCGAGCTGGTGGTGAACGTCGCCGAGCGGGTGACCCGCCTGGAGCAGCGGCTGGATGCCGCCGCCCGGCGCCGGCCGGACGGGCCGGGCGGCCCGGCGTGAGCGCGGGCGCGTGACCGGGGGCGCGCGCGCCGGCGCGGTCGTCGAGGAGGCCGGGGCCGCGGCCGGGGCGGCCGGGTCCGCGCCGGGACGCCGCCGGCTCGGCTGGTGGCTCGGGGTGGCGCTGGCCGCGGCGGCCGTCTGGGCGCTGCTGTCCTGGCCGCTGGCGCTGCACCCGGGCGGGCTGTGGTTCGTGGCCGGCGACCGCTCCACCGCGGGCCAGCCGCACTTCGCGACCCGGCCGGGGGCGTTCACCAGCGGCGACGTGCTCCAGAACGTGTTCATCGACTCGGTGATCGTGGACAACGCCCGGGCGCTGCGCGAGCCCTACCTCGACCTGCGCGAGGGCGCGGCCGGGCCGCGGCCGCTGCGGACCACCTCGCTGAACCTGCCGTGGACGGTCGTGGTGGGGCTGCTGTGGCCGCTGGCCGGCCTGGTGGCCGCCTACAACGCCACGCTCGCGCTCAGCACGGTCGCGACCGCGCTGGCCGCGTTCGGGCTGCTGCGCCGGCACACCCGCTGGCCTCTGCTGGCCGCCGCCGGGGCGCTGGTCTACGCCGCGAGCCCCAACCGGACGTTCCAGCTCTCGGCGCACTTCAACGCGGTCATGTGGTGGGCGTTCCCGGCCGCCTGCTGGGCCTTCGAGGTCATGGTCGACCGGTACCGGCGGGCGGCCGGCGGCGCGGAGGGTCCCCCGCCGCCGGACCCGCCGGACCCGCCGGACCCGCCGGACCCGGCGGACCCGCCGGAGCGGGCGGGCCGGGCGGGCCGGGGGTGGGCCGGGCCGGCGCTGGCGCTGGCGGCGGTGGCGCTCACGGTGGCGCTCAGCGGCGAGTACCACCTGACGCTGTACCTGGCCGGGCTGCTGACGTTCCTCGCCGCCTTCGAGGTCGGGCGCGCGCTGCTCGCCCGGCGGCGGCCGCCGTGGGGGCCGGTGGCGGCCGCGCTCGCCGTGGTCGGCGTCGCGACCGGGTACGTCCTGGTCGTGTTCGCGCGGGTCTTCCGCGGCACGGTCGGCGGCGGCAACGGCCGCTGGCAGGAGGTCGTGCTGTACGCGCCGGGCAGCCTGGCCGCGCTGGTCCGCAAGGAGCTGGGCGAGGCGGGCGAGGGCATGGTGTACGTGGGCGCGCTGCTGCTGGCGGTCGCGCTCGCCGGCGCCGTGGTGACGGTCGCGCGCCGCGGCCGCGCCCTGCCGTACGCGCTTCTGCTGCCGCCGCTGGTGCTGCTCACCTTCGGGCCGACGGCGCGGATCGGCCCGCTCGACCCCTACCGGTTCGCGTTCGAGCACCTGCCGTTCCTGTCGTTCCAGCGGGTGCCGCAGCGGCTCATGGTCCTGACCGCGCTGGTCCTGGTCGTGCTCGCGGTCGCCGCCGGCGACCGGCTCGCCGGGCCGCTGCGGGCGGCGGCGGGCGCCGGGCGCGCCCGGCGGCTGGCCGCGGCGGCGCTGGCGCTGGCGACCGTCGCGGTGCTGGCGGACTACCGGGTGACCCGCAACGTGATCACGCCCGGCTACCGCGACAACCGGGTCGTGGCGGCGCTGCGGTCCGCCGGTGACCGCGCCGGGCCGGTGCTCGGGCTGCCGGCGCTCGGCAGGACCACCACCTGGAACTCGGCCACCACCTACCTGGCCGCGCTGTCGCGGCGGCGCACGCTGAACGCCTACAACCAGACCTGGGCGCCGTGGCTGGACGAGCGCCTGGCGCGGCTGGACCCGCTCAACCGGGGCCTCGCCGATCCCGCCGCGCTCGCGGTCCTGCGCCAGACCGGGACCCGCCAGGTGGTCGTGATCGACGAGCCGCGTGCGTTCCCCCCCGGCGCCTGGCGCGGGACCGTCGCCGCGCTGGTCGCCTCCGGGCGCTTCCGCCTGGTGGCCGAGGACGGGCCGCTCGCGCTGCTGGAGCTGACCGGCTGACCCGCTCCGCCCGGGGCCGCGACGGGAGCGGGCCTGAACCCGCAGATCAGGCTGCCCGGCTCGCGCCGGGCCGGCGCGGGCACCTGGCCGGCGGCAGAGGCCCCGACGCTGGTCGCAGCCGCTCCGAGGAATTTTGGTAGTTGTTTCTACCGAGAGAATTCCGGCCGTTCCTCAGGCGAATTACGGAGTCCTCACGGCCTGCGCGCACAGGATAATCCGCTCCTGAACTTGCTGGCGCCCGTTCGAGGCGCCTCACCGGCCAATGAACCGAGGGTCTTCTGTGCGGCCTGTCCTCCGTGCCCTGCGCTCGCTTCCTGTCAGTTTTTTCAGGATCGTAGTGATCGTCCTGGTCATAACGCTGGCGATCAACGTCCTCGTCGCGACGTTGCGGACGTCGTCGAGCCGCGCGGCGACATTGGCGCCCGGTTTCCGGGAGACCATCGTCTGGTCCGGGTTGACGCAGCCGACCGCGATCGCCTTCGCCTCCGACGGGCGCGTGTTCGTCGCCGAGAAGCGCGGCGTCGTCAAGGTCTTCGACTCGCTCACCGACACGACGGCGGACGTCTTCGCCGACCTGCGCACCCAGGTCCACAACTACTGGGACCGCGGCATGCTGGGGCTCGCGCTGGACCCCGCGTTCCCGGCGCGGCCCTACGTCTACGTCCTGTACGCGCACGACGCGGTGATCGGCGGCACGGCGCCGCGATGGGGCACGGCCGGCGCCAACTCCGACGTCTGCCCCGACCCCCCCGGCGCCACCAAGAACGGCTGCGTGATCAGCGCCCGCCTGTCGCGCCTGACCGCCGACGGCAACCGGATGCTCGGCGGCGAGGACGTGCTGATCGAGGACTGGTGCCAGCAGTTCCCGAGCCACACCACCGGCGACCTCGAGTTCGCCCCCGACGGGGCGCTGTACGTCACCGGCGGCGACGGCGCCAGCTTCGGCTTCGCCGACACCGGGCAGAACGGCAACCCCTGCGGCGACCCCAGCGGCCAGGGCGGCGCGCTGCGCAGCCAGGACCTGCGCACCAGCGGCGACCCTGTGACCCTCGACGGCTCGGTGCTGCGGGTGGACCCGGAGACGGGCGCGGGCATGCCCGGCAACCCGCTGGCCGCCAGCAGCGACCGCAACGCGCGCCGGATCGTCGCCCAGGGGCTGCGCAACCCCTTCCGCATGACGCTGCGGCCCGGCACCAACGAGCTGTGGGTCGGCGACGTCGGCTGGGCCACCTGGGAGGAGATCAACCGGCTGGTCAACCCGCGCGACACGACCATCGACAACTTCGGCTGGCCCTGCATGGAGGGCGCGGCGCCGCAGTCGGGCTACTCGGGCACCGGCATCTGCAAGGCGCTGTCCGGCACCACCCCGCCCTTCTTCACCTACAAGCACAAGGTCCCCGTCACGGCCGGCTCCTGCAGCGACAGCGGCGGCTCCTCCACCACCGGGCTGGCGTTCTACCAGGGCGGCAGCTTCCCGGCCGAGTACGACGGCGCGCTGTTCGCCGCCGACTACTCGCGCAAGTGCATCTACGCGCTGAAGCGCGGCGCCAACGGGCTGCCCGACCCCTCCAAGATCAGCATCTTCGCCGCGGCGGCCGCCGGTCCCGTGGACCTGGAGATCGGGCCGAACGGCGACCTGTTCTACGCCGACGTCAGCGGCGGCACCATCCGCCGCATCAGCTACCCCACCGGCAACCAGCCCCCGGTCGCCGCCGTGACCGCCACCCCGGAGATGGGGCCGGCGCCGCTGGACGTGACGCTCGACGCCGGCGCCTCGCGGGACCCCGAGGGCGGCACACTCACCTATGCCTGGGACCTGGACGCCGACGGGGCGTTCGACGACGCCACCGGCGTGCGGGTCCAGCGGACCCTGGCGGCCGGCACCTACCCCGTCGAGGTCCAGGTGAGCGACGCGCAGGGGGCGGTGGCCACCGACACGGTGGTCGTGCTGAGCGGCGACAGCCCGCCCGAGCCGCAGATCAGCGGTCCCGCCGAGGGGACCAGGTGGAGCGTCGGCGAGCGCGTCGCGTTCTCCGGCGGCGCCACCGACCCCGACGAGGGCACCATCCCGGCCAGCCGGCTGACGTGGGCGCTGGCGATGGAGCACTGCGACAGCCCGGGGTCCTGCCACGAGCACCTCATCCAGACCTGGGAGGGCGTCTCGTCCGGCAGCTTCACCGCGCCGGACCACGACTACCCCTCGTACCTGGAGCTGCGGCTGAGCGCCACCGACGCCGAGGGCGTGGTGCGCACGGTCACCCGTGACCTGCAGCCGCGCACCGCCCAGCTCGAGATCGCCAGCGAGCCGTCGGGCATGCGCGTGGTGGTCGACGGCCACGACGCCACCACCCCGGCCACCTCCACGGTCATCCTCGACTCCGAGCACTCGGTGTCGGCGCCCTCGCCGCAGACGCTCGGCGGGACCGCCTACGACTTCGCCGGCTGGTCGGACGGGGGCGCGGCGACCCACAACGTGACCGCGACCGGCGCCGGCGGGCCGCTCACCGCCACCTACCAGGTGCACCGCGCGGCCACCTCGCTGAGCCTCACGGCCACCCCGGCCAGCCGGGTGTGGGGCTCGGCGACCACGCTGATCACCCTGTCCGGCAAGCTGCTCGGCGACGGGAAGGCGATGGCGGACGCGCCGGTCGAGGCCCTCTCGCGCGTCGCCGGCACCAGCTCCTGGAACCACCTGGCCGACCTGCGCACCGACGCAGGCGGCGCGGTCAGCCTGGCCGGCCAGCGGCCCGGGCAGCCGACCGAGTACCAGCTCCGCTACGCGGGCACCGCGACGGCCAAGCCGGCCTCCAGCCCGGTGGTGCGCGTGAGCGTGCAGACCCGGGTGACCCTCACGGCCTCGGCCACCACGATCAGCAAGGGCTACACCGTGACCTTCAGCGGCCTGGTGACCCCGAACGGCGGGGGCGTCGTCCTGAAGCTGCAGCAGTGGGTGAGCGGCACGGGCTGGGTGACGACCACGCGCACCGCGACCGCCGACTCCTCCGGGGCCTACAGCATCGCCATCCGCCCCTCGGCGACGGCCGACTGGCGCATGGTCGCCAAGGCCCCGGGCCTGGACGAGGGCGCCACCCCGCGCGCCCACATCACGGTGAGCTGACGGCCCGCGGAGCGCCTGCCGGAGCCTTCCTGGGCGCCGCCGGCCGGCACGCCCTCGCGGCCGTCAGCCGGCGTCCCGAGGGTCAGGGGCGGCGCCGGCGTCGCGCGGCGACGCGGGGCCGGACCGGCCGGCGAGGGCGGTCGTGACGGCGGCGCCGACCAGCTCGGCGGCCATCATCCAGACGCGGGCGAGCACGGCGACCACGACGGCGACGGCGGCCGGCATCACGCTGCTGAGCACGATCACGAGCACCCCCTCGCGCACCCCGAGCCCGCCGGGCGTGACCAGGGACAGGAAGCCGGCGGCGTACGCGCCGGCGAAGCCGGCGACCGCGAGCGCCAGGTGCTGGCCGGCGGCCGGGTACACGCTCGCGGCGAACACGCCGAACGCCGCGCCCGCGACCAGCCAGTAGAGCACGTACCCGAGCGTGAGCCCCGCGGCCAGCGCGGGGCCGGGCATCACGTCGGCCAGGCGCACCCCGGGGTAGCGCGCGCGCAGCCGCCGCAGGAGCGGCCGCCTGGCGGCCAGCAGCAGCGCCGCGGCGGCGGCGACCGCGATCCCCACGCCCAGGGCCGACCGGCCGAGCCGGGCGCCCTGGGCGACCAGCACCGGCAGGCCGACGAGGACCGCGGTCCCCACCGAGAGCACCTGCGTGAGCGCCATGACCCCCAGGGTGACGCGGCGCGGCGCGCCGTCCCGGCGGCCCAGCTCGACCGCGCCCACGAAGCTCCAGACGTTCCCGGGCACGTAGCGGACGAGGTTGGCCAGGAACCAGATCCGCATCCCCCTGCGCAGCGGCAGCCCGGCCGCCGAGCGCAGCGCCACGGCCCAGAGCCCGGCGACGACCCCGAACGACGCCGCGAGGACGAGCGTGGCGAGCGCGGCGGTGGCCGGGTCGACCCGCCAGGCGGCGTCGGCCACCGACCGCCACCGCGCCGCGAGCGTGAGCGCGAAGCAGGCCGCGACCAGCACGACCGCGGCGGCCGGGAGCAGGCGGGCGGCCCGGCGGGGGGAATGGACGGGCTGGTTGCTGGACAACTGGCGAACGCTCCTGGTCGGGTGCCGGCTTCGGCGTGGGGCGGGACGCCCGTCCCGCGCGCCGGCGGGCCGGGAATGCCCCCAAAACTCTATTCGCCCTCGTCTCCGGGCGCGCCTGTGGAATGATCGAGCGCCTCGGGAGTTTTTGTTCGCTCGGGGCCCGAAGCTGCCCCGTCATGGTTTCGATTGGGCATCGCCCCACACTGATTGTTGCTTGACGCACGACATTCGATTACCTTGCGACGAACAACTGGACCCCGGCCCTGGTTTGCCACCCTGCCGAAGGAGGGACCCGCCCTGATGGCCGTCAAGGTCGTGCACGTCTCCGACATCTCCGGGAAAGAGGCCGAGAAGGAATCACTCGGCCAGCTGATCGTCCACGAGCACCCCGACTATGCCGACCTGCCCGTCACGCTCGAGGTGCTGCCCGACGAGGTCGAGGCGATGAAGGGCTCGGCACGATTTGTGAGCGTCGAGTGGATTCCGCCCGGTACCAGGCGGGGCGAACGCCTGACGATCGGGCTGGACGACTTCAACCTGCTGAGCGAGCCGGGACGCCTCGACTCGGCGATTCAGGATGCCCTCATCAGCAAGCACCAGAGCCGCAGGCAGACGGGTCCGAGCGGCAGGCGCCGGTCGCGGGCGCGGGTCGACTACGCCACCCTCGAGCACGCCGGCGAGCCGCATCGCGGGCGGATCACCGAGGCCGAGAAGGAGATCGTCCGGAACAACCTCGACGCGGTGAACAAGCGCCTGCGCGACGCCGGTCAGCGCGAGATCGACCCCGCCGACCAGACGATGCGCGAGCGCTACGGGCTCTAGATCCGCGCGGGCGGCGGCTCGTTGCCGCCTGGTTATCCGCCGTCCGGAGCTTTGCACGTGACTTGCGCGACCCGGATCGGTGCCGGATCCGCTTTGGGTCGGCACCGCTTCGGGGGATCTCACAAACACGCACCGTTGCCTGGAGCGTTCGGCGGTCTCCGCTGAACGCTCCTGCGGGCCGTCGCCGCGTCCACGCGTTCGCCCCCGCGCGTTCAGAACCTCCGCCTGCGACGTCCGGTGTTCCGCCATTCGAAACAAGGCGGGTCCGCTGTTTTCCGGCGGCGGTCACCGCGTGGGCGGGCTCGCAATCGCGGTCGACCGCGTCGCGTGCCCGATCAACCGGGCCGCGTGCCCGGCGGGCCGTCCGGGTCGTACTCGAGACCCAGCAGCGCGAGGTCGTCGCCCAGCTCCCCGTGCGCGTGCCGCTTGACGGCGGCGACCAGCTCGTCGAGCACGCCGTCCAGCTCCCGCTCGGCCAGCAGGCCCTCCAGCAGGCGCTGGTCGATGAACCGTCCCGCCGCGTCGCGCGCCTCGACCAGCCCGTCGGTGAAGCACACCAGCCGGTCCCCCGGCCGCAGCCGGCCGTGGCCCTCGGGGGCGCCGTCGCCCAGCCCGAGCGGCGCCCCGATGCGCGGCACCTGGGGCGCGACGCCGAGCGGCAGCGGGTGGCCGGCCGAGGCGATGGTCACGCGCCCGTCGACCTCGACCCGGCCGACCAGCGCCGTGATGAAGTCCTCGACGCCGCCCTCGCGGGCGACCAGCTGGTCCAGCCGCGCGAGGATCCGCTCCGCGCTCGTCCCCTCCCCCGCCAGGCTGCGGAACGCGCCCTTGAGCACGGCAGCGGCCGAGCTGGCCTCGAGCCCCTTGCCGCGCGCGTCGGCGACGATGAACGCGAGCGCGTCGTCGCCGACCTCCACGACGTCGTAGAAGTCCCCGCCGATGCGCGCCAGCGTGCTCGCGGACTCGTACCGGACCCGGATCCGGTAGCCGCGGGCCCAGGCGGGCGGCTCGGTCAGCACCAGGTCCACCATCCGCTGGAGCACCTCCGCCTGCGTCCGGGCGCGCTCGGAGCCGATGATCGCGCGGGCGCCCAGCCTGGCGAACCGGGCCGACGCCTCGAGGTCCTGGGCCGTGAGCCGCGGCACGCGCCGCCAGGCGAGCGCGAGCGCGCCGACCGTGCCCTGCTCCCCGGGCAGCGGCAGCCACAGCATGCAGGCCAGCCCCCGGGCGTCGAGCATGGTGGACTCCGGCGCGTCCCGGTCCCTGGCGCGCACGAACGCCGGCTGCGTGCCGTGGGCGGCCGGGAACGCCGCGGGCCCGAGGCGGCCGGGCATCGGCGGGACCGCGAGGCTGCGGTCGTCGCGCCACAGGGTCATGCGCTCGCCGTCCTGCCGGTACACGGCGGCCACGTCGGCCTCGAACAGCGCCCTCGCCGAGCGCGCGAGCAGCGCGTACGCCTCCTCCGGCTCGACCCCGGCGAGCAGGGAGCTGGCCAGCGAGATGGTGCTGCCGGCACGCTGGAGCGCCGACCGCTCGCGCGCCCACGCCCCCTGGGTGACCAGCCCGAACAGCGTCCCGAGCGCGACCAGCACCAGGCGCACCAGCTGCTGGCTCTCGGTGGCGACGTCGTGCAGCACGCCCAGCAGGAACCCGGCGAGCAGGGCGGCGAGCCCGCTCGCCGCGACGTGCGCGCGGCCCAGCAGGCGGCTGGCGAGGACCGGCGCGAGCACCAGGAAGGGCACGAGCGTGACCGGCTGGCTGAGGCGCACGTCGAGGACCACGACGATCACGATGGTCGCGTACGGGAGCAGCCACCCGGCGTGTGGCAGCCAGCCGAAGCGCGCGCGCAGTCCCCGCATCTCGAACCCGTCGCCTGCGGCCCTCCGCACGCCACCTCCCGGGTGAGCATTCGGAACCCGATCCCGCGCCTCCACGGGGGGGGACAACCTTGCCACGCACCTGGTTACGATGTCGCCTCCGGTGTCCGCGGAACGGCTCGGGAGGCGAGGTGGTCGTGATCCTCTGCGACAGCCTGCTCGACGGCCGGCAGGCCGAGGCGGGGGGCGGCGGCGGGTGACCGGCCCCGAAGCGAACCCCCCGCCCGTGCGATCGGCGCTGGACGGGCAGGTGATGGTCGTCACGCTGGACCGGCCGGAGGCGCTCAACGCGATCTCGACCGCGCTCGCCCGGGCGCTGGCGGTGGCGCTGGAGCCGCTGGGCACGCGGCCGGAGGTGCGCGCGGTGGTGCTGACCGGCGCCGGCGACCGCGCGTTCTGCGTCGGCGCCGACCTGAAGGAGCGGCACGGCTTCGCCGATCACGACTGGTTCGTCCAGCGAGAGGTGTTCCGCCGCGCGTTCGCAGCGCTGCGCCGCTGCCCGCTGCCGACGGTCGCGGCGGTGTTCGGCCACGCGCTCGGCGGCGGCGCCGAGCTGGCGCTCGCGTGCGACCTGGTGGTCGCCGCCGAGGACACGCGGATCGGCCTGCCGGAGGTCCGCCTCGGGCTGGTCCCGGCCGGCGGTGGCACGCAGCTGCTCGTGCGGCGGGTCGGGCGCGCGGCCGCCAAGGACCTCGTCCTCACCGGCCGCTCCGTGGACGCCGCCGGGGCCGAGCGGCTGGGGCTGGTCGACCGCGTGGTCCCCCGCGCGCAGGTCCACGCCGCCGCCACCGGGCTCGCGGCCGAGATCGCCGCGAACGCGCCGACCGCGGTGCGGCTGGCGAAGTGGGCGATCGACGTCGGCGGGGACCTCGCGCTCGAGGCCGGTCTGGAGCTGGAGGACCAGGCCTGGCGCCGGGCCGTCCTGAGCGACGACCGCCGCGAGGGGATCGCCGCCTGGAACGAGCGGCGCGACCCGGCCTGGCCCGACGCCTGACTGCCCGACGCCTGACTGCCCGACGCCTGACTGAAGGTGTCCGCGATGCCTTCTGACCACGGGTGGACGCCCCCGAAGAGGGCATCGCGGACACCTTCACTGCGGCCGGACCGCCCCGCCGTCCCGGCCGGGCCCGTCAGGCCCGCTCGATCACCACGATCACCTGGCCGGCCGCCACGGTGTCCCCGCGGGCGGCGCGGACCTCGGCGACCGTCCCGGCCGACGGGGCGCGCAGCGGCGTCTCCATCTTCATCGCCTCGACGACCGCGAGGAGCTGGCCCGCCGCCACCCGCTGCCCCGGGCCGACCTCGACCCTGGCCACCGTCCCGGTGAGCGGCGCGGCGACCGAGCCCGATTCGCCCGCGGCCGCCGCCGAGGGCCGGTGGCGGTACAGGCGCACGGGCCAGTCGCGACCCCCCGCGGTGATCGTGAGGTCCGGCGGGTCCGCCCGCCCGGTGCCGCCTGCGGGCGCCAGGTCGCCGAAGTCGACGGCCTCCTCCAGCCACGTGGTCCAGTGGCCCGCCGCCTGGAAGCGGGGGTGCTCCAGGATCCGGACCAGCGCCGGCAGCGTGGTCGCGACGCCCTCGACCTCGGTCGCGGCCAGGGCGGCGAGCATCCGCGCGCGTGCCTGCTCGCGGTCGGCGCCCCAGACGACGACCTTGCCGAGCAGGTCGTCGTAGAAGGGGGTCACGGCGTCGCCGGCCTCGTAGCCGGCGTCCACGCGCACCGCCGGCCCGCCCGGCCAGCGCAGCCGGCGGATGCGCCCGGGCGTGGGCAGGAAGCCGCGCGCCGGGTCCTCGGCGTTCACCCGGCACTCGATCGCGTGGCCGGCCGCGCGCACGTCCTCCTGGCCGAACCCGAGCGGCACGCCCGCCGCCACGCGCAGCTGCGCGTCCACCAGGTCGACGCCGGTGACGGCCTCGGTGACCGGGTGCTCGACCTGGAGGCGGGTGTTCATCTCCAGGAAGTAGACGCCGTCGCCGGCGGGGTCCCAGAGGAACTCGACGGTGCCCGCGCTCACGTACCCGACCGCCTTGGCGACCGCGACCGCCGCGCCGGTGAGCCGGTCGCGGACCGCCGCGGGCAGCCCGGGCGGCGGGGTCTCCTCGACCAGCTTCTGGTGGCGGCGCTGGACCGAGCAGTCGCGCACGCCGAGCTGGACGACCGCGCCGGCGCCGTCGGCGAGCACCTGGACCTCGACGTGGCGCGGGCGCGCGAAGAACCGCTCCGCGTAGCAGCGGCCGTCGCCGAACGCGGCGCGCGCCTCGCGCGAGGCCGCCGCGAGCGCCTCGGCCGCCGCCTCGGGGCGGTCCACCACGCGGATCCCGCGGCCGCCGCCGCCGGCGACCGCCTTGACCGCGAGCGGCCAGCCGTGGGCGGCCGCGAACGCGACCAGCTCCGCGGGGTCGTCGACCGGGCCGTCGGTGCCCGGCACCGGCTCCACCCCGGCGGCCAGCACCGTGCGGCGCGCGGCCAGCTTGTCGCCCATCAGCGCGATCGCGTCCGCGGGCGGGCCGATCCACACCAGCCCGGCGCGGGCGACGGCGTCGGCGAACCCGGCGTGCTCGCTCAGCAGGCCGTAGCCGGGATGCACGGCGTCGGCGCCCGCGCGCCGCGCCGCGGCGAGCAGCGCGTCGACGTTCGCGTACGACTCGGCGGCGGTCTCGCCGCCGAGCGGCACCGCGCGGTCGGCGAACCGCACGTGCAGCGCGCCCGCGTCGGGCTCGGAGAAGACGGCCACGCCGGTCAGGCCGGCCCGGCGGCAGGCGCCGAGCACCCGCACGGCGATCTCGCCGCGGTTGGCGACCAGGACGGTCCGGAACGCCCGGGCGGGCGCGGCGGCCGTGCGGGCGCCGGCCGGCTGCTGCACGGGACACCCCCTTTCGGCGACCTTCGGCGACACCCAGCTGGACCCTACCTCCTACCACATCAGCCGCCGGCCGCACCCGCCCGGCCCGGCCGGGGGGCGACCTCGCCACGGTAGATCCGCCGCACCACGTCCTCGATGCCGGGCTCCTCCAGGGCGAGGTCGCGCACCTCGTGCCGCGCGAGCAGCTCCGCGATCACCTCCGGGGCGCTGACGTGCTCACGGTCGAAGGCCAGCCAGCAGCGACGCCCCTGCGCGCGCACCAGCCGCGCCCGCCGCAGCTCCGGCCGGTCGTCGCCGGCGAGGTCGGCGACGAGCACGCGGGTCGTCCCGAAGGTGGCCAGCAGCCCCTCGACGGTGCCGTCGTAGATGAGCCGGCCCGTGTCGATGATCATCAGCCGCGAGCACAGCCGCGCGATGTCGTCCAGGTCGTGGGTGGTCAGGATCACCGTGGTGCCCTCGGTGGCGTTCAGCTCCCGCAGGAAGGCGCGCACCGCGCCCTTGGCGACGACGTCCAGGCCGATCGTCGGCTCGTCCAGGAACAGCAGCCTCGGCCGGGGCAGGACCGCGGCGGCAAGCTCGGCCCGCATCCGCTGGCCGAGCGACAGCGTCCGCACCGGCCTGGCCAGCAGCGGGCCCAGCTCCAGCAGCTCGGCGAGCCGGCGCTGCCGGGCGCGCCGCTCCGCCGCCGGGATCGCGTACAGCCGGCCGACGAGGTCGAACGAGTCGCCCAGCGGGAGGTCCCACAGGAGCGCGGTGCGCTGGCCGAACACCACGCCCATGCGGCGCGCGAGCTGCCGGCGCTGGCGGACCGGGACCAGCCCGTCGACCGTGATCCGCCCGGCGGTCGGGAGCAGGATCCCGGTCATCATCTTCACGGTGGTCGACTTGCCCGCCCCGTTCGGCCCCGCGTAGCCGATGAACTCGCCCGCGCGGACCTGGAAGCTGATCCCGTCGACCGCGGTCACCTCGGCGCGCCGGTCGCGCCGGCCGCCCCGGCGGAAGCGCTTGGTGAGCCCCTCGGCGTCGACCACGGCCGCGGCGGTCACGACCCCGTCCCCAGGTAGCGGCGGACCCCGGCCCGCCAGCCGAGCCCGGCCGCGGCGGCGAGCGCGACCGTGGCGACCGGCGCGAGCAGCAGCGCGCGCGGCGGCCCGGCCGTGCCGGCGCGGCCGAGCAGCGCCAGGGCCGGCACGTACACCGCCAGCGCGAACGGCAGCACCCAGGTGAACACGAACCGCAGCACCGGCCCGTAGATCTCCATCGGGAAGCTGGTCAGGAACACCCCGCCGAAGGTGACCACGTTGAGCAGCTCGGTGCCCTCGACCGTGCGCAGCGTCAGCGCCGCGCCGAGCACGAACACCGACGCGAGGATCGCCGCGCAGCAGGTGATCGAGAGCGCCGCCAGGGCGAGATGCGGGCCGGTCCAGGCCACGCCCGCGCGGCCGGCCGCCCACGCCAGGACCGCCAGGCCGGTCAGCACCCTGCCGAGGTAGCGCAGGTCGAGGGCGCTGGCGAGCAGCCACGGCAGCGGCCCGACCGGCCGCAGCAGCACCTGGTCGAAGTGGCCGCGGCGGACCGTCTCGGCGAACTCCCCGGCGTCCAGCGGCTTGGCGAGCGCCTGCCCGAGCCCCTGGCCGGCGGTGCCGAGGCCGAACAGCAGCGCCACCTCCGGCCCGGTCCAGCCGGCCAGCGACGTGAAGCGGTCGACGAGCAGCACGAAGCCGGCGACCTCGGCGAGCTGGGTGAAACCGGCGGTGAGGGTCCTGAGGGCGAACCAGCCGCGGGTGCCCACCTGCGCGCGCATCGCCGCGCGGGCCGCCGCGGCGCACGCGCGGGCCGCCGCGGCGTCAGCCACCGTGGACCACCAGGCGCCGCGCGGCGAGCGCGAGCAGGCTCCGGCCGGCCGCTGCGAGCGCCAGCACCCAGCCGGCCTGGAGCGCGAGCTGCGCCGCCACCGACCGGCCGATCGCGACCTGGAACGGGGCCATCAGGATCGCGTGCAGCGGGGTCGCGCCGACCACCGCGCGCAGCGCCGGCGGGAAGTAGTCGGTCGGGATCACGAAGCCGCTCGCCAGCCACAGACCGGAGAAGACCAGGTGGAGCACGAACCTGTAGTCGGCGGTCCAGAACGCGGACCCGAGCACGAGGAAGCGGAGCTGGAACCCGACCACGGCCGCGAGCAGCACGCTGACGACCAGCGCGAGCACCCCGGCGGGGCCGGTCGGCAGCACCAGGGGCAGGACCAGCGCGGCGACGGCCAGCGGCAGGGTCGAGCGGACCAGCATCTGGTTGAGGTTGCGGCCGAGGTCGAACGCGAGCAGCCGCAGGTACGGGTCGCCCGGGCGGATCAGCTCGACCGCGAACTCGCCCGAGCGCACGCTGCGGGGGAACTCCTGCAGCCAGTTCACCCAGATCGCGCCGAACATCGCCTGGCCGACCCAGACGTAGGTGAGGGCCTGCCCGACGGTGAGCCCGGCCACCGGTCCCCGCTGCCGGTAGAGCGCGAGGAACACCACCGTGCGCAGCACGCCCCAGAAGACATTGGTGCCAAGCCCGCCGACCAGGGCGAAGCGATAGGTGGACTGCCGGCGGAACCCGGCCGCCAGCACCGCAAGATATGAGTGCATGAAGCCCCCAAGCGTCGCACGGTCGACAAACCAGAGCGAGCGAGTTTCCGAAGGCGTGGGAGACTTCAGCGATGGACCCCCATCCAGACGAACGGGCGCTGCCCCGGCTCCGCGTCCTCGGCCATGCCGGGCATGGCAAGGCGACGCTGGCGGCGGCGATCGGCAGCGTGCTCGGCGCGGGCGACCCCGGCCCGCCCGCAGGGGCCGCCCGCGGCCGCCCGGCCCGTCCCGGCCCCGGAGCCGGCACCCTCGAGCCGGCGAAGCCGCAGCCGGTGATCGAGCTGGCCGTCGACGGCCGCCGCTGGCTGCTGCACACGCAGCCGGCGGAGGACGAGGTGCGGCTGCTGCTCACCGGCCGGGCGCAGCTCGACGGGGCGATCCTGGCGGTGAGCGCGGCGGACGGGCCCACCCCCCAGACCCGCGAGCAGGTGCTGCTCGCCCGCAAGGTGGGAATCCCCGCGCTGGTGGTGGCGCTCACCATGACCGACCTCGTGGACGACGAGGACCTGCTCGCCGTGGTCGAGCAGGAGGTCCGCGAGCTGCTCGCCGAGCACGGCTTCGGGGAGTGGCAGGTCCCGGTCGTGCGGGTCTCGGCCGAGGGGGCGCTGGCCGGGGATCCGTCGTGGACCGCGGGGATCGTCGAGCTGATGACGGCGTGCGGGCGCTGGATCCCGGTGCCGGCGCCCGCGGACCAGCGGCCGTTCCTGCTGCCGGTGGAGGAGGCGTTCGAGGTCGCCGGCCGCGGCACGGTCGTGACCGGCCGGGTCGAGCAGGGCGTCGTCAGCGTCGGCGACGAGGTCGAGTTCGTGGGCGCCTGCCCCGACCGGGCCAGGCGGATCGTCGCCAGCGTCGGGCGCCGCGACCGGCGCCTGGACCAGGCACGTCCCGGGGACGCCGTGGGCGTGCTGCTGCGCGGTCCGGGCGACGGCGCGCCGGACGAGGGCCAGGCGCTCGCCGAGCCCGGCTCGGTCGCGCTGCAGCCCGAGCTGCGCGCCCAGGTGTACGTGCTCTCGCCCGACGAGGGCGGCCGCGACGCGCTCTGCGACGGCGGCGACTACGACGTGCTGACCTGGTGGGGCGCGCTGATCCCGGGCACCGTGCAGCTCGGCGCCGTGCAGCTCGCCCTGCCCGGCGAGCGCCTGGAGGTCCGCCTGCGCCTCGGCCAGCCGGTGGTCGCGCGCCCCGGCCTGCGCGTGGCGATCCGCCAGCGGAACCGGATGGTCGCCCTCGGCCGGATCGTCAACGCCGCCGTCTGACCCGGCGACCCCCAAAGACCCGGCGACCCCCAAAGACCCGGCGACCCGGGGAGACCCGGCGAGGCCCGAGGCTCCCGGGGGGGTCCGGGGGGGCGGAGCGCAGCGCAGCCCCCCCGGTCAGACCGGCGGCACGCCGTGGCGGCGGGCCGAGAACGCGCGGTCCTTGCCGGCGGCGGCGGCCAGGCGGCGGGCGACCTCCGCGCGGAGCCGGTCGGGGTCCACGACGGCGTCGACGACGAGGTCGGCGGCGAGCCGGACGAGGTCGACGTCCTCGCGGTAGGCGCGCTGCAGCGCCTCGGCCTCGCGCTCGCGCGGCCCGGGGTCGAGGGCCTGCAGGCGGTTGTAGTAGACGGCGTTGACCGCCGCCTCCGGGCCCATCACCGCGATCGACGCGGTGGGCAGGGCCAGGGTCGCGTCGGGCTCGAACCCGGGTCCCGCCATCGCGTACAGCCCGGCGCCGTACGCCTTGCGGACGACCACGCAGAGCTTGGGGACGGTCGCCTCGCTGACCGCCGTGATCATCTTGGCGCCGTGGCGGATGATCCCCTGGCGCTCGACCTCGCGGCCGATCATGAACCCGGGCACGTCGGCGAGGAACAGCAGCGGGATGTTGAACGCGTCGCACAGCCAGATGAACCGGGCGGCCTTGTCCGCCGAGTCGACGAACAGCACCCCGCCCTTGTGCAGCGGCTGGTTGGCGAGGATCCCGACCACGCGCCCCTCGATCCGCGCCAGGCCGCACACGATCTCGGGCGCGAACTCGCGCTTGACCTCGAACAGCGAGCCCTCGTCGACGACCGCGGCGACCACGCCCAGCATGTCGAACGGGGTGGCCTCGTCGGTCGGGATCAGCGGCGCCACCGGGCCGGCGTAGGCGGGACCCCGCGCCGGCGCGGCCGGCGGCTCCCGGCGCCAGCTCGACGGGAAGTACTCCAGCCAGCGGCGCGCGGCCTGGATCGCCTCGTCCTCGTCGGCGGCGAGCAGGTCCCCGCAGCCCGACACGCGGCAGTGCATCGCGGCCCCGCCCATCTCCTCCAGCGTGGTGCGCTCCCCGATCACCATCTCGGCCATGCGCGGCGACCCGAGGTACATGGACGCGTTGCCGTCCACCATGAGGACGACGTCGCAGAAGGCGGGGATGTACGCGCCGCCCGCGGCCGACGGGCCGAACAGGCAGCAGACCTGCGGCACCCTGCCCGAGAGTTTGACCTGGTTGTGGAAGATCCGTCCCGCTCCCCTGCGGCCGGGGAACATCTCCACCTGGTCGGTGATCCTGGCGCCCGCCGAGTCGACCAGCCAGACCAGCGGGACCTCGTGGCGCAGCGCGTACTCCTCGGCGCGGATGATCTTCTCGACCGTGCGCGCGCCCCACGAGCCCGCCTTGACGGTCGAGTCGTTGGCGACCACGGCGACCGGGCGCCCGCCGACCTGGCCGACGCCGGTGACCACCCCGTCGGCGGGCAGGTCCCCCGCGAGCGCGTTGGCGAGCAGCCCGTCCTCCACCAGGGCGCCGGCCGGGTCCAGCAGCCGGCGCAGCCGCTCGCGCACGAACAGCTTGCCCTGCTCGCGGGCCTTGGCGTGGTAGCGCTCGGCGCCGCCGGCGCGGGCGCGCTCCGCCCGCCCGGCGATCGCCGGCTCCGGCCGGCCCGGCTCGCCGGTCGCGGACGCCTCGGCCTGGCTCATCGGACTCCTCCGCCCCTCGGGGTCACATCCGGCGCAGCAGGTCCTCCTTGATGCGCTGGAACTCCTCGTTGCTCACCACGCCGCGGTCGCGCAGGTCGGCGAGGTGCTGGAGCTGCTGGACCACGCCGGAGGCGGGGCCGGTCCCGGCCGTCCCGTCGGGGTCGACCCGGCGAAGCTCCCCCGGCGCCGGGTCGACCGGGACGCCGGCACGGCCGGGACCGGGATCCCCGAGCCGCTGCGGGGGCGTCCGCTCCCAGTCGGCGGCCTCGGGCGCGTGCAGGCCCTGGACCTGGCGCCCGATCAGCTCGCGGACGCGGTCGGGCCGGGGCACGTCCGCGACGTTGATCCGGCCCGGCTCCCCGGCGACCCGCATCACCAGGTCGCCGGTGCCGGCCATCCGCTCCAGCAGCGACTGGACGACGGCCACCTCGGTGAGCTGGTCCAGCGGCACGTCCCGGGTGAACCTGCCGATCGGCCGGCGGCGGTACAGCAGCCGCCGGTCGGTGACGATCAGGCGGGTCCCGGCCCAGCGCGCGATGGGTGGCAGCACCCACCACAGCAGCAGGCCGATGCACAGCGCGATCACGACGAAGCGCAGGGCCTCCTGGAGGGCGCCGCCGGGCATCAGCGACCACAGGACCGAACCGCCGAGCAGGATGGCGGCCCCGCTCAGCACCGGCCGCAGCAGGACCAGCCAGTGCTGCCTGGTCCGGAACACCACCACCTCGTCGGGGCCGGTGCGCCTGCTGGGGTTGGCCATCGCCGCCTCTCGCCGCTCGGCACGCGCGGAGTGCCCGCGTGCGCATGCTGCACGACAGTTTCATGCCAGGTCGCCGGCTTCGCCAGCACCGCCGACGTCCCGGGCCGCCGCGGGCCTCCGTGCGCCCGGAGGTCAGCCGGGTGGCCGGTCGGCGGGCGCGGCGGGCCGCAGGTGCTCGACGTCGCCGGCCGCGACCTCGACGGTGTCGCCGCCGTCCAGCCGCACGACCAGCGCCCCGCCCTGGCGCACGTCGACCGCCCGGCCGGTGAGCGGCGGTCCGGCGAGACGCTGCACCCGCACGCGCTGGCCGAGGGTGGCCAGGCAGGCCCGGTACTCCGGCAGCAGCGCGCCCGGGTGCTCGCCGATCGCCTGGTAGCGGGCGACGAAGCCGCGGCCCCAGGCGGCCAGCAGCGGCGCGCGCGAGACCGGCCGCCCGGCCGCCAGGGCCAGGCTGGTGACCCTGCCGCGCAGCTCCGGCGGGAAGCGCTCCTGGCGCACGTTCACCCCCATGCCGAGCACCAGCGCGCCCGCCGCGGCCTCGGCGAGCAGGCCCGCGGCCTTGCGCCCCCCGACCAGCAGGTCGTTGGGCCACTTGAGCGCGACCTCGACCTCCCCGGCGCCCGCCTGGCCGAGCACCTCGCCGACCGCCTCGACCAGCGCCAGGCCGGCGGCGACCAGCACCGGCCAGACCCGCGCCGCGACCGGCCGCAGCACGACCGACACCAGCAGGGAGGACCCGGGCGGCGCCAGCCAGGCACGGCCGAGCCGGCCCCGCCCCGACGTCTGGTGGTCGGCCAGCACGGTCGCGCCCTCGGGCCGGCCGCGCTCGGCCAGCTCGGCGGCGCGCACCATCGTGCTCGGCAGGGACGCGGCGATCTCGACCGGGGCGAAGAACGCCGGCAGCCGCCGAGCCGCCGCCTCGAGCGGGTCGCCAGCGGGCTGTGGGCCGGCAGGCGGGTCGGGTCGCATGACGCCATACAATGGCACGTCCCGCAGCGAGTGGCTGGCGAGCGTGGAGGTGGCGTGGCGGCGCACGAACCCATGACGATGAAGGAGCGCATCGACCAGCTGCGCACCCGGACCGAGGCCGCGCTGCACGCGGGCAGCGACAAGGCCGTCGAGGCCCAGCACGCCAAGGGCAAGCTGACCGCTCGCGAGCGGATCGACGCGCTGCTGGACCCCGGGTCGCTCACCGAGACGGACATGTTCGCGGTGCACCGCTCGACCGATTTCGGGATGGACCGCCGCAAGGTGCCCGGGGACGGGGTGGTCACCGGCCACGGCATGATCGACGGCCGCCGCGTGTGCGTGTTCGCCCAGGACTTCACGGTCTTCGGCGGCTCGCTCGGCGAGGTCGTCGCGGAGAAGATCTGCAAGGTGCAGGAGCTGGCCCTCAAGATGGGCGTGCCCTGCATCGGGATCAACGACTCCGGCGGCGCGCGCATCCAGGAGGGCGTGGTCTCCCTCAACGGCTACGCGGAGATCTTCTGGCGCAACGTCCAGGCGTCCGGGGTGATCCCGCAGCTCAGCCTGATCATGGGGCCGTGCGCGGGCGGGGCGGTCTACTCCCCGGCGATCACCGACTTCGTCCTCATGGTCAAGGACACCTCGCACATGTTCATCACCGGCCCCGAGGTCATCAAGACCGTGACCGGGGAGGACGTGACCTTCGAGGAGCTGGGCGGCGCGGTCACGCACGCCACCAAGTCCGGGACGGCCCACTTCGCCGCCGAGGACGAGGACGAGTGCTTCGACCTCGTCCGCCAGCTGCTCGCCTACCTGCCCGCCAACAACGTCGAGGACCCGCCGCGCCGCCCGGCGACCGACGACCCGCGCCGCGAGGACCCGAGCCTGATCGACCTGGTGCCCGACTCCCCGAACCAGCCGTACGACATCCGCGAGGTGATCCGGCGGGTCGTCGACGACGCCGAGTTCATGGAGGTCCAGCCCGCCTGGGCGGAGTCGCTGGTGGTCGGGTTCGCGCGGCTGGACGGCCGCACGGTCGGGCTGGTCGGCAACCAGCCGCTGCACCTGGCCGGCGTGCTGGACGTCAACGCCTCCGCCAAGGGCGCGCGCTTCGTGCGCTTCTGCGACGCGTTCAACATCCCGCTGGTCACCTTCGTGGACGTGCCCGGGTTCATGCCGGGCACCAGCCAGGAATGGGGCGGGATCATCCGGCACGGGGCCAAGCTGCTGTACGCCTTCGCCGAGGCGACCGTCCCCAAGCTGACGGTGATCACCCGCAAGGCCTACGGCGGCGCGTACATCGTGATGGCGTCCAAGGCGCTGCGCGCGGACGTGAACTTCGCCTGGCCGACCGCGGAGATCGCGGTCATGGGCCCGCAGGGCGCGGTCAACATCATCAACCGGCGCGAGATCGAGGCGGCCGACGACCCCGCCGCCCGGCGCGAGGAGCTGGTCGCCGAGTACACCGACCGGTTCGCCAACCCGTTCGTCGCCGCCGAGCGCGGCTACATCGACGAGGTGATCGAGCCGCAGGTCACCCGCCCCAAGCTGATCCAGGCGCTGGAGATCTGCAACAGCAAGCGCGAGCCCCGTCCCGCCCGCAAGCACGGCAACATCCCGCTTTGACCGGCGTCCCCGGCGCCGCTGGCGCCGACCCATGATGACCGGCGGCGGGCGGACGGCAGACCCCGAGCGGCGGCGCCGGTCGGTGCGGTCGATGACGGTCCAGGAGGTGCACCGGTCCGCGCCGCTGGAGCCGGCCGCGCGGGTGATCACCTCGCTGGTCGCGCTCGTGGTGGTGGGCGAGTCGCTGCTGCTGGCGTTCCTCGCCGACGGCGGGCTGGTCGTGCTGGTCGGCGCGCCCAGCCTGTTCGTCGCCGTCCTGATGCTGCCGCTGGCCTTCTCGCCGGCCGGCTACGCGCTCGGCGCGCACGACCTGGCGGTGACCAGGCGCGCCGCCCGGCCGCTGCTGTTCCCGCTGGTGGGCCTCGCCGCCGCCAGGACGACCGCGATGCCGCGCAGCCGGCGCCGGTTGGGGTCGGGTGGCCTGTTCGGGTGGTGGGGCTGGTTCTCCAACCGCCACTGGGGCCGCTTCAAGGTGTACGCCACCGACCGGCGGCGCGGGGTGCTGCTGGAGTGGCCGGGCTACAAGCTGTTCGTCTCCCCCGCCGACCCCGAGGCGCTGTGCCGGGCGGTCCTGGCGCGCAGCGGGGCCGGCCGCGCGCGGCGCGGAGACCGGGCGTGAGCGGCGGCGGGGCGGACGTGCACGTCACCCCGGCGGGGCTGCGCTTCCAGCTCCTGCGCGGCGAGGCGACCCCGCAGGAGCTGGAGGTCCTGGCCGCCGCGCTCGACCGGCTGGCCGCGCTGGAGCGCGGCGGCGACCCCGGACCGTGGGCGCGGGCCGGGCGCGCGGACCCCGGGTCGCCGGGGTGGCCGGTGGGCGCCCGCTGGGCCTCGGTCGACCGCGCCGGCTACGGCCGCGCACCCTGAGGATCGCGCCGGCTCCGGCGGGCACCCCGCTCAGCGCCGCAGCACGGCCACCAGCCGGTCCGCGCCGGCGGCCGCGACCCAGAGCTGGTCGCGGCGGCCGCGCAGCTCGCCCGCGTCGGCGTCGCGCACCGGCAGCGGCACGCTGGTGAAACGCTCGGTCAGCGGGTCGAACGCCACCACCGCGCCGGCGCCGGGGTCGCTCACCCACACCGTCCCGGCCGCGTCGAGCCACAGGCCGACCGGCCGGGAGCCGGCGCCGGGCAGCCGCCACTCACGCCAGCCGCGGGCGGCCGGGTCGAACACCGCGATCCTGCCCGCGCGCTGCTCGGACAGCCACAGGCGCCCGCGGGGGTCCACCGCGAGCCTGGACATCCCCTGGGCCGGCGTGGGCGGCTCGATGACCTCGGTCGCGCCGGTCTCCACGTCGACGCGCCCGAGGTAGCCGCCGGCACCCGACGCGTAGTACACCTCGCCGCCGGCCGTGGTGGCGATGCCCTCCGGCCCCGGCCCGCGCGGCGAGTCGAACACCTCCATCCCGCCCGAGCGCACGTCGAGCCGGCCGATCATGCCGCGCCGGCCGGTGAACCACAGCGTCCCCTGGCGGTCGAAGGCCAGCGCCCCGAGGTCGGCCGGGGCCCGGCTGCGCGGGAGCGGGAAGCGCTGGAGGCGGCGGGTGGTCGGGTCGACCCGCACCAGCGCGTTGCGGCCGGCGTCGGCCACCCACGGGGACCCGTCGGGCGCGACCACCACCCTGGTCGGCCGGGCGCCCACGCCGAGGTCGATGAACTCGGTCCCGCCGCGGCCGGGATCCAGCCGGCCGAGCTGGCCGGTGCCCGGCGCGGCGAACCACACCGCCGTGCCGCGGGGGGCGGGCGCGACGTCGCTCGGGCGGGTCCCCTTCGGCAGCGCGTACTCCCGGACCACCACGCCGCTCGGCGGCCCGGCCGCCGTGCCGTCGCGGCCGGCGAGCCGGGTCCAGCCGTCCGCGAGGATGCGGCCCACCAGGCGCGGCCGCCTGCCCGGGATCGGGCGGTACACCAGCGTCTCGCCGTCGCCGGGCGTGATCCCGAAGGCGGCCATGACCGTCGCCTCGTGGGTCACCAGCACCGTGTTGAAGCCCGGGTGGGGCGAGCGGCCGGCGAGCGCGCGCAGGCGGGCGCCGGCACGGCCGCGGGCGGCGGCGTCCCGGCCGTCCGGCGGCGCCAGCGCGGTGCTGCCCTGGACCCTGTCGAAGGCCAGCCAGGCGGTGTCGCGGGTGCGGCACAGCGGGCTCGCCAGCACGCTGTCCACGGGCACGGCGAGCCGACGGACGGCCGCGCCGATCTCCTGCGCCTGCGCCCGCCCGTCCGCGGTCAGCTCCCGCTGGTCACCGCAGTTGCCCAGGTCGCTCAGGTCCCGGTCGCGGCCGCTGCTGCGGGTGGGCAGCATGACCAGCACGTGGCCGCCCCCGCGCAGCGCGGCGAGCAGCGGGTCCGACGGCCGGAACGCCGTGGCGGGCAGCGTGGTGGTGGGCGCGGCAGCCGGGCCGTGCTTGACCGACAGGCTCTGGTCCGCCATCCCCGTGCAGCCCGCGGCCAGCGGCAGGGACATGGTCAGCGCCAGGAGCAGGACCGGCCGGACCGGCAGGATGGCGCGCGCGAGGCTCGTTCTCCCCATGGCGGGACATCCTGCCGCACCCGGACGGGTTCGTTCATCCTCCCGTGACCGTTCCGTGATCTGGCGTGCGGCCGGCGTCGCGGACGCGGCCACTTGGGTAGGCTTGCCCCGGGGCGCGCCGGGCCGCGAACGGGCCGGTGGCCGCACGGGGAGGAGGCAGGCGGTCGTGGACCCGGTGGCATGAGCATGGACCCGGTGGCATGAGGCCCGGCGGCATCGGCTCCGGTCCCGTCGGCAAGGTGCTGGTGGCCAACCGCGGCGAGATCGCGGTCCGGATCCTGCGTGCCTGCGCCGAGCTGGGCCTGCGCGGCGTCGCCGTGTACTCCGACGCCGACCGCGACGCCCCGCACGTCCTGGCCGCCGACGAGGCCTGGCACATCGGCCCGGCCACGCCGGCCAGGAGCTACCTCGACGGCGCCGCGATCCTGCGGGTCGCGGCCAGGGCCGGCGTCGACGCCGTGCATCCGGGCTACGGGTTCCTCGCGGAGAACGCCGGCTTCGCCCAGGCGGTGCTCGACGCGGGGCTGCGCTGGGTCGGCCCGGGCCCGGAGGCGATCGCGGTCATGGGCGACAAGATGTCGGCCCGCAAGATGGCCGAGCGCGCGGGCGCGCCGCTGGTGCCCGGCACGCTCGAGCCGGTCCCCGGGGCCGAGGGCGTGCGCGCGTTCGGTGAGCGGCACGGCTACCCGGTCGCGCTCAAGGCCGCGTTCGGCGGCGGCGGCCGCGGGATGAAGGTCGTCGCCGGGCCCGAGGAGGCCGCCGCCGCGCTCGAGTCGGCCGAGCGCGAGTCCCTGGCGGCGTTCGGCCGCTCGGAGGTCTATCTGGAGCGCTACCTGGTCGCGCCGCGCCACGTGGAGGCGCAGGTGCTCGCCGACGAGCACGGCGAGGTCGCCTTCGTCGGCGACCGCGACTGCTCCCTGCAGCGGCGCCACCAGAAGCTGGTGGAGGAGGCGCCCGCCCCGGGGCTGTCCGAGACGGTCCGCAAGGCGCTCGCCGGCGCGGCGGTGGCGATCGCCGACACCGCCGGCTACGCCAACGCGGGCACCGTGGAGTTCCTCTTCGACCCGGCGACCGAGCAGGTGTACTTCCTGGAGATGAACACCCGCCTGCAGGTCGAGCACCCGGTGACGGAGCTGGTCGCCGGCATCGACCTGGTGCAGGCGCAGCTCAGGATCGCGGCCGGCGAGCACCTGGCGGACGTGCTGGGGGAGCTGCGCCCGCGCGGGCACGCGCTCGAATGCCGGATCAACGCCGAGGACCCCGGCGCGGGCTTCCTGCCGGCCCCGGGGCCGATCACGGCCTGGCGCGAGCCGAGCGGGCCCGGGATCCGGGTGGACGCCGGCGTGCGCACCGGCTTCACGGTGCCGCAGGCCTACGACTCCCTGCTCGCCAAGCTGATCGTGTGGGGCGAGGACCGCGAGCGGGCCCGGCGCCGGATGCTGCGGGCGCTGGGGGAGTTCGAGATCGCCGGCGTGCCCACCACGATCCCCTTCCACAAGCTCGCCATGGCCGACCCGGCGTTCGCCGCGGGCCACGTCTCGACCACGCTGGTCGAGCAGGAGATGGACCTGTCCTCGCTGGCGCCCGCGAGCGTGCCGGCCGCCGACGCGCGACCGGCGGCCAAGCCGCCGCCGCGGCGGATGGTGATCGAGCTGGAGGACAAGCGGTTCGAGGTCGCGGTGCTCCCCCAGGAGCCGGTCCCGGTCCCCAAGCGGCCCCGGACCCCGCGCTCCCCCAAGGCGCTGGAGCGGGCGCGCGCCGAGTCGGGCGGTCCGGGCCGCGAGGTGGTCACCACGCCGATGCAGGGCACGATCGTGAAGGTCCTGGTCGCCGAGGGCGACACCGTCGCGCCCGGCCAGACGCTGGTCGTGCTGGAGGCGATGAAGATGGAGAACCACGTCACCGTCCACCAGGCCGGCGTCGTCTCCAAGCTCGCGGTCGCCGAGGGCGAGAGCGTCGCGACCGGGGCGATGATCGCCACGATCGAGGCGAGCTGAAACCGAATCGGTGCAGGCCCCGGCGGGCGGGCCGATAATCGGGCGGTGATCACCGACTGCGCCGTCTACGAGCACGGGACCCGGCGGCCGGGCGTGCTCGAGCTCCAGGACGCGTTCGAGGCCGGCCACCGCGAGCAGGCGTTCGTCTGGCTCGGCCTCCACGAGCCCACGCCCGAGGAGTTCGACGAGATCAGCCACGAGTTCTCGCTGCACCACCTCGCGGTCGAGGACGCGCTCACGCCCCACCAGCGCCCCAAGCTGGAGCTGTACGACCGCACCCTGTTCGTGGTGCTGAAGACCGCGCGCTACGTCGATCCCCAGGAGGTCATCGAGTTCGGCCAGATCATCCTGTTCGTCGGCGAGGGGTTCGTGATCACCGTCCGCCACGGCACGCCGAGCCCGCTCGGCGAGGTCCGCCGCAGCCTCGAGGGCCGCGAGGGGTTCCTCGCGCTCGGTCCCGGCGCGGTCCTGCACGCGGTCGTCGACAAGGTGGTGGACGACTACGCGCCGGTGATCCGCGGCGTCGACCACGACGTGCAGGAGATCGAGCAGCAGGTGTTCTCCCCCGAGTACCGCGCGAGCATCGCCGAGCGCATCTACAAGCTCAAGCGCGAGGTGCTCGCGTTCCACCGCGCGGCCGCGCCGCTGATCGACCCGCTCACCTGGCTCACCCACACCGAGTGCCCGGCCGTCCACCCCGACACCCGCAAGTACTTCCGCGACGCCCACGACCACCTGCTGCGGGTGGTCGAGGAGGTCGGCGGCTTCAACAACCTGCTGACCAGCATGCTGGACGCCAACCTCGCGCAGATCAGCGTGCAGCAGAACCAGGACATGCGCCGCATCTCGGCGTGGGTGGCGATCCTGGCGGTGCCGACGATGATCGCGGGGATCTACGGCATGAACTTCGAACACATGCCGGAGCTGGGCTGGGTCTCCGGGTACCCGCTGGCGCTGGGGGTGATGGCCTGCGTGTGCGCGTGGCTGTACCTGCGGTTCAAGCGCAGCGGCTGGCTGTGACGCCCCGGCCGCCTACCCCACCGCGTCGGCGAGGAGGTCGACCTGGTCGAGGTCGGCGACGGTCGGGTCGAACACCAGCTCGTCCACACCGAGCTGCTCGAACGCCTTGGCCCGCTCGCGCACGGCCTCGGGCGTGCGCGGGGCGCTCGTGGCCACGCGCTCGGCCCAGTCGCCGACGAAGCCGTAGTAGGTGCGCAGGTTGTGCAGCGACTCCTCGGTGTGCTGCTCGCCGAGGGAGAAATAGGTCAGCGCGACCAGCAGCTCCAGGCCGGCGTCGAAGCGCTCGCCGCGGCCGGCGAACGGTCCGCTCACGAGGGCCGTGCGCGCGGCGGGCCCCGGTCCGGGCCGAGGGCCTCGCGCAGGGCGTCCAGCTCCTTCTGCAGCCGGGTGAGCTGATCGTCGAGGTACTCGCGGGTCGGCATCTCCCCCAGGGACAGGCGGATCGCGGCCAGCTCGCGCGCGAGGTACTCGGTGGCCGCCTGCGCCCGGGCGTTGGCGCGCCGGTCGGACTCGGCCGCGGCGCGGTCGCGCTCCTCCTGGCGGTTCTGGGCGAGCAGGATCAGCGGCGCCGCGTACGACGCCTGGAGGCTGAGCGCGAGCGTGAGCAGGATGAACGGGTAGGGGTCGAAGCCGGCCGACGAGTTGTGGAAGACCGCGTTCCAGATGACCCAGGAGGCCACCACCACGGTCTGGAAGACCAGGTACCTGGCCGTCCCGAGGTAGCGCGCGATCGTCTCCGAGAAGCGCCCGAAGACCTCGGGGTCGTAGTGCGGCGCCTGCAGGCGCTTGGCCCGCCGCGGCCGGCCGAGGTTGCGCCCCCGCGAGATCACGGGGCCACCTCCCGCGGCGGGACCTCCGTACCCGGCGGCAGGCTCCGCTCCTCGTCGGGGGCGGGGGGCGCCTCGTCGCGCCGCACCGGGTCGTGGGGGCCGGCCAGCCGGATGGCCCCGTTGCGCCAGGTGGACGGGAGCAGGTGGTCGAGCACGTCGTCGATCGACACGGCCCCGAGCAGCCGGCCCAGCTCGTCGCAGACCGCCGCGGCCACCAGGTCGTAGGTGGCCAGGTACTCCGCGACCCGCCGCGTCGGCAGCGCCGGGGAGAGGGTGTCCAGGTCGGTGTCGATCGCCGAGCCGATGTTCGCCCCCGGCGGCTCGCGCAGCAGCCGCTGGAAGTGGGCCACCCCGAGGTACCGCCCGGTGGGCGTCTCGGTCGGCGGCCGCACCACGAACACCTGCGCGGCGAGCGCGGGCGGCAGGTCGGGGTCGCGGACCCGGGCGAGCGCCTCGGCGACGGTCGCCTGGGAGGGCAGGATCACCGGCTCGGGGTTCATCAGCCCGCCGGCGGTCTCCTCGTCGTAGACCAGCAGCCGCCGCACCGGCGCCGCCTCGTCGGGGACCATGAGCGCCAGCAGGCGCATCCGGTCGGCCTCGGACAGCTCGCCCAGCAGGTCGGCCGCGTCGTCGGGGTCCATGGCCTCGAGCACGTCCGCGGCGCGCTCGTCGTCCAGGTTGCCGAGCAGGCGCGCCTGGACCTCCTCGGGCAGCTCCTCCAGGGTGTTGGCGAGCCGGTCGTCGTCCAGCTCGGCGACGAACTGGCGCTGGGCGGCGCTCGGCAGGCTCTGGAGCGCCGCGGCGAGGTCCGCGGGGCGCAGGTTGGCCAGCGCCGCCAGCCGGCTCTCGGCGGACTCGCTGGCCTCCAGGCCGCGCACGAGGTCCCACGGCAGCCGCCGGTGGCGCGAGCGGCGCAGCGGCACGAGCTTGCTCGACCGCTCGACGGCGTCCAGGGTGGTGATCGCCCAGCCCTCGCGGCGCCGGGAGATCGCCACGTCGTTGATGCGCAGCTGCTCGCCCGTCTCCCGGTGGGTGACGCGCGAGTCGAGCAGCTCGCCGACCACCAGCGTCTCGCCCTGGCGCAGCTGGAAGCGGCGCAGGTTCACCGCGCCGGTGCGCAGGGTCGCCCCGGTGGGGTCCAGGTCGCCGATCCGGTTCATGCCGATGAAGATCGGCCGGCGCTGCGCCGACACGACCAGGCCGAGCACGACCGGCGGGGCGCCTTCCGCGGAGCGCGCCACCACCACGTCGCTGATCCGGCCGATCAGCTCGCCGGTGGGTGCATACACTGGCAGTCGTGCCAATCTGGACACGTACAGCTCGTCTCGCAACGGCGCCACGGGAAGTCACCTCCTCGGCACGCTCACCAGGCCGTGAAGGCAAGGATGCCGGTTCGCGCCCGTCCCCGCGACCTCCCGGAGGCGTCCTGCGACCCCGAGCTGCGCCCCGCCGGTGCGCCGAGGGGTCAGCGGGCGTTGAAGTAGATCGCCTCGGGGTGGTGCACCACGACCGCCGAGGTGGACTGCTCGGGGTCGAGCTGGAACTCCTCGGTGAGCCGGACCCCGATCCGCTCGGGCTGGAGCAGCTCGAAGATCTTGGTCTGCTCCTCCAGGTCGGGGCAGGCCGGGTAGCCGAAGGAGTACCTGGCGCCGCGGTAGCGCTTGTCGAACAGCGCCTCCATGTCCGCCGCGTCCTCGCCGGCGATGCCCAGCTCCTGGCGGATGCGCTGGTGCCACAGCTCGGCGAGCGCCTCGGCCATCTCCACGGTGACGCCGTGCAGCTCCAGGTACTCGCGGTAGCGGTCGGCGGCGAACAGCTCCGCGGTCGCCTCGCTGGCGGCCCGGCCCATCGTCACCACGTGGAAGGCGACGACGTCGGTCTCGCCGGAGCCGGCGGGGCGGAAGTAGTCGGCCAGGCACAGCCGCCGCTCGCGCCGCTGGCGCGGGAAGGTGAAGCGGACCCACTCGCTGCCGTCGTCGCGCCAGACGATCAGGTCGTTGCCCTCGGCGTTGCACGGGAAGTAGCCGTACACCACCGCCGGCTGCAGCACCTGGCCGGCGATCGCCTCCTCCAGCAGCGCGCGCAGCCGCGGCCGCGCCTCCTCCTCCAGCGTCCGCTGCCAGCCCTCCCTGCCGCCGACCGGGCGCAGCTGCCACTGGCCGCGGAACAGCGCCGACTCGTTGAGGTAGGCGGCGATCTCGCGGATCGGGATCCCCTTCACGACCCTGGCCCGGCCGAGGAACGGCGCGGCCGGGACCGGCACGTCGGTGGCGACGGCGGAGCGGGTGGTGTCGGTGACGTCGGGCAGCTCCTCGGCCGGCCGCGCGCGGGCGTGGACCCGCGGGCGGCGCACGGGCTCGCGCGCGGGCTCGGCGTCGCCGGCCCGCTCCGCGCGCAGCTGGTCCATGACCCTGAGGCCGGCGAACGCGTCGCGGCAGTAGAAGACCCGGCCCTTGTACAGCTCCCGCAGGTCGCCCTCGACGTAGGTGCGGTTGAGCGCGGCCCCGCCCAGCAGCACCGGGTAGCGGTGCAGCCCGCGGGCGTTCAGCTCCTCCAGGTTCTCGCGCATCACCAGGGTGGACTTGACCAGCAGGCCGGACATGCCGATCGCGTCCGCCCGCGCCTCCTCGGCCTTCTCCAGGATCGTCGAGATCGGCTGCTTGATGCCGAGGTTGTGGACCGTGTAGCCGTTGTTGGTGAGGATGATGTCCACCAGGTTCTTGCCGATGTCGTGGACGTCGCCCTTGACGGTGGCGATCACGATCCGGCCCTTGCCGCCCGCGGACGCCTTCTCCATGTGGGGCTCCAGGAGCGCGACCGCGGCCTTCATCACCTCGGCGGACTGCAGCACGAACGGCAGCTGCATCTGGCCCGAGCCGAACAGGTCGCCGACCGTCTTCATGCCGGCCAGCAGCACCTCGTTGATGATCTCCAGCGGCGCGCGCGAGCGCATCGCCTCGTCCAGGTCGGCCTCGAGCCCGTCGCGGATGCCGTCGACGACGCGGCGCTCCAGCCGCTCGTCCACCGGCAGCCCGGCCAGGTCCTCCGCCGTGCTGCTGCGCGTGGCCTCCTTGCCCTCGAACAGGGCCATGAAGCGCTGCAGCGGGTCGTAACCCTCCCGCCGCCGGTCGTAGATCAGGTCCAGGGCGACCTCGCGCTGCTCGGCGTCGACGCGGTGCATGGGCAGGATGCGGGCGGGCGAGACGATCGCGGCGTCCAGCCCCCGCTGGCGCGCCTCGTGCAGGAACACCGAGTTGAGCACCTGGCGGGCGGCCGGCGCGAGGCCGAAGGAGACGTTGGAGACGCCGAGGATCGTCCGCACCCCGGGCAGCTCCGCCTTGATCCGCTCGATCGCGTCGAGCGTGGCCATCGCGTCCTTGCGCAGGTCCTCGGTGCCGGCGCCGAGCGGGAACGTGAGCGCGTCGAACACCAGGTCCTCCGGCGCCAGCCCGTACCGGTCCACGGCCAGGTCGTGGATGCGGTGGGCGACCCGCAGCTTCCAGTCGACGTCGCGGGCCTGGCCCTGCTCGTCGATCAGCAGCGCGACCAGCGCGGCGCCGTGCTCCCTGGCCAGCGGGCAGACCGTGGCCATGCGCGTCTCGCCGTCCTCGAGGTTGATCGAGTTGACGATCGCGCGGCCGCCGAGCCGCTTCAGCCCCGCCTCGATCACGTCGGCCTGGGTGGAGTCGAGCATGATCGGCACGGTCGACTGCGTGGCGTACCGCTCCAGCAGCACGTCCATGTCGGGCACGCCGTCGCGGCCGACGTAGTCCACGCACACGTCGAGCACGTGCGCGCCCTCGCGGACCTGCTCCTTGGCGAGCTGGACCATGCCGTCCAGGTCCCCGGCGAGCATCAGCTCCCGGAAGCGCCGGGAGCCGTTGGCGTTGCAGCGCTCCCCCACCGTGAGGAAGGTCGTGTCCTGGTCCAGGGTGACCGACTGGTACAGGCTGGACAGGCTCGGCTCGTGGACCGGCTCGCGCGGCACGGGCGCGCGCCCGCCGACCGCCTCGACGACCTGGCGGATGTGCTCGGGCGTGGTCCCGCAGCAGCCGCCGACGATGTTGAGCCCGAACTCGGCGACGAAGCGGGCGTGCGCCTCGGCCAGCTCCTCGGGGGTGAGCGGGTACCAGGTGCGGCCCTCGCGCAGCTCGGGCAGGCCGGCGTTGGGCAGGCAGGACAGGAACGTGCGCGCGTGCGCGGCGAGGTGGCGCAGGTGCTCGCCCATCTCCGCGGGGCCGGTGGCGCAGTTCATGCCGATCACGTCCACCCCGAGCGGCTCGATCGCGGTCAGCGCCGCGGCGATGTCGCTGCCGAGCAGCATCTGGCCGGTGGTCTCGATGGTGACCTGCGCGATCAGCGGGACCTGTCGCCCCGCCCGGCGCATGCCCGCGCGCGCGCCCGCGACCGCCGCCTTGAGCTGCAGCAGGTCCTGGCAGGTCTCGATGATCAGCAGGTCCGCGCCGCCGTCGAGCAGACCGGACGCCGCGTCGCCGTAGGTCGCCGCGAGGGTGTCGTAGGTGGTGTGGCCGAGGGTCGGCAGCTTGGTCCCCGGGCCCATCGACCCGGCGACCCAGCGCGGCCGGCCGTCGGCCTCGAAGCCGCCGGCGACCTCCCTGGCGAGCTGCGCCGAGCGGCGGGCCAGCTCCTCCACCCGGTCGGCGATCCCGTACTCGCCCAGCACGATCGCGGTCGCGCCGAACGAGTTGGTCTCCACGGCGTCGGCGCCCGCCTCCAGGAACCGGCGGTGGATGTCCTGGACGACGTCCGGACGGGTCGCGCACAGGATCTCGCTGCAGCCCTCGAGGCCCTGGTAGTCGTCGAGCCCGAGGTCGGCGGCCTGGAGCATGGTGCCCATGGCGCCGTCGAAGACGACGACGCGTTCACGCAGCGCGGCGAGGAGGTCCCGATTCATCGGCCAACGATAGCTCCTCCCCCTCGCCCGGGGCACACCGGTCCGGCGGGGGCCGGGGCACCCCCCGGTGGCGCCCGGTCACGCGCGGCGGGATGATGCGGTCATGGCCGACCACGACGCCGCCGGGCGGGCGGGGGCATCCGGGCCCGGCGACCCGCCGGCGCCCCCGGAGCCGCACCAGGCCGTCGCCGCCGGCGCCCGCGGGGCGGCCGCGGACGGCCCTCCGCGGCTGCCCGACCGGCCGGTGCTGCGCGCCGAGGTGTGGCTGGTGCTGGGGCTGTCGCTGCTGGCCTCGGCCGCCTACGCGGTGCTCAGCCTGTTCGAGGCGCCGCTGCGCGGCCAGACCGTGGCGCTGTTCGCCAACGCCGGCCTCGCCCGGCAGCTCCTCGGGATCGGGTTCGACCTGGTGCCGGTGGCGCTGGTGGTGCACCTGCTGCACCGCTCGGGCGAGCGGGTCTCCGACATCGGCCTGGACGCGCGCCGGCTCGGCCGCGACTTCGGCCAGGGCGTCGTGCTGGCCGCCGTGGTCGGCGCGGTCGGCGTCGTCCTGTACGCCGTGGCCGTCACCATCGGCGCCAACCGGATGGTGGCCGCCGCGCCGCCCGCCGGGCACTGGTGGACCTCCCCGGTGCTGCTGCTCGGCTCGGTCCGCAGCGCGCTGCTGGAGGAGGTCGTCGTCTGCGGCTACCTGCTGCGCCGGCTGGACCAGCTCGGCTGGCGGCCGGGCACGGCCCTGGCGGCGAGCGCGCTGCTGCGCGGCGCCTACCACCTCTACCAGGGGTTCGGGGGCTTCGTCGGCAACGTCGCCCTGGGGCTGCTGTTCGGCCGGATCTACCAGGCCCGCGGCCGGCTGCTCCCGCTGGTGGTCGCGCACGCGCTGCTCGACACCGCCGCGGGCTTCGGCTACCTGGTGCTGCGCGGCCACGTCTCCTGGCTGCCCGGCTGAGGCGGCCCGGGGCGCGCCGGTGAACCCGGGGCGCCGGCTCACGGCCGGCCGAGGCGCTCCAGGGGGGGCCAGGCCGCCGGCGGCGTCGTGGCGAGGTCGTAGAGGCTGCCGCCGTCGGCGCCGGCGTCCCGCGCGGCGCGGACGAACTCGGCCACGTCCGCCGGGCCGGAGTCCCCGGCGAGCCCGCCGATGACGTGCACGGGCAGGCCGGTGCGCTCCCGGGCCGCCGTCACGTTGCCGACGGTGTACCCGTAGGGGCAGTGCCGCGGCCGGGTCGCGCAGTCGGTCCGGTAGGACCAGTAGCCCATCGGCTGGACGACGTCCGCCCAGGTCCCGATGTCGGCCCAGGGGAAGCCCGCCCAGCTGCGCGGGGCGAGCTCCATGCCGAGCGGCGCCGGCACGATCGCGCCGACCACCCAGGCGCCGCGGACCGCGGCGCGCACGCGGGCCAGGTGGGCGACGACGTCGCGGTCGAACGCGGCCACGGACGCCGAGGCGGCCCGCGACTCGATGTCGACCGCGAGCGCGTCGAACCGCTGACCGGCGGGACTGCGGTAGCCGCTGATCGCGACCGTCCGCCGCACGTCCACGCGCAGGTGCCGGCCGTAGCCGGGCAGGTACCAGCCGACCACCCTGATCCCGGCGGCGTGGGCCTGCTCGACCCAGGCGCCCACCCGCGCGGGGTCCACCACGTCCGCGGGGCTGCTGAAGCGCGCGGTCTGCAGGTACAGGGTCCGCACGCCGTGCGCGCGCAGCACCTGGACCGCCGCGGCCGGGACCAGCGCGCGGTCGTACAGGTCCACCCACGCGCCCAGGCCGCGGAACTGGCCGACGGCGTCGACCAGGGTCCACGCCCCGAACGGCCCGGCCCCCGCCGTCCGCGTCCACAGGCGGCCGTCGCCGCGCCGGGCCACGACCGTGACCTGGCCCTGGCCCGGCGCGGCCGCGGCCGGTCCGGCGCGCAGCGCCCCGCCCAGGCTCGCCCACGCCGACCAGCCCGAGCCGCGCCGGTAGGCGCGGTGCTCCAGGGCGCCGGTCGAGCCGCGCACGAACACGTCCAGCCGGCCCGGGCCGCGCGCTGCGGCCGCCGGCTCCGACGTCGGGGCGCCGCCCTGGCGCACCCATGCCGACCAGCCCGACCCCTGCTGGAAGTAGCGCTGCCACAAGGCCCCGTCCGACCCCCGCACGAACACGTCCAGCCGCCCGGGACCCCACGACGCCACCGCCGGCTCGGACGACGGGCTGCCACCCAGCCGCACCCACCCCGACCAGCCCGACCCCTGCCGGTAGAAGCGCTGCCACAAGGCCCCGTCCGACCCCCGCACGAACACGTCCAGCCGCCCGGCGCCCCGGGAGACCGCGCCCGGCTCGGAGGTCGGGGCGCCGCCGAGGCCGAGGCTCGCCGACCAGCCGCCCCCCGGCGTGGACCGCTGGTGCACCACCGCGCCGCCGGCGCTGCGCCGGTACAGGTCCAGCCGCCCCGTGCCCGGGGACGCCAGCGCCGGCCCGCCGAGCGGCACCGCGGCGGCCACGGAGGCCGCGAGGGCCGCGGCCGTCCCGGGCGCGGCCGGACCGGCCGCCGGCAGGGACCGTCCCGGCGGTGCGGCCGGCGTCGCCGCCAGCGCCGCGAGCAGGGCGGCCGCGGCGAGCGCGGCCGCGGCAGGCCCCCACCGGCGCCCCCAGGGGCGCCGCCTGCGGCCCCCCGTCACGGCCTGCGGCCCCGACCCGCCCATCCGCACGTCACCACCCCCGCTCAACCGTGCATCACCACCTCCGCGGACCTGCGGTGCGCGGGCCGGCCCGCCCGCAGCGTCGGCCGCCGGGCCCGCGCGGCGGCGGCGCCCGCCAGGGCCACGGCCACGGCGGCCGCGAGCGCGGCGCGCACCCCGAGCCGGTCGATGAGCAGCCCGCCGGCGGCCGCTCCCCCGGACAGCCCGGCCAGGAAGCCGGTCTGCATCCAGGTGAACGCCTCGGTCACCGTGCCGGCGGGCGCCAGCCGGTCCACCAGCAGGTACCCGCAGGCCAGCAGCGGCGCGATGCACGCGCCGGCCGCCAGGAGCACCACGCCCATCTGCCACACCGCGGCGACCAGCAGCGGCGGGACGTACCCGAGGGCCACCGCCAGCAGCAGGCGCGGGTAGCGCTGCTCCACCGGCCCGGCCCAGGCGCGCGTGCCGTACCACAGGCCCCCGGCCATGCTGCCGACGCTCCACATGGCCAGCAGCACCCCTGCCGCGCCGGGCTGCCCGCGCCGCTCGGCGAACGCCGCGACGGCCACCTCGACCACGCCGATCGAGCCGGCGATCAGCGGCGCGAGCCCCACCACCGTGCGGATCCCCGGCGCGCGCAGTGCCCCGGCCCAGTGGCGCGCCCGCGGCTCCCCCCGCCAGCGGCGCGACGCCGGGGCGGTGGCGAACAGCAGCGTCCCGGCGACCGACAGCGCCGCGGCGGCGACCAGCGCGGCCGTGGGCGACAGCACCGCCAGGAACAGGCTGACCAGCAGCGGCCCGGTGATGAAGATCAGCTCCTGCAGCGTGGAGTCGAGCGCGTAGGCGCGCTCCAGCAGCGCGTCCCGGTCCGGCATCGCCGCCCACAGCGCCCGCAGGCACGGCGCCAGCGGCGGGTTGCCGAGCCCGCCGAGCGCGGCCAGCCCGGCGAGCGCGCCCGGCGGCAGGCCGGCGGCCGCACCTGCCGCCACCGCGGTGAAGCCGGTCGCGAACACGACCGTGCACGGTACCAGCACCGCGGTCTGGCCCAGGCGGTCGACCAGCCGGCCCTGGACGGGCGCGGCCAGGCCCGCGGTGACCATGTACGCGGCGACGACCGCGCCGGCGGCCGCGAACGAGCCCGTCGCGGCCTGGACGGTCAGCAGGACCGCGAGCGGCAGCATGCCCTGCGGCAGCCGCCCGACCAGCGCGGCGGCGACCAGGCGGGGCGCGCCCGGCGAGCGCAGCACCGAGCGGTACGCGCCCAGGCGCAGACCGCTCAATAGCGGTAGCCGCCCTGGACCCGGATGGCGAGGCGGCGGGCCGCCTCCTGCACCGAGCCGGCGAGCGAGGGGTAGATCTGGAACGCCTGCGTGAGCTGCGCGGCGGTGAGCCGGTTCGTGACCGCTACCGAGATCGGCGCGATCAGGTCCGAGGCGTCGTCGGCGACGACCGCGCCGCCGACGATCGTGCCCGAGCCCGGCCGGGCGAGCAGCTTGACGAAGCCGTGCCGCAGGCCGTTCATCTTCGCCCGCGAGTTGCCCTCCAGGGGGAGCTTCTCGACCTCGACGGCGATCTCGTTGCGGCGGGCGCGCTGCTCGGACAGGCCGACCGTGGCGATCTGCGGGTCGGTGAAGATGGTCGCGGCGACGGCGTCCCAGCGCAGCGGGGCGACCGCCTGGCCCAGCAGGTGCCACATGGCGATGCGGCCCTGCATGGCGGCGACCGAGGCGAGCATCACCTTGCCGGTGACGTCGCCGGCCGCGTAGATGTTCGGCACGGTCGTGCGGCTCACCCCGTCGACCTGGACGGCGTGGTGGTCGTCCACGGCGATCCCGACCCGCTCCAGGCCGACGCCGTAGCTCTGCGGCACCTGGCCGATGGTGAGCAGCGCGTGGCTGCCCTCCAGGGTCCGCCCGTCCTCCAGGTGGACGACCGCGTGGCCGTCGGCCCGCCGCACGGCGGCGGCGCGGGCGTTCTTGACCGTGCGCATGCCGCGCTGGTGGAAGACCTCCTCGAGCGCGAGCGCGGCGTCCGCGTCCTCGCCGGGCAGCACCCGGTCCCGGCTGACCACGAAGGTCACGTCGACGCCGAACTCCAGGAACGCGCCGGCGTACTCGGCGCCGGTCGCGCCGGAGCCGACCACCACCAGGTGCTCGGGCAGCCGGTCGAGGCCGTAGAGGTCCCGGCTGGAGAGCACCACCTCGCCGTCGGTCGGGGCGGTGTCGAGCGTGCGGGGGTCCGAGCCGGTGGCGACCAGCGCCGCGTCGACGGTGAGCCGGTCGCGGTCGCCGCCGGGGTCGGTGACCTCGACGGTGTGCGGGTCGATCAGCTCGGCGTGGCCGTGGACGACCTCGGCGCCGTCCTTGAGCACCTCGTCGGTGATGTCGCGCGACTGGGCGTCCGCCAGGCGGCGCACACGCCGGAGCACCTTGGCGAAGTCGACCTCGACCGGCGCCTGGTCGCGGCCGGTCGCGGGGCGCAGGCCCAGCTCGTCGGCGACCCGCAGGGAGTTGTAGGCGACCGCGGAGGCGATCAGCGTCTTGGAGGGGACGCAGTCCCACAGGACGCTGTTGCCGCCGAGGCCCTCGTCGTTGATCAGGCGCACCTCGGCGCCCAGCTCGGCGGCGACCAGGGCCGCCTCGTAGCCGGCCGGCCCGCCGCCGATGATCGCGATCCGCATGCCGGCATCGTACGCCCCGCCCGGTGGCGGACCGCCGCCCGGCCAGGTCCGGGCGCGCCTACAGCCGGCCGCCCCAGAAGCGCTGCTCGACCACCTGGCGGGCGCGGCGGGTCGCGCGGCGGTGGGCCTCCATCAGCTCCTGCCGCTCGCCGGGCAGCTCCAGGGCCCGCGCCATGCGGGTCAGGACCGCCGGGTCGGTGGGGAGCTGGTCCATCAGCCGCCCCGTGACCAGGTAGCCCACGTTGCGCAGCCGGGTGCACAGCTCGTAGGCGCCCAGCAGCCAGTCGTGCTCGCGGCCGTCGAGGAGCCCGGCGGCGCGCAGCCGCGCGAGCGCCAGGCGCGTGGACGGCACCCGCAGCGCGGGCTCGGCGGCGCCGTGCTGGAGCTGCAGGAGCTGCACGGTCCACTCCACGTCGGCGACCGCTCCGGGGCCGAGCTTGAGGTGCAGCCTGGGATCCGCGCCGCGCGGTAGCCGCTCGGTCTCCACCCGGGCCTTGACCTTGCGGATCTCGGCGACGGTGGCCGCGTCCAGCGCCTTGGCGAACACGCGCGCGCCGGCCTCGGCGCAGAAGCGCGCGGCCAGGTCCGCGTCCCCGGCGACCGGGCGGGCCTTGAGCAGCGCCTGGAACTCCCACGGCTCCGCCCAGCGGTCCCAGTACGCCCGGTAGGAGCCGAGGGTCCGCGACAGCGCCCCGTCCCGCCCCTCCGGCCGCAGGTCCAGGTCGACCGCGTAGCAGCGCCCCTCGCGGGTGGCGGCGCCGAGCGCGTGCACGAACGTCTGCACGATCCGGGCGGCCGCGCGCGCGCCCTCGTCGGCGCCGACCTCCTCGGCGGCCTCGTGGCAGACCAGGAGGTCCAGGTCGCTGACGTAGTTCAGCTCCGACCCGCCGAGCTTGCCCATCCCGAGCAGCGCGATCCGGAGCGCGGCCCGGTCGCCGTGCTCCCGCAGCGCGAGCGCGAGCGCCGCCTGCACGCACTGCTCGGCGAGCGCGGTCAGCTCGGTGCCGACCTCCACCCCGGCGCCGTCCAGGACGAGGTCGCGCACGGCGACCCGCACGAGCTGGCGCCGCTGGAACCGCCGCAGGGCGTCCTCGGCGCCGTCCGGGTCGCGGTGCAGCTCGACGGCGGCCTGCGCCTCGGAGCGCAGCTCCTCCCGCGGCTGCGGCGCGGCCAGGCGGCGGTCGTCGGCGAACGCGTCGACCAGCTCGGGATGGTGGGCGATCAGCCCGCCCAGCAGCGGCGAGGTGCCGAGCACCGCGCACAGCCGCTCGGCGGCGACCGGGTTCTCGCGCAGGATCGCCAGGAACGTGGGCCGGTCCTCCAGCTTCTCCGCGATCGTCCGCAGGGCCAGCAGGCCCGCGTCCGGGTCGGGGGCGGCCGCGATCCACGGCAGCATCACCGGCAGGGTGACGCGCATGAGCGCCGCGCTGCGCGACAGCCCGCCGGTGAGCGCCTGGAGGTGCGCCACGGCCCGCTCGGGCGCGGCGAAGCCGAGGCCGACCAGCCGGTCGCGCTCCTGCTCGGGGGCGAGCGGCCCGACCGCGCCGAACGCCTCCAGCAGCGGGCGGTAGAACAGCTTCTCGTGCAGGGTGCGGACGGTGACCGCGTGGCGGCGGCGCTCGGCCTCGAAGGCCGCCAGCGCCGAGCCGCCCGGCCCGTCGCGGAACCCGAGCACCCGCGCCAGCCAGGCGCGCTCCGCCTCCCGCTCGGGCAGCACGTGCGTCTGGCGCTCGTCGGCGAGCTGCAGCCGGTGCTCCAGCGTGCGCAGGAACCGGTAGGCGGCGGCGAGCCGGTCGGCGTCCTCGCGGCCGACCAGGCCCGACCCGGCGAGCGCGCCGAGCGCCGCGAGCGTCGGGCCGGCCCGCAGCGCCGGGTCCTGGCGGCCGTGGACGAGCTGGAGCAGCTGCACCGCCCACTCGATGTCACGGATCCCGCCCGGCCCGTGCTTGACGTGCCGGTCGGCGACCAGGCGGTCGGCGATCGACGCCTCCACCCGCGCCTTCATCCGGCGGATCTCGGCGATCATGCCGGCCTCCAGCCGCTCGGGGTACACGCGCGCGGCCGCCTCGGCCCGGAACCGCTCGGCCAGGTCCGCGTCCCCGGCGACCGGGCGGACCTTGAGCAGCGCCTGGAACTCCCACGGCTCCGCCCAGCGGTCCCAGTACGCCCGGTAGGAGCCGAGCGTGCGCGACAGCGGCCCGTCCCGCCCCTCGGGGCGCAGGTTGAGGTCCACCCGGTAGCACACGCCCTCGGTGGTGGGCGTCGACAGGCCGCGGACGATCGCGCGCACGACCAGCGCGGCGACCCGCGCGGCCTCGTCCGGCGCCACGCCCTCGGCGGGCTCGTGGCAGGCGAGCACGTCCACGTCGCTGACGTAGTTCAGCTCCGACCCGCCGAGCTTGCCCATCCCGAGCAGCGCGATCCGCGCCGCGGGCCGGCCGCCCCGGGCCCGCAGCGCCAGCGCCAGCGCCGCCTCCAGGCACGCCTCGGCGAGCCCGGCCAGCTCGGCGCCGACCTGCTCGGTGGACGCCTCGACCCCGGTCAGGTCCCGCACGGCGATGCGCACGAACTCGCGCCGCTTGAACCTGCGCAGGGCGTCCCAGCCCGCGTCCGCGTCCGGCGCCGCGCCGTCGACGGCCGTGAGCGCGCCGGCGCGCAGGTCGGCGGTGGAGCGCGGGCCGGCGAAGCGCGCGTCGTCGTCCAGCCACAGCGCCTCGGCCGGGTTGGCGACCAGCCAGCTCCCGATCGAGCGGCTCGCCGCGGTGACCGCGATCAGCCGGCGCCGGAACCCCGTCTCGCTGCGCAGCGCCGCGGCCAGGCCGGACGGGTCGTAGCCGGCGACGGCCAGGTCGGCGAGCACGCGCGCGGCGAGGTCGGGCCCGGCGCTGGCGGCCAGCTCGGCGAGCAGCGCCTCCCCGCCGGCGCCCTGCGGCGGCCATGCGCCGAGGCACGCCAGCGAGGTGGCGGCGAGCTCGGGTCGTTCGAAGCCGAGCCGGGTGAGCGACGACGGCGGCACGGTCACAGGCTCCCCCCTGGTCCGCGGCGGGACCCCGGGCACTGCGCAGGTCCCCGGCGTGCAGCGTAACGTCGCCGCAGCGTCGGGCGCGTGGGTCCGCTCAGGCCGGCCGGACGGTGACGGCCGCGCCCTCCTCGGCGAGCCCGGCGGCGACCACGCGGGCGTTGATCCCGAACCGCTTGCCGTGGCGGGCCGTGAGGTGGCGCAGCAGCTCCGGCCAGCGGCGGGCGGTGTCCGGGTCGCGGGTGGGGACCACGCAGCGGACGCAGGGGTCCAGCAGCTCCAGCTCCACCCCGCCGGCGACCAGCCGGCCGCCCGTCCAGCCCTCCTCGGCGAACGCGGGGGCGTCCAGCGCGACGTGGAGGTTGGGCCGGAACCGGCGGACGTCCAGCGGCACGCCGCCGCCCAGCTCGGCCTCGAGCGCGGCGCGGGTCGCCTCGACCGTGACCAGCACGGTGCGCGGCCGGTCCTGGCGGCCCGCCGGGTCGCGGTGCAGCCGCACCGGGCGGCCGAGGTCGGCGGCGAGCGCGCCCGGCAGGCCCGCGTCCTGCCAGCCCCAGTCGCGGCCGTCCGGCGCGGTCAGGACGGGCAGCGGCGGCGCGGCCGGGTCCAGCGCGGCGCCCGGCGCCGCCGGGTACGCCGCCCGCCAGCGCAGCATCGTGGGGGCCTGCCGCGCGGTCAGCGTCCGCCCGCCGTCGTCGACGAGCACGTGCGCGCGGTCGCCGCCGAGCCCCCGGCCGTCCAGGCGCGCCGCGGCGACGCGCTCACCGCCGAGGGACTTGACCGGCCAACGGTGGATCGCGAGCAGCCGCCCGACCGCCACGGCCATCAGCGCACCTCCCACCCGGCCCCGAGGGCCGCCTGAGCTGGTGGTTCTCGACGCCGTCCGCGCCGGACCCGATGGTACAGTCAGCCTGGCGGGGCAGGTCCGCCGCGCCCGCCGCGGGTCGCTCGGTGGTCCTGCACGGGTCCGCGGGTCGTTCCGCAGCGGGTCGTTTCTGCAAGGGGGTGACCGTCGGCCGGTGCGACGCCTCGGCACGCTCTACCGCGGGCGCGAGAACATGTGGACCTGGGTCCTGCACCGGATCTCCGGCGTCGCGATCCTGTTCTACCTGTTCGCCCACGTGGCCGACCAGGCGCTGCTGAACGTGTCCCCGGAGTCCTACGACCGGGTCATGGACACCTACCGCAACGCGTTCGTGGGCACCCTGGAGATCGGCCTGGCCGTGCTGGTCGTCTTCCACGCGCTCAACGGCCTGCGCATCGTCCTGCTGGACTTCTGGTCCAGGGGGATCCGGCTGCAGCGCCACATGCTGGTCGTCCAGACCGTGCTGTTCGTGGCGCTGGCGGTCCCGCCGGTGATCGTGATCGGCGGCAAGGTCCTGGCGGAGCTGGGGCTGTGAACCCGCGCCTCGCGACCGGCGCCCGGCCGGCCCGCGCCGGCCGGGGGCGGCCGCGCGTGGGCGGGGGCGGCTTCGAGCTGTACGCCTGGGTGTTCATGCGCGTCTCGGGCGTGCTGCTGGTCCTGCTGGTGCTGGCGCACTTCGCGATCATGCACGTGCTCGGCGGCGGGCTGGACCGCGTGAACTTCGCGTTCGTCTCGGGCCGCTGGGCGAACCCGTTCTGGCGCGTCTACGACTTCGCGATGCTGACGCTGGCGGCGCTGCACGGCGGCAACGGGCTGCGGGTCATCATCGACGACTACGCGCGCAGCCCGGTGCGCGGGTTCACCTACCAGACGCTGAACGCGATCCTGGTCGGGCTGACGTGGATGCTCGGCACGCTGACGATCTTCGCGTTCGCCCCGCGAGGCTAGGGGGCCGGATGGAGCAGCAGCACTCCTACGACGTGGTGATCGTGGGCGCGGGCGGCGCGGGGCTGCGGGCGGCGCTGGAGGCGTCCACGCGCGCGCGGACCGCGGTGCTCAGCAAGCTGTACCCCACCAGGTCCCACACGGGGGCCGCGCAGGGCGGCATGTGCGCGGCGCTGGCCAACGTCGAGGAGGACAACTGGGAGTGGCACACCTTCGACACCGTCAAGGGCGGCGACTACCTCGTCGACCAGGACGCCGCGGAGATCATGTGCCGCGAGGCGATCCAGGCCGTGTACGACCTGGAGCACCAGGGGATGCCGTTCAACCGCACCCCGGAGGGCAGGATCGACCAGCGCCGCTTCGGCGGCCACACCCACCACCACGGCAAGGGGCCGGTGCGCCGCTCGTGCTACGCGGCCGACCGCACCGGCCACATGATCCTGCAGACCCTGTACCAGGCGAACATCGCCAACGGCACCACGTTCTTCGACGAGTACTACGTGCTGGACGTGCTGATCGCCGAGGGCCGCGCGACCGGGGTGGTCGCCTACGACCTCGCCTCGGGGGACCTGCACGTGTTCCGGGCCAAGTCGGTCGTGTTCGCCACCGGCGGCTTCGGCCGGATGTTCAAGGTCACCTCCAACGCGCACGCGCTCACCGGTGACGGCCCCGCGGTGCTGTACCGGCGGGGGCTGCCCCTGGAGGACATGGAGTTCTTCCAGTTCCACCCCACCGGCCTGTACCGGCTCGGGATCCTGCTGTCCGAGGCGGCCCGCGGCGAGGGCGGGATCCTGCGCAACAAGGACGGCGAGGCGTTCATGGAGCGCTACGCGCCCACGATCAAGGACCTCGCCCCGCGCGACCTGGTGAGCCGCGCGATCTCCACCGAGATCCGCAACGGCAACGGCGCCGGCCCGGACGGCGACTACGTGTACCTGGACGTCAGCCACCTCGACCCCGGGGTGATCGACGCCAAGCTGCCGGACGTCACCGACTTCGCCCGCACCTACCTCGGGGTGGAGCCGAAGAAGGAGGGCGTGCCGATCCAGCCGACCGCGCACTACGCGATGGGCGGGATCCCCACCAGCGTCGACGCCGAGGTCCTGGCCGACGCGGCGGGCACGGTGCTGCCGGGGCTGTACGCGGCGGGCGAGTGCGCGTGCGTGTCGGTGCACGGCGCCAACCGCCTCGGCACCAACTCGCTGCTGGACATCGTCGTGTTCGGCAGGCGCGCGGGGATCGCCGCCGCCGGGCACGCCCGCGGGCTGCGCCACGCCGAGCTGCCCGAGGACCCCGCCGGCGACGTGCGCCGGGCCCTGGCCGACCTGCTCGACCACGCCGAGGGCGAGCGGGCGGCCGCGATCCGAGCGGACCTCCAGGCCGCCATGGACCGCAACGCCGGGGTGTACCGGACCGAGACGACGCTGAAGCAGATGCAGGACACCCTGGACGCCCTGGACGAGCGCTACCGCCGGGTGTGGGTGCAGGACAAGGCCGGCCGCTTCAACACCGACCTGCTCGAGGCGGTGGAGCTGGGCTTCCTGCTCGACCTGGCCAGGACGCTGGTGGTCTCGGCGCTGGCGCGGCAGGAGAGCCGCGGCGGCCACTTCCGCGAGGACTTCCCCGCCCGCGACGACGCCCGCTGGATGCGCCACACCCTCGCCTTCGCCGAGGGCGGCAGGGTGCGCCTGGACTACAAGCCGGTCACCGTGACCCGCTACGAGCCGATGGAGCGGAAGTACTAGTCTCGGCGCGGGGCCGCGGGACCCCGGCCGCCAACCCGGTGAGGAGCGCTGGCGCATGCAGGTCACGATCAGGATCCGGCGGTTCGACCCCGAGCGGGACCAGGCCCCGCACCTGGAGTCCTACCAGGTCCCCGACGCGCAGCCGATGGACCGGGTGCTGGACCTGCTGCACTACGTGAAGTGGAACCTGGACGGGACGCTGGTGTTCCGCCGCTCGTGCGCGCACGGGGTGTGCGGGTCGGACGCGATGCTGATCAACGGCGTCAACCGCCTGGCGTGCAAGGCGCTGGTCCGCGACCTCGGCGACACGATCACGGTCGAGCCGCTGCGGGGGCTGCCGGTCAGCCGCGACCTGGCGGTCGACATGGAGCCGTTCTTCGACTCCTACCGGTCGGTGCTGCCGTTCCTGATCAACGACGAGCCCGTCCCGGACAGCGAGCGGCTGCAGTCGCCCGAGGACCGTGCGCGCTTCGACGACACCACCAAGTGCATCCTGTGCGCCGCGTGCACGACCTCCTGCCCGGTGTACTGGGCCGACGGGGACTACACCGGACCGGCGGCGATCGTGAACGCGCACCGGTTCATCTTCGACTCGCGCGACCGGGGCGCGGCGCGGCGGCTGGAGGCGCTGAACGACCAGGAAGGCGTGTGGCGCTGCCGGACCACCTTCAACTGCACCGACGCCTGCCCGCGCGGGATCCGGGTCACCCAGGCGATCCAGGAGGTGAAGCGGGCGCTGCTGTTCCGCCGGGCGTAGCGCGGGCGCGGCGGATCGGGGGCAGGCTCAGTCGCGGGCCTTCCTGGTCGGCGGCCGCTCGCCGGTGACACGGTTCCACGCGCGGTCGACGGCCCTGCGGGCGAGCAGGACCGCCATCGCGGTGATCCCGGCGAAGAGCACGCGCCTGGCGAGCCTGCGCACCTCCCTGGGCGCGCGCTCGGACAGCTTCGACACCTTGTCCTCCATCCGCCTGCGGGTCTGTTCGACCTCCCGCGCGGTCTGCTCGGCCGTCTCGCCCACCGGGATGCTCCTCTCCTCGCGTCTGACCGGCGGCTCAGCGCTCGCGGCGCGCCTTGGACGTTACCTGGTCCTTGGCCCGCTCGGCAGCGTCGCGGACGTCCGAGGTGCCCTGGGGCGCGGCGGAGCGCGTCGTGTCCGGCGCCGACCGGGCGTCGGCGCGGGTGGACCTGGCGGCCCCGGCGAGGTCGGCCCTGACGACCTCGGCGGCGTGGCGCGCCTCGGCGGCGAGATCGGCGGTGGCCTCCTTCAGCTCGGCCTGCGCGCGCTCGGGCTTCACCTTGGTCGCGGCCAGCCGCCGCTGCCCGATCAGGCCGAGCACCCCGGCGACCAGCAGCAGGAAGAGCGTGACCAGCCCGAACGAGGCAGCCTTGGGCAGCCCCAGCGCCTCCAGGCCCCATGCCGCCGTGGTCAGCAGGAAGCCGATCGCGTACAGGCTCACGAACCCCGCGGCGACCAGCAGCGCGCTGGCCCTGGCCGCCTTGGCCATGCCCTCGGTCAGCTCCTGCCTGGCCAGCAGGACCTCCTGCCGGACGAGGGTCGAGGCGTCCTCGGCGAGGCCCCGGACCAGCTCGCCGGTGGACGGCTCCCCGTCCGGCGGCGCCGGCCGGCGTCGGGCGGCGGGGGTGGGTTGCGCGCGCTGCTCCATGACGAGCTTCCTCCCATCGCGATCGCCCGTGGCCGCGGTCTGCGCACGGGCTCTGGCGGGCCGATGCGCCCGATCCGGCTTTCCCGTCACCGCATGGTGCCTAACACCGGGCTCCGCCCGCCGCAAGGGCGGAGCCGCCGCGCCGGCCCGGAGCGCGCCTGACCGGCCGGCGCCCGACGGCTGCCGCCGGCCGGCCGGGCTCCCGGCGCCGTCCGGTCAGCGCCCGGGTCCGGCGCGCTCGGCCTCGGCGACCAGCAGGAGCAGGGCGTGGCGGGCTGACGGCGGCAGGGGCCGGTCCAGGGCCAGCGGCAGCGGCAACCACTCCAGCCGGCTGTGCTCCGCCGGCGCGGCGTTGGCGACCCGGCCCCGCCAGCTCCTCGCCACGAAGTACGCGTCGGCGCGCTCGCCGTCGAAGAAGCAGCCGAGCGGCGCCGGGTCCAGCGGCTCGACGCCGGCCTCCTCGCCGGCCTCGCGCGCGAGCGCGGCCAGCAGCGGCTCGCCGGGCTCCGGCTTGCCGCCGAGGGGGTCCCAGGCGCCCGGGTGCCGCCGGCCCGGCCTCTCGGTGCGGCGGCCGAGCAGCACCCGGTCCCCGTCGAGCAGGAACACGCTGGCCGCCTGGGCGTCGGCGAACGGCGCGGCGGTGACCGCGGCGCCGTCCGGCCCCGGTCCCCTCGACGGGGCGAGGTGCAGCGGCCGCCACCTGCCGTCGGCGTCCTCGCGCATGAGCGCGACCTGCTCCACGGTGACGTCCGCGGCGAACCCGGCCAGCTCGGCGACGGCCGCCCGGATCCGCTCGGCCGGCAGGTCCTGGGCGACCGTCACGTGCGCGTGGTAGGCGTGGGTGCGCCGCTGCAGCGGCGGGCCCCGCAGCCCGGCCTCCAGCGCCGCCAGCGCGCCGGCCCCGCAGGTGACCCGCAGGAACGCGACCGGGCTGCCGGGCAGGAAGGAGGCGGCGCCGCGCAGCGAGAGCCGCACCGGCACCAGCATGCGGGCGGTCCCCTCCACCAGCTCGGCCACCCGGTCGACCTGGTCCGCGGGGACCTGCTGCGGCGGGACGAGCGTGACGTGCGGTGGCACGGCCCGGCTGAGCGGCTCGGCGAACGCGCGCCGCCAGGCCTGCACGTGCGCGGCGACCGGGTGGGGGAGCAGCGCGACCACGCCGAGGCGGACCCGTGGCACCGGCGCCTACCGCGACGGCTCCGCGGGGGGTGTGCGCCGCGGGAGCAGGCCCATGCGCTCGCGCACCTGCGCGAGCGTGGCGCGCGCGATGGAGCGCGCACGCTCGGCGCCCCGCTCCAGCACGGCGGCGAGCCGGTCGGGGTCGCCGCGCAGCTCCGCGTACCGGTCGTGGACCGGCGCGGTCCACGACACCAGCACGTCGCCCAGGTCGCGTTTGAAGTCCCCGTAGCCGCGGCCCGCGTAGGCCTGCTCCAGCTCGCCGACGGCCTTGCCGGTCGCGACCGAGAACAGCTCCAGCAGGTTGGTGATCGCCGGCTTGTCCGGGCGCGCCAGCACCTCGCGGCCGGAGTCGGTCACGGCGGAGCGGACCTTCCTGCGGATCGCGTCGGGGGGGTCGAGCAGCAGGATGGTGCCGTTGGGCGAGTCGGCGGACTTGGACATCTTCGCGTCCGGGTGCTGCAGGTCCATGATGCGGCCGCCGACCCGGGGGATGTAGGCCTCGGGGAGGGTGAACGTCGGCCCGAAGCGGTGGTTGAAGCGCTCGGCGACGTCGCGCGTCAGCTCCAGGTGCTGGCGCTGGTCCTCCCCGACCGGGACGAGATCGGCGTGGTAGACGAGGATGTCCGCGGCCTGCAGCACCGGGTAGTTGAAGTAGCCGGCGGGCAGCGCGCCCTCGCCGCCCTGGGCGGCCTTGGCCTTGAACTGCGTCATGCGGCGCAGCTCGCCCACGGTCGCGATGTGGTTGAGCAGCCAGTTCAGCTCGGTGTGCTCGGGCACGTGCGACTGCACGAACACGGTGCACACCTCGGGGTCCAGCCCGGCGGCGAGCAGCAGCGCCGCGACCTCGAGGGTCTTCTCCCGCAGCGTGTCGCGGTCGTAGGGGAGCGTGATCGCGTGCAGGTCCACGACCGGGTAGAAGGCGTCGAACTCGTGCTGCAGCTCGACCCAGTTGCGCACCGCCCCGACGTAGTTGCCGAGGTGCATGTCGCCGGTGGGCTGGATGCCCGACAGGATGCGCGGCACGAGTGCCTCCAACCAGGCCGCAGGGGTGGGTCGAGCTGGGATGCTACCAGCGTGGCCGGCCGCCGACGGCGCCGTTCCCCCCGGCCGGGTCCGGGGCCGGGCGCAGCGCGTCCCGTGGCGTCCGTCATACGATCGGGCGATGCCCGGACCGGACGAGCGCGCCGACGCCCACACCCCCGCCCCCGCCTGGACGAGCGCGCCGACGACCGACGAGGCGCGCGAGCGGCTGTCGGCCTGGGCCCGTGCCCGCCGCAGCGTCCCGGACGACCTGTTCGGCGAGCCGCTGCGCGTCCGCGACGTGAGCGTGACCATGCTGCGGGTCACCCGCCTGCTCGAGGCGCGGGCCGAGCACGAGGTGGTCACGACCGTCCCGCCGCTGTCGCTGCCGCTGTACGACCGGCCGATCGAGCAGGTCGACGCCGGCTACCACGGCTGGGGCGCGCACCGCTGGGAGGGGCTGCGCGACGGCTCCCTGCAGCCCGTGGGATGTCTCGCCTGCGCCGGGAGCGGCCAGCTCGCGTGCGTCGTCTGCCGCGGCGAGGGCCGCCTGGTCTGCTGGCCGCGCCAGATCTGCCGGTGGTGCGGGGGCTCGGGTCGTGCCCGGCGCGCGTTCGGCGGCCGCGGCCGGGCCGCGCCGCTGTGCACCCGCTGCCTCGGCGGCGGGCAGCAGGCGTGCTTCCGCTGCCGCGGCAGCGGCTGGCGGCCCTGCCTGGTGTGCGCCGGGGGGCACGTCCGCTGCCACACCTGCACCGGCTCCGGCCTCCAGGTCCGCTCCACCCGCGGCGAGATCCGCTGGTGGCCCTCGGTCGAGGAGATCGAGTACGGCGACCCGCGGCCGCTCGGGCCGGGCGCCCGCCGCAGGGCCCGCAGCCGCGGCGTCACCACCGAGCCCGGCGGGCTGCCGGGCCTGCCCGAGGAGGTCGGGCGGCGGCTGGACGCCGAGCTGCGCCGCGCGCCCGCCGGCCAGGTGCGCGCCAAGGCGGAGGTGATGGTCCTGCTCGCCGCGGAGGTCACCTGGCGCGACGGGGACGCCGAGCGGCGCGCCTACCTGCTGGGCGAGGACCGCTCGCCGTACGTCCCCGACGCCCGCAGCCCGCTGCGGCGGCTGGCGTGGCTGCGGCGCCGCGGCCACCCGCTGGCGCCGGTCGCGCGTCGGCTGCGGCTCCCGGGCGCCTGACGCCCGCGGACCTCCGCGCGGCGGCGCGGGCCCCTCAGCGCGGGCCGGGGCGCCGCCGGGGCGGGCGCGAGCGCGCCAGCGCCAGGCTCACGCCCACGCTGACCAGCCCGAGCAGCAGGATCAGCAGGATCCAGGCCCCGCGCACGGCCCTACCCGCCGACCTTGGCGAGGTCGGCCTGCTTGGCCCGGACCGCCTCGGCGGCCTGGCGCAGGTGGGCCAGCTCGTCCTCGGTGAGCGGCAGCTCGACGACCTCGCGCACGCCGCCGGCGCCGAGTCGGGCCGGGACGCCCAGGTACACGTCGCTGACGCCGTACTGCCCGGTGACCCAGGCGCACACCGGCTGGACCTCGCCCGCGTCGGTGACGACCGCCTCCACCATCCGCACCGCGGCCGAGGACGGCGCGTAGTAGGCCGAGCCGCTCTTGAGCAGCCCCACGATCTCGGCGCCGCCGTCGCGGGTGCGCCGCACGATGCGCTCGACGGCGGCGGCGTCGAGCACGTCGGCCAGCGGCTTGCCGCCGACCGAGGCCAGGCTCGGGACCGGCACCATCGTGTCCCCGTGGGAGCCGAGCGTGACCGCCTCGACGTCGGCGGCGTCGACCCCGGCTGCCTCGGCGACGAAGTGGCGGAAGCGCGCGGAGTCGAGCATCCCCGCCTGGCCGAGCACGCGCGCGCGCGGGAACCCCGACACCTGCGCGGCCAGCGCGGTCATCTCGTCCAGCGGGTTGGAGACCACGATCAGCACCGCGTCCGGGGAGCGCTCGACCAGCCGCCCGGTGACCTCGCGGACGATCCTGGCGTTGGTCTCCAGCAGGTCCATCCGGCTCATCCCGGGCTTGCGCGGCAGCCCCGCGGTGATGACGCACACCTGCGAGCCGGCGGTCTCCTCGTAGCCGTTGGTGCCCACGACCCGGCAGTGGAACCCCTCCAGCGGCGCCGACTGGTTCATGTCCAGCGCCAGGCCCTGCGGGAGCCCCTCGACGACGTCGGTCATGACGACCTCGTCGGCCAGGTCGCGCTCGGCGATCCGCTGCGCGGTGGTGGAGCCGTACTTGCCGGCCCCGACGACGGTGACCTTCATGGCGACTGCCTTTCCGCCCGGGCTGCGGGCATCGCGGACGCGCTCACGCCAGCTCGGCGACGACGGCGTCGGCGACCTGGCTGGTGCCGACCGCGGTCGGGTCGTCGCGGTCGGGCTTCATGTCGTAGGTGACGCTGCGGCCCTGCCGGATGACCGTGGCGATCGCCCGCTCCAGCCGGTCGGCCGCCTCCCGCTCCCCCAGGTGCCGCAGCATCAGCATCCCCGACAGCATCATCGCCATCGGGTTGACCTTGTTCTGGCCGCGGTAGCGGGGGGCCGAGCCGTGGGTCGCCTCGAACACGGCCGCCGAGTCGCCGACGTTGGCGCCCGGCGCCACCCCGAGCCCGCCCACCAGCCCGGCGGCGAGATCGGACACGATGTCGCCGTAGAGGTTGGGCAGCAGCAGCACGTCGTACGCCTCGGGCCGGACGACGAGCTGCATGCACATCGCGTCGACCAGGTACTCGTCGTACTCGACGTCGGGGTACTCCCCCGCCACCTGGCGCGCGACCGCGTAGAACAGCCCGTCGGTGTGCTTCATGATGTTCGCCTTGGTCACCGCGGTGACCCGCTTGCGGCCGTTGGCGCGGGCGTACTCGAACGCCCACCTGGCCACGCGCCGGATCCCGGCCACCGAGAACGGCTTGATCGAGATCCCGGAGTCCTCGCGGATCCGCTTGGCCTGGATCGAGTTGAGGAACTCGATGACCTTGGCGGCCTCGGGGGTGCCGTGCTCGAACTCGATGCCCGCGTACAGGTCCTCGTGGTTCTCGCGCACGATCACCAGGTCGACGTCCCGGTAGCGGGAGCGGACCCCCTCGTACCAGCGGCAGGGGCGCAGGCAGGCGAACAGGTCCAGCTCCTTGCGCAGGGCCACGTTGACGCTGCGGAAGCCGGTCCCGATGGGGGTGGTGAGCGGGCCCTTGATCGCCACGCCGTTGGCGCGGATGGAGTCGAGCACCGGCGCGGGCAGCGGCGTGCCGTACTTGTCGATGACGTCGGCCCCGGCCTCCTGGACGTCCCAGTCGAACTCGACGCCCGTGGCCTCGAGCACGCGGCGGGTCGCCTGCGACAGCTCCGGCCCCACCCCGTCCCCCGGGATGAAGGTGACGCGGTGCGCCATGATCCGACTCCTCTCGTCGACCGCTCGGCCGCTCCCGGTCCACCCTACCCATTCACGCCGCCGCGCAGCGCAACGCGGGGTTGCGCTTACGCGGCCGCTCCGTACGGTATCCGCGTACCCGCCGCCGGGTACGTACGCTGTCGGGAGGGACCGGGAAAGGGCGGATCGGAGGCTGGCCGGATGGCAGAGACCAAGAAGGGGCTCGAGGGAGCCGTTGCCGCGCAGACCCGGATCTCGGAGATCGACGGCAGGAACGGCCGGCTCAGCTACGCCGGCTACGACATCCGCGACCTCGCCGAGCACTCGACCTTCGAGGAGGTCGTCCACCTGCTGCACCACGCGGAGCTGCCGAGCGCCCGCGACCTGGCGCAGATCCGCGCCACCCTCGCCGCCGAGCGGCGCCTCAGCCCGTTCCTGGTGGACCTGATCACCTCGATCGCGCCGGAGATGAGCGCGATGAGCGTGCTGCGCACGGCGGTCTCCGCCGCGCAGGCGCACGACCCCGACGGCAAGGACGACTCCGACGGGGCGAACCTGCGCAAGTCCTACCGCCTGGTCGCCCAGACCCCGCAGATCGTCGCGGGCTACGGCCGCCTGCGCGGCGGGACCGGGGCGCTGGCGCCCGGCGAGGACCTCGGCCTGGCCGCGGGCTTCCTGTTCGCCCTGCACGGCCAGGCGCCCGACCCGGCGCTGGCCCACGACCTGGACGTGGTGTTCATCCTCTACGCCGACCACACCCTCAACGCCTCGACGTTCGCCGGCCGGGTCGCGGCCGCGACGCTGGCCGACATGCACGCCTCGGTGACCGCCGCGGTCGCCGCGCTGCAGGGGCCGCTGCACGGCGGCGCGATCGAGGCGACCCGGCGGATGCTCGAGGAGATCGGCACCCCCGACCGCGCCGAGGGCTACGTCAAGGACCGGCTGGCGCGCAGGCAGAAGATCATGGGCTTCGGCCACCGCGTCTACAGGACCTGGGACCCGCGCGCCGAGGTGCTCAAGGTGATCGCCGAGCGGCTCACCAAGCAGGCCGGCATGCCCCACCTGTACGAGATCTCCCAGCGGATCCAGGAGGTCGTGCTCGCCGAGAAGGGCCTGTACCCCAACGTGGACTTCTACACCGGCGGGATCTACTCGGCGATGGGCATCCCCACCGACCTGTTCACGGCGATGTTCGCGATCGCGCGCATGGCCGGCTGGACCGCCCACATCCGCGAGCAGTACGCCGACAACCGGCTGATCCGTCCCAGCTCGGAGTACATCGGCCCCGGGTCGCGCGCCTGGGTGCCTCCCGACCGGCGCGGCTGACCCCGACCGCTCAGGCGGTGTCGGCGGCGCGCCCGGCGGCGCCGACGGTGTTGGCCAGCAGCATCGCCACGGTCATCGGGCCGACCCCGCCGGGCACGGGCGTGAGCGCGCCGGCGACTTCGACGACGGCCGGGTCCACGTCCCCGCGCAGGCCCTCCGGGGTGCGGTGCTGCCCGGCGTCGACGACCGCCGCGCCCGGCGCCACCATGTCCGGGGTCACCAGGGCGCGCCGCCCGGCGGCGACCACCAGCACGTCCGCCGCGCGCGTGTGGCGCGCGAGGTCGCGCGTGCCGGTGTGGCACTGGGTCACGGTCGCGTTGGCGCCGGGCCGCTTGGCGGCGAGCATCAGCGCGAGCGGGCGGCCGACCAGCAGGCCGCGGCCGACGACCACCACGTGGGCGCCCTCGACCTGCACCTTCTCGCGCCGCAGCAGCTCCAGGATGCCCGCCGGCGTGCACGGCAGCACCGCCGGGTCGCCGCGCAGCAGCCGCCCCTCGTTGACCGGGTGCAGCGCGTCCACGTCCTTGGCCGGGTCGATCGCCTCCTGCACCTGCACGGGGTCCAGCCCGGCGGGCAGCGGGAGCTGCACGATCATCCCGTGGACGGCCGGGTCGGCGTTGAGCGCGGCCACGGCGTCCAGCACCTCGGTCTGGGTCGCGTCGGCGGGCAGGTGCTCGCGCCGCGACACCAGCCCGGTCGCCTCCGCGGCGCGCTGCTTGGCGCGGACGTAGATGTGCGACGGCTCGTCGTCGCCGACCAGCACCGCCGCCAGGCAGGGCCGCCGGCCCAACCCGGCCAGGCGCTCCGCCTCCACGGCCAGCTCGCGGCGGATCTCCGCGGCGGCGGCCCTCCCGTCCAGTGCCCGTGCGGTCATCGGCGCTCCTTTCCACGCCGCCGAGGATGTCACCGCGGCGCCCGGGCCAGCGAAGGGAGCCGGGCGTCAGTGGCGGAAGTGGCGCCGGCCGGTGTGCAGCATCGTCACGCCGGCCGCCTCCGCGGCGGCCGCGACGGCGTCGTCGCGGACGCTGCCGCCCGGCTGCACGATCGCCTGCACGCCGGCGGCGGCCAGCTCCTCCACGCCGTCGGGGAACGGGAAGAACGCGTCGCTCGCGGCGACGGCGCCGCGAGCCCGCTCCCCTGCCCTGGCGACCGCGATCCGGGCCGACTCGACCCGGCTGGCCTGCCCCGCCCCGACCCCGACCAGGCTGCGGTCGCGGACCAGCACGATCGCGTTGGATTTGACGTGCCGGACCAGCCGCCAGGCCAGGTCGAGGTCCTCGGGCGCCAGCTCGTCGGGCGCCGGGCCGGCGACGTGCTTCCACCCGCCCGGGTCGGGCGCGGCGAGGTCGGCCTCCTGGGCGAGCAGGCCGCCGGCCACCGAGCGCACCGCGATCCAGCCCTCCGGCACCTCGGGCGACACCTGGACCAGGCGCAGCGACGGCCGGCCGGCGAGCGCCCGGCGGGCCTGGTCGCTGACGGCCGGGGCGAGGACGACCTCGGTGAAGATCCCGGCGATCCGCTCGGCGGTGGCCGCGTCCAGCTCCCCGGACACCCCCACCACCCCGCCGTACGCGCTCACCGGGTCGCCGGCGAGCGCGCGCTCGTAGGCCTGCGCCAGGGTCGCGCCGAGCGCCGCGCCGCAGGGGTTGGTGTGTTTGACGATCACCGCGAACGGCCGGCCGGCGTACTCGCGGACGACGCCGAGGGCGGCGTCGGCGTCCAGCAGGTTGTTGTACGACAGCTCCCTGCCGGCGAGCTGCCGCGCGGCCCCGAGCCCCCACGGGCCCGGGGCGCCCGGCGCCGGGGTGCGGTAGAACGCGGCGCGCTGGTGGGGGTTCTCGCCGTAGCGCAGCGGCTGCGCGCGCTCGGCGCGGAGGTCCAGGCGCGCGGGCAGGCCGCCGCCCTCCACGTCCTCCCCGTCGCGGGCGAACCAGGCCGCGATCGCCGCGTCGTACGCGGCCGTGCGCGCGAACGCCCTGGCCGCCAGCGCCCGGCGCTCGGCGAGCGTCGTGCCGCCCGCCTCCAGGGCGGCCAGGAGCTGCGGGTAGTCGGCCGGGTCGCAGACCACCGCGACGCTCGCGAAGTTCTTGGCGGCGGCGCGGAGCATCGCGGGGCCGCCCACGTCGATCCGCTCCAGCGCCTGCGCCTGGCCGGCGGCGGGGTCGGCGACCGTGCGCTCGAACGGGTACAGGTTGCACACCACCAGGTCGAACGGGGCGATCCCGTGCGCCTGGAGCTGGCGGGCGTGCGCCGGGTCGCGCACGTCGGCGAGCAGGCCCGCGTGGACGCGAGGGTGCAGGGTCTTGACCCGGCCGCCGAGCATCTCCGGTGCCCCGGTGACCTGCTCGACCGTTGTCACCGGCAGGCCGAGCCGGGCGACGGCGTCGGCGGTGGAGCCGGTCGAGACCAGCTCGACCCCGGCGGCGTGCGCCGCGCGGGCGAGGTCGGCGACGCCGGTCTTGTCCCACACGGACAGCAGCGCGCGGCGGATCGGCTTGCGGTCGGACACGATCAACCTCCGGTGGGCCTGAGCGCCTGCGGGGCCTCCGGCCGGCCGGCGCGCGGCGGCAGCAGGCGCGCGCGGCGACCGTCCAGGGCGACCCGGCCGTGGGCGACCAGCCGGACCGCCTCGGGGAGCAGGCGGTGCTCCACCGCCTTGATGCGCGCGTGCAGGCTGGCCTCGTCGTCGCCGGCGAGGACCTCGACCGGCGCCTGGAGCAGGACCGGACCGTGGTCGACCTCCTCGTCGACCAGGTGGACGGTGCAGCCGGTCACCTTGACCCCGTAGGCGAGCGCGTCGCGGACGGCGTGCGCGCCCCGGAACGCGGGCAGCAGGCTGGGGTGGGTGTTGACGATGCGGTCGGGGAACGCCCGGACGAAGTCGGGGCCGAGGATGCGCATGAAGCCGGCGAGGCAGACGACGTCGGGCGCGGATGCGCGCACCCGGTCCCGCAGCGCCCGGTCGAACGCGGGGCGGTCCGGGTGGTCGCCGGGCGCGACCACCGCGGTCGCGATCGCGGCGCCGCGGGCGACCTGGAGCGCGCGGGCGTCCGGCCGGTCGCTGGCCACCAGCACGACCTCGAGCCCTGCGGCAGGGTCGCGCCGGGTCCGCTCCAGTAGCGCTTCCAGGTTCGAGCCGCACCCCGACGCGAGCACGGCCACGCGCGATCCGTCCGCCGTTCCTCCTCGGGTCCGGTGCCTCCACCCCCGGCGGGAATGCTTCCACCCGCCGGCGCGGCCGGCAAGCAGCCCCTCGACCCCGCCGCGCGGCCGGCCGAAGTGGTCGACTCGTTGAAGCCGGTTTGCGCGCTGTGCTTCACTGACGCTGTTCGCGATGCCGCCTGACCGCAGGCGGACGCCGACGAACGAAGGCGTCGCGGACAGCTTCACGCGGCCGCGTCGGGAGGCACCGCGACCCGCCGCGGGAGGGCCAGATGGCCGAGCAGCAGCCGGGTGACGACCGCCGTTCGGAGTCCTGGCCGGCAGGGGAGGACACCGAGCAGGTCGTCCCTGCACGCCCACCGGCCCAGCAGCTCACGCCTCCGGGGGGCTACCAGGAGCGCGGACCGGCCCTGCCGCCGCTGCCGTCCCTGCGGCCGGCCGCGGCGCCGTCCGTGCCCTACGGGCAGCCGGTCCCCCCCGGGTTCGGCTTCCGGCCGCAGCTGGAGTCCTCGGCGGTCGTCGCGCTGGTGGTGGCGATCTCCGCCTGGCTGGTCTGCCCGGTGCTCGCCGCGATCGCCGCCCTGGCGATCGCGGGCGGCGCCAAGGCCAAGATCGACGCGGCCGGCGGAGCCCTCACGGGACTCGGCCTGGTCACCGCCGCCCGCTGGGTCGCCTGGGTGCACCTGTGCATCCTCCCGCTCGGCCTCCTGGGGCTCATCTTCGGGATCACGCTCTTCGGCAGCACGGTGCGCTGAGATGCCGCCCGCGCTCGCGACCCGGACCGCCTGGCGCCCGCGCTCGGTGCCCGAGCGGCTGGCGCTGACGGGGCTCGTGTGCGCCGCCGCGGCGGTCGTCTACCCGGCGGTGAGCGAGGCGACGGGCCTGCGGACGATCTGCCCCCTGCGGACCTTCACCGGGATCCCCTGCCCGCTCTGCGGGATGACGACCGCGGCGACGGCGCTGGCGCGCGGCGACCTCGGCGCGAGCCTCGCCGCCAACCCGTTCCTGCTGCTGCTGGCGCTGGGCACCGCGGTCATGACCGTCGTCATCGCCGGCCGGCTGGTCGGGTGGCTCCCCCCGCCCCGCCCCCTCGCCCTGGCGACGGAGCGGCGGGTGCGGCTGCTGGTCGCCGCGCTGGCGCTGGCGAGCTGGATCGTGCAGTTGTCCCGGTTCGGGTGGCTGTCCCCCCTCTGGTGACGGCGGCAGGGTAGTGTAAGGGGGGGCGCACGCGGGCTGGCGGGCAGCTGGGTCGGGAGGATCAGGTGAACGACGAGCGGATGCCGCAGCGGGAGGGGTGGCCGGTCGCCCCGGATGGAGAGCTGACAGAGCGCTGGCGCGGGGTCGAGCGCGCAACGCCCGACCAGGAGGGCGGTCCACAGGACGACACCGACGCGTACGGGCTCGGCTCGAGCCTGCCACGGCGGCCGAGCCGGCAGGACACCGAGTGGGCCTCGCCGGAGCGCTGGGCGCTCCCGCAGGACCTCGAGCTGCCACCCGGGCAGCGCGCCTTCGACCGCGTCACCGAGCAGCCCCCGGGTTCTCCCCCGGGTTCTCCCCCGGGCTCCGAGCCCCAGGTCCCCGATCAGCTCGGCTACGGCCACCTCGGGCCGGAGGACCACTACCGGGGCCTGCACCAGCGGGACCAGGCGGCCGGCGGGCCGTCGGGCGCCGACGCCGCCATGCCGCCGGCGCCGGCCGGACCGGACAGCGCCTGGCAGCCGCCGCAGTGGTATCCGGGCGGCCCGGCGGACCGGGCCACGCCCCCGCCGCGCGACGGCAACTGGGCGGCCGACCGCGGCGGTGCCGGCTGGGACGCGACCGGCGCGGGTCCCGCGGGCGAGCTGCCGCAGCCCGGCGAGCTGCCGCGGCGCCCGACCGGCGGGCCGTACGCGTACGGCACCCCCGGCGAGCGCGACTACCAGGAGCCGCGCGGCGGGTTCGGGCCGCCCGGCGCAGCCGCCGCGCCGCCGGGCGGCCAGGACTACCCCGCCTCCGCCTTCCCGCCGCAGCAGCCGGCGGACCAGCGGGGCTACGGGCAGCCACCGCCCGAGCCGTACGGCGCCGGGGACCACTACGGGACCGGGGACCCGTACGGGTCTCCCCCACCGCCCGCGTACGGTGGCCAGCCGCCGGCGGACTGGAGCGGATATGGCGACGCGCAGCCGCCCCCGGGCGAGCCGCCGGGGTCGCGGTGGTCGGGCACGCGCCCGGCGCGCGCGTCGGGCGGCGGGCTGCCGCGCAACGTGGCCGCCGCGATCGCGTACCTGCCGGTGATCGCGCTGGTCACGGCGATCACGCTGCTGGCCATCGACAAGCGCCGCGACGTGCGCTTCCATGCCTGGCAGAGCATCGGGTTCGAGATGGTCGCCGGCGCGAGCGGGTTCATCATCACCCTGACGGCGTGGCTGATCTTCATCCCGATCGCCCACCTGCTGTGGGTGCTGCTGGCCGTCTACCTCGGCGGCCACGTCTGGCTGCTGTTACTGGCGTTCCAGAACCAGCGGTACAAGCTGCCGGTGATCGGTGAGTTCGCGGAGTTCGAGGCCGGCAGGACCGGGAGCTGACGGCCGCCCGTCGGCAGTCCTCATCCGGCACCGAGCCGTCGAGCCACGGGGGGACCGATGAGTCAGGACCACGACCCCGGCCAGCGGGACCAGCCGCCGCCGGGCGCTCCGGGGACGCCGCCCGGCGGGTACGAGCCACCTCCGCAGGCCCCCTGGCCCGAGCCGCCCCCGCCCGGATACGGGCAGCCGCCACCCGGGTACGGGCAGCCAGGCTACGGGCAGCCCCCCGCCGGGTACGGGCAGCCGCCGCCGTGGTCCCAGCCGGCCCCGCCCGGGTACGGGCAGCCGCCGCCGGCCTGGCCGCAGCAGCCGCCGGGGTACGGGGCGCAGGGCTACGGGCCACCGCCCGCGGGGTACGGACCGGGGTATCCCGGCGGACCGCCCGGCTACGGCCCTCAGCAGCAGACCGAGCCCACCGCGACCATCGCGCTGGTGGTCGCGGTCGTCGGGCTGTTCATCTGCCAGATTGTCCTCGGGCCGGTGGCGCTCTTCCTGGCCGCCAGCGCCAAGCGGCGGGTCGACCAGTCCGGCGGCCAGGTCACCGGGGAGGGCCTGGTCGTCGCCGCGCGCGTCATCGGGGTCGCCGACATCGTCATCGGCGTCTTCGTGCTCGCCTGGGCGGCCTCCCGGTTCGCGAACGGCTGAACGCGGCCGTCACCGGGCGGCGGTGGGGCCGCCACGTTCCTTTATCACCGCGACCGCCAGCTCGGCGGTCTCGGTCGGGCTGCGGCCGACGCGCACGCCAGCGGCCTCGAGCGCCTCGGCCTTGGCCTGCGCGGTGCCCGAGGACCCGGAGATGATCGCCCCGGCGTGGCCCATGCGCTTGCCGGGGGGCGCCTCGAACCCGGCGATGTAGGCGACCACGGGCGTGGCCATCCGCTCGGCGACGTGGCGCGCGGCCTGCTCCTCCTCCTCGCCGCCGATCTCGCCGATCATGACCACGGCCTCGGTCTCGGGGTCGGCCTCGAAGCGGCCGAGGACGTCGATGAAGCTGGAGCCGACCACCGGGTCGCCGCCGATGCCCACGCAGGTCGTCTGGCCGACGCCCGCGGCGGCCATCTCGGACATCACCTGGTAGGTGAGCGTGCCCGAGCGTGACACGAGCCCCACGGGGCCCTCGACGGTGATCTCGCCCGGGATGATGCCGACGTTGGCCCTGCCCGGGGAGATGACCCCCGGGCAGTTGGGGCCGATCAGGGTCGCGCCGCGCGCGCGCACGTAGTTGTAGGCGGCGGTCATGTCCAGCACCGGGATGTTCTCGGTGATCAGCACGACCGTGCCGATGCCCGCGTCGACGGCCTCGTAGAGCGCGTCGACCGCGAAGCGCGCGGGGACGAAGATCAGCGAGGTGTCGGCCCCCGTCTCGGCGACCGCCGCGGCGACGGTGTTGAACACCGGGATCCCCTCGACGTCCTGACCCTGCTTGCCGGGGGTCACCCCGGCCACGACGTTGGTGCCGTAGGCGCGGTTGCGCAGTGCGTGGAAGCGGCCCTCACGGCCGGTGAGGCCCTGGACGACGAGCCTCGTGTTCGTGTCGACGAGGATGGCCATGGCGAGGTGCTCCTGGGTCGGGCCGGCGGGGTCGGGCCGCGGCGGTGGGCCGCGGTGTGACGGGTCAGGGCTGCGGCGCGGCGCGGCCGGCGTGCGCCAGCTCGACCGCCTTGGCGGCGGCGCCGAGCATGGTCCTGGCCGGGACCACCTTGTCGCTCGGCGCGGTGGCGAGCAGGTCCCGGCCCTGCTCGGCGTTGGTCCCGTCCAGGCGCACGACCAGCGGGACCCGCACCCGGTCGCCCAGGCGGTCGAGCGCGTCGAGCACGCCGCGCGCCACCACGTCGCCGCGGGTGATGCCCCCGAAGATGTTGACCAGGACGCTGCGGACCTTGGGGTCGGAGAGGATGACCTCCAGCCCGGCGGTCATCGTCTCCGCGGACGCCCCCCCGCCGATGTCGAGGAAGTTGGCCGCCTTCCCGCCTGCGGCGGCGACGACGTCCAGCGTGCTCATCACCAGGCCCGCGCCGTTGCCGATGATGCCGACCTCGCCGTCGAGCTTGACGTACTGCAGCCCGCGCTCCTTGGCCATGCGCTCCTGCTCGTCGGGGGCGAACGTGTCGCGGAGCTGCTCGAACTCCGGGTGGCGGAACATGGCGGCGTCGTCCAGCGTCACCTTGCCGTCGAGCGCGACGACCCCGCCACCGGTGGTGAGGATCAGCGGGTTCACCTCCACCAGGGTGCAGTCGGCCGCGCGCAGCAGCGCGAACAGCCTGGTGAGCAGCTCGCCGAAGCCCTCGCGCGCCGCGGGCGGGAAGCCGATCCCGTAGCGCACCTGGTCGACGTGGTAGGGGCGCAGCCCGATCAGCGGGTTGACCGGCACCCGCACGATCGCCCCGGGGCGCTCGGCCGCGACCTCCTCGATCTCGACGCCGCCCTCGGCGGACGCCAGGATCAGCAGGCCCTTGCCGGCACGGTCGTGCAGGATCGAAAGGTAGTACTCGGCGGCGATGTCGCTGGCCTGCTCCACCAGCACGCGCCGGACGACGTGCCCCTTGATGTCCATGCCGAGGATCGCCTCGGCCTTCGCGCGCGCCTCGGCCGGGTCGCCGGCGAGCTTGATCCCGCCGGCCTTGCCGCGGCCGCCGGTCTGGACCTGCGCCTTCACCGCGACCCGGCCGCCCAGCTCGGCGGCGGCCTCCTGCGCCTGGTCCGCGGATACGGCGACGCGTCCGCGGGGCACCGGCACGCCGTGCTCGGCGAAGAGCGCCTTCGCCTGGTACTCGAACAGGTCCATGCCCCACCCTCCGCTCAACGGCCGTACCGTCCGCCGGCCCGCGCGTGCCGGGGTCGGGGACCAGGCGGATACTACCGTCAGGTGGCCGGCGCCCACCGGCGCGGCCGTCGGTGCGCGCCGGTGGGCGCCGGCCGGCGGAGCGGGGTCGCGGCTGCACCGGCCCTGCTGAGGACGGGGGACCGACCGGTGGCCGACCACCGGGACGCGCGAGGGAGGGGATCCGGTGGCCGACCCGGACACGCGGCCGCGGGTCGCCTGGTTGCCGCCGCGCGCGGCGCGGGCCCGCAAGCTCGTCCTGCGCAGCCAGCTCGGCGCCCCCTGGCTGCTGGGCGCGCTGGCCGCGGCGGCGCTCATCCTGCTGGCGGGGATCGTGTTCCTGACGCGCTCGGACCATCCCGGGGCGCCGTGGCAGCGGGCCGGGCCGGCGCAGGCGTTCCAGCCCGGCCGGGTCGTCGAGGTCGGGCTCGCCGGTCGCAGGGTGGTCGTCGACCGCCGCCACGGCGGCCTGCACGCCTTCCTCGCCCCCGCGGGCACCTGCCCCGTGCAGGCCGGCGGGCCGGGCTTCGCCCGCACCTGCGACGGGCGCCGCTGGGACGCCGACGGCCGGCCGCTGACCTCGGGCCCGCCGCTGGAGCGGATCCCCGCCCAGCTGGTCCGCGACGGGCTGTACGTCGACCCGGCCCAGCGCGTGCGCCCGGTCGGGCCCGCATACTGAGCCGCGGGTCCCGGCGAGGCGGTCCGGCGTGGAGGGGAGATGCAGCGGGCCCCGAGCGCCGTCCGGGTGGGATCGGGGGCGCCAGGGGCCCGGCTGGGAGGCCGCACCTGCACGACAGGGGCCTCAACACTTCAGAGAATACGACGCGGCAGGCTGGTTTGCCAGCCGGCCTGGAGGGCGCCCGAGCGTCTGCTACGGTTGCCCGCAGAAGCGGTCGCCAGGCCTCCGCGACCTGCCGCTCCAAGCGAGGTGCTGGATGAACGCTCGACCTGACCGTGAGGCGCCCGACCGCAATCTCGCCCTTGAGCTGGTGCGCGTGACCGAGGCCGCCGCGATGGCCGCGAGCCGCAAGACCGGCTACGGCGACAAGGAGGCCGTCGACCAGGCGGCGGTCGACGCGATGCGCGCGGTGCTCGGCTCGGTCCCGATGACCGGCGTGGTCGTCATCGGCGAGGGCGAGAAGGACCGGGCGCCGATGCTGTACAACGGCGAGGAGATCGGCAACGGCGAGCCGCCCGAGGTCGACATCGCCGTCGACCCGATCGACGGCACCTCGCTCGCCGCCAAGGCGCAGCCCAACGCCCTCAGCGTGGTGGCGCTGAGCGGCCGCGGGACCATGTTCGACCCGGGCCCGTGCGTCTACATGGAGAAGCTCGCGGTCGGGGCGGACGCCCGCGACGCCGTGGACTTCGGCGCGCCGCTGGGCGAGAACCTGCGGGCGGTCGCGCGGGCCAAGGGCGCGGGCCTGAACGACCTGACGGTCGCGATCCTGGACCGGCCGCGCCACGCCGACCTGATCGGCCAGATCCGCGAGGCGGGGGCGCGCATCAAGCTGCTGCCCGACGGCGACGTCGCCGGGGCGATCATGGCCGCGCGCGAGGGCACCGGCGTGGACCTGCTGGTCGGGATCGGCGGCACCCCCGAGGGGGTCATCGCGGCGGCCGCGCTCAAGTGCATGGACGGCGCGCTGTTCGGCCGCCTGTGGCCCCGCGACGACGCCGAGCGGCGGGCGGCGCTGGACGCCGGCTACGACCTGGACGCGGTGCTGTCCATCGACGACCTCGTGCAGGGCGACGACGTGTTCTTCTCCGCGACCGGCGTGACCGACGGGGAGCTGCTGCGCGGGGTCCGCTTCGACCGCCGCGGCGCGCTCACGCAGTCGCTGTCGATGCGGGCCAAGTCCGGCACCGTGCGGCTGATCGACGCCCGCCACCAGTTCAGCAAGCTGAACCGCTACGCCGCGATCGACTTCGGCTGACCGGCCGCGCGGCGCGCGGCGGGCCGGATCGCGACCCCCGGCGGGTGCTCGCGATCCCCCGGGGCCGCGCCGTACGCTTGCGCCGCCTGCCCGAACGCGATCAGGAGCGCCCATGAGCGAGATCGACGCGAGCCGGTTCGACCAGCTCGCCGCCGCCGTCCGATCCATGTCCGCCGAGGACCTCACCGCCACGATCCAGCAGCAGCAGGGCGGCGTCGACAGCGTCCTCGACCAGGTGTTCGCGGGCATGGCGGGGGCGTTCGTCCCGGAGCGGGCCGCCGGGCAGGAGGCGGTGGTCCAGTACGACATCGCCGCCCCCGACGGGACCCGGCAGTACCGGATGCGGATCGCCGACGGCCGCTGCGAGGTCGGGCGCGGGCCCGCGGAGCAGCCCAGGGCGACCGTCCAGGTGCAACTCCCCGACTTCCTGAAGCTGCTCGCCGGCGCGCTCAACCCGATGCAGGCGGTCATGACCGGCAAGCTGAAGATCCGCGGCGACATGTTCTTCCTGCAGACGATGCAGGGCTGGTTCGAGCGCCCCGCGGGCTGAGGGGCGTCAGCGGCCCGCCAGCGCCACCTCGGCGACGACCGGGAGGTGGTCGCTGGCGCCCGAGGCGACCGTCCGCGCGCCGAGCAGGCGGGCCTCGCCCCTGCGGGCGAGCACGTGGTCGAGCTGGCTGACGGGTCGGTGCGCGGGGAAGGTCGCGCCGCAGCGCGACCGCAGCCACCCCCGGCGGCCGGCCACCGCCACGGCCCAGGCCGGCAGGTTGAGGTCCCCGAGGAGCAGCGCGGGCGGCGGCAGCCGCGGCAGCCGGTCCTGGAGGAACCGGAGCTGCACGGCGTTCCACGGGAAGCCGTTGGCCAGGTGCGTGGCCGCGACCGTCAGCGACCGGCCGCCGGCGGCCACGCGCGCGAGCAGTGCGACCCGCGGCTCGCGGCGCCGGCCCGCCGTGCCCGGGCCGGGTCCTGGCAGCGCGAGCCGCTCGGTGCGCTCGGGCGGCGTCCGTGCGAGCAGCGCGACGCCGTACGCGGGCCCGCCCGGGTCGGGCACGCCGTCCTCCAGCGGCCGCCAGCCGCGCCCGTCCCGGCCGTCGAACAGCAGCGCCGGGACGAACCGCCAGGACATCCCGAGCGCCTCCCCCAGCGCGCGCGCCTGGTCGACGGTGCCGCTGCGCTCGGCCAGCCGGTCCACCTCCTGCACCGCGACGACGTCCGCGTCCAGCCCGCGCAGCACCTCGGCGACGGCGCCGAGCCCGCCCGCCGCCCGCTGCCCCGCCGCGATGTTCCAGGTGGCCACCCGCAGCGCCGCCGCGCACGGGGCCGCGGGTCCGGGCTCCGGGCGGGCTCCTCCGGCCTGGCGCGGGCCGTCCGGGCCCCCCGGCGCGGCCCCGCCCGCCGTCACGGGATGAACGCCTCGTGGCGGTCGGTGCGCGAGGCGCCGGGGGTCGGGCCGCCCGAGGGCACGTACACCACGCCGTCCACCTCCGCGGCCCCGATGCCGTGCCGCGGCGTGGGCATCCCCTCGAACGCCCGCCAGCGGCCGCTGCGAGGGTCGAACCCCTCGTTCTCGGCGAAGGTGCCCTTGTCGCTCTCCCCGCCGAGCACGAACAGCACGCCGCCGGCGACGACCGCGGCCACCCCGCTGCGCGGCGTCGGCAGCGGCGCCGCGGTCGTCCAGCGGTCGGTGGGCGGGTCGTAGACCTCGTGCACCCCGATGTTGTTCGCCGGGGTCCGCAGCCGCCCGGCGACCACGTGGACGCGGCCGCCGAGGGCCGCGACGCCGAGGTGGTCGCGCGGGGTGGGCAGCGGCGCGAGCGTGCGCCAGGTGTCCGCCGCCGGGTCGTAGACCTCGTTCGCGGCCAGGTCGCCGCCCTCGCCGGTCCCGCCGACCGCGTAGATCAGGCCGCCGACCTGCGTGACGCCGAGCGCGCCGCGCGCGGTCGGCATCGGCGCGCGCGGCACCCACGCGTCGGCCGCCGGGTCGTAGGCCGAGACGTCCGCGACCGCCTTGCCGCTGGCGGTGTCGTACCCGCCGAGCACGTACAGCTTCCTGCCGGCCACGGCGGCGCCCGCGTGGTTCAGCGGCCGGGGCAGCTCGGCGAGCGTCCGCCAGCGGTCGGTGGCCGGGTCGTACGCCTCGTGCGCGCGGGTCCTGCCCCTGAAGCCCCCGAACCCGCCGAGCACGTGCACCTTGCCGTCCAGGACCGCCACCGCGACCTCGCTGCGCGGGGTCGGGATCGGCGCCCGCTGGACCCAGCGTCCCGGCCCCTGCTTCTGGACCGGCGCGGGCGCCGCCGGCTCCTCGCCGTCCGAGCAGCCCGTGGCGGCACCGGCCAGCAGCACGGCCGCGAGCGCGGCGCGGACCACCCGCGGCCACGGCGGGCCCATGGGCGGACACCTCCTGGACGTGACGGTGGGGGTCGAGACGACAAGGATGCCAAACCGGCGCCGAAAAGGTGCTCGCGGGCGCGCAGCCGTTGCCGCCGGGCGGCGGGCCGGGGAGACTTGGGCGCATGCCCGACCTGCTGCTGGTGCGCCACGCCAAGGCCGCCGACCGCGAGACCTGGACCGAGGCCGACCGGGACCGGCCGCTGGTCGAGCGCGGCCGCCGCCAGGCCGAGCGGCTCGCCGCCGCGCTCGCCGGGTCGACGCTCGCGCTGGTCGCCGCGAGCCCGTGGCTGCGCTGCGTCCAGACCGCGGAGCCGCTCGCCGCCGCCGCCGGGCTCCAGGTGCAGCCCGACCGACGGCTCGGTTACGACGCTCCCGACCTGGCCGGCTGGGTCGCCGAGGCGGTCCGGGCGGCGCCGGGCGGCGACCTCGTGGCCGTCGGTCACGCCGACCTGATCCCTCGGTTCCTGCTCGACGCGGGCCTGCTGCCCGCCTGGCCGGCGTTCCGGACGGGCTCGCTGTTCCGCGTCCCGATCCTCGACGGCGGGCTCGGGCCCGCGCGCTACGTCGACCGGGCCGAGCTGCGCCGGCAGGCGGGCTGACCGCGCGCGCCCGGGTCGGGTCGCCGCGGCGGCCGCTGGGCCGTAGGATTGCATGCAGCTCGCCCCCGCTCCTCCCGCTCCAGCCGGCAAGCCAGCGCAGCGATCGGAGGCGTCGCTCTGCTCCGACCTCGGTCCGGGCCCGTGTACAGGAGACCGTCCTTGGGAGATGTGCGCCGCGTCGGCGTGATGGGGATCCGCGGCTCGTTCTCCGAGGAGGCCGCGCTGGAGTACGCCCGCGACAACGGCCTCGGCGAGATCGAGATCGTCGAGCTGGTCAGCACCGAGGGCGTCCTGCTCGCGGTCGAGTCCCGGGAGGTCGAGCTCGGCATCTTCGCGCTGGAGAACTCCAACGGCGGGGTCGTCTACGAGAGCGTGTACGCGATGGCCGCCCACCGCTTCAAGGTCGAGGACCTGTTCGAGATCGACGTGAACCACGCGCTGCTCGGCCACCCCAGCCTGCCAGGTCGCGACCAGATCGACCGGATCGCGTCGCACCAGCAGGCGCTGCGGCAGTGCCGGATGTGGCTGCGGCACAACTTCCCGACGACGCTGGTGACCGAGGAGCCCGACACTGCCGAGGCGGCCCGGATGCTCGGGTCCGGCGAGCTTCCACCGGCGACCGCGGTGATCGCCTCGGAGCGCTGCGCCGAGCTGTTCGGCCTGCGCGTGGTCGAGCGGCGCATCCAGGACCTCAAGTTCAACTTCACCACGTTCGTCGCCGCCAGCCACGCCGACGGCTGAACGGACGCCCTGGGAAGGACTCTGACCTGGGCATCTCCTTGCCAATCACAATGAGTGCTTGCCGTTGTTTCTCGACCTGTGACGGCCTGGAGACGGCCTGGCGACCCCTGCTCCCAAGCACTCCGAGCGCTCACCCACAGGGATCGGCTCAGGCCGGGGCTGGCTGCGTGGTCGTGGCTGACCGTGGTTGACCGCTGTTGACCCTCCGGTAGGGCACGCGGAGGGCACGACTTGCCGCCGCCTCGCCTGATCGAGCGTCCGGCTGTGCGGGTTTGCCCCTGCTTTCCTTCGACCAGCCCTGTCCTGCCGTTGCTACGGCGCACGGAGCGGCGGATGTCCAGGTGGAGCGCCGCCGATCGCACTCCCCCGATCGTGCCGACCGATCCACGGTGAACGCGATCGGCGCCGAACGACCTGGACAGACGACGGGACGGCGCTACCATCCGGCGGAGCCGAGAAGGCAGGGCTGGTCATCGATCGTCCGAAGGACACCACTGCCGCAGCGGCGAGGCGGGTGCATCCGGACGGGCGAGCGCCCTGGTGCGGGAGCTACGGTCCGCCGCCGCCCTGCGGGCGGTTGAGATTGCGGAGGGGCCGGCCGGAGGCGTTGACCCGCCGCAGGCCGAGGCCCGGTCCGCGTGACTCGGGTTCCGGCCGGTCAGCGGTGAGCCCGGCGCCACGCCGGCCCGCCCGCAGGGCGGCTCAACCCTCCAGCGACCTCCTGCCTCGTTGGTAGCGCTGGACTTGGGGCTGATCTACACGCTATCGCTGCCGCTTTGGTGGTCAGCGGCCGACGCGGCTTCAGCAGCTGGAGGCAAGAGGTGCCGTGCCTTGGTCACGAACCACTCGACCAGCGCGAACGGTAGAGGATCCTTGTCGTAGACAGTGAAGGTAAAGCGGCCATCAGGGTCGTGCCAGAAAGCCTCCGCAAGGATCCCTCGTCCGGGTTCCAGGGCGACCTCCTCCAGCTCCAGCGTCATGCCGTCCCGAACGACATCGGAGGCCCTGGTTGTCTTGTAGACGCGGCCGTCGGCCTCGAATCCATCCATGCTGTGAGCCTGCCACATCAGCCCAAGCATCGGGAATCGAGCGTCCATACGAGAAGCGGCCGGGTCGTCCAACGGCGGCACAAGTCTCGCACCGCTGACCCCTTGCCTCGTTGGCAAGCTGTCAGCCTCTTCGGCTTATCGGTCAGATCGTTAGCGAGCGCTCAAGCTGCTCTCAAGGTCCTCACAGTATTCCTTTGCAAGCTGCAACCTCCGGTGGTCACGCCCCCAGTGGCCCCACTCGGCACGCTGTTCAACCCCCCGCAGGAACAGCCACCCATGCCGCGCCCGCGCTCTCCAACCTGCGCCCTGCCCAGCCATGAGCCCAACCCGACCATGACCCTAGGGACCAGACGATGATGCGACAGCCAGCCGCCCCGGCACACGACCAGCCAACCACCGCCACCCCCACGCCTACGCGCGCATCCCGCACCCCACCAGCACCCACCCGTCGTGGCCGCGCTGCTGCAGCACCCCCCACCGCCGCGGCCAGGCGACCACCGACCGGCCCGGCGACGCCACCGCGACCCGCCAGACGATCCGCGGCCGGGACGCCACGCTCGGGTCGCGGCGGGCACCGCCCGCGCAGCCCACCGCCTGCCAGCGTCAACTCCCCGGCCGCATTCATCCCCCCGAGGTTCGAAGGACACCCATGATGCGACGACCCCCCTCCCGCCACTTGCGGCGAGCCCACCCCACCCCCCCGACCCCAACCGAGCTCCCCCAGCGGCCCCCCAGGCGACGGCTGCGCACCCTCACCCTTGCCCTCATGCTGGTCCTCGCCAGCGGCGGGGCGATCGCAACCACCCAACTCCCCGTGGCGAAAGCCTGGGACGACGACTGTGGATGCGATGA
>DATFRI010000054.1:0-51258 GCA_035263405.1 Actinomycetes bacterium | reverse complement strand
TACCACTGTCAGCCCTGTCGCGGTCGAGCGCGCCCGTGAACCGGAGTTCCGCAGCTTGTGGGCACATGCGCTTGCTTGATCTGCTCTGAGCTGCAGAAAGGCTTGCACGTGGGGTTCGAGCGGTCAGGGGCGGCGGTCGGCAAGGACGCAGAACTCGTTCCCCTCCGGGTCGGCAAGGACGACCCAGCTCGCATCGCCTTGGCCGACGTCGGCGTGTCGAGCACCGAGGTCGAGCAGGCGACGGACCTCTTCGTCCTGCTCCCTGTCGGTTGGGTTGACGTCGAGGTGGAGCCGGTTCTTGACGGTCTTGCCCTCGGGCACGTGCGCGAAGGTCAACGTCGGTGGCACCGGGCCAGGGTGGTGCTTGCCGTCAGGCACCAGAGGGGAGCCGATTGTGACAATTCCGTCGTCTTCGTTCTGCACCTCGTAGGCAAGGACCGAGCACCAGAACCGGGCGAGACCGTTGGGATCGGCACAGTCGATCGCAAGTTCGGTGAACTTACTGGTCATGTCCGGACCTCCCAGTCAAGGAGCGGGTCCGCCAACGGCCACACGCTCATCGCAGGGCCGCGAGACGTCGGGGTGACGGTGGCGCGTCCACGCTCGGCGCCGGCCATGGCCCCTTCGGCGGGTCGCCGGATCTCACTGCTGCGTCGGGTAGTAGCCGGTGGCCAGGCGCTCTCTCATGACAGCCATGAGCGCACTGATCTTGCCGCCAAGCGCGGCGGCGGTGAAAGACGAGCGGTCCCAGGATCGCCACGCTGTCCGGCCTCCTCACCCACGGGGACGTCCGGTTCGCCGTTGGCGCTGGAGCCGCCGCTGTTGTTCCCGGCCACCTGGCTCTCCGCGCCGATGCTCTCATCGTCCCAGGCGACGTCGAAGTCGAGCACGTCGGTCCCCTCACCATTGGCGATCGCCCGCGGCACGAGCACGGCCACGAGGGCCACGGCCATGACGACGATCAGCAGCCGCCTGCGGCGCTGTGAGCGTCGGGGCTGAGTGGGGGTTGCGAGCGTGGCATGCGGCGTCCCTCGGTCACCGAGCTGGCTACCGACACCACCTTCGCGAACACCGGCTGAAGTGCTGGCCAGGACCGCTCGTAGGGTCCGCCACGGCCGGACCGTGAACCAACCGAGGCGGTGGCCACAACCGGCTCTCACGATTCCTACAAGCAGCGCATCCAGGTTGCGCCATGGCGACCCTCCGGCCTGGTGCCGGCGCTCGGTGTCCGCACCGCCTTCCGGCGGCAGTGAGGTCGGGGGATGCATGACCGGATCCCCAGCGGTGAGGTGGCCTCGTGGGTGCAGCCCGACCAGCCCGTGACGGACCCCGGCCCGCGGCGCCCCTGGCGTGGGCACGCCGGCGGCCGTCCCGACGGCCGCGGCCGCGGGGTCGGCTCCTGGCTGCCGGCCTGACGCTGGTCCTGGTCGCCGTGGTGGTGCCGGGGGCGCGCGCGGACGACGGCGTCCCGTCCCCGGAGCCGTCCGGGGACGGGACGCTGGATGCCCCGATGGCCGCGACACTCGGCGGCACCGGCGGCAGCGGCGGCGACACGAGCACCTCTGGGATCGCGCTGCCCGACGGCGGCGAGGTCACGGACGGCGGGGACGCCCCGACCGGCCAGAAGGATCGGCAGGATCCGCCGCCCTCTGTCGACGCGGACCTCCAGCCGGACGGGCAGCAGCCGGACGGGCAGCACACTGCGGCCGGCGACGGATCCGAGGGTCCTGGCAACCAGCGGACCGAGGCGGACGGCCAGCTCCGTCCGACCGGGCAGGGCGGGCCGCTCGACGACGCCAGTCCCTGCGGCGACGGTTGCACGACGCCAGCCGACCCCGTCGCGGCGGCGGCCGGCACAGGCAGCTTCGTCCTCCTGCTGCTGGCTCAGCTGCTGATGTCGTCGATCTGCAAGGGGCCGTGCCCCACCGGCGCCCTCGGCGCCCTCGTGCCGGACCTCGCCCGGGTCCAGGGCGGGCTGCAGGGTTGAGCCGCCGGCTGCCGTCCGGGTCGCGAGCTGTCGCCTAACCGGACGCGATGCCGCTGCCGATCGACCCCAGGAGGACCAGCAGAGCCACCGTGAGGAAGGCGAGCCCGATGTAGCCGAGCACGAGCCCGGCGATCGCCATGCCGCGGCCGCCCTGGGGCCTGCCCGCCTGGCCCGACGTGCGGATCTGGTGCAGCGCGACGTGCCCGAAGATCACCGCGAGCAGTGCCGGGACACCCCACAGCAGCAAGGCGCCGAGCCCGCAGCACAGCGCGGCGATCGCCATGCCGTTGACCTGCTGCGGGTACGGCGGCCACACCTGGCCGTACTGGAAGACGGGCACCGGGCCGGCACCACCGGAGCCATGGCCGTAGCCGTACGGAGGCGACGCCGGCGGGACGGCGGGAGGCGGGACGGCGGGGCCACCCTGGCCGATGGGCTGCCAGGTGCCTTCTCCGGGCAGGCCGTCGGGCATCCGATGCTCCCCGCCGCCGTCCCTCAGCGCCACTGCCACGTCCGGACGACGTGACGGTAGTCGTCCTCGTAGCCGGCGAACGCGGTGTCCAGGGAATCGATGGAGACGATGTAGGCCGAGCCCGCGTGGACCGCGATGGACATCCGGAAGTGGAGGTTCGTGGTCCGGTCCGGGCTGCCCGTGAACTCGAACGTGATCGCCTCCTCGCCCCCCAGCTCTGCGTGCTGCGGGGCGCCGATCATGGAGACCTCCGCCCGGGAGCCGGCACCGGTGAGCACCTGGTCGGGGAGCTCGTCGAGGTCACCGCACGGGCAGGGCTGGCGGAGCACCTGGAGGACGGCGCCCGTCCCGGTCGGACCGGGACCCTCCGGGTTCAGCACGTGCAGCACGGTGACGCCCTGCGGCATGGCGGCGCCCGCTCGGGCGCGCGCCTCGGACGTGACGTCCTTCCAGCTCGCCGGCACACCGAAGGCGTACCGGTCGCCCTGGATCGCCGGCCCCACGATCGGCGTGGTGGCGGTCGTGGCGGCCACGGGTCGCGAGCCCGTGTCCGTGGCGGCGACCACGGCGATCGCCGCCGCCACCAGCACCGCGACCCCGGCGGCGACCAGGCCGACGATCAGGCCGGTGTGGCGCCGCCGGGGCGGCGGCGCCGGGGCGGCCCACGCCGGCGGCGGATCCCAGGCGGGCTGCTGCTGCTGGTCGCCCGCGGCGGGATCCGCCCAGGCGACGCCCGGTGCCGGCGGGGACGGGGATTCCCGGCCTCTGCCGGACGGCGGGGACGGGTTGTCCGGCGAAGGAGTGTCCATGGGCTGGGCCTCGGATGAGCGGACGAGCTTGCTCCGTCGGCGGAACCTACCACGGTCGCGGGACGAGGGACGCCGGTCGCGACCGCGTGGCTCCCCGCGTCCTCGCAGCGCCCGAGCTGGGCGGATGGAACGGGACGGGGATCCCGCCGCGCCCCCGTGCTCGGGCACCGGAGCCGGGCTGTCCGGCGTCGCCGGTAGGGTGGCGGGCGACCCGCCGCGTGGGCACCGGACGCCGGACGCAAGGGAGCCGTGATGCGCAGGATCAACTCGTTCCTGGTCGTGACCCTCGACGGGTACGACGAGGGGCCGAACGGCGAGTTCGACTGGCCGGTCGTCGACGAGGAGTTCAACGAGTTCGGCCTCCAGCAGCTCGAGGAGACCGGCACGCTGCTGTTCGGGCGCGTCACCTACGAGGGGATGGCGGCCTACTGGCCGACCCCGGCGGCCGAGCAGGACGACCCGAGGGTCGCGGCCAGGATGAACACGCTGCCCAAGGTCGTGGTCTCGCGGACGCTCGAACGGGCCGGGTGGGCCGGCACCACGATCCTCCGCGGCGACGTCGCCACCGAGGTCGCGAAGCTGAAGGACCAGCCCGGCAAGGACATCTCGATCTTCGGCAGCTCGGCGCTCACGGTGAGCCTGCTCGGGACGGGGCTGGTCGACGAGCTGCGGATGATGGTCAACCCGGTCGTGCTCGGCGCCGGCCGGTCGGTGTTCCGGACCGCGGGCGAGCGGATCCGCCTGACGCTGGTGGGCACCAGGCTGTTCAGGTCCGGCAACGTCCTGCTGACCTACCGGCCCGCGGCGCGGTAGCGGCGCCGGGGCCCGGCGGCGTCAGCCCGTGGCCCAGCGCTCCGGAGCGCCGAGGCGCTGGTGGATCCCCGCGGCCACCTGCCGGTGCGCGTGCGCGTCGGCGGGGCGCCCGGCCGCGTCCAGCGCACCCGCCCAGAGCTGGTGCGCCTCCGCCTCCTCCCAGGCCAGGTCGTAGGCGCCGAAGGTCGCGGCGGCCGCGGCGAAGGTCGCGTCCGCGACGCCGCCTCCCTCGGCCGCCGCCAGCACCGCCGCGGCGAGCTGGACCCGCCCCGCGCAGCCGCGCCAGTCCTCGCCCGCCTGGAGGATCTCCGTGCAGCGGGCCAGGTGCGGCCGGGCCGCCTCCGGCCGGCCGGCCTGCGCGCCGAGCAGGGCCAGCTCGGCGCGCAGCAGCACCTCGGCGGGGACGTGCGGCCCGTCCAGGGCCACCGCGAGCCCCTCGGCGAGCACCGACGCGGCCGCGTCGGCGTCGCCCAGCCGGCGCCGCAGGCGGCCGAGCCAGTAGGCGCCGAGGGTGGCGTCCAGCCGGTCGCCGGCGGCGAGGTCGCGCTCCCTGGCGGTCACCCAGGCCGCCTCGGCGCGCTCCCACTCCCCCGACCAGTACCACAGCATGCGCTCCAGCACGCTCCCCGGGTCCAGGCCGCCGGCGATCCGGCGGGCGTCGGCGAGCGCGCCCGCGTCGCCCAGCGCCTGGCCGAGCTGGTCGAGCAGGTTGTCGCGCTGCCTGGGGAACGCCCGCAGGTGCGGCAGTTCCAGGGCGGCGGCGCACCAGGCCTCGGCGGTGCGCGGATCGGCCAGGTAGCTGCCGCTCAGGACCGCCCGCTCGAACGCCACCCACGCGCCCATGCGCACGTCCTCGATCGCGGCGGCCGCGTCGCGCACGGCCTCGTGCAGCGACAGGCTCTCGGCCAGCCGGCCGCGGTCGAACGCCCACCAGGCGCGCTGGTAGCCGGCCCAGCTGGCGAGCCGCTCGTCGCCGAGGCGCTCGGCCACCTCCAGCGCCCGCCGCGAGGCCGTCTCGATCCGGTCGGTGCGCACGCCGAACACCGCGGCCATGGCCATGCCGACGTACAGGTAGCCGAGCGGCCGCTGCTCCGGTCCCCGCGCCAGGATCGCCTCGGCCGCCCGGTAGTGCTCCGCGGCGGCGGGGACGTCCAGGGTGTCGGGGTAGGTCGTGAGGTACATGCCCAGGCGCGAGTGCACCCGCGCGGCCGCCCCCTCCTCGCCCGCGGGCAGGTAGCCGGCGAGCGCCTGCTCGAGGTGGCCGATGCCCTCCCGCAGCCCGGTGCCGGCCTGGTAGACGAGCACGCCGAGGCGCTCGGCGAGGCGGGCGCGCTCGCCGGGCGGGGCGCCGGCCCGCTCCAGCGCCGCCAGCGCCGCCCGCAGGTGCGCGACGGCGTCGTCCCAGGCGTACACGGCGGCGGCCGCGTCGCCCGCCCGCGTCGACAGCTCGGCGAGCGTGGCCTGGTCGGCGAGCGGGCCGGCGAGGCGCAGGTGCAGGGCGGCGGCCGCGACCCCGGCCGGGTCGTCGGGTCCCTCGGTCCGGATCGCCTCGGCGGCGCGCAGGTGCAGCCGCTGGCGGCGGGGCACGCTCAGGTCGGCGTCCAGCGCCTCGCGGCCGAGCGCGTGCCGGAACGAGTACGACGCCGCCCAGGAGGCGCCGCGCTCGCTCAGGATGCCGGCCCGCAGCGCCTCCTCCACACCCTCGACGACCGGCTCGTCGTCCCAGCCGGCCACACGGGCGAGCAGGGTGAGCTCGAACTCGCGGCCGAGGACCGCGGCGGCCTGGAGCAGCTCCGCGGTCGGGGCGGACAGCCGCGCCAGGCGCTGGGCGAGCACCGCGCGGACCCCTCCGGGGACGCCCGGCCCGGCCAGCGCCGACGGCTCGGGCCAGCGGCCCGCGACCGGGTCGATCGCGCCGGTCTCGCGCAGGTGGCGCAGCAGCTCCTCGGCGTGGAACGGGTTGCCGTCGGTGGCGGCGCGCAGCGCGGCGGCGAACGGCGCGGCCGGGCGGCCGCCCAGCTCCGCGGCGGCGAGGCCGGCCACCGCGTCGTCGTCCAGCGCCCCCAGCGTCACCAGCTCCGCGAGCCGCTGGCGGCGCAGCTCGGCGAGCGCGTGGGCCAGGGCCGGCGGGGTGGCGCGCCCGTCGGCGCTGCAGGTGACCAGCAGCAGCAGCGGCGCGCCGGCGGGCGTCCCGGCCAGGTGCAGCAGCATCGCCACGGTGGCCTGGTCGGCCCACTGCAGGTCCTCCAGCACCAGCAGCAGCGGCGCGGTCCCGGCCAGCTCGGCGAGCAGCGCCGCCATCGCCTCCAGCAGCCGGAACCGGTCCAGGTCCTGGTCCGGCGGGGACGGCGGGGCGCCCGGCGCCGGGACCGGCCCGGGACCCGACGCCGGCGGGCCGGCGGCCACCGGGCCGGCCGCCGGCAGCAGCGGGGCCAGGCGCGCCCATACCGGCGCGGGCAGGCGGGCGGCCGCTGCGGCCAGGCCCCGGTGCTGGCCGACCGCTTCGACGAACGGCTGGTAGGGGACCAGCGGCTCCTCGTCGGCGTGCCCGACCAGCACGTCGCCGCCGTCGCCGAGGACCGTCCTGGCCAGCTCGGCGGCGAGCTGCGTCTTGCCGATGCCCGGCTCCCCGGAGACGACCACGACCCGGCGCGCGCCCGCCCTGGCACGCTCCCATTCCTGCTGCAGCAGGTCCAGCTCGTGGCCGCGGCCGGCCAGGCGCCCGGGCGGCAGCGCCGCGAGCACCGGCGGCAGGCGCGACAGGTCGCCGCCCGCCTGCTGCACGTGGCCGGCGAGCGCCAGCGACGGGTCCTGGCGCAGGATCCGCTCCTCGAGCTGCCGCAGCTCGGGCACCGGGTCGACGCCGAGCTGACCGGCCAGGTGGTCGCGCAGCCGCCGGTAGGCGCCGAGCGCGTCGGCCTGCCGGCCCGACCGGTACAGGGCGAGCATGAGCTGGGCCCACAGCCGCTCGCGGAACGGCTCCCGCCCGACCAGCTCCTCCAGCTCGTCGACCAGCTCGGCATGGCCGCCGAGGCCCAGCTCGGCCTCGACCCGCCACTCCAGCGCGACCAGCCGCAGCTCCTCCAGGCGCGTGGCCTCGCCGCGGGCGAAGGGGGCGGCGGCGAACTCCCCGTAGGCCGGGCCGCGCCACAGCGCCTCCCCCTCCCGCAGCCACGCGGCGGCGCTGGCGAGCCGGGCGCCGTCCAGCGCCCGCCGGCCGTCGTCGACCAGCCGCTCGAAGCGGGCGGCGTCCAGCCGGTCGGGGTCCACGCGCAGCTGGTAGCCGCCGTCGGCGGTCCGCAGCGTCCCCCAGGCCCCCGGGCGGGCGTCGGGCTCCAGCTCGCGGCGCAGCTGCGACACGTAGGTCTGCAGGGTCTTGACGGCGGAGGCGGGCGGCCGCCCCTCCCAGAGCGCGTCGATCAGGCGGTCGGCGGGCACCGCCCGGCCGGCCTGCACGAGCAGCGCGGCGAGCAGCGCCCGCTGCTTGGCCGCGCGCAGCACGACCGGGCGGCCCTGCGCGACGACCTCGAGCGGGCCCAGCACCAGGAACTGCATTCTCGTGGTCGACTCCGCGGGGGGCTTGCGGGCCAGGGCACTCCACCGGGACTCTACCGCCGGGCCGCCGGCGGCGGCCATCCTCGTGGGGCGGGCCGGGACGGGCGGAGCGGGTGGTCAGGCGGAGGCGGAGCGGGTGGGCGGAGCGTGGTGGACGTGCTTCCACCACCAGGCCCGGGTCGTCCAGGCCAGGCACCCGGCGCACCACAGGTCGTCCGGCCGCCGGGGATGCGGCTCGCCGTGCCAGTCGCCTTCGAAGAAGCGGGTGGAGCGGTTGATCCCGGCCATGACCGGACACCCCCTTCCGCCCTCGGCGGCCGCCCCGGAGCGGGCGGCCGGCGTATCGTGCAGCCGGAGTCCCAGCGTCGGCCAGCTGATTTCGCGGCGCGGTCACCTGCGCGACAGCCAGCCGGTCAGAAACGGGACGCCGGCGCCTGGCGGTCCCCGTCGCGGGAGGTCGTACCATCCCGGTGCGGCCCGGTCCGGTGGGTGCGGCTGGCTGGTTCGTAACAGCAGAGGTCTCTGTCCGGAAATGCCAAGGCTGACTCGGAGGCCCGCAAGGGCTTGACAAACCCAAAAATCAGGAATGAGGCTGACACCACATACCCGACGATTCACCCCTCGACGTCGGGCTCACCAGAAGGGTGGACCGGTGGCTAGGTACCTCAGGCGCATCGCCGGCGGCCTGCTGGCGCTGATCGCCGCAATCCTGCTGACCGCCTGCAATTCCGTCACCGCTCCCCCGCCCGACGACACCCAGATCGTGACGATCGGCTTCATCGACGAGCTGGTCGGCGACGCCTCCGGGCCCGGCCAGGGCGCGAGGAACTCCGCGGAGCTGGCGATCCGGCAGGCCAACGACGCCAACGCCGTGCCCGGCTACCGCCTGGAGCTGGTCGCCGGCCACGCGGAGAAGCCCGAGGAAGGCGCCGCGCTGACCACCAAGTTCGCGGCCGACCCGCGCATGGTCGGGCTGATCGGCGCCTCGTCCTCGACCGTCTCCCGCGCGACCATCCCGATCCTCGCGCAGAAGGACATCGTGCAGATCTCCTTCTCCAACACCAACCCGGCCCTCAGCCTCGGCCCCTACCCCACCCAGGCGCCCCACAGGGTCTTCTCGAACTTCTTCCGGGTGGTCGCGAACGACCTGCTCCAGGGCCAGTTCGCCGCCAGCTACGCGCGGGATCGGCCGGGGGTGCGGACGGTCGCGACCGTCAACGACCAGAAGCCGTACGGCCTCGGCCTGGTCGCCGCCTTCGAGCGGGAGTTCACCAACCGCAACGGGAAGGTCGTGTCCTCCAGGTTCGTCAAGGAGGACGACATTGCCGGCATCAAATCGGTCGCGCGCAAGATCGCCGCGCAAAACCCCGAGCTGGTGTACTACGCGGGCGAATACGAAGAGGGTTCCAAATTGCTCGTCCAGCTCCGCGCCGCGGGGTACAAGCACCCGATGATGGCCGGCGACACGCTCTACCGCGAGGACATGCTGGCCTTCGGCCACGACGCGGAGGGGCTCTTCGCCACCTCGGTCGGCGCGCCGCTCGAGCAGCTGAAGAGCGCCAAGCAGTTCATCGCCGACTACCACGCGGCGCACTTCCCCAAGCCCTACAGCACCTACGGCGGCCAGTCCTACGACGCGACCAACATCCTCATCCGCGCGCTCGCCGAGGTCCTGCCCCGCTCGGCGTCGGTCGCCGAGGCCCGGCCGCGCATCATCGACGCCGTGGGCCGCACCAGCAACTTCCAGGGCTCCACCGGCCCGCAGACCTTCGACCAGTTCGGCGACACCACCAACAAGGCGCTCACGATGTACAAGATCACCGGCGGCAAGTGGGGCAGCATCTACTCCACCGTGTACGAGTGAAGGTGAGCGCCGGACGGGTGCACGTGGACGGGGCGCGGCCGCCCGGCCGCGCCCCGTCGCCTCAAGGCCTGCGGATCACCACTCGCGCCAGCTCCCGGGTGCCGCCTGCCACGACGAGGTGTCGGGCGTCCCGGCGAACGCGGGGGTGAACTCGCTGAAGTTCTCCAGGTCGGCGTAGAAGCGCTGCATCCCGTCCAGGTCGTTCCAGTGCTCGAGGGCGAGCAGCTCGAGCGGCGCCTCCTCGCCCGGCGCGGCCGGCATGCGCATGAACACCTGGTGGCTGACCAGGCCGTGACGTCGCGAATCGTTGATGTGCGCGGCGGTCTGGGCGGTGAACGCGGCCTTCGCCGCCTCGACCGACACCAGCGGCGCCCGCAGCATGCCGAGCCCGACCGGCGGGCGGCCGCTCGGCGACGGCAGCGCGTAGGAGCCGAAGCCCTCGGCGGGCATCCAGACGACCCGGTCGGGGTCCTTGAACAGCCGGCCGGCCAGTTCGAGCACCTGCGGGTTGCCGAAGAAGCGGCCAAGGCCCTGGATGCTGTTCCAGGTGTCCAGGAACAGCATCTCGTGCCGGTCGTCGCCGACCGGCGTGTACACGTTGTGGCTGAGGTCGCCCAGCGAGCGGGCGGCGGCGACGTTGGCGTCCGCCCCGGCCGTCTGGTTGTGCAGCGTCCGCGCGGCCTCGACGCTGTCGGGCACGGGTGCGCCGCGGACGGTGAGCTGGAACAGGTCGGCGCCGGCGTCGGCAGGCAGATCGGTCATGCGGGTCTCCCGGTGTGGTGGGGGGGCGTTCGCCGGTACAGACGAGCCGGGACGCCGGAACTGTGCGGGCTCGGGTAAGGTCGTCTTCCCCAGCACGGCCCCCTCCAGGAGCGACCGACGGCATGTCCCGATCGCCGCGACCAGCACCGCGGACCACCCCTCCCGACGGGGAGCGGGCGCTCGACGGCGAGCGGTTCGCCGCGCTCGTCGAGCCCCACCGGCGCGAGCTGACGCTGCACTGCTACCGGATGCTCGGGTCCTTCCAGGATGCCGAGGACCTCGTGCAGGAGACGATGCTGCGCGCCTGGCGGGGGCGGGACGCCTACCAGGGACGGGCGTCGCTGCGCACCTGGCTGTACCGGATCGCGACCAACGCCAGCCTCGACGCGCTCGCCGCGCGCGCCCGCCGGCAGGCGCCCGCCGGCGGCGGGCCGGACGACCCGGCCGACCCGCAGCCCGCGCCGAGGCTGGAGCCGCCGTGGCTGGAGCCGGTGCCCGGGGAGCTCGTGGCCGGGGTCGACCACGACCCCGCCGCCCGCTACGACCGGCGCGAGAGCGTCACCCTGGCGTTCGTCGCCGCGCTCCAGCGGCTCTCCCCCAGGCAGCGGGCCGTGCTGATCCTGCGCGACGTGCTGGCGTGGCGCGCCAAGGAGGTCGCCGAGCTGCTGGACGAGTCGCTGCCGACGGTCAACAGCCTGCTGTTCCGGGCGCGGCGCACGCTGCGGCGCGAGCACCCGGCCGCCGCGGCCATCTCGCCCGCCGCCGCGGGCGTGGACGCCGAGCTGCTGCGCCGCTACGTGCGCGCCTGGGAGGCGGCCGACGTGGGCGCGCTCGTCGCCCTGCTGCGCGAGGACGCCGTCTACTCCATGCCGCCCCTGCCCGTGTGGTACCAGGGGCGCGCCGCGATCGAGCGGTTCCTGCGGTCCAGCCTGCTGGCCGAGGGGACGGCGGGCCGCTGGCGGCTGCTGGCGACCGAGGCGAGCGGCGAGCCGGCCTTCGCTGTCTACGAGCGGGACGCCGCGGGGTCCGGGGACGCCCGGGCGAGCGCCCTCGTCGTCATCGGCGTACGCGACGGCCGGATCGCCCGGATGACCACGTTCCTCCACCCGGGGCTGGTGACCCGCTTCGGCCTCCCGCCGGCGCTCGGCGGCGCGGAGGGCCAGGCCGGCTGACCGGCCCCGGCGGGGCCGTCAGGAGGTCCCGCCGCCGTCCCGCCCGGGCGCGCGCCAGCCGCGCTCCTGCAGGATCCAGGTGTTGCCGTCGGGGTCCTTGAAGTCGGCGAACGAGGCGAAGTCGCGGCGCTCGGGGTCCGGGCCGGGCACCCACGCGCCCCCCTCCAGATGCCGGATCCCGGAGACGTCCACGCCGCGTCCCACCAGCTCGGCGCGGACGGCCTCGATGTCCTCCACGACCAGGTGCGTGCCCCGCACCGACCCGGGCGCCGCGTCGGTGAGCCCGACCCCGACGGTGATCGAGCACGCCGAGCCCGGCGGGGTCATCTGGACGACCCGGAACTGCTCGCTCGCGCGGTGGTCGACGTCCAGGTTGCAGCCGAGCCGGTCGACGTAGAAGGACTTCGCCCGGTCCACGTCGGACACGGGCATCAGCACCACTTCCAGCTTCATGTCCACGATGCAGCCTCTCCTCGGATCGCGGGGTCGGGTTCGACGGCGTCACGGGTTGCAACGCCGACACCGCCCGAGACTCATCGGTCCGCGCCAGGCGACCCGGCCCGGTCGACCTCCGCGGTCCGCCCGGCCCGGAGCCCGTCCGCGTCCACCGGCCGCATGGTCATCGGCGTCACCTCCCGCGTGCGCTGCGGACCCCGGCGCCGTCGCCGGGGCACGCGGCCACCATGGCAGCTCCGCCGCGCCGGGGCGAGGCGCTACGGCTGGATCCGCTCGGACAGGTCGCTCGCGACCCGGTCGGCGATCGAGTTGACGAACCCCTCGTCGGCCGCGAGCGCGGCGGCGACCGCGCGGGCGTCGACCTCCGGCCGCGACAGCGACCCGAGCTTGTCGAGGATCGCCTTGGTGTCCACCCGGATCGCCCGGGTGGAGTCCTGGAAGTGCGCGGGGCTGGGTCCGCCGCCGATCTCCCCGCGCGCGATCAGCCGGTACACCTCGTTGACCTCCTGGTCGACGATCTTGCGGATCGCGTCCTTGTCGCCCTGGTCGAGTGCCACGTCCTCATCCTCCATCGGGCGCTGCCGCAGCCGCGGCAGCACGGTGTGGGTGAACTGACGGATCCGCACCGGACCCGGGCAGGTCTTGGCCACCGGGGTCCACTGGCTCGGGGCGCCCCACATCACGTGCCAGCCGAGCCCCGACCCGTCCCAGCGGGTGGCCTGGCGCAGCGGGATGCGATGGCGCCTGGCGACCGCGCGGATCAGCCGGTCCAGCGCGTCGAGCTGCCGGGGGGACCAGGGCCGGGACGGGTTGCCGCCGTCGCTGGTCTCGATCGAGACGGCGAAGGCGTTGGCCCGGTAGTTCGCGTCGGCCTGGCGGCCGGTGTCCTGCCACTGCCAGATCGCCCCGTCCAGGCTCGCGCCGTCGGTGGGGCCGCCGATCCCGAAGTGGCTCTCGACCACCACGTCCCGGCGGCGGAAGTGCGCCTCGGTGCCGCGCAGGCTCCCGACCATCGTGTGCACGATGATCAGCCTCGGGGTGATCCGCGGCTCGCTGCGCGCGTCGGGCAGCAGCCGCACCGCAGCGACGTCAGGGAAGATCGCCATCACGCCAGCTCTCCCGTCAGCTCTCCATGGGGGGTCGCCGGCGATTACGCCACGACCGTGGCAGACGGGACAAATCACCGTCCGCGCCGCCGCCCCCCCGTGCAGGTCGGACACGTTGCTCCCAGCGGGAGGATGCGTACCCACCGGACGCGGCGGTAACTGTCGTCCGGCGCTCCTGGAGCGTCACGCGTTGCCAGCGGACCCGGCGGGGATGGGCTCCGGCGCGCGTCCCGCGGGCGCGCGGGGCCGGCGGCGGCTATCGTCCTCCCACGCCACCTCGCGACGGGAGGCCTGCCGCGTGCGCCTGTACCTGCTCGGCCTCGGCATCGGGCACTCCCGCTCGCCGGGGATGTGGAACGGGGTGTTCGCGCGGCTGAGGCTCGACTGGCGCTACGGGCTGCTGGACGTCGGCGAGGACGGCCTGCCGGCGGCGCTGGCGGGCCTGCACGACCCCGAGGTCCTCGGCTACAACGTGACCATGCCCTACAAGGGCTGGGCGTTCGCGCGGGCCTCGCTGCGCAGCCGCGACGCCGAGCGGGTACGCGGCTGCAACTGGCTGCACGCCGGCGGCGGCGAGGTCGCCGGCGACAACACCGACGTGGCCGGGGCGCGCGCGCTGCTCGCTGCGGCCCCCCCGAGCGACCTGGTGCTGCTGCTCGGCGCGGGCGGGACCGCCGCGGCGCTGCTCACCGCCCTCGAGGGGCGGGCCGGGCGGGTCGTCGTGGCCGGCCGGACGCCGCAGCGGGCCGAGCGGCTGGCACGGGACGCGTCGGCGTGGCTCGGACGGGACGCGGTGACCGCGGCCCGGTGGGAGGACCGCATGGGCCACGCGGCCCGCGCCGCGCTGCTGGTCAACACCACGCCGCTGGGCATGGGCGACGGCCGCTCGCCGCTGGAGGAGGACCTGCGGCCGCGCGAGGGCGCCCGGATCTACGACGCCGTCTACGGGGACCGGCCCACCCCGCTGCAGCGGCAGGCGGAGCGCTGGGGGCTGCCGTTCACCGACGGGCTGGCGCACCTGGAGGCGCAGGCGGTCGCCCTGCTCCCCCACCTCGGCCTGCCCGGGGAGCACGCCGGGCTGGTGCGCTCGAGCCTGGAGGCCGCGGCCGGCCGCGCCCCGCACCGCTGGCGGGTGCCTGGCGCGGCCGCCGCCGCAGGGTAGGCGGTCAGAACTTGCCGCTGTTCCTCGCCTGCTCGGGGATTGGCAGCGGCTCCATGTTGTCCCAGTGCTCCACGATCAGGCCGTCCTGGACGCGCCAGAGGTCGAACACCGCCAGGAGCTGGCCGGAGAGGTTCATCTGGCTCAGGGAGGCCACGAAGTTCCCCCGCCCGACGACCTTGTGGACCTGGTCGTAGACCATGCTGCCGCCGCCCCGGGCGAGCTTGCCCAGGAACTCGTTGAGGCCCTGCAGCCCGTCGCCGACCTGCGGGTTGTGCTGGATGTAGGTCGTGGTGGAGATGTAGTCGGTGACCCGGTCGACGTTGCCCTTCTGCATGACCTCGACCAGGAACTCGCGCACCAGCGCCTTGTTCGCCTCGGTGCGGTCCAGGTCGGTGATCTCGGTGGGCCCGTCGAGCTGGCTGTGCCCGGAGACGGTCCGGTCCTGGAACGCGGAGATGACGTCCCAGTGCTCGATCAGGCGGTCCTGCTCGTCGGTGTCGAACAGGTCGGTGGTGACCCAGCGCGCCTGCCCGCCGTTGAGCGACTGGTAGGCGTGGACGAAGACGTACCGGCCGTCCTCGAAGGCGCGGACGATCCGGATGTCACGCTGCGGGTTGCGCGCGACGAACCCCTCGAAGAACTCGACGAAGCCCTCGGGGCCGTCGGCGACGCCGGTGCTGTGCTGCTTGTAGGGCGGGGCGGTGTACTTCGCCACGGCCTCGCGGAAGTTCCCGTCCCGGATGCCGTCCAGGTAGAGACCGACGGCGTTGTCGAGCTTTCGTCCCATGCGTCTGCTCCCGTGGTCTGGCGGGGGTGCTCCCCCACGGTCGTGCCGGGCAACCGGCGCCGGCCGCCACCCTTGACTGGTCAGCGTCCGAGCTGGTCACTGTCCGAGGCGGCAGGCGACGCAGCGTGCGGCGTCCACCGCTCGCCGGCTGTTCTGTCCGCCCGGCAGGCCACGCCGCAACGGCGGCTACGCACTGTTGACGAGCTGACCGCGGGCCGCAGGAGCGGGCCCGCCGGGCGGGAGGCCGCCCGGCCGGCCGGGACCGCGGTGGCGGGCGGCGGGACGACCGCCGCTTGGCGGCCCGGCCGGCCGGGCGGCACAGTGGGTGCCCGGGGGCGGCCGCGCTCGCGGCCCGCGGCCCCGAGGGCGGGCTTCCTGCGCGAGGAGGCGTGGTGACGTTGAGCACGAGGACCGACGCGGCGAGCCCCATCGACCAGACCCCGGAGTGGCGCGCCCTGGCCGACCACCACCGGCGGATCCGCGACGTCCACCTGCGCGAGCTGTTCGCCGCCGAGCCCGGCCGCGCCGCGGCCCTGAGCTTCCAGGCCGGCGACCTGCACGCCGACCTCTCCAAGCACCGCCTCACCGGCGAGACCGTCGGCCTGCTGGTCGCGCTGGCCGAGCGCGCCGGGCTGCGCCGGCGGATCGACGCGATGTTCGCCGGCGAGAAGATCAACACGACCGAGCGCCGGGCGGTCCTCCACGTCGCCCTGCGCGCCCCCGAGGGCGCCTCGATCCTGGTGGACGGCGTCGACGTCGTGCCGGCGGTGCACGCCACGCTGGCCAGGATGCGCGCCTTCAGCGAGCAGGTCCGCGGCGGCGCCTGGACCGGGGCGACCGGGCGGCCGATCCGCAACGTCGTCAACCTCGGCATCGGCGGCTCCGACCTCGGCCCCGCCATGGCCTGCCAGGCGCTGCGGCCCTGGAGCGACCGCTCGCGCAGGTTCCGGTTCGTGTCCAACGTCGACGGCGCCGACATCCTGGAGGCCACCAGGGACCTCGACCCCGCCGAGACCCTGTTCGTGGTCAGCTCCAAGACCTTCACCACCCTGGAGACGCTCACCAACGCCCGGACCGCGCGCGACTGGCTGGTCCGCGCGCTCGGCGAGGACGCGGTGGCGCGCCACTTCGTGGCCGTGTCGACCAACGCCGAGCAGGTGGCCGCGTTCGGCATCGACCCGGCCAACATGTTCGAGTTCTGGGACTGGGTGGGCGGCCGCTACTCGCTGCCGTCCGCGATCGGCCTGTCGCTCATGCTCGCCGTCGGCCCCGAGCGGTTCCAGGAGCTGCTCGCCGGCTACCGCACCATGGACGAGCACTTCCGGACCGCGCCGTTCGAGCGCAACCTGCCGGTGCTGCTCGGGCTGATCGGGGTCTGGTACCGCGACTTCTTCGACGCCGCCACCCTGGCCGTCCTGCCCTACAGCCAGTACCTCGCGCGCTTCCCCGCCTACCTGCAGCAGCTCGACATGGAGTCCGACGGCAAGTCGGTCACCCTCGACGGCCGGCCGGCCGGCGTGCAGACCGGGCCGGTCGTCTGGGGCGAGCCGGGCACCAACGGCCAGCACGCCTTCTACCAGCTCATCCACCAGGGCACCCAGCTCGTCCCCTGCGACTTCATCGGCTTCTGCCGCCCCGCCGAGGAGGTCGGCGACCACCACGACCTGCTCATGGCCAACTTCCTCGCCCAGACCCAGGCGCTGGCCTTCGGCCGGACCGCCGCGGAGGTGGCCGCCGAGGGCGTGCCACCCGAGCTGGTGCCCCACCGCACCTTCCCTGGCAACCGGCCGAGCACCACGATCCTCGCCCCGGCCCTGAGCCCCGGCGTGCTCGGCCAGCTCGTCGCCCTCTACGAGCACAAGGTGCTCGTGCAGGGCACCGTCTGGGGGATCAACTCGTTCGACCAGTGGGGCGTGGAGCTGGGCAAGCAGCTCGCCGGCCGCATCGCCGGGGAGCTGGCCGAGCCCGGCGAGCCCGGCCTGCGGCACGATGGCTCGACCAACGCCCTGATCCGCCGCTACCGGCGCCTGCGGCAGGGCGGCGGGGAGACGGCCTGACGGGAGGCCACCCGACCCGGTCCGACCTGGCGACCCGGGCGCGCCGGGACCCTTGTGGAGGGTGCGAAGATCGTCGCGAGGAGGCCCTGCGATGGCGGATCTCGAGACCCAGGTCGTGGTGGTCGGCGGCGGCGCGACCGGCACGGCCGTCCTGCGCGACCTGGCGCTGCGCGGCATCGACGCGGTGCTGGTGGAGCGCGCCGACCTGGGCACCGGCACGTCGGGACGCTGGCACGGGCTGCTGCACTCCGGCGGCCGCTACGTGGTCAAGGACCCCGTGTCCGCCACCGAGTGCATCGAGGAGAACCGGGTGCTGCGGCGCATCGCCCCGCACTGCGTCGAGGACACCGGGGGCCTGTTCGTGCTGCTGCCCGACAACGACCAGGCCTTCGGGGACGCCTTCGTCGAGGCCTGCGCGAGGACCGGCGTGCCCTGCGAGGAGCTGCGCCCCGCCCAGGCGCGCCGCCGGGAGCCGCTGCTCACGCCGAGGCTGACGCGCGCGTTCGCCGTGCCCGACGGCACCATGGACGGCTGGAAGCTGATCGGCGGGTTCGTCGCCGACGCGCGGGCGCGCGGCGCGCGCGTGCTCGTCCGCCATCCGGTGGTCGGCATGGAGCGCGACGGCGACCGGATCCTGGCGGTGCGCGCGCGGGACGCCGCGACCGGCGAGGACCGGCTGATCGGCTGCCAGTGGGTCCTCAACGCCGCCGGGGCATGGGCCGGCCGGGTCGCCGCACTGGCCGGCGGCGAGCTGCGCATGGCCCCGGGCAAGGGCGCGATGGTGGTGATGGTCGGCCGCTGGGTCCGCGGGGTGGTCAACGACTGCCGCATGCCCGGCGACGGCGACATCATCGTGCCGGTCCACCAGGTCGCGATCCTCGGCACCACCGACAAGGAGACCGACGACCCCGACGACAACTCGGTGGACCCCGCCGAGGTCGACTTCATGCTGGACTCGGCCGCCGAGCTGGTGCCCGCGATCGCGGGCGGCCGGGTGCTGCGCGCGTTCAGCGGCTCCCGGCCGCTCTACAAGGCCGGCGACGACGACGCCGGCAGCCGCGACCTGACCCGGGCGTTCTTCGTGCTCGACCACGGCGGGCGCGGCGGCCCCGGCAACCTGCTGTCGATCGTCGGCGGCAAGCTCACCACCTGCCGGCAGATGGCCGAGCGGACCGTGGACGCCCTGGTCGCCAGGATGGGCCTGACCGCCCCCTGCACCACCGCCACCACCCCGCTGCCCGGCGCCGACCAGGGCGTCCACCGGCTCGCCGAGCCGCTCGCCACGGTCGAGCGGCAGGCCGGCTACGGCGAGCTGGTGTGCGAGTGCGAGCTGGTCAGCCGCCGTCGCATCGAGGCCGCGGTCGACCAGGGCGCGACCGACCTGGACGACCTGCGCCGGCAGCTGCGGCTCGGCTTCGGGCCCTGCCAGGCGGCGTTCTGCGGCTGGCGGGCGGCCGCGATCGTCGACGAGCGCCGGCCGGGGGCGACCGAGCCGCTGGCCAACCTGGAGCGCTTCCTGGCCGAGCGCTGGCGCGGCCAGCGCGCCACGACCTGGGGCGACGGCGCTGTCCAGGCCCTGCTCAACCAGGCGATCTACCGCGGCACCTTCGACCTGGCGCCGGCCGGCGGCGGCCGGGGGACGGCCTGATGCGCGCGGACGTGGTGGTCGTCGGGGCCGGGCCTGCCGGCCTGGCCACCGCGGTGGCGCTGGCCGAGGCCGGACGCGAGGTGCGCGTCATCGCGCGCGGCAACGGCTTCACGCACTGGGCGCCCGGCGCGGTCGACGTCCTCGCCCGGGCCGGCGGCCGGCCGGTCGACCACCCGTCCGACGGCCTGCCGCTGCTGCCCGCGCGGCACCCCTACCGGCTGGTGGGCGAGCCGCTGCTGCGCCGCGCGCTCGACCGGTTCCAGCTGCTCACCGCCGCCGCGGGCCTGACCTACGAGGGCAGCCTGGACGCCAACCGGCGGCAGGTCACCGCGCTCGGCACGCTGCGGCCCACCTGCCTGCTGCCCGCTCCCGCGGCGCGGCCGCTGGACGGCCGGGTGGCCGTGGTCGGCCTGGACGGCTTCCGCGACTTCGCGCCGGAGCTGTGCGCCCGCGGGCTGCGCGCCGCCGGCCACGACGCGAGCGCGCGCAGCGTCGCGCCGCCCCCCTGGGGCCACGCGCGCCACTTCCACGCCGTCGACGTCGCCCGCGCGGTCGACGACCCGGGCTGGCGCGCCCGGCTGGCCGACCGGCTCGGGCCCGCCACCCGCGGCGCCGGGGTCGCGGTCGTGCCCGCCGTCCTCGGCCTGGCCGGCGGCCACCAGGCCTGGGCGGACCTGGAGCGCCGCGTCGGGGTGCCCCTGGTCGAGGCGGCGCTGGCGCCGCCGTCGGTGCCGGGCATGCGCCTGTACCAGGTCTGGCTGGCGCGCCTGCGCCAGCTCGGCGGGCGCCTGCAGCTCGGCTTCCCCGTGACCGGCGTCGAGGTCGCCGACGGGCGGGTCACCACCGTGGTCAGCGAGGGCGCCTCCCGGCCGGTCGCCACCCGCTGCGCCGAGGTCGTGCTGGCCACCGGCGGCGTCGCCGGGCGCGGCATCCGGGCGGGCCGCGACGGCACCCTGGTCGAGGAGGTCGCCGGCCTGCACGTCGAGGGCTTCGGCGACCGCATGGGCTTCTTCGCCGAGGGCTTCCTCGACGACCATCCGCTGGGCGCCGCGGGGGTCGCGGTCGACGACCAGCTGCGGCCGCTGGACGCGGGAGGCGCGCCGGCGCCGGGCGGCCTGCGCGCCGTCGGCGGGCTGCTCGCCGCCCACGACCCGACCGCCGAAGGCTCGCGCGAGGGCGTCGCGCTCGCCACCGCCGCGCGCGTGGCCGAGCTGCTCGCCCCGGACCCCTCCCCGACGAAAGGCTAGGCCCGCGATGCTGCACGTCCAACAGACCGCCGACGCCTGCGTCAAGTGCAACATCTGCAACACCGTCTGCCCGGTGTCGGCCGTCACCGACCTGTTCCCCGGGCCGAAGTACGAGGGGCCGCAGGGGCAGCGCTTCCGCGCCGGGCTCGACGGCGGCTCCTCACCCGACCGGTCGCTGGACTGGTGCTCGGGCTGCGGCCTGTGCACCCAGGCGTGCCCCGAAGGGGTCATGGTCGCGGAGATCAACTCCGTGGCGCGCGCCGAGCTGGTCCGCTCACGCGGGGGCCTGCGCCTGCGCGACCGGCTCGTCAGCCGCCCCGAGCTGGTGGGCGCGCTGGGCCGCCCGGTCGCGCCGCTGGTCAACGCCGCCCTCGCCAGCCCGCTCGCGCGCCGGCTGCTGGAGCGGGCGCTCGGCGTGCACCGCCAGGCGGCGATGCCGCGGTTCGCCGCGCGCAGCTTCCGCGCCTGGGCGCGCCGGCACGCGCCGCCGGCGGGCGCGACCCGCACCGTCGCCTACTTCCACGGCTGCGCCACCCAGGAGTACGAGCCGCACGTCGGCCGGGCGCTGGTGCGGGTGCTGGAGCGCAACGGGGTCGCGGTCACCCACCCGCCGCAGGGCTGCTGCGGCCTGCCGCTGATCTCCAACGGCGACTACCCGGCCGCCGGCCGCTCCGCCGCCCGCCTGGTCGCGCGGCTGTCGCCCGCGGCCGGCGAGCCCGGCGTGATCGTCGCCAACTCCACCTCCTGCGGCATGACCCTGAAGGCGAAGTACCGCGAGCTGCTCGGCATGGAGGACGGGCGGACGGCCGCCGTCTCCCGGGCCGTCCACGACATCTGCGAGTACCTCGCCGAGCTGGACGTCGAGGGCGCGCTGGACCGCTCGTTCCACCCGCTGCCGGCGCGCGCGCTCTACCACCCCCAGTGCCAGCTCATGGCCCACGGCGTGGGCATGCCGGCGCTGGACCTGCTGGCGCTGGTGCCCGAGCTGGAGGTGGAGCTGTCGACCGTCGGCTGCTGCGGCATGGCCGGCACCTACGGCACCAAGGTCGAGAAGTACCAGGTGGCCATGGATGTCGGCGCCGGCCTCTGGCGGCAGGCCCGCGACCTGCGCCCCGACTTCATCGTCTGCGACTCCGAGACCTGCCGCTGGCACATCGCCAAGGCCACCGGCCTGCCCGTCTACCACCCCGTCCAGGTCCTCGACCGCGCCTACCGCTTCCGGCCTCCCGGCCGGCCGTGACGGGTGTGGGCGCCGGCCTCGCGGTCCGGCGCCCACACCCGTGGAGAAACCCGGCGGCTGTCCGGGGGCCGTCCGGGTCCTCAGGTCGCGGTGGCGACGCGGGCGGCCGCGTGGCCGACCGAGCGGAGCTGGAAGGCCAGGACGATCTCCATGATCCCGAAGATCAGCAGCCAGATCCCCAGCACGACCGCCAGCGTGACCAGCGAGATGCCCGGCCAGACCAGCACCACCACGCCGGCGATGATGCTCAGCAGCCCCATGAAGATGGTCCAGCCGCGGCCCTCCATCCCCCGGTGCGACAGCGCCGTGAACGTCTCCACGGCCCCGTTGACGATCCAGTAGATGCCCAGCAGCAGCGCCAGCGCCGTGAGGGTCACCAGGACGTGGCGGATCGCGTACAGCCCGACGATGAACGCCAGCACCCCCAGCAGCGCCAGCAGCACCCGCATCCCGCCGGTGGCCTCGTCGGCCGCGAACGCGGCGACGAACCGGAAGACTCCGGCGACGATGAGCTGGAGGCCGAACAGGACGGCCACGACCACGAGGGTGCGGTCGGGCCAGAAGAGCGCGAGCACGCCGACCAGCAGCGTGAGGATCCCGAACGTCAGGACCCAGCCCCAGTGCCGGCCGACCCCCGCGAGCATGTCGGCGGCGTCGGTCCGTCCAGTTCCGTTCATGCATGCCTCCCTTGGCGTGGTCACCCGCCCCCGCGGCCCCGTCCGGCCCGGAGGTGGACCCTCTGCGAATCCTGCCACTCGCGCCGCGCGCCGGATAGGTGAGATCGCCTTCCGTAATGAAGGCGGCCTCAACGCCTTCCGACCGCAGGTGGACGCTCCGAAGAGGGGCATCGCGGACGCCGGCGGGTCAGCCGGGGCGGCGGCGCGCCGGGCGAGCGCGCATCGTCCACCGCCTGTCACCTACGATGACCGGATGGCCGCGGCAGCCGGCCAGGTCCGCCGACGGTCACGCGACCGTCTGACGGCGCCGCCGGCCCACCACGTGGCCGGCGTCGGCGGCGCGCGAGGAGCCGGGCGGTCGTCCCGAGGGGTGCCGGAACGTGGAGCTTGCCAAGGGGCTGGAGGCGCTGCTGGCCGTGACGGTCGTGGCGGCGCTCGCCCCGGTGATCGTGGCCCTGCTGCCCGGACCGCGCATCCCGCAGGTCGTCGTGCTGCTGGCCGGCGGGGTCCTGATCGGCCCCCAGGTGCTCGGCTGGGCCGAACGGGCCGCCATCGACCTGGTCGCCAACGTCGGACTGGGGTTCCTGTTCCTGCTCGCCGGCTACGAGCTGGACCTGCACCTGTTCCGGGAGCGCTCCGGCCGGCTGGCGGTCGTGGGCTGGCTGGTGACCGCGGCGCTGTCGGCCACCCTGGTCGGGGTGCTGGCCGCGGTCGGGTTCGTGGCCGCGTTCGTCCCGGTCGCGCTCGGGTTGACCACCACCGCGCTGGGCACCCTGCTGCCGATCCTGCGCGACCACGACCTGCTCGGCGGCCGCTTCGGGCGCTATCTGCTGGCCGCCGGCGCGGTCGGGGAGCTGTTCCCGATCGTCGCCATCGCCGTGTTCCTGGGCACCCGCAGCCAGTTCGTGGCCCTGCTGTCGCTGGCCGCGGTGGGCGCGCTGGCGGCGGTGCTGACGCTGGCACCCCGGCTGGTCACCGGCGGCCCGATCGAACGGGTCCTGCGCCAGGGCGAGGGCGCCACCGCCCAGACCACCCTGCGCTGGACGATCGTGCTGCTGCTGTTGCTGCTGGTCACCGCCGAGACGTTCGGCCTGGACGTGGTCCTCGGCGCGTTCCTGGCGGGGATCGTCCTGCGCCGCTGGGCCCCCGGCGACGTCCGCGCCCTGGAGGCCAAGCTCGACGCCGTCGGCTACGGCTTCTTCATCCCGGTGTTCTTCGTCGCCTCGGGCATGACCCTGGACGTCGGCTCCATCGCGCGGGCGCCGGCCAGGCTCCTGGTCTTCTTCGCCCTGCTGCTGCTGGTGCGCGGGCTGCCGGCCCTGGTCGTGTACCGCACCGACCTGCCCGCCGCGGAGCGGGTCCAGATGATGCTCCTGACCGCGACCGCGCTGCCCCTGCTGGTCGCCCTGGCCGAGATCGGCCTGCGCAACGGCACCATGCTCCCGCAGAACGCCGCCGCCCTGGTCGGCGCCGGCGCGCTGTCGGTGCTGGTGTTCCCCACCGCCGCGGTCGCCGTCCACCAGCGCCGGCGCACCTCCCGGCCACCCGGGACCACCTCCGAGGAGCGGGAGCGCGGCTGAGGCGCTCAGGTGATCTCTTCGAGCCGTTCGGCGACGATGATCCGCGCGGCGGCCTCGATCAGCGCCAGATGGGAGAAGGCCTGCGGGAAGTTGCCCAGGTGCTGGCCGGTGCCGACCTCGTACTCCTCGGCGTACAGCCCCAGCGGGGAGGCGATGCGCAGCAGGCGCTCCATCAGGTCCCGCGCCCGCTGCTGCTCGCCGATGATCGCCAGCGCCGACACCAGCCAGAACGAGCAGATCAGGAACGTCCCCTCCTTCCCGCTGAGGCCGTCGTCGGTCTCGTCGGTCCGGTAGCGCAGCACGAACCCGTGCTCGGTCAGTTCCTCGGCGATCGCCAGCACGCTCCTGCGCAGACGCTCGTCCCCCGCGGGCAGGAACCCGAACAGCGCCACCAGCAGCGTCGAGGCGTCCAGGGCATCGGTGTCGTAGTGCTGGCGCAGCACCCCGCGGCCGCTGACGCCGTGGTCGAGGATGTCGGCGCGGATCTCCTCCGCCGTGGCCCGCCAGGTCGAGCGCAGCTCCGGGTCGCCGCGGATCTCGGCCAGCTTGGCCGCGCGGTCCAGCGCGACCCAGCACATCAGCTTGGACGACACGTAGTGCTGCGGCTTCCCGCGGGCCTCCCAGATCCCCTGGTCGGGGTCACGCCACACCCGGGTGGCGCACTCGGCCTGCGACTGCACGACCGGCCACAGCCGCCGCGGCAGCCGCTGGCTGCGGCGGGTGTGGAGCAGGATGGAATCCAACGCCGCACCGAACACGTCGTTCTGCCGCTGGTCGAAGGCGCCGTTGCCGACCCGCACCGGACGCGCGCCCGCGTACCCGGACAGGTCGTCCCGGGTCGTCTCCGTCAGATCACGCCGGCCGTCGATCCCGTACATGATCTGCAGCGAGCCGTCCTGGTTGCACTCCACGTCGGCGACGAACTGCATGAACTCCTGCGCCTCCCAGTCCAGGCCGAGCCAGTGCAGCGCCTGCAGGGTGAAGGTGGAGTCACGCAGCCAGGTGTAGCGGTAGTCCCAGTTGCGCTCCCCGCCCGGCGTCTCGGGCAGCGAGGTCGTCAACGCCGCCACCGTCGCCCCGGTCGGCATGTACGTCAGGCCCTTGACCGTCAGCACCGAGCGCCGGAGCGGCTGCCGCCAGCGGTGGTCGGGGATCTGGGCGCCCGCCAGCCACGAGCGCCAGTAGCGCGTCGTGGCCTCCAGGCGCGCGCCGGCCTCGCCGGCGTCCTTCGGACCCACCAGGCCCGCCGCCCACGACAGCGCGCAGTACAGCTGCTCGCCCTCCCCGAGGACGTGCCGGGCGCGGACGCGGTTGGCTTCGATCCCCATCGCCATGTCGGTCCACAACCGCACCGTCTGCCCCGCGCCGGTGGCGTCGGCCGCGTGCCGGCCGCCGTCGACCAGGGTCCACTGGGCCGGGGTGCGCCCGTAGTCGAACACCGGCTCGCAGACCAGCTCGATCTCGACCCGGCCGCCGATGCAGGTCACCGTCCGCACCAGCATGTGATCGGCGTCGTCGTCGGCCGGCGGCCGGGTGTGCGGGGTGACCTCGTCCTCGGCCTCGCGCGGGCCCATGGTCAGCGCCTCGCGGACCACCACCCATCCGTTCGGGGTCTGCCAGGTCGTCTCCAGCACGTGCGTCCCCGGCTCGTACGACCGCGCCGCCGGGTACTCGATGCCGAACGGTCCCAGCCGGAAGTACCCGGCCTCACGGTCCAGCAGCGTCCCGAACACGCTGGGGGCGTCGAACCGCGGCACGCACAACCAACCGACCGACCCGTCGGGCGCCACCAGCGCACCCGTGTGGCAGTCGGACAGGAACGCGTAGTCCGCGATCGGCGGGAACGGCGACGGCATCGCCGCGCTCTGCCCGATCGCGGTCTCGGTCGGGCGCATCGGGTCGTCCGCGGGCCGCGCCGGCTGACTGCTGGCCATGTTGCCAACCTCCTGTCGGGTCGCGCTCGCGTGCGCCCGTCCGACATCGCGCTCAGCTCCTGGCGCCGGGATGCTAGGAGGCCGGCGGCCGGCGGGCATCCCACCGATGGGATGAAACGGCGCGAGCCGCCCGGGACGTTGCGGGATCGGTCGCGCGCTGGCCTCCTCCACGTGCCCGGCCTGGGCGGGCGACCGGCGCCGCCGCGCCGACCCTGGTCAGGCGACGTGGACCACCGGGCGGCGTGACGGGTCGCGCTCGGCCTCGCGCAGGACCTCGCGCGTCAGCGGCGCGACCTCCCCGACGCCGAGGACCAGGAACCGCAGCAGGTTGACCAGCGGGTTGCCCTCGGTCCAGCGGAAGTAGACGTTCGGGACGCCGCCGGTCAGCTCCCGGACGTGGAGCAGGAGCGCGGCGATCGCGTTGGCCACCGCGGCGCTCTCGACCTGCAGGATGCGGTAGCCGAAACGCTCCTCGCAGGTGACCTCGAGGACGGACGCGAACTCCGAGGGGTCGCGCACCGTGACCTCCAGGAACAGGATCGGGTCGCCGGGCGGGATGCGGTGGTACCTGCGCGCCTCCTGCTCCTTCTCCAGGTACTCGCGCAGGTCGCGTTCGTTGGGCTCGTTGGCGACGACGTTGATCTCGCCCCGTGCCGCCGTCTCCACCAGCGCGCGCCGCGCCGCCGGGTCCAGCCGCACCTCGCTCACGCGCAGCTCGGTCGACCGGCTGACCCTGGACAGCAGCGAGGTCACCACGATCGCGACGATGAAGCAGGAGGCGATCTTGACGCCGTCGGGCCGCTCGATGACGTTCGCGACCGTGGTGTACGCCAGCACGAGCGTGATCGCGCCGAAGGCCACGACCGCCGGCCGGTTGCGGCGGCGCAGGGCGGACAGCGTCACCGCGATCGACGCCGAGGAGATCAGCACCAGCACGCCGGTCGCGTACGCGCCGCCCTGCGCGTCGACGTCGGCACGGAAGATCAGGGTGATCGTGAACGCGACCGCGGCGAACACCAGCACCAGCGGCCGCACGGCGCGGGCCCACTCCGGAGCCATGCCGTAGCGCGGCAGGTACCTGGGGACGATGTTGAGCAGCCCCGCCATGGCCGACGCGCCGGCGAACCACAGGATGCAGATCGTGCTCAGGTCGTAGACGGTCCCGAAGCCCCCGCCCAGGTACTCGTGGGCCAGGAAGGCCAGGGCCCGGCCGCTCGCGGCGCCGCCCTGCTCGAACTCCCGCTGCGGGATCAGCAGGGTGGTCGCGACGCTGCTGGTGAGCAGGAAGCCGCTCATGATCAGGGCGGCGGTGGTCAGCAGCCTGCGGGTGTTGCGGATGCGGCCGGCGGGCCGTCCGGGGGTGTCGGTCGGGTCGCCGCGCACCAGCGGCATCACGGCCACGCCGGTCTCGAACCCCGACAGCCCCAGGGCCAGCTTGGGGAAGACGAGCAGCGCCACCCCGACCATCACCAGCGGGCTGCCGTACTCGGCGACCAGCAGCCGCTGCCAGTCCACGACGATCCGGGGATCGGCCAGCACGTGCGCGAGGGCGGCGCCGACGACCACCAGGTTGAGGCCGAGGTAGACCGCGACCAGCGCGACCGCGATGCCGATCGCCTCGGAGAAGCCCTTGAGGAAGACCGCGCCGAGCAGCGCGATGAGGAACAGGGTGACCCCGACCTGGTGACCTTCGAGGAACCGGGGGACGAACGGGTTCTCCAGCAGGTGCGTGGTCGCGTCGGCCGCCGAGAGGGTCATGGTGATGACGAAGTCGGTGGCGGCGAACCCGAGCAGCACCAGCACGAACAGCTTGCCGCCCCACCACGGCAGCAGCCGCTCCAGCATGGCGATCGACCCTTCGCCGTCGGGGCTCTCGTACGCGACCCGCCGGTAGATCGGCAGGGCGCCGAGGAGGGTGAGCAGCACCAGGACGAGGGTCGCGACGGGTGACAGGAGGCCGGCGGCGAGCGCCGCGATCCCCGGCTGGTAGCCGAGCGTGGAGAAGTAGTCCACGCCGGTCAGGCACATCACCTGCCACCACGGGTGCCGGGGGTGCGCGGGCTCGGGCTGGTGGTGCGGGCCCTGGATCCGACTGGCGTCGTCGGTGCGGCGCGCCAGGAGCCAGCCCCGCAGCCGGCCGGCTCGCCGGAGGCTCGCAAGGTCCTGTTTCGTGCCGGCCAAGGGCTCCGCTCCGTCGGTGAGGTGACCGCGACGCCCTGCTTCGGGGCGTCCACCTGCGGTCAGAAGGTATCGCGGACACCTGGTCGGTGGCGGCTCGACCGTGCCCGGACCGCGTCGGCTGGTTCCCGGCGCGGGGTCACTGCCCGGGCGTCGGCGACGTCCGGACCGGCGCCTCGGCCTGCGCCGCTGTCGTCGGGGCTGGAGCCGGCGCCGGGGCGAGCCTGGCCGAGGCCACGTACGCCACCGCGACGGCCACGATCACCAGCGGCATCACGGCGAGCCCGTCCGAGGCCAGCAGCAGGGTCGCCAGCAGGACCGAGGTCAACGGCAGCTTCAGCATCGCGACGCACATCGCTCCGATGCCCATCGCGACCCCCGCGACCAGCGGCAACCCGGGAAGATGCGACAGCGCGATGCCACCTGCCGCGCCCAGGAACATCGCGGGGAACACGAGCCCGCCCCGGAAGCTGCCCAGCGACGCGCCGTAGGCGAGCCCCTTGCAGGCCACCAGCAGCACCCAGCGCCCCGACCGAGTAGCTCGCGCTCTGGCTGATGAGCGGGCCCATCGCGTCCTGGCCCGAGAACAGCACGTCGGAGACGCCGTGGCCGCTGGCTTCGGCGTAGACGACCGCCAGGACGCCGACGGCCAGGCCCACCAGCGGGGTGACCAGGAGCAGCCGCCGCTCGACATGAGGCCGGAGCGCCAGGCCCAGCCGGCGGATCGCCGTGGCCACCACGGCCGCGACCAGGCCGATGACCAGCGCCCAGCCGAACTGGGCGATGTCGGGCCGGGGGAGCGGCGGCAGGTCGGGCAGCGCCAGCGAGAAGGTGCCCAGCCCGGTCCAGGCATCCAGGCCGATGAAGATCATCGACCCGACACCCGCGGCCAGGCCCCCGGCGCGACACCGGCGTCGTCTCGTCGGGTCAGACCGAGCGCAGCGCCTCGGTCGGGGCCAGACGGGCCGCCCGCATCGCCGGGTAGAGGCCGGCGATCGCACCGATCAGCAGGGCCGCGGCCAGGCCGCCGGCGAGCCCGGCGGTCGGCAGGACGATCTGCCAGCCACGCACCGCCGCGTACGCGGCGGTGACGGCCGCGCCGAGCAGCACCCCGCCCGCTCCCCCGATCGCCGAGAGCAGCAGCGACTCCGAGAGGAACTGCACCGCGACGTGGGTCCTGGTCGCGCCGAGCGCCCGCCGCAGCCCGATCTCCGAGCGCCGCTCGAGCACCGAGATGACCATGACGTTGGCGATGCCGACCCCGCCGACCAGCAGCGCGACCGCTCCCAGACCCAGGAACAGCGAGGTGAAGGCGCTGGTCGCCGCGGCCCGCGCGACGAGCGCGTCGGACGGGCGGCTGACCTCGACCTCCTCCGGGTCCTCGGGGTTGGCCGTGCGGCCGAGCACGCCCCTGACCGCCGCGACCTGGTCGGTGGCCGAGCGCACGTACACGGTGGAGGCGTTGCGTTCCGCGCCCAGCTCCTGGATCGCGACCGGGTAGCCGATCATGACCGAGCGGTCCAGGCCGGCGGCCAGCTGCACCGGGTCGAGGATGCCGATGACGGTGAACCACTCGTCACCGATCCAGACCTGACGCCTGCCGTCCACCTCGGTCACGCCCAGCCGCTGGGCCGCGACCGAGCCGAGCACCGCCGTCGGGTGGCGTTCGGTGGCCGCGTCCAGGAACTTCCCGTCGCGGACGGTGCTCCCCAGCGTCGGCAGCAGGTTCGTGGTCGCCGGCCGCACGGCCAGCCCGCCCGTCTCGTCCTCGGGGATGAACGGGCTGCGGCGCACGGTGGCGTCGACCGTCCCCACCGAGGCGACCTCCTGGACCGGGCCGATCCGGCCGATCATGGCCTCCGCCTTCTCGGGCAGGGAGGAGTCCTCGCCGCCGAGGGTCTGGCCGGGCGCGACCGTGAGCAGGTTCGTGCCCAGCCGGTCGAGCTGGTCGAGCAGGTCGGCCTTGCTCGACTCCGACAGCCCGAGCACCCCGACCATGGCGGCGATGCCGATGGCGATGCCGAGCGCAGACAGCGCGGCCCGCAGCCGCCGCGTGCGCAGCCCGATGCCGCCGACCCTGAGCACGTCGCCGGCGTGCAGCCGGCTCGGCGCGAGCCGCGTGCTCACGCCCTCGCCCCCGCCGGGGAGCCGACACGCACGTCCCGCTCGACCAGGCCGTCCCGGACCTGGACGCGCCGGGGCAGCTCGGCGGCGACCTCGTGGTCGTGCGTGACGACCGTGATGGTGGCGCCGGCGGCGTGCAGCTCGTGCAGCAGCGCCACGATCTCCGCGCTGGAGTGCGAGTCCAGGTTGCCGGTCGGCTCGTCGGCCAGCACGATCGCCGGCCGGCCCAGCAGCGCCCGCGCGATCGCCACGCGCTGGCGTTCGCCGCCCGACAAGCTCGCCGGCACGTGGCCGAGCCGGTGACCCAGGCCGACCCTGTCCAGGGCCTCGGCCGCGAGCGCCCGACGCCGGGCGTTCGACGTGCCCGTGTAGAGGACGCCGTTGGCCACGTTGTCCACGGCGGTCATCCCGTCCAGCAGGAAGAACTGCTGGAAGACGAAGCCGATGGAGCGCGACCGCAGGGCCGACAGCTCCTTGTCGCCCAGCGCCGTGACGTCGTGCCCCTCGATCCGCACCGTCCCGGAGGTCGGCTGCTCGAGGGTTCCCATGATGTGCAGCAGGGTCGACTTGCCCGACCCCGAGGGGCCCACGATCCCCAGCAGCTCGCCGGTCTGGATCGTCAGCTCCACCCCGCGCAGGACCTCGACGGGGCCCGGATAGGCCTTGCGCACGCCCTGCAGCTCCAGGACCGGCTCCGGCCGTGTGGTGGCGCTCGCCGTGGTCATGCCGGCACCACCACCTTCGTGCCCTCGTGCAGGCCGCCGCCCTTCACCGCGACCATGCCGTCGGCGAACATGCCGGGATCGACGGCGACGTAGGAACGCGACCCGTTCGCGTCGACCTCGACCGCGTAGCCGCCGCCGGCCAGCGCCACCAGCGCGGTGACGGGCACCGTCAGCACACCCTTGCTGGTCTCCTTGGTGACCTTGACGTCCACGGGGGAACGGTCGAGGTTGCCGGAGATCTTCCGGCTCCCGAGGCGCACGGTGACGTCGACGACCGCGTCGCCGGTGGAGGTCTCCGTCGAGTCCGAGCCCGTCTCCGACGAGTCGCTGGCCGACGTGGTCGCGACCTTGCCCACCTCGGAGATCGTGCCCTTGAGCGTCGTGCCGCCGGGGAGCGCGACCTGGACCGCGTCGCCGTCGGCGACCAGGTCCTGCTCGTCGGCGCCGATCTCGAAGGTGACGACGCGGGTCGTCGCCGACACCTGCAGCACCTCGGCGCCGGAATGGACCTGGTCGCCGATCTCGACGCTGTGCTCGCCGACCCGCACCGCGCCCGGGAGGAAGACGACGTCGCCGGGCGCGACGGTCCCGGTCTGCTCGACGCCCAGGTCGTCCTGCCAGCGCTTGACCGCGTTCCCGGTCGCCGAGTCGAACTCGCGGTCGACGGTCATGTCGCCGTCGGGGTCGTAGCCGAGCTTGCGCAGGCTGATCTCGAGCTGGCGCACGTCGTCGCCGGCGTCGACCCCGCTCGACAGCGCCCGCCAGGCGGGCCGGGCGCCGTACAGCAGCACCACCGGCCTGGAGTCGACCTTGTACAGGACGTCGCCCCGGGCGACGGTCTGGCCTTCCGGTGCGATGGCGGTGACCGTGCCCTGCGCCTGGCCGACCAGCTGGCGCGTGTCGTCGTAGGTGAGGGTCCCGTCGAGCGTCTCCCGCTTGACCAGGTCCTGCTTCTTGACCTCCGCGAGCGCCGTCTGCACGGCGGGCGCGGCGGTCTCGGCGTCGTCGTCGCGCGAGAGCGCGAACACCGTGCCTGCCGCGCCGACCATCAGGACCGCGACGATCGCGATGACGATCAAGGCTCGGGGACGGCGGCCACGCCGGCCGCGACCGCGCCCGGTGACCAGCTGTCCGGGCGTCACCCCCTCTCCGTCGAGGGCCGGCCCCGCCGCGACTGACAGATCCCCGGTGTCCCGCTCGCGCGTGCTCATGACGACACCCCCGGGAGGTCGCCGAGCAGGTCCTTGCACTTCTCGTCCGCGGCCTTGAACTTGGGATCGTCCTGGTCGCCCAGGTCGAACGGTGCCCCGTTGCCGGAGAAGTTCGGGTCCGGCATGTCGTAGCCGTTCTTGCGCATGCACCTGGCGTAGGCCAGGAGCTTGTCCTGGAACTCGGACTGGTCCTGCTGGCTCATGTCCGGCAGCGCGCCCTGCAGCTTGTCGGTGCACTCCTTGGGCGGGTTCTCGAGGACCTTCGGGTCCTTCAGAGCCGGGAGCTTGAGGTTGCCGTTCGCGTCCTGCGTCGGGTCCGGCACGTCACGGCCGTGCTCGCGCATGCACTTGGCGTAGGCCAGCAGCGCCTCGTACTGGCCGCCCGAGGCCCCGCTCCCGCCCTTCGCCGTCGTCGTGGTGGCCGCGCCGGCGACCGAGGCCACAGCGCTGCCGCCGCCCCCCGAACCGCCGCAGGCCGCCAGCAGCAGCATCGCGGCGAGCGCGAAGCCCGGCAGCACGAGCCCCCTACCGCGCCCCGGCCCGCGTGGGGTCCGCAGTCTGATCCAGCCTGGTCGCATGAGGCATTCCTCCTGAGGTCACATCGGTGATCCGGCAGGACCCGAATCCGGCGACCGGCCGGTCGCCGCAGCCCTGGGGATGAGGAGCTCCTTACGAGCGCCGGCCCAGCCGTGGCTGTCTGGATGTGGCGGTGCCCACGGCCGGGGTCCAGGCCGTGGGCACCGGGTCGGGGTCGGGCAGGGCTGGCTGTCACTCCCCCCTTGGGTGTCGGATTCGCTGCCCGGGCGGAACCTAATGAGCCCATGGCCCAGGCGTCGTCGGCCGCGATGACGAACCGCCTCGTCCCCACGGACGAATCCTCAGGAGGAGATCTCGATTTCCACCATGACGGGTCTTGGAAGTTCGGCGGTCGATGACCCACGCCAGGAGAATCCGAGACCACATTTCAATTCGGCGGAGATACCGGGACGCGCCGGCGCGCTCACGCAACGCTTTGTGAGAACCTCCTAAAGCCGGTCGCTGATGGCCGGCATCATCCGTCCTCATGCATGACGGGTTGCAGGCGCCAAAATAGTATAGATTGCCCGACGCCAGACCGTAGGATCTGGCTACCGATGACGTTGTTGGCGTGGCCGACGGACCATGCTTTTTCGTCGTGCCCTTGCGCCGATCCGGTCTCCGCGCGAGGTGAACCGGTTGCCGCCAACCCACGCGGGCTGCCTCCGCCCCGGGCTCCAGGACCCGCGATCACTCCTCCGGGAGCTGGCTCCAGCACGCTCGCCGCCCATCCCCGCCGATGACGACGGCACGTGGACCACCCCCGGAGGAAAGGCCACTGTCATGGTGCGCAGGCTGCTGCTGGTTGCTCTCTCCCTGGCCCTGGTCGCGGTGGGTGTCGGGTCGGCCCTGCCGGCGCGCGCGCACGCGGCCGTCGCCGCCACACCCGGCGTGCTCAGGGCCGGGGATGCGCGGGCCGACGCGATTGCGGGCTTCGCCGCCGGGGCCGTGACCGGCGCGGTCGCGGGCCTGACTGCCGGCAGGAACGCGTCGTCGCTCTCCCAGGCGGTCACCGACGGCCTCAACTCCGGCGTCACGACGGGGATCGCCACCGGCGGCCTCGCCACCAAGTCGACGGTCGGAGCCCTCGCCGGTGCGGTCGGGGGCGCCATCTTCGGGACGGGCATGGCCGTCGTCGGCTACGCCCTGAGCGGCAAGACAGCCCCGGCGAACGCCCCGCCCGCACCGCAGACCCCGCCGGCACCACCAGCGCCACAGGCACCACCAGCGCCACAGGCACCACCAGCGCCGCCCCCTCAGGCTCCTCCACCGGAGGAAGCCCCCCTCGTGGACATCGCCCCGCCGGTGGACAACACCCCACCCGTGGACAACACCCCACCGGTGGACAACACCCCACCGGTGGACAACACCCCACCGTCGGACGAGCCTGAAAGCCCTGAGGGCACCCCTGGTCAGGGCATCCCCGCCGAGGGAACTCCGGGTCCCGGTGTCGCGGTGGGCACGGGCGTCGGCGCGGTCGCCAGCGTGGTCGCCAGCGCCGCGGTCCCGGACGTGGGCATGGTCGCCGGCGTCACCGACCCGGACGTCGACCCGGGCGAGCCCGACGCTGTGGGCACGGGGATCGGCGCGGTCGTCAGCGTCACCGACCCGGGCCTCGACCCTGGCGAGCCCGGCCTCGGCCCTGCCGGCGCGGGCCTGGGTGTGGGGCCGGTCGGCCCTGGCGTGGACGCCGGCCCTGCCGGCGCGGGCGTCGGCACCGACGACTCGGGCAGCACCGGCGAAAGCGGCGGCGAGTTCTGACCAGCCCACGTGCCGCGGCAGCCGGGTGACCGCGCCCGGCACGAACAGGAGCGTGCAGCACCGGTGGACCCTTCCGGTCACTTCCCCCGCAAGCAGCCGTCCCCAGGCGACCATCCGCGGCGTCGGGCTGCGGCGTCCAGAGCTGGCCGGCTGCCCCCGCGCACGGCGCCACCACCACCGCACACAGCCCGTCGTCTCGCGCTTGCCGCCGCGGTGCTGGTGATCGCAGCCGTCGTCACGATCACGCTCGTCAGCGACCGCGACGTCGGGGACGGCACCCGGGACGGCCCGCAGGACGAGGTAGGGATCGCCGGACCCCGCGTGGAGGGTGACCGCTACGCGTTCGGGCTGCCGCCGGGATGGACCGACCAGCCCTCGGCTCGCGGCCTGTTCTCCACCCGCGGGGATGCGCAGGCGCTGCACGTGCTGTCCAGCTCGCCCGATCCTCGGGAGCTGTCGCGCAACGGCTATGTCACCGTGGTCCGAGCGGCGGGCGGGGCTGCCCCGATCGATCTCGGTCGCTCGGTGAGCGAGTTCGTCCGGGGTGCGAGGTCGACGGGGGTCGACGCGCGGTTGCGCGGGACCCCGCGCCGCGTGGACCTGGCGGGCGAGGAGGCCGTCGCGTTCGAGTTCGTCATCAGCTCGCGAGGCCTCCGCCTGCGCGGAAGGGGCGTCAACGCGGTGCACGACGGCGCCCTGTACTCGGTGGCGCTGACCGTGGCCGAACGTGCCTATCCACGCGCCGTCCCGAAGCTCCGTCACGTCACCAGCACCTGGCGGTGGCGCTAGCGATCCTCGAGGCGCCTGCGGACGCCGGGTGAGCAGGTCAGCCCACGACGAGCCCGGCCAAGGCGTCGGCGATGGCCGTGGCGACCTCGGGATGCGCCAGGTAGTGCTCGATGGAGTGCTCGTAGGAGCGGGGATTGGCCACCGCAAGCTGCTCACGCAGCCCGCCCGTCTGCTGCAGCGGCGAGCCGAGGGCCACCCAGTCTCTGAGGTCGTAGACGTTGACCCACGGCGCGGTCGGCCTGGCCGCGCCACTCGGCAGCATCGCGGCGGTGACGGCGTCGAGTCCGAGCGGCGCCCCGACCGCGACGAACACACCGACCCGGCGGCGCACCTCCTCCTCCGCCAGGAGCTCGGCACAGATCACCCCGCCGAGGCTGTGGCCGACCAGCACCCAGTCCGTGTCGGCCAGCAGAGCCGGCCGTACCACCTCCTGCACCTCCTGCCGGCAGCCCGGCAGCTCCAGGTACGCGGACACGTCGCGCAGGAAGCCCCGGACGACGGCTTCGTCCACACCCGAATGGTCGGCGACCCATTCCAGCAGGCCGCGCCACAGCCACCCACCGGGCACCCCCAGCTCGACCTCCTGCACCACGCGGGACCGCATGCCGAGCTCACCGGCCATGGCCCCCAGCACCGCGAGCTGGCGACGGTTGACCACGTTGGGCAGCCCCGGATCCACCCGGCCCACCGCATTCAGCGTGGCGACGTCGGGGACCGCGGCTCTGCCCTGCACCGTCGCGGCCCACAGCACGTCGCCGTAGAACGGGAACCTGATCGCGTCGACCGCGGCGGCGTCCAGCGGCTCCTTGTGCGCCGCCGTCAGCCCCTTGTTCAGGCCGGCCGCCCACCGCCGCCGCAGCGCGTCGGGCTCGCGGCCCTGCTGGTTGCGACCGTGAACGAAGATCAGGCTGGGCATCGATCGCTCCCTACGGCGGAATGGAATGAGGTGTCGGTCGCGGCGACGATACTTCGTCCTCCTCATGCGCGGGGTGGGGCCTTAGGGGCAGGTTCGTCCCGGGAACGTGACGGCGGCAGCCGAGGAGGGCGCGATCCACCTGGTGCGGTCTGGGATGATCCAGGGCGTGGTCAAGCGAGTCTCCAGTCCGGTCCTGGTCGGCCGCGACGCGGAGGTCGCCCGGCTCCGGGCGGCGCTCGACCGGGCGGCGGCCGGCCAGCCCACCACCGTGGTGGTGGCGGGCGAGGCCGGCGTCGGCAAGACCCGGCTGGTCGCCGAGCTGCTCCGCCACGCCGGCGAGGCCGGCGCCGTCGCGCTCACGGGTGGCTGCCTGGATGTCGGGGAAGGGGTCCTGGCCTACGCGCCGATGGTCGAGGCGCTGCGGTGGCTCACCCGCATCCTGGACCCGGAGGAGCTGGAACGGGCGCTGGGCGGCGCTCGCGGGGAGCTGGCCCGGCTGGTGCCCGAGCTCGGCCCGCGGGCCGGGCAGGAGCCGGCGGCCCCGCTGGAGCCCATGCGACTGTTCGAGCTGCTGCTCGGGATGCTGCAGCGGCTCGCCGAGCGCAGCCCGGTGCTGGTGGTCGTCGAGGACCTGCACTGGGCCGACCAGTCCACCCGCGACCTGCTGGGCTTCCTGATCCGCAACCTGCGCGCCGGCGTGGCGCTGGTGCTGACCTACCGCTCGGACGAGCTGCACCGGCGCCATCCGCTGCGGCCGTTCCTGGCCGAGCTAGAGCGCAGCGGCCGGGCCGAGCGCCTGGAGCCGGCCCGGCTGGGCCGCCGTGAGCTGGCCGCGCTGCTCGCCGGGATCCTCGACGGGCCGGTCGCGCCGGCGCTGGTCGGGGAGATCCTGGCGCGCTCGGAGGGCAACCCGTTCTTCGCCGAGGAGCTGCTCGCCGCCCACCTGGAGGGCACCAGGCTGCCGCTGGCCCTGCGGGACCTGGTGCTGGCGCGGGTGGAGGGGCTGTCGGAGCCGGCGCAGCGGGTGCTGGAGGTGGCGGCGGTGGCCGGCACCCGGGTGGACCACGAGCTGCTGGCGGCCGTGGTCGACCAGGACGCCGAGCCGCTCGTGCGGCTGCTGCGCGAGGCGGTCGGCCACCACGTGCTGGCAGTCGACGAGACCAGCGGCGCCTACGTGTTCCGCCACGCGCTGGTCCAGGAGGCGGTCTACGACGACCTGCTGCCGGCGCAGCGCGGCCCCGTGCACGCCGCCTATGCGCGGGCGCTGGAGCGCCGCATCGAGCAGCGCACCGAGCAGCAGGGCGGCGCCACCGGCGCGACCGCCCCGACCGGCGCCAGGGACGCCACCGCCGTCGAGCGGGGCCAGCTCGCCTACCACTGGTACGCCGCCCGCGACCAGGGGCAGGCGCTGCTGGCCTGCGTGCACGCCGCCCAGGCCGCCTCGGCGGCCTGGGCGCCGGCAGAGGCCTACGAGCACTACGAGCGCGCCCTGGAGCTGTGGGACCAGGCGCCCGAGGCCGCCGCCCGCAGCCCGCTGGACCGGATCACGCTGCTGCACCGCGCCGCCGAGGCGGCCAACCTCGCCGGCCGCTACGACCGCGCGGTCGTCCTGGCACGCCTGGCGCTCGACCGGGTCGACACGGCCGCCGAGCCGCTGCAGGCCGGCGCGCTGCTGGAGCGGCTCGCCCGCTACCACTGGCTCGGCGGCGACAGTCCCAAGGCGATGGCCGCCGTGGAGCAGGCCGTGGCCACGATCCCCGCCGAGCCACCGTCCCGGGAGCTGGCCCGGGCGCTGGCCGCGCACGGCCAGCTCCTGATGCTGCTGTCCCGGCACTCCGAGGCGCAGACCCGCTGCGAGGAGGCGGTCGCCGTGGCCCGGCAGGTCGGCGACCGGACCGTGGAGGGCCACGCCCTGACGACCCTGGGCGCTTCGCTGGGCGTCCTCGGGCACGTGGAGGCCGGGGTCGCCGACCTGGAGCGGGGCCGCGACATCGCCAGGCAGCTCGGCAGCGCCGACGACCTGATCCGCGCCGACGCCAACCTCGCCACCGTCCTGGAGATGTGCGGACGCGCCGCCGAGGCGGTCGACGTCTACCTCGCCGCCGCCGCCGTGGCGCGCCGCTTCGGCGGGCTGGGCCGCTTCGGCAGCTGGCTGCTGGCCGATGCCACCGTCGCGCTGCTGAACCTCGGGCGCCGGGGCGAGGCCGAGCGGCTGCTGGCGGAGGCCTTCGACTTCGACCTGCGGACGCCCTCGCACTGGATGCGGCCCCTGACCGCCCGAGGCATGCTGCGGTTGCTGCAGGGCGACCTCGCCGCCGCGCAGGCGGACTTCAGGCGCGTCCTCGACGAGTCCCCGGCGCTGCCGGACCCGCAGAACGCCACGCCGGTGTTCGCCGGCCTAGCCGAGGTCGCCCTGTGGGACGGCCGCCTGCCGGACGCCCGCGCCACCGTGGCCGACGGCCTGGCGATCCTGGCCGCCTCCGACGACCCCTCCTGGATCACCGAGCTGTGCCGCACCGGGCTGGCGGTCGAGGCGGCCGTCGCCGAGCAGGCTCGCGCGCGCCATGCCGGCGCCGAGGACCAGGCCGCCCGCGAGCTGGCGGCCGGTCTCATCGAGCGGGTCCGCGCGGCGACCACCGCGCCGAACGTGATCCTGACACCGGGCGTCGCGGCGAACCTGCGCACGGCCGAGGCCGAGTGGTCCCGCGTCACTGGATTGAGCGACCCCGGCCAGTGGGCGCGCAGCGCGGAGGACTGGGAGGCGCTCGGCCACCTCTGGCCGGCGGCCTACGCCCGCTGGCGGCAGGCCGAGGCGCTGCTCGTCCGGCGGGCCTCCCGTGACGCCGCCGCCACGGCCCTCGAGACGGCCTGGACGCTCGCCGGCAGGTTCGACGCGCGGCTGCTGGTCGCGGAGATCGGCGCGCTGGCCCGCCGCGCCCGGATCCAGCTGCCCCTCCGACCGGGCGGCGGAGCGGCGGGCGGCCCGGCCGGGGCGGAGCCTGCTCCCCTCGGCCTCACCCCCCGGGAGCGTGAGGTCCTCGCACTGATCGCCGACGGCCGCACCAACCGCCAGATCGCCACGGCGCTGTTCATCAGCCACAAGACCGCCAGCGTCCACGTCTCAAACATCCTGGCCAAGCTCGGTGTCGCCAGCCGCGGCGAGGCCGCCGCCGTCGCCCACCGGCTCCGCCTCACCTGATGACCTCGGCCTTCGCGATCTGATCGGGGCGGCCGGCGGTCAGGGCCGAGGCCTCGACGAGGACGTGGCTGAACGCGGGGTTGAAGCCGGCAGCATCGGAGTGGCTCTTCAGCAGCTGCGTCCGGGTGCCGTAGACGGGCAGCCGCAGGGTCTGCGCCAGCATGCGCAGGGTGCGTTGGCCGGCGTCGGTGACCGCGGTCTGGCAGCCGAGCAGGCGGACGGCCACGATCCGCAGGCGGGCCGGCAGGCGCTCCTCGGCCAGCGCGCGGAAGAAGCGCGCCACCTGGCGGTCGAGCATGTCGGTGGGATGGTTGCTCCAGGCCGGCGGCTGGCGGGCGGACAGGGTCAAGGCTGCTGCTCATCGTGGCTCCTGTGGTCGGCCGGGGGTGTCGTGGGAGCCTGCGGCAGCCGTCCCCGCGGCTCGGCCCGCGGGCCCTCGGGTTGCGACGTCGCCGTTGCGGCATCCGACGGCGGGGTGGCCGGGGCCGGCGGCGCAGGGCTGATGCTGCCCGGCGACACCGCCGAGGTCACGGTGACCCTCGACCGGCCGGTGGCGGTCGCCGAGGGGCTGCACTTCGCCATCCGCGAGGGCGGCCTCACGGTCGGCGCCGGCACCGTCACCGGGGTGCCGGGCTGAGACGGGCCCCGGAGGGATCCCTCCGGGGCCTCGTCCTGCGGGTCCCCGGTGGGTCAGGGCTCGGCCTGGGGGTTGTTGGAGCCGGAGCCGCCGCCCTGGCCGCCGGGGCCGCCGGGGCCCTGATGGGCGGGGGTGGAGATCTGGACCCTGCGCGTCTGGCTGACGACCAGCTGATCGGCGTCGGTGACGGTGACGCTGACCTGGCCGAGGCGGGACCTGCCGGACGGCGGCGCGTCGAACCGCACGACCACCTCCGCGTCCGACTCGCGGGTCTGCACCTCCCCGTCGCTGCTCCAGGCGTAGGTGAGCGGGCCGCGCAGGTCGTCGACCTCGGCGCGGAAGTGCCCGGGCACGATCGCCTGGCCCTTGTTCGCCGTGATCGCGGACGGCCCCTCCAGCGTCATGGTGGGGGTGCGTGGCTGCTTCGGCCGCAGCACCCCGCCGACGGACACGCCCTCGGCCTTCACCACCAGCTGGCCCGTGTAGCCGATCACGTGCTTCATCCCGCCGGCGACGGGGATCGCGGGCGGCAGGAGCCTCGCGGCGATGGCGCTGCCGGCGCCCGACTCCTCGGGCCTGGGAGGATGGCGGAGCTTCCACGACTGGTAGATCCCGAGCGCGACGATCGGGAGGAACAGCAGCGGGTTGACGACCATCAGCACGAGCGCGCCGACGGGTAGCAGGTCGTTCAGCGAGCTGTCCACGTGGACCCTGCGGATCGGCGTGCTGGTGATCGAACCGGCCTCGGCCCGAAGGGTCTCGAAGATCGAGATGGTGAGGTCCGCGTCGGGCAGCGCGCCCTCGTGGAAGCCGGTGACGGTGGTGACCACCGTCGCCGGCGGCTGCATCGAGACCCCCAGGTGGTCCAGGTGGATGTCGCCGTCGAGCTGCTCGATCCCCTGGTCGTCGACGCGTCTGGGCCTCCAGGCCAGCGCGGCGAGCTTTCGGAACAGGCGGGCATGGAGGAAGAAGGCGACGTTCTGGTCCGCCTGGCGGCCGATCGACCGGGTGAGGGCGGCACGCATGGCGTTCCGCCGCTCGTCCGGGAGCGGGTCGGGCGGCCGGGTCCAGACGCCCAGGGCCAGCGATTCGCCCTCCGGCCGGTCCGCCCCGGCGCAGGCGCTGTCGACGTAGGCGCCGGGGAAGTCGGTTGCGAACGCCGCCCGGATCGCACCCTCGATGTCGGCGCGGACCTCGCCGCCGACACAGGGCGGGTGGCCCTGCTGGATGTCCCGGATCTGGAGGCAGAAGTCGGGCAGGGGGTCGTGGAGCAGGTCGTCCCCGTCGATCGGAGTGGCTGTCCAGGTCCCGGCCTGCGTGTCGGTGTGGAAGACGACGTCCGACGTCGGGTCGATCGGCTTGATCGGCATCGGGTCCGCTCCTCGCTCCAGGTCGGGTGCACTACCTGCCCGAGCACCGCCACGGGTGCCTGATACATCCGTCTGGAGGGTGGACCGGGGACGGCGGAACCCGCGGGTGGCGTCGACCGGATCAGCTCGGCCTCGAGCTTCGGACCGCACCTTGGTGGTGCTCGAGGACCTGAGCCGGGACGACAACGCCCAACGCCGCCAGCGCGAGGTTGGAGAGGCCGTAGGCGAGCGCGACGACGCCGCCCGCGAGCAGGGCGATGGTGGCGACCTGGCCGGTCCGCACCGCCGCGTCCCCGGCCGCCTCCAGCCGGTCCGCTGCGGTTCGGGTCGCCTCCTGGTCCCGGGTCAACGGCCGGTCGTCCAGCGGGGGGCTCTGGAACCCGGTCGTCAGCTCGGGGATCTTCGCCCTGTCGCCGGCGTACCCGGCATCCGGGTCGGGAGCCTCCTGCTGCCCGGGGAACCCGGGGGTGGCGGGGATCACCACCTGCTCGCCCTTGGTGGCCGGTCGCCCGAGGCCGACCGCGTCGGGTCCGACCATGCTCATCGGGTTGGTGCCGCTCATCGGGTTGGTGCCCTCCAGCTGGCGCTGGGCGACCTCGATCCTTTGCGTCAGGCCCTGAGGGGTGGCTTCCTGGGTTCCCGCCGTCCCCCGGGATTGCAGCGCCGCGATGCCGTCACGAGCCTGGTTCAGTCGTGCCTGCACCGAGTCGACGAACGCCTCTCGTGTCGGCCAGATGCGGTGACCCTGGGCCTGCAGCCGCAGGAACGTCTCCGCGGCCTGGAGGTTCGTCTCCACCGAGTCCATGGGTGTGACCGCTTGCGGTGTGACCGCTTTCCCCCCGAGCCTGGCCGCGTTCGACGTCGTCAGCGCCGCCTTGTCGAGCCGGCGCGCCAGCTGCTCCCACTGCTGGTACTGAGGTGTCCCCGTGGCCACCTGGGTCCGCAAGCGCTCGATGCCACCGTATGCCCGGCCCAGGTATGCCCGCTCTTTCGCCAGCTCGGCCTCGCCGGCCTGGCCTTCCGCGGACCCCCGCTCCGTCTGGACCGCTTCCACCCCGCTGAGGTCCCAGTCGATGCTCCGCAGGTCCTGCGCGACCTCCTGGGGCGACTGTGCAGGCTCCCGTGGTGGCTGTCCATGCTGGTCGGGTTGCCTCCGCGTCCCGTTGCCCTGATCGTCGGCGCCCCCACCAGGGAGTGGCACGGCACCCCGCTGGTGGTCGTCGGCTCGAGCTTCGGCGGCGACCACCAGCGGCCGGTCCGGGGGTGAGGTGTCCTGGTCGAGGTGGACGCCCCCGCCGCCGTGGTCGTACGCCAGCGCGTCGGTGCCGGTGTCGGGGTCCAGGCCGATGGCGGGGTCGGCTGCCTCGGGTGCTGCTGGCGGGCCGGTCGGTGGGTCGTTGCCCTCGACGGGTGTCGGGATCGGCTGCCCGGTTGCAGCACTGGTGTCATCGGCGAGCGCCCGCGGCACCAGCGCGGCGATCAGGACCAGGGTGACCCCGGCGGCCAGCAGCCGACCCTGCCGCCGCGGCGGTCGGGGCTGCCGGCGGGGCCGGGTGGTGCGCGGTGCCGTGCGGGCACCGGTGGTCGGTGGTGACAGTGCGGTCATGGTGCATCTCGGGCCAGGGAGCGACGCTCGGGTGTGCCTGCCGGACCGAGGCAAGGAGCGACACCGACCGCAGCCTAACCGCGCCGAGGACCCGAGCACAGGGACAGGATCCGAACCTGGGAGGCGACAGCTGGCGATGGACAGGTCGCGCCCGCGCCGCCGTCACCTCACCGGGCCCTACCTCTCCCCCACTCGGCCCGATCGTCCGCCGGTCGCCGAGCGGGGCCGAGCGCTCAGGTCTGCGCGACGACGACCACCTTGCCGCGGGCGTGGCCGCGTTCGAGCTCCCGGACCGCGTCGGGGGCGTCGGCGAGCGGATAGGTCCTGCCGACCACCGGCGTGACCGTGCCGGCCTGGATCATCCCGGCCAGGGTCTGGAGGTCCTCCAGGCGCTCCTTGGAGGTGAGCGGGCGCAGCTTCTGGCGCGTGACCAGCGACAGCAGCGGCGCTCGGAGGATCTGGCGGAAGAAGCCTCCGGTCCACGGTCCGCCCCCCTCGCCGCCGACGATCACGAGCGTGCCGCGCGGGGTGAGGGCGCGGCGGAGCACCGACAGCGGGCGCCGGCCCGCGGTGTCGACGATCAGGTCCCATCGCCGGGCCCCGTCGGCGAAGTCCTCGCGGGTGTAGTCGATCACCTCGTCGGCGCCGATCGACCGGACCAGGTCCAGCTTCGACGTGCTGCACACGCCGGTGACCTGGGCCCCGAACGCCTTGGCGATCTGCACGGTGAGCGTCCCGACCCCTCCGGCCGCGCCGATGACCAGCACCCGTTGCGCGGGCCGGACCTGGCCCTTGTCGCGGACCGCCTGGAGGGCCGTGAGCCCCGAGATCGGCACGGCCGCGGCCTGCTCGAAGGAGAGCCTGGCCGGCTTGGGGACCAGCTTGTCCGGCCGGGCGGTCGCGAGCTCCGCGAAGGAGCCCTCGACGACACCCATGACCTCCTCCCCGGGCCGGAAGCCGGTGACGTTCGCACCCACGGCCTCGACGCGCCCCGCGACGTCCCTGCCCCGCACGGGGACCTTGAGCTTGTTGAACCCGAACATCAGGCGCACGAAGTACGGTCGCCCGGTCATGAGGTGCCACACGTCCGGGCCGCAGCCGGCCGCATGCACCCGGACGAGCACGTCGTCGTCCCCAACCACCGGATCCTGGATGTCCCGCAGCTCCAGCACGTCGGCGGAGCCGTATCGGTCCTGCAGGATCGCCTTCACCGGCTTCCTCCCCTCTCTCAGGCGACGAGCGCCTGAGCACGCGGCGCCAGGGCCCTGGGTGGGTGTACGCCGTACACCTCTGCGCCACCCTAGGTGTACGCCGTACACTTGTCAAGACCAGACGGCCGGCCCGGTCGGGCCCTTCTCGAGGAGGTGGCCATCGCCACGAAGCTCGACGGCGAGGCGCGGCCACGCGAACCGCTGAGCAGGGAGCGGGTGCTCCGGGCCGCCGTGGCGCTGGCCGACGAGGGCGGCGTCGGGTCGCTCAGCATGCGCAAGCTCGCCCACGAGCTCGGCGTCGTTCCGATGGCGCTGTACAAGCACGTGGCCAACAAGGACGCGCTGCTGGACGGCATGATCGACGTCGTCGTCGCCGAGATCGACCCGCCCGCCCAAGGGGCCGGGTGGAAGACCGCGATCCGCGAGCGGATCCTCTCGGCCCGGCGGGCGCTCCTGCGCCATCCCTGGGCGTCCCGGGTGATGGAGTCCCGGACCGAGCCGACCCCCACGGTGCTCGCCTACATGGACTCGATGATCGGGATGTTCCTGGCCGGTGGCTTCTCGATCGACCTGACCCACCACGCCATGCACGCGATGGGCAGCCGCCTGATGGGCTTCACCCAGGAGCTCTTCAACGACGCCGCGGACACCGACCCGGAGATGGAGCAGGAGATGTATGCGGCGATGGCCGAAACCCTCCCCAACATCCACCGGCTCTACCTCACCGTGACCCACGACGACGCGTCCATGGTCGGTGGCGGGTGCGACGATCAGTTCGAGTTCGAGTTCGCGCTGGATCTGCTGCTCGACGGTCTCGACAGGCTCCGCGACAACGCGGGGGAAATGATACGCGTTCGAGATGGTGGCGACATCGGCGGGTGACGTCGTCACGCCAAATTGGCTCCTGCCTTCCACCATTCCCCCCGATTCCACGTGCAGGGCGTGTCCCCACCCTGCACGTGTCCCCCACCTTGCAGGAGGCAACCAGCATGCGACTCGTCACGGGTCGTGTCACTGTCGTCCTGGTGCTGACGGCCACCGTCTGCCTGGCCGCCAGTGTGAGCGCGACGACCTCCGCCCGCGCGCAGACGCCGGCCGCCGTCCCCAGGCCGGCGCTGAAGTGGAGGGGCTGCCTGGAGGACCTGCAGGGCGAGCATCCCATCTGGGCCAGCGAGACCTACGGGCATCCGGGCGTCGTCCTGCAGCTCCAGGACGACGGGACCTCGTCGCGGTGGCCCCCGACGGTGAGGGGTTGTGGTTCACCGACACCTGGCTCAAGCCGCCGAAGCCACGGCACAAGAACCGCGGATTCAACCCCGGTGGCGGCCTCTAGGCCGCGCTGACGGGCTCGGCCCGTCCGACCGCGACGTCGAGCAGCCGCTCACCGACCTGCCCGAACTGGTCGATCGCGCGGTGCACGTAGCGCCAACGGCCGGGAATCACCTCCTCTGGGTGAGGTCGCCCGTCGTCGAATCCGCAACCTGGACGGGGGGATCAGGCCGCCTGCCGAGGTGACCGGAGGGTCATCGCCGACCGGTCGGCAGGACTGGAGGGTGCGATGTTCCGGCGAAGGCGGCACGATCAGGTCCGGACGCAACACGGTGAGCCGGCGGATGAGGGCGCGCGCTACCTGCTGCGCGCGCGCGACACCATGGCCATCGAGCGGGGAGGCGACACGATCGCCACGGTCAAGAAGGCGATCATCGCACCGTTGCGGGAACGGTTCACCGTCCAGCTCGCCGGGGGCGAGGAACTGGAGGCCCAAGGCAACATCCTGGACCATGAGTACCAGATCACCCGCAGCGGCATCCCGCTGGCCAACATCTCCAAACGCTGGTTCCGTGTCCGGAAGAGCTATGGCGTGGCGGTCGCACCCGTCAGGACGACGCGCTGGTCCTGGCCGTCACGGTCTGCATCGACCACCTCGTCGACTAGGCTCGCCGCGGCTAACTTCCGTAGACCTCGAATTCATACAACGAGTAACCCCATTGCGAACCTCTTACCGTCCCGTACATCCTCACATATCTTGCATCCGCAGCCGAGAACGTGACGTCGTCGACGCCTCCGTTCCCGGTCGTGGTCGAAAACACATCGGTCCAGGTCGCTGCGTCGGACGATACCTGAATTCTGTACGAACTGGCGTATGCCGTCTCCCAGTTCAGCCTCACACGGTCGATACTGCGGACCGCGCCCAGATCGACACGGATCCACTGCGGGTCAGCGAACATCTGCGCCGACCAGCGCGTCGAAGAATCGCCGTCGACGGCCTTGCCCGCCTCCCAACCGGCCTGCTGGACGGAAGAAGCGGTCGCCGGCTTGTTCAATGCGAGGTTTGTTCCCGTCGGAGTGCCAGAGAACGCCTGATTGAACGTGTTGGTAATGTAGGCGTCCACGGAGTTCAAACCCCAAGTCGCAACGTCATCGGAGGTGGGGTCTGTCCTGAGGTTCAAGTACGCTTGGTACGCGTTCCAGTTGAGGTTGTTCGGGCCGGACTGGCCAAACGCCCAGCCCGTGGTTTGCCAGTGATCGAAATTGACTCGTTCGGTGTTGTTGAAGTAACTGCCCTGCGTCGGGTTGATCAATGACAGCACGGCCATCTCATCCCCGACTCCTTGATACGGCGCGTAAGGCCAATTTGCTTTGGTCGTCTTCATGTACTGGCCGATTTCATTGTTGGGCAGCGTGTCGATCATGGCCCAGAAGTTCGGTTGGTTCTGGCTGGTGGTCGAGTACTCCGTGAAGACGACCTTCAACCTCTGTTGACAGACGTAGACGGCCCATTCGTCCTGGGCGTCGTTGTAACCGTTCAGAACATGACCGCCACCCGCGCCGATCCCCCCGTAGAGGACCATCTTACTGGCGAACTCGGCCCCTCTCCCTGCCTGATTGGCGAGAAGATACGCGCTCGCCACGGTCGTGAGCGCGCCGCCGGTTCCCACCACCACCGGCGTCGTGGTCGTCCCTACCGACAGCACCTTGTCCCGGATCATGCGCGCGGGAGCCGTATCCAGTGGCGAGGTGCCGTCGATACTCCCATTCGACGGACGGGACAGGGCCGTCATGTAATAGCTCCCCAGATCCCAGCTAGCGTCGGGAATGTTCTTCCATCCGCTGTTTCTCGCCTTTTCGACAATCGCCTGATAGTTTTCGGATGCAGTTCTATAAGGATGCGGCGACTCGCTTATCCCGACCAGTTTGATCACGCCAAGATGGGCCAGCGCCATGATGAGGTCCAGCGAAAATGCATCGCTCTCGCTGTCGTTGTCCCAGATGAACGGGCTGGCGGTGCCGCGGGGCAGGTTTTCCGCAGATGCCGGCTGCGGCGATATCGCCAGCATGGAAATAACCAGGACGCCCACCATGGCCAGCAAGCAGGCCAGCTTCCTCGTCGCCTTGGTCGGCATGTGCCACCCCCCTCCTGATGCGTCACGTGTATCACGAATTTATTGGCCTGGATAACGAGCGCATACCACGTTGGGGTACTTCAGCCATCCTGGCTGCTGTATGTTGCCTCCTGCCGGTGCCGATGGCTACCCCAGCCGAACGTTCAGGAGCGCGCAGCCCGTGGATGCGCAAAGTGCCAGATCCACCACCCGTACGGCGGGGTCTTGGGGTAGCCCTCCGGCGAGTCCTCCCACTCCTCCTGGCGGCCGAGCGCGGTCATGTCGAGGTAGCTCCAGGTGCACCCCAACGCCTCGTCGCCGAGGCCGTTGATGAAGTAGGCGCGGAACACGCCGTCGCCGTCGCGGATGAACGCGTTCGTGCCGTGCCACTCGTCCACGCCGAAGTCGACGTCGAAGTCGTCCGCCATAAGGTCCTGCGCCCCCAGTTCGCCACCGACCCCAGCTTTGTCGCCCGCTTCCTGCGTGAGGCCACCGCGGCTGCCCGGCTCAGCCATCCCAACGTCGTGGCCGTCTACGACGCCGGCTCCCACGGCCAGACCCACTACCTGGTGATGGAGCTCATCCGCGGCCGGACGCTGCGCCAGGAGCTGGACGAGCACGGCCCGCTGCCTGCCCCGCGGGCCGTGGCCATCGTCTCGGCCGTCGCCGCCGCGCTCCAGGCCGCCCACGCCCAGGGCCTGATCCACCGCGACGTCAAGCCGGGCAACGTCATGCTGACCGGGGACGGCCAGGAGGGGCAGGTCAAGGTGGTCGACTTCGGCATCGCCAGGGTGGCCGATGCTGCCCCCATCACCCAGACCGCGGCGCTGCTCGGCACGCCCCAGTACCTGGCGCCCGAGCAGGCCCAGGGCGGCCCGCCTGATGCCCGCTCGGTGTTCGCACCAGCTCTTGAAGGCCTTCGAGGCGCCCAGCGGGCCCGCCGGCTGGCCCAGCTGATCACCGTCACCGACGTGCTCACCTGGAAGCTGCTGCGCCACGACCGCCACCTGAGCCGGCACCAGACCGAGCTCGCCCTGATCGAACTGCTGCAACGAGGCGATCACCCACGACGACTGGCGCGCCGGCAACCCGCGTGCTGATCGGACCATGCGACTGAAGGTGTCCGCGATGCCCCTCTTCGGGGCATCCACCTGTGGTTAGAAGGCATCACGGGACACCTTCACCGGGACCCGCCAGCCGACCCGCCGCCATGGCTGGAGGCCATCGACCGGCCGATCGTGCTGGTCACCACCTCCTCGGAGTTCCAAAACGACACCCGTCTGGTCGAGGTCGCGCTGGAGGCGCTGGCCGATGAGCCCGTGGCCATGGTGGCCACCCTGCCCGCCAGCGACCCGGCCCGGCGACGGTCGAAGCGACCAACCACGGTCTCCACGGCTGCCATCCCGGGAGCGCGCAGTTCCCCTCATAAGGTTCGCAGTATGCTGTCCAGCTACCAGAGCGGCCACGCGGGTGGCTGCATGGTCGTCGGCGGTCCGCTCCCCGGTCCGGCGGGCCGACGGCGCCCCAGGGACGACTGGACCCGTTGCCCGCCAGGAGCGTCCATGTCGCTGCTCAGTTCCGAAGCGCGCAACCTCAACTGGCTGCTCGGCAAGTTCGTCACCAACACCACCGGCGTCACCCACGCGATGGTCGTCTCGGCCGACGGGCTGTCGATCGCGGTCTCAGAGGGCCTCGACCGCGGCCTGGCCGACCAGCTGGCGGCGGTCGCCTCCGGGCTGGTCAGCCTGAGCCAGACCGCCGCTCGCTCCTTCAACGCCGGGGTCCTCAAGCAGACGGTCGTGGAGATGGAGAAGGGGTTCGTGCTGGTCATGTCGATCAGCGACGGTTCCTGCCTGACCGTGCTGGCCGCCGCCTCGTGCGAGATGGGCCTGGTCGGCTACGAGATGGCGCTGCTGGCCGCCCGCTTCGGCGACGCCCTCACCCCGGGCCTGCGAGCCGAGCTGCAGGCCGCCCTGCCGGCATGACCGCCCGGCAGGGGCGTCATTCCGGTGCTGGACCGCCGATCGCTGGGCCTTCGCTGGTCGGCGGCCCGACTATCTGGAGCCGCTCGTCGGCCTCTGGTGCCCCCGCCGCCCGAACATACGGCCTGACCATCTGGAGCCGCTCGTCGACCTGGAGCCGCTCGTCGGCCCCGGCTGCCCCGACCGGCTCCCTACCACGCGGCCTGAGGATCTGGCCCCGCTCCACGTCACCCCTGGACATCCGAACGTACGGCCTGATCATCTGGAGTCGCTCATCAGCCTCAGCCGCCCCGACCGGCTCCCCACCACGCGGCCTCACGATCTGGCCCCGCTCGACGTCGACCCCAAACGCCGCGCTCGGCTCCCTGGCCTGGTTGATCGGCGCGGTTTCGTGACCCTCAAGGTCCATGCGTTCGCCCCCTCCCGCTACGCCCGGCTCGAATCGTTCAGCTCTGGCGGCGCAGCGCGACCCTACACCTGTGGCTGCTGCTTCGGTGTCGATGCAGCGCAGCTCGGTGACGCCTCAGGGTTGCAACTCATCGCCGGTGGGGTCGGGTGGGTGAACGCTCACGTCGTGGATGTGGAGGTCCTTCCCGGTCTGCCGGGACACCCCGGGGACGCATGCTGCTCACCTGTGGGTGCCAGAGAGCGGTCATCGTCTGCCAGCTCGATTTGCCGGGGCGGTGTGCTCGAGGATCGCGCGGACGATGATCTCCCAGTCGCGCCGGTCGACCCCGTGACCGGCCTGCTCGAGCGTCAGCAGGCTCGCGTCGGGAAGCTCCTCGGCCAAAGCCTCGCCGTGCTCGAGCGGGAACATCGGATCCGCGGCCCCGTGGATCACCAGCGTCGGCGCGGCGATCGCCGACAGGGGCCGGTGCGAGCGCCCGTCATCCGGGATGGCATCGTGGTTCTGCGCGGCAGCGAAGTCGCGTGCCCGCCTGACCTCGCGACGCGCCAGCTCGCTGGCTGCCGTCTCATCGAAGGGGCGGCGGCCCCCCGCGAGCACGCGCGAGGAGGCGACCAGGTACTCGATCACCGAGGTGGCGTCCGACCAGTTCACCTGCGCCGTTGTCACGAACCGGGCGAACTCCCCGGTCGGCGGCGGCAGCTCGCGCTCAGTGGGCAGCGCGCCAGAGGTGCTGATGAGCACCAGCGAGCGGACGCGATCGGCGAAGTCGAGCGCGAGCAGCTGCGCGAACGCCCCGCCCGCCGAGACACCGACCACGTGCGCGACCGGGATGCCGTAGGCGTCGAGCACGCCCGCGGCATCGGCGACCAGATCGGCGCCCGTGTATCCAGGGTGACCGGGCTCGTAGGTGACTGATCGGCCGGTGTCGCGATGGTCGTAGCGGATCACGAAGCGCCGGCCGTCGGCCAGCATCCGGCAGAACCCCTCCTCCCACCACAGCATCGACCCGCCGATACCCATGATGAGCAGGATCGGTGGATCGGCCGGGTCCCCAAAGGGCTCCGTGCAGAGCTCGACGCCGTTGGCTTGGATCATGCGCTCGGCCAGCTTCGCCTCCTCCTGTCGGGAACGCTTGCGACCTGTCGCAAGCCTCCGAACTGTCTCAGGGCACCACTCTCCCCTGTCATGGACCTGCCGGAACATGGCGCGGTGCTGGCCGACCCGGTCGGTCGGGCGCTGCTGGCCGGATCACACCAGGGTTTCGGTGCAGGCGCGTTTCGGTTCAGCGGTCCTTCGGACCGCCACGCGCGCCGATGGCGCGCGTGAGTTTGATCCCCCGAGGCCGCACGAGAAGGGCAGATAGTGCGAGAGGAACGGATTGTTGAGAGTCCTTGAGGCGTCGACCCAGGTCATGGGAGCGCAGACCGGACAGCAGGGCGGTAGCGTGCCTGGCCAGGGCGGCGTAGGCGATGCCGACGACGAGCGATGCGGCGACTCCGAGCAGCGGAGCCCCGTCCAGTCGCTGGTAGACCTGCCAGTGGGTGAGGTAGATGTACAACGAGCTGGCCGCGAGCGTGCCGAGCAGGCGACTCAGCAGTCGCGTGCTCGGGATCGTCGGAACCCAGGTGAGCAGCAGCAGGCCAGCGACGATGACCGCCTCCCGCTGCGCGTGGCCGTGGAAGCCCGGGACGGTGGTGACGACGGCGAGGGTGGCGCACAGCCGGGCGACGGTGGTGTCCGCCTTCGCGACGGCCCACCCGAGCGCGAACAGCCAGGAGACGGCCAGAGGACCGGGCAGCTCGACGCCCGGGACGAGGTCGTAGCGGAAGCCGAGCGCCAGCGCCATGAGCCCG
>DATFRI010000053.1:0-35172 GCA_035263405.1 Actinomycetes bacterium | reverse complement strand
TGGACGCCGCGCCACCGGCCGACCAGCCTGACCGGATCGCCCCGCCGCCGGCGCCGTTTGATGTCGAGCTGCTCGAGTACGCCATCCGCACCGCCGCCGGCCGCGCCAAGCTCCTCGTTCCCGATCCCGACGACCCCACCCGGCCGCTGCTGCTGCGCTGGGGCGACCAGCTGGACACCCGCCCCATCACCACCAGCAGCACCACCACCGGGCCGCTGTCGGCGGAGCAGGTCGCCGGCTACATCGCCAAGTACGCCACCAAGAGCACCGAGGGCCTCGGCCTCACCCTGCAGCGGCGCCTCACCGACCGCGCCATCGCTCACCTCCCCCACCAAGGCTTGCGTCCCCACGTCGTCCGGCTGATCCAGAGCACCTGGTCCCTCGGCGGTCACCCCCGGCTCGCCTCGTTGAAGCTTCGTTCCTGGGCGCACCAGCTCGGCTTCGGCGGCCACTGGTCCACCCGCAGCCGCCGCTACTCCACCACCATGACCGCCCTGCGCCGCGCCCGCGCCGAGCACGCCCGCCGCGCGCGCTGGCCCAACCGTCTCCCCTTGGACGCCTGGGGCCGCCCCGAGACCGACCAGGCCGTCGAGGTGCTCGCCACCTGGAGCTACGCCGGATCGGGCTGGCGCACCCAGCTCGAACGCCAACTCGCCGTCGCCGCCGCCGTCCGCGCCCGCGACCACCGCCGCCACGCCCGCGCCAATCGGGCCACCGCCTGACAAGGAGCATCCGTGACCAGACTGCTTCGCGTCCTTGAAGCTGCTGACCTGCTTGGTGTCGGCCGAACCAAGCTCTACGAGCTGCTTGCTGCCGGAGAGATCGAATCCGTTCGCATCGGCGGGTGCCGGCGCGTTGTTGCTGCTTCGGTAGAGGCATACATCGCTCGTCTCCGTGCTGACATCGCGCGCCGGAGGGGAGCTTGAACGCCAAGCACCAGCGTGATCGTCGGCGCAGCGGCCGGCGCGGCAACGGGGAGGGCTCGGTCTACCAGCGTGGCAGTACCGGCCGGTGGGTCGCAGCCTTGACCTTGCCGAACGGCCGGCGCCGGACCAAGCTCGCCGACAGCCACGCTGATGCGCTGGTCAAGCTCCGTGAGCTGCTCGACGATCAGCGGCGCGGCGCTGTCGTATCGTCGGAGACCGTGGCCGACTGCCTGCGGCACTGGCTCAAGACCATCGACGGGACCGTGGCGCCTGCGACCTTCGAGCGCTACTGGAGTCAGGTCGAGGTCCACGCTATTCCGGCGCTCGGGCGCGTGAGGCTCGATCGGCTGACCCCGGAGCACTTCGAGGCGCTCTACCACGACAAGCTCGCCGCCAAGCTGGCTCCACGAACGGTCGGCCACCTGCATGCGGTCCTGCGCATTGCCTTCAACCATGCTGTTCGGCGTGGCCTGCTCCCGACCAATCCCGTAGCGCTTGTCCGTCCGCCTCGTCCACCTGCCCGCGAGATCCGTGCGCTCACGGCTGCACAGGTCCGCGCGCTGCTGACCGCCGCAGCCAGGCACCGTTTCGAGGCGCTGTTCGTCCTGGCTGTCACCACCGGCATGCGGCAAGGGGAGCTGATGGCCCTGCGATGGGCGGACATTGACCTGGCTGCCGGCACGGTCCAGGTGCGCGGCAGCGTGTACCGGGAGCGAGGACGGGGCCTGTCCATCGGGCCGACCAAGACCAAAGGGTCACGTCGCCGGATCCTCCTGCCCGCCTCAGCGGTGCGATCCTTGCGGCGGCACCGGACCCGGCAGGCCCGCGAGCGGCGACAGGCGACCGTGTGGACCGATCTCGGGCTGTTGTTCCCGAACACGGTCGGCAAGCTCATGAGCCCCGGGCAGATGGTCGAGCGGTACTTCCACCCGCTGCTGGTCGAGGCGAGCTCCCTCCGGTCAACTTCCACGTGCTACGGCACACTACGGCAACGCTGCTGCTGGAGGCGGGGGAGCATCCCAAGGTCGTCCAGGAGCTCCTCGGGCACGCCAGCATCGGCATGACTCTCGACCTCTACAGCCATGTCACCGACATGCTCAAGAGCCAGGCAGCGGCCACGGTCGACCGGCTGCTGTCCTCCGCGTAGCGCCGCGTAGCCGAATGGCGTCGTTGCTGTCTGCGTTGCTGTCTGGCGGGCGGCAGGAGCGATCACGCAGACGACGCGACCGACCGTGCGATCTCCCTGAGACCCGCGCTGACCTGCGCGGACGTTACGGCGAGTAGGGGTCCAGCCAGAGGTTGGCGTAGTCGGGGTTGGCGACCCAGGGGGAGTAGCGCCAGTTCTGGACCCGGTAGGACCAGAAGAACGTCTGCCGGTCCCAGACCAGCGGCACCCAGGCGGCGTCCTCCATCGCCAGCCGGTCGGCCTGGCCCCACAGCGCGGTGCGGCGCTCCAGGTCCGGCTCCAGGAGCGCCTGGTCGATGAGCTGGTCGACCTTGGGGTTGTCGTAGTCGCCGTAGTTGTTGTTCGCGGTCGGGTTGATGACCCGGCCGTCCAGCAGCGCTGCCAGCACCGAGCGGGCGCTGTCGCCCGGCCAGTCCGGGCACCAGCGCGCGAACCCGATGTGGTGCTCGTTCTTCTTGGCCGGCAGCCGCAGCGACCGGGTGTAGCGCTGGGGACCCGGGTAGGCCTTGACGCGCAGCTTGATGCCGACGCGCGCGAGCGACTGGCGCAGCGCGCTGGTGACCGCTGGTCCCTGGCCGGTCGACTCCCCGACGTAGTTGAGGGTGAGCCCGTGCGGGTAGCCGGCCTTGGCGAGCAGCGCCTTGGCGCGGTCGACGTCGCCCTTGTAGCCGGAGGTCTCGAACAGGTCGTACTGCACGTGACCGAGGACCGAGGGCGGCAGGATGGTGGAGGCGATCGTGCCCGCGAAGCGCCCCCCGATCGCGTCGAGCAGCGCCTGCTTGTCGACCGCGAGGTTGAGGGCCCGCCGGACGTCCAGCTTGGCGGTCGGGCCCGCGTCGGTCTGCAGCGACAGGTACCGGAAGCAGCCGGTGCTCTTGATCCCGAGCTGCGACTGCAGGCTCGGGTCGGTCGCCAGCCGCTGCAGGTCGTCGTTGGGCGGGGGGATCGCGTCGCCGTTGAGGTCGGCGTCGTGCTGCTCGATCGCCTTCTGGACCCCGGTCGGGTCCTCGCCGACGCGGACCTCGATCTTGTCCGGCCAGGCCCGGCGCAGCGGGTCGGTGGCCGGGTCCCAGTTCTTGTTGCGCACGAACGTGATCGTCTTGCCGGGCGCATACCCCTCCAGCGTGTAGGGGCCCGATCCGATCACGCGCTTGGAGTACCCGGCGCCGACACTGGACCTGGAGGCGAACTCGGCCGGGACGGGCGCGAAGAACGGCAGGGCGACGATCGACAGGAAGTCCGGCGCGGGCTTGACCAGCGTCACCCGCAGGACGCGCCCGCCGACGGCGACCATGCCGGAGATCCGCCTGGCCTTGCCCGCGGCGAACTCGCGCGCGCCCTTGATCATCCAGGCGTAGCGGTGGGCGGGCTGGCGCCCGCGCAGCTGGCGCGTGAGCGCGGCGACGAAGTCGGCGGCGACGACCTGCCGGTTGACCGGTGGGGCGTAGCGGACCCCGCGCCGCAGCCGGAAGGTGTAGGTGAGCCGGTCCGACGACAGCGTGGGCGGGCCGTCGGCGATGTCCGGCACGGGGGTGGCGATGTCGTCGCCCGGGAGCGTGGAGTCCCAGGAGTACAGGGTGCGCAGGTACAGCCGCCCGAGCGCCCAGGACGAGGCGGCGTACGCCGTCGCCGGGTCCAGCGAGTCCACGTCGGCGACGTTGACGATGCGCAGCGTCCCGCCCTTGACGCCCTTGCGGCTGGTGCCGCCGCTGTCGGCCGGTCGCCTGGCCGAGCAGCCGGCGAGCGCCAGCACGAGGCAGACACCGAGCGCGAGCGCCGCGACCGTCCTGCGTGCCCTGGGCATCGAACTCCCGCCATCCTGCCGCCACCTCCGCCGCCCGACGGGCCGGCACGCGCCGGCACCCGTCAGGGCGCGAACGGTGGCAGCCGCGTCACCGTCCCACCTCGGGACCCGGCTGTTGCCCACGAGGGCGCGCCGCCCGCCCCCCCTCGTGGACGCGCTCGAGGCACGTTCATCGTAGCTGCTCGCGCGCGGCTGCGTCGCCGAGGGAGGCAGGAGGGCGCACCGCCGGCGGCGGCCGCGGGGCGCCGGGTGCTCGCTCAGCCGATCTGCAGCAGGCTGCGCTCCTCGGCGAAGTGGCAGGCGGACGGGTGGCCCTGGCCCCGGTCGATCAGGGCGGGCTCCTCCTCGGCGCAGATCGGCTGGGCCTTCCAGCAGCGGGTCCGGAACCGGCAGCCGGACGGCGGGTTGGCCGGGCTCGGGACGTCGCCGGTGAGCACGATCCGCTTGCGCTTGCGCTCAAGCTTGGGGTCGGGGATCGGCACGGCCGACAGCAGCGCCTGGGTGTAGGGGTGCGAGGCGTGCTCGTAGATGTCCAGGCGCCTGCCGGTCTCGACGATCTTGCCGAGGTACATCACGGCCACGCGGTCGGAGATGTGCCGGACCACCGACAGGTCGTGGGCGATGAACAGGTAGGCGACCCGCAGCCGCTCCTGCAGCTCCTGCAGCAGGTTGACCACGCCGGCCTGGATGGAGACGTCCAGCGCGCTGACCGGCTCGTCGAGCACGATCAGCTTGGGCTCCAGCGCCAGCGCCCTGGCCACCCCGATGCGCTGGCGCTGACCGCCCGAGAACTCGTGCGGGTAGCGGTTGCCGTGCTCGGGGTGCAGGCCCACCAGCCGCAGCAGCTCGGCCACGCGCTCGCGCCGCTCCCTGCCGCGGGACAGCAGGCCGTGGATGGCGAACGGCTCGCCCACGATGTCGTTGACCGGCAGGCGCGGGTTGAGGGACGCGTAGGGGTCCTGGAAGACCACCTGGAGGTCCCGGCGGACGCGGCGCAGCTGCTGCCCGCTCAGGGTGGTCAGCTCCCTGCCCTCGAACCTGATCGACCCCGAGGTCGCCGGGTGGAGCTGGAGCACGGCGCGGCCGGTGGTCGACTTGCCGCAGCCCGACTCGCCGACCAGGCCGAGCGTCTCGGACTCGTCGATCGAGAACGACACGTCGGTGACCGCCTGGACCTCGCCGACCGTGCGCCGGATCACCCCGCCGGAGCGCACCGGGAAGTGCTTCACCAGGTGCTCGACCTCGAGCAGCCGGTGCCCGTTGCCCCTGGCGGCGCCGGTGTCCGCGGCGGCGGTCACCGTCCGTCCCCCGGCTGCTCGTCGGCGGCGTCACGCGGGCCGGCCGGCCCGTCGGGCGGCGGGTTTGGCGGTGCCGTGCGCTGGTCGGCCGCGTCGTCCGCGGCGGCGGTCGCGTCGTCGCCGCCGGCGACCACCGAGATGACGTCCAGCTCGGCGGCGGTCGCCTCGAAGATCTCCTCGGCGGCCACGTCGCCGGACAGCTCGCGCCAGTAGTGGCAGGAGGCGACGTGGTCCGGCCCGACCTCGTACAGCGCCGGCTCCTCCTCGTCGCAGCTCGGCCGCGACAGCGGGCAGCGCGGTGAGAAGGGGCAGCCGGGCGGCAGGTTGATGAGCGAGGGCGGCGCGCCCTGGATGGGCGTGAGCTTCTCGCCCTCTGCGTCCAGGCGCGGCATCGAGCCGAGCAGCCCGAGCGTGTAGGGCATGCGCGGGTGCTCGTAGATGTCGTCGACGGACCCCACCTCGACCGGCTTGCCCGCGTACATGACCAGCACCTTGTCGGCCTGGCCCGCGACCACGCCGAGGTCGTGGGTGATCAGGATCATCGCCGAGTGGGTCTCCTCCAGGGCCTTCTCGAGCGTCTCCAGCACCTGGGCCTGCACGGTCACGTCCAGGGCGGTGGTCGGCTCGTCGGCGATGATCACGTCCGGGTCGTTGGCCATGGCCATGGCGATGACCGCGCGCTGGCGCATGCCGCCCGAGAACTCGTGCGGGTAGTTGTCGGCCCGATCCTCGGCGTTGGGGATGCCGACCAGCTGGAGCAGGTCGACCGCCCTGCCCATGGCGTCCTTCTTGGACACGTCGTGGTGTGCCAGCACCGCCTCGGCGAGCTGGTAGCCGACCGTGTAGACCGGGTTCAGCGAGGTCATCGGGTCCTGGAAGATCATCGCGATCCCCTTGCCCCGGATGCTCACGAGCTGCTTCTCGGGCAGCTTGAGCAGGTCCTCGCCGCGGTAGCGGATGGAGCCGCGGATCTTGGCCGTGCGCGGCAGCAGTCCCATGATCGCCAGCGACGTGACCGACTTGCCCGAGCCGGACTCGCCGACGATGCCGAGCACCTCGCCCGGCGCGAGCGTGTAGCTGACCCCGCGCACGGCGCGGACGACGCCGTCGTCGGTGGGGAAGTCGACCGTGAGGTCGGAGACCTCGAGCACCGGCGTGGCCATCAGGCACGCACCCGCCTCTGGGTGGGGTCGAACGCGTCGCGCAGGCCGTCCCCGATGAAGTTGATGGTCAGCGCGATGATGATGATGATCAGCCCGGGGAAGTAGAACAGCCACGGCCGGGTGGTCGCCGCCTGCTGCCCGGCCGAGATCAGCGAGCCGAGCGAGACGTCCGGCGACTGCACCCCGACGCCCAGGTAGGACAGCGCCGTCTCCGACAGGATCGCCACCGCCACGATGATCGTCGCGTTCACGATGACCGCGCCGGTCGCGTTGGGCAGCAGGTGCCGGTAGATGATCCGCCAGTCGCTGGCGCCGAGCGCCCTGGCCGCCTCGACGTACTCCTTCTCGCGCAGCGACAGGAACACCCCCCGCACGACCCGCGCGATCGAGGTCCACAGCAGCGCGGCCAGGACGATGGCGATCACCCACCAGCTCCCGCCGGCCCGGTTCAGCGCGCTCGCGACCACGATCAGGATCGCGATCGCCGGGATGGTCAGCACCAGGTCGGTGAAGCGCATCAGGACCGAGTCGGTGACCCCGCGGTAGTAGCCGGCGTACGCGCCGAGCAGCGTGCCGAAGGTGGTCGACAGCAACGCGACCAGCAGCGTGATCTGGACCGACTTCTGCGCGCCGCGCAGCACCTGGGCGAAGCCGTCGTGGCCGAGCCCGTCGGTGCCCATCGGGTGCTTGAGCGACGGCGCGGTGGAGAACTCCGGCGTGATGTCCTCGTACTTGTAGTGCCACAGGCGGGCGCCCACCAGCGAGACGACCACGACCAGCAGGAACACGATCAGGCTGCCGATCGCCAGCCGGTGCTGCAGGAAGCGCCGGAGGATGAGCTGCCACTGGGTCTTGGCGGCGACGGTGAACTCGCGCTCGGGCCCGCGGGCGGCGGCCTGCTCGGCGGCGGCGCCGGCGCGCTCCTCGACGTCGGCCCCGGTCCTGGTGCCGGCTGCGGCCGGTTCGTTCTCAGCCATACCGGATCCTCGGGTCCAGGACCGCGTAGAGCAGGTCGGCGATGAGGTTGAACACCACGACGATGATGCTCGTCACGATCAGCCATGCCAACACCGTGTTCACGTCCGGCGTGGTGGCCGCGGTGAGCAGCAGGCTGCCCATGCCCTGCCAGGCGAACACCTGCTCGGTGACGACCGCGCCGCCGAACACCAGCGCCGTGTCGATCGCGACCACGGTGACCAGCGGGATCAGTGCGTTGCGCAGCGTGTGCCGGGTCATGACCCGGAACGGCGTCAGGCCCTTGGCCCTGGCCAGCCGGATGTAGTCGCTGGAGAGGACGTCGAGCATGGACGCGCGCTGGTAGCGGCTCCAGGCCGCGTACGTGATCAGCGACAGCGCGATCGTCGGCAGCACCAGGTGGCCGAGGATGTTCGGCAGCCGCGACAGGAAGGAGCCGCCGAGGTTGGGCGTCTCCGCGCCGACGGTGAAGATCACCTGTTTGCCGAAGAAGTTGTTCAGGTCGATGGCCAGGTACTCCTTGAGCAACGCGGCCAGCCAGAACACCGGCATCGACAGGAACAGGAAGCCGAGGAACGTGAACACGTAGTCCCAGCCCGAGTACTGTTTCACGGCGCTCACCACCCCGGCGACCACCGCCAGGATGATCGAGATGAGGATGGCGAGGATCACCATCCGCAGGGTGACCTGCATCCGCTGCCACAGCAGGGGCCGGATCTCGCGGCCGTCGACGGTCTTGCCGAAGTCGCCCTTGACGAAGTTGCCCGCCCAGATCAGGTAGCGCTGCGGCGGCGACTTGTCCAGGTTGAGCTGGTGCTCGCGCAGCTTGATGACCTCGGGCGGCGTGCGCGGGTTGGCCTTGAGGTTCGCCAGCGGGTCCCCGGAGAAGGCCACCAGCAGGAACACCAGGATGGACGAGGCGATGATGATCGGGACCGCGATCAGCAGCCGCCGGATGGTGTAGGCGAGCATCGATCACCTCCGTCTGCGCCCGTCGTGCGCCGCGGGTGCGGGCCGAGCAGCAGCGCCGCCGCGGATCTGGCGGGCAGATCCGCGGCGGCGCTCATGCTTGCGGTGCTCCCTAGGTTCCTACTTGAGGCCCCAGGTCGCCGCGTTCCAGAAGATTCCCTCCTGGGTCGGGTTGTCGCCGATGTTGCCGTAGGTGTTCCGGTAGGCGATGAAGTTGTCCTTCTGGAACAGCGGCATGGTGACCATGTTGTCGGTCAGCAGCTGGTCGGCCTGGTTGTAGAGCGCGGCCGCCTTGGCCTCGTCCGTCTCGGCGCCGGCCTGGTCGAACAGCTTGTCCACCTCGGGGTTGCAGAACTTGCCGTAGTTCGAGTCGCTGTTGCACTTGTAGATCGGCGCGTTGCCCGACACGAACGGGCCGCCCACCCACGCGAAGTCGACGATGTCGAAGTCGCCGCCCGGCAGGCGCTTGCCGAACACGTCGGTCGACGGCGAGTTGTTGATCTTGATGTCGACGCCGATCGCCTTCATCTGGTTCTGGAAGAGCTGGCCCTGGCTCTCACGCAGGGCGTTGCCGGCAGTGGTGGTGAACCGGAACGACAGCTTCTTGCCGCCCTTGGCGTAGATGCCGTCCGGGCCCTTGGCGTAGCCGGCGCTCTCCAGCAGCTGCGTCGCCCCGGCCACGTCGCCCTTGCCGTACTTCTGGGTGAAGTGGTCCTGGTACTTGTCGGGCTGGGTCGGCAGCCAGATGCGGTTGCCGAGCGGCTTGGTGTTGGGGTCGAACTGGCCCTGGCTGCGCTGGACCATCTCGGTCTGGTTCAGCCCGGTGGCGATCGCCTGACGGACCTTGAGGTCGTCCAGCCCCGCCGTCTTGGAGTTGAAGTCCAGGTGCTCGAACTGCACGCCCGGGCTCGGGTTGGCGACCACGCCGGGGATCTTCTTGACGTTGGCCACCAGGTCCAGCTGGGGCTGCGGGTAGATCAGGTCGACCTCGTTGTTCTGCAGCGCGGCCGGCTGCGCGGCGGAGCTGGGCAGGAAGCGGTACACGATCTGGTCGAGCTTGGCCGGGGCGCCGAAGTACTTGTCGTTCTTCTTCAGCGTCAGGCTCTGGCCCTTGACGTAGTTCTCGATGATGTACGGGCCGCCGGAGATGGTCGGCGGCTTGTCCATGCCGGTGTTCCAGCCGCCCGGCTGGGCCTTCACGTAATGGGAGGGCAGGAACGAGCCGCCGCCGCAGGAGGAGTACAGGCTCTTCCAGTCGGCGAAGGGCTTGTCGTAGACGACCGTCACGGTCTTGCCGCCGTCGGAGCCCGTGACGCTCTTGATCTGGTCCCACCCGGTGGTCGAGGCGACGTCGTTGTCCTTGGGCGCGCCCTTGGCCACGCCCTTCTGGTTGTCGTACAGGTAGATGAAGTCGTCGGCGCTGATCGGCTTGCCGTCCGACCAGGACGCGTTCTGCTTGATCTTGTAGACGATCGTCTGGGGGTTGGTGCTGGTCTGCTCCACGCTGTCCATGAAGTCGGAGTTCAGCGTGACTTTCAGGTCAGGGGGGCACTTGAACACCGAGGGGTTGACGTTCTCCATCACGTTCTGGACGGAGGTCCCGTTGTCCTTGGAGGTGTTGTTGTTGAAGCCGGTCGGCTCCTGGTCCGCGCCGTAGGTGATCTTGCCGCCGGCCTTGACCTCGACCGGCCCCTGATTGGCGTTCCCGCCGCTCGTCTCGTTCCCGCCGCCACAGGCCGCGATGACCAGGGCGGCGACCAGCAGCAGGACGGCGGTCCCACCGTACCGTCGGAGATAGCGCACCGTGCCAGAACCTCCCTCCCGCGATACGCACCGTGCGTACCGCGCGTCACCGTCTTGGCGTCAGAGTGAGCCACGCCCCGTTGCGGGCCATGCCGTCCGCCCGAGAGCCGGGGGTCTCAGCGTCGAGCCGTCCGGACCAGGGCACCTCCTCCGCCACATACGGTGATGCCCGAGAACCTCCCACCCATCCTCGAGCGCACCGGCAGAGATGGCATGCATACTTCGCCGTTGGCGGGATCGTACCCCCTCCCTTCACCGCGTACCCTAAGAACTTGTTCAGGCGGGTCGGGCCGCTCATTGCGCGGAGGCCCGCAGCCCCCACAGGTTGGAGTTCCAGAACGGGCCGTCCTTGGTCGCGTTGTCGTGGATATTCGCGAACGCGCCGCGATAGGCGAGGAACGTCGGCTTCTGGTACAGCGGCAGCGTGGCCATGTCGGCCCACAGCTGCGCGTCGATCTGGTTGCCCAGCTCGGCGGCCGCGGCCTCGTCCGGCTCGGCGATCGCCCGGTCGAACAGCCGGGCGACCCGGGCGCCGTCGTAGCGGCCGTAGTTCGAGCGGCTGCCGGCGGCGTAGATCGCCTTGTTCGAGGAGACCGCGAACGGCGTGCCCACCCAGGCGAAGTCGGCGATGTCGAACTCGCCCCGCGGCAGCCACGCGCCGAAGAGCGTGGCCGCCGGCGCGTTCCTGATCCGCAGGTCGAAGCCGGCGGCCCTGGCCTGGCTCTGGATCAGGACCAGCTGCTGCTCGCGCAGGGCGTTGCCGGCGGTCGTGCTGATGCGCAGCGCCAGCCGCCGCCCGTCCCTGGCCATGACGCCGTCGCGGCCGGGCGTGTAGCCCGCCCGGCGCAGCAGCTCGCGCGCGCGGCCCGGGTCCCGCCGGGCGAACCCGCCGGACTGGTCCCGGTAGGCCGGCTGCCCGGTCAGCCAGATGCGGTTGCCGAGCACGGTCGCCTTGGGGTCGAACTGCGCGACGGTGCGCTCGACGACCTGCTCGCGGTCGACCGCGAGCGCGAACGCCCGGCGGACCGCGAGGTCCTTGAGGTGCTCGTTGCGGAAGTTGAAGTCCAGGTGCTCGAAGGACAGCCCGAAGCTCAGCTCGGTCCGGACGTCGGCCTGCTGGCGCACCTGCTGGACGAGGTCGAGCTGCGGCTGCGGGTAGATCAGGTCGACCTCGTGGTTGCGCAGCGCGGCCGGCTGCGCGGCCGACTCCGGCAGGAAGCGGAAGACGATCCGGTCGAGCCTGGCCGCCTGCCCCCAGTACCTGGCGTTGCGGACCAGGGTCAGGCTCCTGCCCGGGACGTACCGCTCCAGCGCGAAGGGGCCGCCGGAGACCGGCAGGCCCCGGTCGAAGCCGTCGTTCCAGCCGCCCGGCGCGCGCTCGGCGACGTGCGCGGGCAGCAGGTCGGTGAACAGCGACCGCCAGTCGGAGAACGTCCTGGCGAACCTGACCGTGACGGTCCTGCCGCCCTCGGAGCCGGTCACGCTGCGGATGTCCTCGTAGCCGGTGGTGCTGGCCACGTCGTTGGCGGGATGGTCGCGCCCGTTCTGCTGCCGCCAGGCGTAGGCGAAGTCCCTGGCCGAGATGGGCGTGCCGTCGCTCCAGGTCGCCGCCTGCTTGATCTTGTAGACGATCGTCTCGGGGTCCTCCCTGGTCAGCTCCGCGCTGTCCAGCAGGTCGCCGTTGATGACCGGCCGGAACTCCGGCGCGGCCTCGAACGCCGACGGGAGCACCTGGACGGTGACGCTCTTGACCGCGGTGGTGTTGTCCGCGGAGGTGTTCACGTTGAAGCCGCTCGGCTCCTGGTCGGCGCCGTAGGTCAGCGTCCCGCCCGCGCGGACCGGCACGACCGCCTGCGGGACCCGCCGGCCGGGGCCGTCGCCGCCGCCGCAGGCGCCGAGCGCCAGCGTGGCGGCGAGCAGGGCCGCGGCCCGCCGCCCGGCCCTGGAGCGTGCACGGGGAGGCGGCTCACGCATCGGGGACGGTGTGGTCCGCGTGCGGCGTGCGCCCGTACAGCAGGCAGGCGACCTCGACCGGCCCGTCGACCACGAGGCCCGGGTCGACGGCGGGCGCGAACCGGACGGTGACCGCGCCGTCCTCGACCGCCAGCTCGCCGACCCCCTGCCAGAACGGGTCGGCGCCCTCGCGCCGCAGCCGCTGGAGGAACCCGAGCAGGTCCGCGGTCGAGGCGTCCCTGCCGGGGACCAGGCGGGCGACCTCGCCGGGCTCGGCGAGCGCGCCCAGGTCGCCCACGAGCGCCCGCTCGGCCCGCCAGTCCTCCTCGGCCATCGTCGCCCAGCGCGACTCCAGCATCGTCGCCACGTCGCGCCGCTCCCACCCGCAGGGCTCGAACGCGCGCGCGCAGCGCGGGTGGAACGAGCAGCCGAGCGGCGGGCTGACGGCGTCGGGGATCTCGCCGCGGGGCAGGTCGCGGGCGACGCCCCGGCTGGGGTCGGGCTCGGGCACCGCGCGCAGCAGCGCCTGCGTGTAGGGGTGCCGCGGGCGCTGGTAGATGGCCTGCGCCGGCCCGATCTCGACGATCCGTCCCAGGTACATGATCGCGATCCGGTCGCAGAAGAACTTCGCGGTCGCCAGGTCGTGGGTGATGTACAGGTAGGTGAGCCCGAGCTCGGCCTTCAGCTCCAGCATCAGCTCGAGGATCTTGGCGCGCACGCTCATGTCCAGCATGGACACGGGCTCGTCGGCGACGAGCAGCTCCGGTCCGAGGATGATCGCGCGGGCCAGCACCGCCCGCTGCTTCTGGCCCCCGGACAGGTCGCCGGGGTACTTGGTCAGGAACCGCTCGACCGGGACCAGCCCGACCCGCTCCAGCGCCTGCGCGACCCGCTGCCGCAGCTCGCCCCGGTCCCTGGCGAGCCCGTGGATCACCAGCGGGTGCCCGATCGCGGAGAGTAGGTTCATGCCCGGGCTGAGCGAGGCGTGCGGGTCCTGGAAGACCATCTGCAGCCGCTGCCGCAGGGGCCGGAAGGCCCCCTCGGACAGCCCGACCAGCTCGCGTCCCTCCAGCCGGATCGAGCCGGCCGTCGGCTCCACCAGGCGCAGCAGCGCCCGGCCGAGCGTCGTCTTGCCGCTGCCCGACTCGCCCACCAGCCCCAGCACCTCGCCGCGCGCCACCTCGAACGAGACCCCGTCGACCGCGCGGACCTCCCCGGCCTCCCGCCCGAGCAGGCGGTGCAGGAACGTGCCCCGCAGCGGGTAGTGCACCTGGAGGTCGTGCACCTGGAGCAGCGGGGCCGCCGTCGGCGTCACGGCGGCGGCCGCGCCCTGCGCGGTGTCCGGCTCAGGCCTCCTCGGCAAGGGCGATCTCCTCTCGCTCCAGCGGCAGGGTGCCGCCTTCGGGGACGGCGCCGCCGGGCCCGTGCAGCCAGCAGGCGACCCGCTGGCCGGCGGGCAGGTCCAGCTCCACCGGGTCCTGCGCGGGGCAGACCCGCATGGCGTCGGGGCAGCGCGGGTGGAAGCGGCAGCCCGGTGGCGGGTCGGCGAGGTCCGGCGGCGCGCCGGGGATGTAGTGCAGCTCGGTGGTGGCCAGCGAGATCGTCGAGCGCAGCAGCTCGCGCGTGTAGGGGTGCGCGGGGTCGGCGAACACCGTCCGGGCGTCGCCCTGCTCGGCGATCCTGCCCGCGTACATCACCGCCACCCGGTCGCAGGCCTCCGCGACGATCCCGAGGTTGTGGGTGATGAGCAGCAGGGCGGTGTCGAAGTTGCGCCGCAGGTCCGCCAGGATCGCCAGGATCTGCGCCTCGACCAGGACGTCCAGCGCGGTCGTCGGCTCGTCGGCGACGAGCACCCGCGGCCGCAGCGTGAGCGCCAGCGCGATCATGATCCGCTGGCGCATCCCGCCGGAGAACTCGTGCGGGTACTGGTCGAAGCGGGTGGGCGGGATGCCCATCGCGCCGAGGGTCTCCAGCGAGCGGCGGCGCGCCTGCGCCTCGCCGATCCCCGGCTCGTGGGTGCGCAGCAGCTCCAGGAAGTGGTCGCGGACGCGCATGAGCGGGTTCAGGCGGGTCATCGGCTCCTGGAAGATGAGCCCGAGGTCCGGCCCGCGCAGCCCGCGCAGCTCCCGCGGGGGCAGCGCGACCAGGTTGCGGCCCTCGTACAGCACCTCTCCGTCGGTCGCCGCCCCGGCCGGCAGCAGCCCGAGGATCCCCCTGCCGAGGGTCGACTTGCCGCAGCCCGACTCGCCCACCAGCCCGAGCGTCTCGCCCGCGGTGAGGTCGAAGGAGACCCCGTCGACCGCCCGGACCGCGCCCCGCTCGGTCCCGTACCAGACCCGCAGGTCGCGCACGCGCATCACCGGCCGCCCGTTCAGGGTTCCCCCCTCCCGCCCGGGCCGGCGTCCGGGGGCGGCCCCGGCGAGGGCGCCGCCGCGTCCGCGGCGCCGGGGCGCGGCGGGAGCTGCACCTTCTCCAGCCGGCGGCGGCGCAGCAGCGGGTTCAGCACGTCGTTGAGGCTCTCGCCGACGAGGGTCAGGCCGAGCACCAGCAGCACGATCGCCAGGCCCGGGTACAGCCCGGTCCACCAGATGCCCGCGCCCGCGTCCGCCAGGGCCCGCTGCAGGTCGTAGCCCCACTCGGCGGCGACGGTCGGCTGGATCCCGTAGCCGAGGAAGCCCAGGGCCGCAAGCGTCAGGATCGCGTCGGCGGCGTTCAGGGTGGCGAGCACCGGCACGCTCTGGACCACGTTGTGGAACACGTAGCGGCTCATGACTGTGGCGGGCCGCGCGCCCAGCGCCCGCGCGGCCTCGACGTAGGGCTCCTCGCGCACGCTGATGACGCTGTTGCGCACCACGCGGAAGTACTGCGGCACGTACACCACCGTGATCGCCAGCGCGGCGGTGACCACCCCCGACCCGAGCCGGTCGGACAGCAGGAACGCGATCACGATCGCCAGCAGCAGGTAGGGGAAGGCGAACAGCGCGTCCATGATCAGCACCAGCAGGCGGTCGAGCTTGCCGCCGGAGTAGCCCGACAGCAGCCCGAGCGGCACCCCCAGCAGCAGCGAGAACACCACCGCGGACAGGACCACCTCCAGCGCCGTGCGCGAGCCGTAGACGACCCGGCTGAACACGTCGGTGGAGCGCACGTCGGTCCCGAACCAGTGCTCGGCGCCGGGGTGGCCCTGCTTGGGGAAGCGCACCCCGTGGCTGGAGAACTGGTCGAAGTCGTAGGGGGCGATCAGGGGTGCCAGCAGCGCCAGCAGGACGAACAGCACCACCAGGCCGGCGCCGGCGTAGAGCGTCCAGCGCGGCAGCCGCTGGGCGGTGCGGATCGGCGCGAGCCAGCGGCGGGCGAGCGTGAACCGGCCGGGCCGCGCCGGGGCGAGCGTCCCGCGCGTGGCGGCGTCGCCGGAGCCGGTGACGATCGTGCTCACGTGTACCGCACCCGCGGGTCGATCCAGGCGTTGACGAAGTCGATCAGGACGCTGATCGCGACCACCACCAGGGCGAAGAAGGTGATGATGCCCTGCACGGCGATGTAGTCGCGGTTGTTCAGGTAGTGGACGAGCTGCGCGCCGATCCCGGGCCAGTTGAACGTCTGCTCGGTCAGCAGGGCGCCGCCGAGCAGCAGCGCGACCTGCAGCCCCATGACGGTGATGACCGGCACCAGCGCGTTCTTGAAGGCGTGGCGGACCACCACCGAGCGCTCGCCGATGCCGCGCGCCCTGGCGGCCTCGACGTAGTCGCCGCGCAGCGTCTGCAGCAGGTTCACCCGGACCAGCCGCAGGAACACCCCGCCGGTCAGCAGCCCGAGCGTGACCGCCGGCAGGACCAGGTGGCGCAGCACGTCGCTGAGCGCGTACGTGTCGCCGGCGAGCAGGGAGTCCACCACCATCAGGCCCGTGCGGGTGGGCAGCGCGAACGTCACCCCGGGGCTGGCCCGCCCGGACGTCGGCAGCAGCCCGAGCATCGGCCCGAACAGCAGCTGCAGCAGCAGCCCGACGAAGAACACCGGCGCGGCGTAGGACAGGACGCCGGCCAGCCGCGCGGCCACGTCCACCGGCGTGTCCCGCAGCCGCCCGGCGACCAGCCCGAGCGTCACCCCGAAGACCAGCGCGACCAGCAGCGCCGCGAGCGTCAGCTCCAGCGTGGCCGCGCCGTTCTGGGTGATGATCGAGGTGACCGGCCGGTTGTCGGTGACCGAGTTGCCGAAGTCCAGGCGCACCGCGTCGCCCAGGTAGCTGAGGTACTGCACCACCAGCGGCCGGTCGTAGCCGGCCGCGTGGCGCCGCTCGGCCAGCTGCTCGGCCGACAGGTGCCCGCCGAGCGCCGCCGAGATGGGGTCGCCCGGGGCGACCCGCATCAGCACGAACACCATGGTCAGCAGGATCAGGACCATGGGCAGCACCAGGCCGAGCCGCGTCAGCGCGTAGCTGCGGAGCGAGGTGGTCTGCGCCTTGGCCATCGGCCGTCCCGGGTGGATGTGGCCGGCGGCCCGCCGTCCGGGGCGGGCCGCCGCGCGTGACCGAGGGCTACTGCCCCTTGCTGATGAGCCAGAAACGGAACGTGAACGACGGGTCGAACGTCTTCTCGACCCCGGTGACGCCCTCGCGGACCGCCGCGATCTGCTTGCCCTGCCAGACCGGGATGGTCGGGATCTCCTGCGCGGCGATCTGCTGGATCTGCGCGAAGATCTGGCTGCGGGCGGCGGGGTCCTGCTCGGCGCGCTCCTGGGCGATGAGCTGGTCGACCTTCGGGTTCTTGTAGCCGTTGTTGTAGAAGTTGTTCTCCGCGAAGAAGGGCGCCGCGTAGTTGTCCGCGTCCGGGTAGTCCGGGAACCAGCCGAGCTGGAACATCGCGTACTGGTTGTCGGCGTACGCCTTCTGGTACTGCTGCCACTCGGTCGACTTCAGATTGATCTTGAACAGCCCGGTCGACTCGAGCGAGCGCTTGATCTCGGTGTACTCGTCCGCGGAGCTGTCGCCGTAGTGGCTGGGCGTGTACCACACGTCGGTCGCGACCGGCGTCGCCACCCCGGCGTCCGACAGCGTCTTCTTCGCCGCCGCGGCGTCGGGCTTGTCGCCGTAGGCGTCCTTGAACGCGTCGGTGTGCCCCTCCAGGCCCTCGGCGACCATCGAGTACAGCGGCTTCACCGTGCCGTTGTAGACGTTGTCCGCGATCGCCTGGCGGTCGATCGCCTGGGCCATGGCCTTGCGCACCGCGAGGTTCTTGCTCGGGTCGAGCCGGACGTTGAACACCAGGTAGCGGATCTCGGCGCCCTCGCCCTCCACGACGTTCACGCCGCGGCCGGTCTCGCCGCGCAGCGCCTCGATGTCGGTCGGCGTGAGGCTGCGGTAGGCCACGTCGACCTCGCCCTGCTCGACGGCCAGCTTGAGCGCCGAGGACCGGTCGAAGAACTGCAGGATCGTGCGGCTGTTGGCCGGCTTGTTGGGCCCGGTGTAGTTCGGGTTCGGCTCGACGACCGCCTGCTCCTTGGGCTTGAAGCTGACCAGCTTGTACGGCCCGCTGCCGATGATCTTGTCGCTCGGCTGGAGCTTGTCGGCCGGGTACACGTCGCTCGGCACGATCGCCGCGCCGCCGGTGGTGAGCACGTACGGCCAGGTCGCGTCCGCCTCCTTGAGCGTGAACCTGACCGTGGCCGGGTCGACCGCCTCGACCTTGGTCATCGAGCCGAGCAGGCTCGACGGCCCGTTGGGGTCGGCGATCTTGTTGACCCGGTTGAACGAGAACACCACGTCCTCGCTGGTCAGGTCGGAGCCGTTGGAGAACTTGAGGCCCTGCTTCAGCTTGCAGGTGTAGGTCTTGGGGTCGGAGAACTCGCACGACTCGGCCGCGTCCGGCACCGGCTTGTTGCCGCCGGCCGGGATCTGCAGCAGGTTCTGGTAGGTGTTGTAGATGACCGTCCACGACGGCAGGTCGTAGGCGCCCGCCGGGTCGTAGGAGGTCGGGGTGTCGGTCGTGCCGACCACGATCGGCCCGCCTCGGGCACCCGCCTTGTCGCCACTGCCCGAGTCGTCGCCGCCACATGCCGAGGCGACCAGGGCGAGAACGAAGACGAGCGCGAGCGGACGCAGGAACGGACGAGCTCGCTGCAAGGTCCCACCTTCCTTGGCAGGGGGTCCGCCGTCGTTGCCGGACCACAAGCGTCCGGCATCGTACCAGGCAGGGCGGAGCCTGCGGTATCCCTCCCCTCGCTCGGCGTGGACCGGTCGTCTGCTCCCACCTGCCCCGTCCTGACTGTGACGCCTGGCCCCGGAGGGGGTCAACCGTCGCCGGCCCGCCGCGCCGGTCACACCAGCGGCCAGGGGTAGGGGCGGTCGCCCCCGGGCTCGGGGAAGACGGCCTCCTCGGCCAGCCGCTCGGTGCGGCCCGCCAGCGCCCGCACCTCGGCGGGGCGCAGCAGCTCCCCCAGGCGCGCCGCCAGGTCCCCGCCGCGCAGGCGCCCGCACAGGCGGGCGAGGTCGGCGACCAGCGGCTCGGGGACCGGCTCGGCCGCGAACTCCCAGATGACCGTGCGCAGCTTGGGCTCGTCGTGGAAGCAGACGCCGTGGTCGATGGCCCACACCCGCCCGGCGGCGTCGAGCAGGGTGTGCCCGGCCTTGCGGTCGGCGTTGTTGGCGATTACGTCGAACGCGGCGACCGCCCGCATCGCCGGGTGCCCGGATTCCAGCAGGTCGAACGCGGTGACCTGCTCCTGGAAGTCGACGAACAGCTGCAGCGAGCCCGGCCCGAGCGGCCCGTCGCGCTCCAGCGTGAGCGGCACCAGGCCCCACCCGAGCGCCTCGCTCAGCAGCCAGGCGGCCACCTCCCGCCGGTACAGGCCCGCGGGGAAGTCCCACAGCGGGCGCTCGCCCCGCTCGGGCTTGTAGATCGCCAGCCAGGCGAGATCGTCGAGGGTCACGCGCGCGAGCACGGTCGCGTTCGACGCCCACGGGATCCGGCCCAGCACCTCCACCTCGCCCTCGCCGAGGAGCGCGCGGGCGCGCGCCGGATCGATCCCGTCCGCCGGCCGGTCACGTCCCGCCTCGCTCACCCGCGGTCCCTCAGTCGGACGCCAGGTGCCCGTTCATCGCCGGGCAGACGTGTCCGGAGGCGTCCATCGGGTTGCCGCAGAACTGGCAGGTGGGCCGGCCGCGGCCGACGATCTCCGAGCCGTGCCGGGCGAGCATCCGCAGCTGCGGCCGGGTCGCGACCAGCCTGATCTCCTGCGGGTCCTGCGCCGCCCCGCCCTCGCTGTCGGCGACCAGCTCCGCCGCGGTCACCAGCACCCGGTCCCGCTCGGCGTCGTAGGCCAGGGTGAGCTGGCCCACCCGGAAGTCGGGCTCCAGCGGCTCGCGCAGCGCCATCGGGGTCGCCTCGGCGGCGGCCACCTCCTCGGGGTCCTCGGGTCGCTCCACGGCCAGCGACGGCAGCCAGCCCGTCAGCCGGTCGGCGAGCAGGCGCACCTGCTCCTTCTCCACCAGGAGCGTCACCTGCTGCGCGCCGCTGGCCGCCTGCAGGAAGAACGTCCGCTGCCCGGGCTCGCCCACCGCGTCGGCGACCAGGTGCGTGAGCGGGTCCAGCTCAGGGATCTCCACGGGCAACCTCCTGGCGCTCGGCCTGCGCGCCGGTCCGGGTCGTGCCGGCCGGCGGCGCGCCGGCCTGGCCGTCGGGCGGTGACGGTGGGATCAGGTCGGTCTCGTCGCCGGTCTCGTTCAGGCGCAGCAGGTGGGGGATCGGCTGGAAGGCGATCGCGGTCAGGCTCGCCGGGCCGACCACCAGGCGCTGGAACTGGTCCAGGTGCAGCCCGAGGTAGTGCGCGGTGACCGCCTTGATGACGTCGGCGTGGCTGGCGACGGCGACGGTCTGGCCCCGGTGGTCGGCGCGCAGCCGCTCGACCGCCGCGACCGCGCGGACCTGCATCTCGTACAGCGACTCCCCGCCCGGGAAGCGCGCCTGCGACGGGTGCAGCTGCACCACCCGCCACAGCTGCTCCTTGGCCAGCTCCTTCAGCTCCCGCCCGGTCCAGTCGCCGTAGCGGACCTCGCCGAGGTCGGCGAGCACGCGCACCTGCAGGCCGCGCGCGCCGGCGACCTCCTCGGCGGTCTCCACGCAGCGCTCCAGCGGGCTGCTGTAGAGCGCGTCGATCCGGACCGGCTCCAGCCGGCGCGCGAGCGCGCGCGCCTGCGCCCGGCCCTCGTCGTTCAGGGAGATGCCGGGCGTCCAGCCGGACAGGCGCACGCCGGTCAGCTCGGTGGCGGCGTGGCGCAGCAACAGCAGTCGGTGCATGGGCGATTGGGATGGCCGGGGTTGCCGGAGCGGCCAGGACCCGTCGACGTCCGTTCATTCTATGGACGCGCCCCGGGCTGCCGCCGCGCGCCGGCCGCCCGGGCGGGCGGCGTGGTAGAAACGCCTCGTGGTGACGACGCGACAGACCCTCCGGCCGCCGGTCGCCGCCGCGGTCCTGGCCGGCGGTGCGGGCCGGCGGATGGGGCGCGACAAGGCCACGCTGGCCGCCGGCGGCACCCCGCTCGCGCTGCGCGCGGCCCGCGCGGCCGCCGCCGTCGCCGCACCCGTCGTGCTGGTCGCGCCGGCCGGCCACCCGGCCTGGTCGCTCGGCTGGCCGGCGGTCGCCGACCCGGGCGAGGGGCCCCTCGCCGCGCTCGCCGCCGCGCTCGCGGCGCTGCCCGCCGAGCACGTCCTGGTGCTCGGCGCCGACCACCCCGAGCTGCGGCCCGAGCTGCTGGCCCTGCTGGCCGCCGAGCGCCGGCTCGCGGCCGCCGTCGCCTGCCGCCGCGCGGGCCGCCTGGAGCCCCTGGTCGCCGTCGTCGAGCGCGCCCCGGCGCTCGCCGCCGCCCGGGAGCGGCTGGGCGCCGGGGACCGGTCGCTGCGCGGCCTGCTGCGGTCGTTGCGCGTGGCCGTGCTCGACGAGGCCCGCTGGCGCCCCGCCGACCCCGAGGGGCGGTCCTTCGCCGACCTCGACGAGCCCGCCGACCTCGCCGCCTGGGAGGCCGGCCACGCCAGCCACCACACGGAGGTGCCCTGATGGACATGGACGCGATGCTCGGCCGGGTCCGCTCGCTGCTGGGCCCGTCCGCGCCCGGCGTCGACGCCGACGAGGCCGAGGCGGTCCTGGAGCTGGCCAGGGTCGTCGCGCACGCCTCGGAGCGGCGCGCCGCGCCGGTCAGCGCCTACCTGGTCGGGCTCGCGGTCGCCGGCGCCGCGCCGGAGGCGCGCGCCGCGTTCATCGACGAGCTGGTGGTCAAGCTCGAAGCCGGACCGCCGGAGGGCTGAACCGGCCCGGCCGGCCCGCCCCGCCGGCGGCCCGCCCCGGGTCAGCCCTCCAGCAGGTAGAAGCGCCACAGGTCGTTGTCGACCGGCGCCACGGCCACGCTCGCGAAGCCGGCCTGCCCCGCCCAGTCGCGCACCGTCGCCGGCCGCAGGCAGGTCCCGGCGGCGGCCGAGGGCGCCTCCGCCCGGCTCGCCGGCAGGCAGTGCCACACGCTGAAGCCGTAGTTGAGCCGCTCCACCTCGTCACCCGGGGCGCCGAACGCCTCGGCCACCTTCTCGTCGGCGACGACCAGGCTGCCGCCCGGCGCCAGCGCCGCCCGCAGCGCCCGCAGCGCCTCGACCGGCCGGGCCATGTCGTGCAGCGCCTCGAACACGAACGCCGCGTCGTAGCCGCCCCCGCCCGCCAGCTCGGCGGCGTCCGCCACGCGAAAGCCGGCCCGACCGGCCAGCCCCGCGGCCGCCGCGTTCTCCCGCGCCTGCGCGATCGACGCCTCGTCGCTGTCCACGCCGTCGACCGTCACGCCCGGGAACGCGCGCGCCAGCGCGATGCTCGACCAGCCCTCGCCGCAGGCGACGTCCAGGACCCGGGCCGAGGGCGCCTCCAGCCGCGCCCGCACCCCCGGCATCGCCGCCAGCCACCCGGGCAGCTCGTTGGCGAACAGCGGGCGGTTGAACCTCGCGATCGCCTCGCGGCAGTCCTGCCCGTAGTCGGCGTAGGGGATGCCCTCGCCGCTGCGGTAGGCGGCCGGCACCCGCGGCAGGATCCGCGCCAGGCTCCCCAGCCACAGCGCCGCCGCCCCCGCGTACGACGGGTCGTCGGGGTCCAGCAGCACCTGCGCGTGCCCGCCCGGTAGCGCGTAGCGCCGCCGGTCCCCGTCGGCCTCGCCGTCGGCGTCCAGCAGCCCCGCGACGGCCTGCTGCTCCAGCCACTCGCGCGCGTACCGCCCGTCCACGCCGGCGCGTGCCGCCAGCTCCCCGGCGGTCGCCGGCTGCCCGCGCAGGGCCTCGTACAGGCCGAGCCGCAGACCGAGGTACGTGCCGGCCAGCTCCATCGACTCGATCAGCGCCTTGAACAGCCGGTCGGCCAGGGCGTCGCGGCGTTCGGCGTCGGTGTCGGCGGGGACGGTCGTGGACAGAACAGTGGACATGTCAGGAGACCTCCGTGGGCGGTTTCGGGGGCCGGCAGGGCGCCGGCCCGTCCCCGGCGGGGACCAGCCGACCCTGCCACGCGACCCTGCCGGCCGGCTGTCAGCCCGCTTTCACGACGGTTCCGCCGCGGCGCCGCGCGCGGTACGGTGCGGCTGCGCGGACGGGTGACAGCGGTTCCAGGTGCCCGATCCGACCCCCGTGCGCGCGGGTCGATGCGGTTTCGTGTGCTGGGCTCGCTGGACGTGCTGGGCGCCGACGCGCCGCTGCGCTCACCCCGGCTGCGCCGGCTGCTCGCGGCCCTGCTGGTGCAGGCCGGCGCGGTCGTGTCCGCCGACCGGCTCGCCGAGGTCGTGTGGGGCCCGGCCACCCCCGCCGACCCGACCGCCGCGCTGCACACCCTGGTGTCCCGGCTGCGGGCCGCGTTCCGCGACGCGCACCTGGACGCCGACGCCGAGCTGCTCACCCGCGCGCCCGGCTACCTGCTGCGCGTGCCGCGCGACCAGCTCGACGCCACCCGCTTCGAGGACCTCCTGGCATCCGCCCGCGCCCGCCTGCCCGACCGGCCCGCCCAGGCCGCAGGCCGGCTCGACGAGGCCCTGGCGCTGTGGCGCGGCCCGGCGTACGCCGAGTTCGCCGACGACGACTTCGCCCGCGCCGAGACCGCCAGGCTCCAGGAGCTGCGCCTGGCCGCCGAGGAGCAGCGCGTCGACGCCGCGCTCGCGCTCGGCCGCCACGGCGAGGCGGTCAGCCGGCTCGAGCCGCTCATCGCCGAGCACCCCCTGCGCGAGCAGCCGCACGCCCGGCTGATCCTCGCGCTCTCCCGCGCCGGCCGGGTGGCTGAGGCGCTGGGCGCCTACCAGGCCTTCCGCCGCCGGCTCGCCGACGAGCTCGGCCTGGAGCCCTCCGCCACCCTCCAGCGCCTCCAGCTCGACATCCTCCGCCGGCAGCCCGATCCCGACGGGACTCCCGCCGACCCCGGCACCCCCGCCCAGACCCCATCCGGGCCGCCGGCCGGGAACCTGCCCGTCCCGGCGACGCCCCTGGTCGGCCGGCAGGAGGAGCTGCGCGCCGTGCTCGCCGCGCTGCGGCAGGCGCGCGTGGTCACCCTCACCGGGCCCGGCGGGGTCGGCAAGACCCGGCTCGCGGTCGAGGCCGCCGCCCGCGCCGCCACCCACCACCCCGGCGGCGCGTGGCTGTGCGAGCTGGCCGCCGTCACCGACCCCGGCGCCGTCGACCAGCTCACGGCCACCCTCCTCGGCGTCCAGCAGCGGCGGGGCCGCACCGTCCTCGAGCGGCTCGTCGAGTTCCTCCGGCCCCAGCACCTGCTGCTGGTCGTGGACAACTGCGAGCACGTCCTGGACGCCGCCGCGACGCTCGTCCAGGCCCTCGTCCACGGCAGCCCGGGCGTCAGCGTGCTCGCCACCAGCCGCGAGCCGCTCGGGGTCGACGGCGAGCACGTCCGGCCGGTCCCCCCGTTGGCCGTGCCCGACGCCGCCGGGGGAGCCGACCCCGCACGCGCCGGCCAGGCCGCCGCCGTCGAGCTGTTCCGCCGGCGCGCCGAGGCCGCCCACCCGGGGTTCACGCTCACCGACGCCACCCTCGGCCCCGTCGCCGAGATCTGCCGGCGGCTGGACGGGGTGCCGCTGGCCCTCGAGCTGGCCGCCACCCGCGTCCCCTCCATGACCCCCCACGAGATCCTCGAGCGCCTCCAGGACCGGTTCCGCCTGCTGCGCAGCGGCCGCCGCATCGCCCAGGCGCGGCACCGCACCCTCCGCGGCCTCGTCGACTGGTCCTACGAGCTGCTGACCGAGGCCGAACGGCACGTGTTCGACCGCGTCAGCGTGTTCGCCGGCGACTTCCCCGTCGAGGCCGCCGAGGACGTCGCCGCCTGCGCGGGCGTCGACCCCGCCGAGGTCCTGGACCTGCTCGCCGCGCTCGTCGACAAGTCGATGGTCGCCACCGCCGCCGACCACCCCCCCGCCCCCGGCCCCGCACGCACCCGCTACGTGCTGCTGGACACCCTGCGCCACTACGGCCGCGACCGCCTCGCCGAGCGCGGCGAGGACCACGACGCCCGCCGCGCCCACGCCGACCACCACGTCCGCCTCGCCGAGACCGCCGGCCGCCGCCTGCGCGGACCCGACGAGGCCGGCGCCGCCACCACCCTCACCCGCGCCATGGACGAGCTGCGCGCCGCCCACAGCTGGGCGCTCGCCAACGACCCCCCGCTCGCGCTGCGGCTGTCCGCCGCGACCGTCTGGCAGGCCGAGAGCGGCATCGTCTCCGAGCTGTTCACCTGGGCGCAGCGTGCCGCCGACGCCGCCGCGGCCGCCGCGCCCCGCCACCCCCTGCTGCCGCTGGTGCACGCCTCCGCCGCCGCCGGCGCCCGCTTCCGCGGCGACCTCGACCGCGGCAACGCCCTCGGCGAGCGCGCCCTGGCCGCCACCACCGGCCCCGACGACCCCGCCCGCGCCTACCCCCTGCACGTCCTCCACGAGATCGCCCTGTTCGAAGGCCGCCTGGAGGACGCCAAGGCACTCGGAGCCGACGCCGAACGCCTCGCCCGCCACCACGGCGACCTCCACCTGGCCGCGCTCGCCGTCTGCGACACCGCCCTCGCCCACGCCTACGCCGGGGCGACCACCCGGGCGCTCGCCCTCGCCGACGACGGCCGGCGGCTCGCCGAGGAGACCGGCAACCCCAGCGCCCGCGGCTGGGTCACCTACGTCCTCGGCGAGACCCTCGCCAGGGACGACCCCGACCAGGCGATCGCGCTGCTCGAGGAGGCGATCGCGCTCGGCCGGACCCTCCACAACCACTACCTCGCCGGCGTCGCCCTGGTGTCCGCGGCGTCCCTGCGCGGCCGCCACGGCGACCCGCACACCGCGCTGCGGCTGTTCCGCGACGTCATCCGGCACTGGCACCGGGTCGGCAACTGGACCCAGCAGTGGACCACCGTCCGCAACCTGACCGAGCTGCTCGCCCGGCTCGGCGCCCACGAGGCCGCCGCCGTCCTCCACGGCGCCGTCACCACCAGCAGCACCGCGGCGCCGCTGTTCGGCGCGGACGCCGAGCGCCTGGCCGCCACCGCCCGCACCCTCCGCCGGCGGCTGGGCCAGGACGCCTTCCGCCACGCCGCCGCCAGGGGCGCCGAGCTCAGCGACGACGACGCCGTCGCCCACGCCTGCTCGGTCATCGAGCACGCCCTCGCCGGCACCGCCGCCCGCTGACCCGGGGCCCACGGCGACCACCGCCGCCACCGCGCTACGCTCCACCACCAGCCGGCCGGACGCCCACCCGCCCGAGGACCACGATGCACCCAGACGGCGCAGCCCTCCGACAGCTCGAGGACGAGGTGATCGGCTGCCGCCGCTGCCCCCGTCTGGTCGCCTGGCGCGAGCAGATCGCCCGCGACAAGCGCGCCGCCTACCGCCACCAGACCTACTGGGGCCGCCCCGTCCCCGGCTTCGGCGACCCGGCCGCACGCCTGCTCGTCCTCGGGCTCGCCCCCGCCGCGCACGGCGGCAACCGCACCGGCCGGATCTTCACCGGCGACCGCTCCGGCGACTGGCTGTTCGCCAGCCTGCACCGCACCGGCTTCGCCAACCAGCCGACCTCCGTCCACCGCGACGACGGCCTCGCGCTCACCGGCTGCTACATCACCGCGCCCGTCAAGTGCGCCCCGCCCGACAACAAGCCGACCATCGCCGAGCGCGGGACCTGCGCCCCCTGGCTCGCCGCCGAGCTGGCTCTCCTCCCCGACATCCGCGTGGTCGTCGCACTCGGCGCCTACGCCTGGGACACCGCCCTGCGCCACCTCGGCCCGGTCCACCCCAAGCCCCGCTTCGGCCACGCGGCAGAAGCCGGACTCCCCTCCGGGAGGACCCTGCTGGGCTCCTACCACGTCAGCCAGCAAAATACATCCACTAAGAGATTGACGGTGGAAATGCTGGACCGTGTGTTTTTACGCGCTGGCGAATTGCTTGGCGGGCGATTTGTGTCTTGACGCCCGGGCAGTGGTCGGGGACGGGGGAACGACGGGCCCGCGGAGCCGGTCGCGTCGGGCGCATCCTGCTTGAATCCGGTCAACCGGCGAGCCGGGACGGAAACCTTGCGCCGGCCTGATCAGGGGGCGGGTGTAGCCCTGGTGGGACGGGGCCCGCCGGTGTAGTATGACGTGTACTACACCTTGAGGGGGAGCGCGCGTGGCGGCTCGCGAGCGGGATCTGTTCCGGTGGCTTGATCGCCTGGATCAGGATGACGAGTCGGTTGTCACCTCCGTTCGACAGCCGGCGGCGCTGCGTGAGGCGTTACGGGTGGCATGTGAGCTCGGCATGGACGCGACGGTGAACGACGCGACGGTGCGGGCGGTTCGTGATCGGTTGGAGACCTTCGCGCAGCGGCTGGCGCTTGAAGCGCATTACGCCGAGCACCCGGAGGCTCGCCCGTCGCTCGCGGATATCGCTCTGGCGGCCGCGGAGCTGGACAGCGATCCGTTGGCTGATGACCCGGTGCTGCTGCGCCGGGCAGCTGGTGAGGTGGTCAGGGTGAAGCCGGACGCGACCGCAGATGATGTGCTGATCTGGGCGGCGGCGCTGCGTTCGGCTCGGGCATCGGCGTGACGGGGCCTGCTTCGGTGGTTCTGGACAACGAGGCGGTCCAGGCGCTCGGTGCGGTCACACACCCGAAGCATCGGCGGGTGCTGGCACTCATCGAGGTGGTCAATCAGCGCAACCAGGGGCGTCGGAGGGCGACCACCGTCCTTGTTCCGGTGGCGGTCAGGGTGGAGGCCGGCTGGGATCGGTCGGCGCCTGGTGCGGCGCTGGCAAACCGGCTTGCCCGGGCTCGGGATGTGGTTCTTGACGGGGTTGCGGCGGACCGCGCGTCGCAGCTACGGGCAGCCGCTGGGGTCTCCGTCGTGGATGCGACGGTGAGTCAGGTGGCTGAGGCGGCGCCGTCCCCGACGGTGATCCTGACTTCTGACGTGGCCGACATGGGCCACCTGGCGGCGGCGGTGGGCGGAGAGGTTCGGGTCGTCCGCGTCTGATCGTCGGAGATTCGCCCTTCGTCAGCGCTACGAGCGGCTGCGCCGCTTCCCGGCCGGGCTTCTCATCCGTTGGGATGACCCGCGGCGGGAAGACGCTCCTTTCGGCTGGCGCCGGCGCCGCTCCGCAGGCCGATGGCACCAGATCGGGTCGCTCTTAGCCTGGCCGCAGGCAAGCGCACAGGAAGGAGCGACATGGACGCGATGGAGAGCCCCGACGTCGTGGAGACGGTGGGGCTGACCAAGCGGTTCGGGGAGCGGACCGCGGTTGATCGGGTCGACCTGCGGGTGCCGCGTGGGAGCGCGTTCGGGTACCTGGGGCCGAACGGGGCGGGCAAGACCACGCTGATCCGGATGCTGCTGGGGCTGACGCGGCCGGACGCGGGCAGCATGCGGCTGCTCGGCCGGGCCGTGCCCGAGCAGCGGTCGGAGGCGCTCGCCCGGGTCGGCGCGATCGTGGAGGAGCCGCACTTCCTCCCCTACCTGACCGGGCGCGAGAACCTCGAGGTGGTGGCCGCGGCTCGGGAGCCGGCGGCGCATGGCCGCATCCCGGGCGCGCTGGCGCGGGTCGGGCTGGCGGCACGGGCGAACGACCGCGTGAAGACCTACTCGCAGGGGATGCGCCAGCGGCTCGGGGTCGCGCGCGCCCTGCTGGCCGACCCGGAGCTGCTGATCCTCGACGAGCCGATGAACGGCCTGGACCCGGCAGGCATCCTGGAGATGCGCGGGATGATCCGCGCGCTCGTCGCCGAGGGCCGCACGGTCATGCTGTCGTCGCACCTGCTCGACGAGGTCGAGAAGGTCTGCGACGCGGTGGCGATCGTCGACCGTGGCCGGATCGTCGCGCAGGGGCCGATCGCCGAGCTGCGCGCCGGCGCCGCGCCGACCGTGGAGCTGCGCACCGGCGGCGACCAGATGGGCGTGCTCGCGCTGCTCGCCGCGCACCCGGCGGTGGCCGAGGCGGTCGGGACCACCGGCGGGACCAGCGAGGCGATCCGCGTCACGCTCGCCCCTGCCGGTCCCGCCGAGGCCGCGCGGATCGCGGCGGACCTGAACCGCCAGCTGGTCCAGGCCGGCGTCACCGTGTACGGCTTCGGGCTGGCCCGCGCCTCGCTGGAGGAGCGGTTCCTGGAGATCACCTCGCGACTGGGCACGGAGGCTGTGGCATGAGCTGGCGACTGATCAAGGCTGAGCTGCTCAAGCTGCGCAGGCGGCGCGGGCTGCTGGCGTGGACCCTGCTGATCCCGCTCGGCGTGGTGGGGCTCCAGTACGGCGTGCTGGCGGCGCTCCACGCCGGCGACCCGGCCGCCCACGGGCCGGCGGGCGGGGTGGCGAACCTGGCCACCACGCTCGTCCTCCTGGGGACGCTCGCGCCGGTCGCCGCGGTGCTGGTGGGCGCGACGGCCGGTGCCGGCGACGTGGAGGCCGGCCTGTTCCGTGACCTGGTGGTGACCGGGCGCTCGCGGCGCGCCCTGTTCGCCGCCCGCGTGCCCGGCGGGCTCGCGCTGCTCCTGCCGGTGGTGGCGGCCGCGTGGCTGCTGGCGGTCGGCGCGTCGTTCGCCTTCGCGGGCGGCTCGGCGACGCCGGGGCTCGGCGCGGTGCTGCTGGGCGGCGGCTGGGCGCTCCTCGCAGCGGCGCTCGCGTACGTGGTGGCGCTCGGGCTCGCCTCGCTGTCGGGCTCGCGGGCGATGACCGTCGGCGTGATGCTCGCCTGGCTGTTCCCGGTCAGCAACATCCTGCTCTCGATCAGCCAGCTCGGTGGCTGGCGGCGTGCGATCATGCAGCCGGCGCTCGAGCGCATCGCGCCCTCGCAGCTCGTCCCGGGCGGCGGCGGGTCGGCGGTGACGATGTCGCTGGCGGTGACGCTGCTGGTGCTGGCGCTGTGGTCGATCGTGCCGCTGGTGGCGGGAGCATGGAGAACCCAGACGCGCGACGCGTGATCGCGATCCCGCGCCCGAAGCTGGGCGACGCCGTCCTCGCGGTGCTGCTGTCGGTGCCGGTGGTGGGCGGCCTCGCCCTGGTCGAGCGCGGGCAGCGCCTGGCGCCGCTGGTCCCGCTGGCCCTTGCCCAGACCGTCCCGCTCGCCTGGCGGCGCGTGCGGCCGCTGCCGGTGCTCGCGGTCACGGTGGCCGCCACGGTCGCCCTGGTCGTCGTGGCCCGCAGCTACAACCCGATCGGGGCGATCGTCGCGCTCTACACGGTCGCCGGCCACCTCGAGCGGTCGCAGGCGATCAGGGCGGGCGTGGTGACGGTCCTGGCGCTGGTGGTCCCCACCGTCTTCGTGGGCGACTTCGGCCCGGAGTCGCTCATCCCGAACGCGATCGTGCTGGTGCTGGTGTGGACGATCGGCGCGTACCTCGGCGAGCTGCGCGCCCGGACCAGGCGGGCCGAACGCGAGCGGGAGGCGGAGGCGCGCCGCGCGGTCGCCGAGGAGCAGGCGCGGATCGCCCGCGAGCTGCACGACGTGATCGCCCACAACGTCAGCGTGATGGTGGTGCAGGCCGCCGCGGCCAGGGACGTGTTCGACGCGAGCCCGGAGCGCGCCCGCGAGGCGCTGGCCGCGATCGAGGGAACCGGGCGCCAGGCCCTCGACGAGCTGCGCCGCCTGCTCGGCGCGGACGGCGGGGACGGGGAGCCGCTCGCGCCGCAGCCGGGGCTCGCCCGGCTCGACGCGCTCGCCGGCCAGGTCAGGGCGGCCGGCCTCACGGTCGAGCTGCGCGTGGAGGGCACGCCGTTCCCGCTCCCGTCCGGAGCGGACCTGGCCGCCTACCGGATCGTGCAGGAGGCGCTCACCAACACCCTCAAGCACGCCAACGCCTCCAGGGCGACGGTGCTGGTCCGCTACGGTGGCGGCGGGGTCGAGCTGGAGGTGCGCGACGACGGCCGCGGCCACGCCGCCCCCGGCGGCGCCGGCGCGGCGGGTGGTCGCGGGATCATCGGCATGCGCGAACGGGCCGTGCTGTACGGCGGCAGCCTCGCCGTGGGTCCGGCCCCGGGCGGAGGCTTCGCGGTCACCGCCCGCTTCCCGATCGGAGTCCGATGAGCGTCCTGCGACGATGCGGGAGGCTGCCGCGCGACCGCCGGGCGGCCGGTTCGGGCAGGCGGCGAGGTGTGCCGGGATGACGACGAGGGTGGTGCTCTGCGACGACCAGGCGCTGGTGCGCGGCGGGTTCCGCATGATCCTGGAGGCGCGGCCCGACCTCGAGGTGGTCGGCGAGGCCGCGGACGGGTTGCAGGCGGTGGAGCTCGGCCGCCGGCTCGCGCCGGACGTGATCCTGATGGACGTGCGCATGCCCAACCTCGACGGGGTCGAGGCGACCCGGCGGCTGGTCGCCGGCGGGTCGGGTGCGCGCATCCTGATCCTCACCACCTACGACCTCGACGAGTACGTCCACCAGGCGATCCGCGCCGGCGCCAGCGGCTTCCTGCTGAAGGACGTGCAGCCGGCGCAGCTGGTCGAGGCGGTCCGCGTGGTCGCCGCCGGTGACGCGCTGCTGGCCCCTTCGGTCACCCGCCGCCTGCTCGAGCGCTTCGCCGCCACGCTTCCCGCCGGCGACAAGCCACCGCCCGCACTGCGGGCGCTCACCGAGCGCGAGCTGGAGGTCCTCAAGCTGATCGCCAGCGGTCTCTCCAACGCCGAGCTGGCCGAACGGCTGTTCCTCAGCGAGGCGACCGTGAAGACGCACGTCTCGAGCGTCCTGCACAAGCTCGGCGTCCGCGACCGGGTCCAGGCTGTCATCCTCGCCTTCGACGCCGGCCTGGTCCGCCCCCAGCCCTGAGCCGAGCTGCCGTGCTTCGCTCAACCTGGCCGTTTTGGCCCCACAAGTTGTCCTGTCGAGCCCTTCCGCAGGGGTGGACGGGTTCCTAGCATCCGCCGGTATCCGCAGGAACGAAGTCGTGCGGACGCGCTGTCGCCGAGCGGGAGCTGGAGTGGGCGATGTGCTCCCAGCCGCGGCTGGCGCCTTGGACGGTGAGCCCAGGAAGGGATATTCGTGGACAGGACGAGACGGAGCTTCTTCTACCTTGCGACCTACCTGTTGTTCGGCGGCCTCCTGTTGGTGGTCGCCCCGGAGCCCGGGCTCCGGTTGCTCGGCGCCGAAGGCGACTACGGTGAGGCGCTGCCACAGCTGGCCGGCGTCCTGCTGCTGGCGCTGGGTCTGCTCGTGGTGGAGTTCATCCGGCACCGGGTCGAGGTGATGTACGCCCCGACCATCGGGGTTCGGATCCTCATCTGCGGCGTCCTGCTGTGGCTGTTCGTCACCACCGGCGACCTGCTGTTCCTGGTGCTGCTTGCGATCGTCGGGCTGGGCGTCGCGCTGTCGTCGGTGGCGTTCACGCTGGACCGCCGGGAGGGCAGGCAGCCGTTGCGGGCGTGACTTCCGGCGCCGCCTGGACCGGTCGAGCGGTCTGGAGCGGGATGGCGGTCAGCGCGGCGGTCGGCCCGCGTCCCCGTCGAACGGACGCGGGCCGAACTTCTCCCGGTACGCGCGCGGGCTCAGCCCGGTGGCCCGCATGAACGCGCGTCGGAAGGCGGTCGGGTCGGTGTAGCCGGCTCTCGCTCTGACCTGGTCGACGGGACGGACCGTGGTCTCGAGCAGGCGCTTGGCCACGTCGATGCGGACGGACTTGAGGTAGGCGTGGGGTGTCTGCCCCGTGGCCGTCCTGAAGCGGCGGTTGAGCGTGCGGACGCTGACGCTGGCGTACGTTGCCAGTTCACCCACCGTGACCTGCTCGTGCAGGTGCGCGTGGAGGTGCGACTGGACGGTGTGGATGAGCTGGTCGTCGTGGTCGCGGAGGGGGCCCGTGGCGATGTAGGGCAGCTGACTGCGGCGCTCGCCGTCGACGAGCAGCAGCTTGGAGGCCCAGACCGCGCGTTCGTGGCCTCCGAAGCGCTCGGTCAGGTAGATGACGAGCGTCAGGAACGTCGTGGCGCCGCCGGAGCTGATGACGTCGCCGGCGTCGACGATCAGCCGCTCGGGTGTGAGGCGCACGCGCGGGAAGCGGTGGCGGAAGGCGTCGGCCGCGACCCAGTGGGTGGTCGCCTCCTTGCCGTCCATGACGCCCGCGTCCGCGGCCAGGAAAGCGCCGGTGCACGCGGTGGCGATGCGGCAGCCGGCCGCGTGCCACCGGGCGATCCACGGCGCCCAGGCCCGGTTGTGTGCGAAGGAGGGCTCGAGATCCTCGTCCAGGCCGGGGACGATGACCAGCTCGGGCGGGTCGAGCGCGGCTGCGGTGACGTGCGGGTGGAGCAGGACGCCGTCCCTGCAGGCGATCGGCCGCTCGTCCAGCCCGACGAGGCTGATCTCGAAGATCCCCTTGTCGTCCGGGTCGCGGGTGAGGCGCCAGACCCGGTCGACCTTGACCAGGGCGTCCATGAGCCCGGCGCTGTTGATCGACGCGCAGCCCATCGGCGCCGTGACGGCCACGGTGGTCATCTCACGTGGGTCCTCGTGCTTGGTCGGGTAGCCCACTATCGCGGTGGCTGTTCGGCCCCGCAACTCGGTACGACTGTGAGGATGACGGCGTGCCGTCCCGGGTCATGGTCTGACTCGCGGTACGACTGACCAGGTGTCCTGAGCTTGATCTGTCGACCACGGCCCGGGGCGGTGCGTGCTGCCGCTGGACCGGCGGGTGTGTCCCGATACGGGCCTTGCCGTGAACAGGGCACCGTCACAGTCCTGACCACCTGCGCCGGCCCGGCGCGGCCAGCTTGTCGCTGGCGACCGCCTGCTGCCGATCCATCCCCTGCGTCCGTGGCCCCGCGGTTCGGTCACCCGGGGTCACCAGGCGGATCTCGTCATGCCGAGGTCCCATGCGCTCCCTCCCTGCGCTCGTCGCTTCGGCATCATCGCGTAGGCGACCCGACTGCGGCTGGCGCGCCGGTTCGACGGCTCACCGCCCAGTCGGGTGGTGACGCTGGACATGTCGATGCCGCATCCTCTTCCAGGGTTCGGCGGTCCGGCCGGCGGCTTCCGGTCGAGCCGGGTGGAATGTCCATGCTCGACGAGAGGGAGCTGCCGTGAGCGCCGGCACCGGGCGCGGCCGCGTCGTCCCTGGCGGAGCGTTGGTCGTCGTCAGGCTGCTCCTGCTCGGGCTCCGTCTGCTCGCCGCGCTGCTGCTGCTGGCCAGCATCCTGCTGCTGCTCGTGCTGGTCGACCTGGCGGCCGGTGCTGCTCGGGCCGGCGCCACGCCGGCCCTGCAGGTCGCTGATCCTCTCACCGCGAGTCCGGCCGCACCGCTGGCTGCACGTGGAGCCCAGGACCAGCTCCTCAACGACCGCTTCGAGGCCTTGCAGTGGCTGGACGTGATCGACCGGACGCCCGGCGTCCGGTCGGCGGCGCGGGCGGGCGTCCCGGACGACGGGCCGCGGGAACCCGGCGACCCCGGGCCGCCACTGCCGCCGCTGCTGCTGGCGGTGCTGCCCAAGGGCCTCGAGGTCGAGCAGCGCCCGGGCCGCGGCCTGTCACGGGATGGTGCCGGCGGGGGTGGCCCCGCCTTCGCGGCGCCGGTCATGGCGGTGGTCGTCGGCCCGGCGCGGACGCCCCCCGGTTCGCAGCCTCCCGGCCCTTCGCAGCTCTCTGCGTCATCGCCCGCCTCACCGGAGGGGGCGGGGTTCCCTCCCGGGCTGGACAAGCTGGTGGAGCCCTCCGGGGGGACCCGGCCGCTGAACTACGCGCTCGCCAACCGGGCCACCGGCTGGGCGCTCGCCCTTCCCTTCCCGCGGCGTGAGGGGCTGACGACGCTGTTCGCGCACGACGCGGTGACGCAGCACGCGATCACGTCGCAGCTCACCACCCTCCCGGAGACCGCGACGGGCGCCGCCTTCATCGCGCTGTCGGCGTACGGCCTGAACCGCCTCAACGTCGAGCTGAACACGCGGATCCTCGGCCCGCGCGGGTTCCCGGTGTTCCCGGAGTTCAACCCGGCCACGGCCACGGCGGGCGGGGTGGCCCTGCTGCTGGCGGAGGGCATGGGTAAGGACTGGCTCCAGCGGCATCGCGTGGTCCTGTCACCCCCGGACGCCACCAGGTACGGACGACCGGTGTGGACCTCCCCCGCGGGCTACTGGTGGAACCTGGCCTACGACACGGCCGTGCACTTCGGGGTGACCGCGGCGGTCATGGGAGGCGTCGACCACTGGCGCAGGCTCACCCACTTCAGGCATCTGTTCGAGTCCGGGCCGCTCGAGATCGGCGGTCGTCTGATGGGGATGGTCCTCCCCGCCACGGTCCGTGAGCTGTCGGCCGATCTCAGGGAACTCTGGCGCTCACCGGAGCGGGATTACCTGATCCGCCTCTTCGAGGGACGCGTTCCGGCCTGGGTGCGATGGTCCCCGGGGGCGTACGGCCTGCTCGCAGGGGGTGCGGCGGCGGCCGGCAAGGTGGTGGCGGAGCTGGTGTGGAACCCGCCGCCGGGCTGGTTCGGCGACCGGCTGTCGGCGTGGGTCGATCAGCTCAAAGCGGCACCATCCCGGGGGAGCCGGTTGGAGCTGGTGGCCAGCCTGCTGCTCAACGCCGGCCAGTGGACCTGGCTGACGGCGGTGGAGGCGGCCTTCACCTCCACCCGGACGCTGGCGCTGGGGCCGTTGCTGGGGGGGTACCGGCTGGCG
>DATFRI010000052.1:0-44059 GCA_035263405.1 Actinomycetes bacterium | reverse complement strand
CCGTGGGCGGGGCGGGGGAGTCGCCCGCCAGAGCGTCGGTTTGCCCAGTTTAGCCGGGCGCCATGATCAGTTCTGGATGGCTGCGAAGGCCAGACAGGCGAGAACCAGCAGAACGGTCGTAGCCAGTGCTATCCGAGCCATGTAGATGTGGCGCATAGCTGCTCCTCGCTCGAGCGGTGTTCAGACCCAGTCGAATCGTTCGGTGTGGATGCGATCGGCCGGCGTACCGATCTGCACAAGCGCCGTCTCGACGGCGTCGAGCATCGGGTTCGGGCCGCAGGCGAAGAACTGGAATCGTCGATAGCCGGCCGGCAGATGGCGGGTGAGGATGTCCGCACTCAAGTACCCCGTTTCGCCTGCCCAATCCGTCGGCGGCTCCTCGAGCGCGTGCACGACCTTCAAATTGAGCCGAGCGGTCAACTCGTCGATGCGGTTGCGGAAGATGATGCTGTCCCACTTGCGATTGCCGGCGAACAGGACGACCGGACGCACGTCGCAACGGTCAGCGAGGGTCTCGAGCATGCTCAGGGCAGGCGCGATCCCGACGCCACCAGCGATCAGGCAGAAGCCGGCGCCTTCATACTGGTCGATCGAGAACACTCCATGCGGCCCGTCCACGTAAACCTCGGTTCCCGGGTTGACGGTTGCGACGCTGGAACTGAAGTCCCCAGCGGCCTTGATGGCGACCTCGACGCTGCCGTTCGTCTCGGCGCTCGAGCACAACGAGAACGGGTGGGAGGTGACCGAGAACGGCGATCTCCCGACCGTGATCCATGCGAACTGGCCGGGTTCGAATCGCAGTCCGTCATGGCCGACCGCGCGCAGGGTGAGCACGGTCGTGCGGTCGCGTTCCGGCCTGATCCGCTCGACCGTCCACGGCCGTCGACGTATCTGCAGTGGACGAAGCAGACGCACCCACACCAGCAGCCAGATGAATGCTGCCGTCATGAGCGACCATAGCACCTGCTTCCAGACGGTGTCGACGTAATAGTTCACCAGCAGCACGTGAACCAAGGCGGCCACGACCGTGATCACCGCCAATACCGCGTGCAGGATTTGCCACGTTTCATAGGAGAGTCGCATCTGGCGACGCCATACTGAGGTGGCCACCAGTACCAATAAGGCAGCCGCCGCGACCACCCCGAACCAGACCCGTGAGGGCGTCTCGGCCGGAGTGAACGACTTGACCTTTCTCCATTCGGCAGACAGCGCGACGTGGATCAGGACGAACGCCAGGCCGGCGTAGCCGATCTGCCGATGAAAGTCGACCAGCGCGTCAGTGCCGAATGGCTCCGCGACGGTCTTGACCCGAGCCACAAGCGCAAACTCAATCCCCATCAGAGCCAAGCCAACGAAGCCAAGAGCGACGGAGAAGTCGGTCCAGAAACCCTGCCCCGGCCGGTTCGTGCTCATGAGCGCGAAGGCCAACGGCGCCACGCAGATCCCAATCAATATCCCGAGCCAGGCGATTCCGCGTACCACCGCCCTCAAAGCTCCGTCGCTCCGGGTCCGGCGGAATCGGCGCGACATTCGACTCGGCTGGGGACTTGCAGCTTGGCCGACACGGGTTTCAGAAGGCGTCCTACAGGGTCGCCGAACGCACGGACGACCGCCGAGCTCATGGAGCTTCTCCTTCGGGTCGAGGGCCGTCAGAGCCAGCCGGGTACTCCTGCAGCGGGACGAGATCCTTGGACCAGGCGTCCAGTACCGGCTCCAGGATGCGCCAGGCCTCTTCGGCCTCGTCGCCGCGGATCGACAGGGCGGCGTCGCCGTTGAGCACGTCCAGCAGGAGCCGCCCGTAGGCGGGCAGCTCGGGCGGGTCGAGCACCGAGGTCAGGGTCATCGGCGCGAGTGTGAACGGCGCGCCGCCGCCGCTGCCGGTCAGCTCGAGGGTGAGGGTCTCCGGATCGAGCCCGAAGCGCAGCAGATTCGGCTGTGCTTCCCCGCTGTGACCGAAGGGCTGGTGCGGCACGGGCCGGAAGCGTACCGCCACCTCCTTGCGGTCGCGGCCGAGCGCCTTGCCGCTCCGGAGCCGGAAGGTGGTTCCCGTCCAGCGCCAGTTGTCCAGCTCCAGCTCCACCTCGGCGAAGGTCTCGGTGCGAAGCTCCGGGCTGACGCCCTGCTCGTCGACGTAGGCGGGAACCTCGCGGTCACCGATCCGGCCGGCCAGGTAGCGGCCGCGGCGGGTTCGCCGCGTGAGGTCGTGGTCGCTGAATGGTCGCACCGAGCGCAGGACGTCGACCTTCCGGTCGCGCAGGTCCCGCTCGCCGAAACTGATCGGCGGCTCCATGGCCACCAGGCACAGCAGCTGCAGCAGGTGGTTCTGGACCATGTCCTTGAGCGCGCCGACGCCGTCGTAGTAGCCCGCCCTGCCCTCCAGAGCGAGCGACTCGTCCCACACGATCTCCACCTCGGCGATGTGCGCGCTGTTCCAGATGGGCTCCAGCACGCGGTTGGCCAGGCGCGTGCCGAGCAGGTTCTGCACGGTGGTCATGGCCAGGAAGTGGTCGACCCGGAACACCGCCTCCTCGGGCAGCGTGTCGGCGAGCAGGCGGTTCAGCTCGACGGCGCTCGCCAGGTCCTCCCCGAACGGCTTTTCCAGAACGATCCGGCTGCCGGGTGGCAGGCCCGCGTCGTGGAGCGTGGAGACCGCGGCCGAGAACGCAGCCGGGGGAAGCGCGAGGTAGGCTGCCACCGGCCCGTCACCGGCGATGACCGCGGCGACGCTGGTGGGATCGGCGAGATCGACGCGGCGATACCGCGCCGCGTCGACGGCCGCATGCCTGGCGGCAGCTGGAGCATCGCCGGCGTGGCGCTCGAGCTGGGCGGTCGCCCACCGCCGGAACGTCTCGCTGTCCCAATCCTCCCGGCCGGCCCCGACGAGCTGGAACCGGTCGTCGAGGTGTCGTGCGGCGCGCAGCGCGGCGAGCGCTGGCAGCAGGTAGCGCCCGGTGAGATCGCCGGTCGCCCCGAAGATGGCCAGCCGCTCGATCATGCCGGCCGCCCAGCCCTCGCCCGGGCGAGCCGCACGCCACTGGCGATCACGCCGATATGGCTGAACGCCTGCGGGAAGTTCCCGGACAGCTCGCCGGTCGAGGGGTCGATCTGCTCCGACAGCAGCCCGAGCGGGCTGGCCCGCTCGCACAGCGAGGCATACAGCGCCTCGGCCTCCTCCACCCGGCCCTGCTTGGCCAGGTTGTCGACCAGCCAGAAGCTGCACAGCACGAAGGCGCCCTCGCCGCCGCTGATCCCGTCGGGCGACCGGTCGTGCAGGTAGCGGTAGAGCAGGCCGTCACCGGCCGACAGGCGCTCCGCGATGGCCGTGGTGGTCGCCACCATCCGCGGATGATCGGCCGGGACCACCCCCCGCAGCGGCAGCGCCAGCAGGCTCGCGTCCAGGCTGCCCCCGCCATCGAGGTGCTCGCTCAGGGTCTGCGCGTCGTCGTCCCAGGACTGGTCCAGGATCAGCTGGCGCAGCTTGTCCGCCGCTGCCCGCCAGGCCGCAAGCGGTCCGGGCAGGTCGAGCCGCTCCCCGACCGCGGCCGCCCGGTCCAGCGCGACCTGGCACATCCCGGCGGAGTACGTGAACACGCGGCCTTCGCTTCTGACTTCCCAGATGCCCTGATCCGGCTGGCGCCATGCCTCCCGGGCGGTCTCGGCCAGCCTGGTCAGGCTCTTCCACAGGGCCGGCTGGAGCTCGCCGCCGCTCCGCACCCACTGGTCGGCGCAGTCCAGCACCTCGCCGTAGACGTCATGCTGGCGCTGATCGGCGGCCCCGTTGCCCCAGCGGACCGGAGACGAGCGCCGGTAGCCCTCCAGCTGGGGGTCCTCGAGTTCGTCCGGTACCTGGTCGCCATCCAGGTCGTACATGATCCGCGGTTGGCGGCTCCGCTCGAAAGCATCCAGCACCCAGCCCAGGAAGGCATCGGCCTCCTCGCCGAAGCCGATCCGCCGCATGGCGTAGACGGTGAACGCGGCGTCGCGGACCCAGGTGTACCGGTAGTCCCAGTTCCGCACCCCGCCGACCGGCGCAGGCAACGAAGACGTCGGCGCCGCGACCAGCGAGCCGTTGACCCAGTCGTCACACAGCTTCAGCGTGATCGCCGCCCGCCGGACCAGCGGCTCCTCCGGACCCTGATAGCTGAAGCTCCTCATCCATCGGCGCCACGCCTCGACGGTGGCCCGCAGCATCGTCTCGGCGTCGAACCGGTGGTGGCGGTGCCAACGGCCCCAGGACAGGACGAGGTCCAGTCGGTCGCCCGCCACCAGCTCGTGCACGCTGTGCAGCGCGGCCAGCGGACGGTTGGAGCGCAGGTGCAGGCGCAGGTCGGGCCGCCGCGCCGCACGCACCTCCAGACCGTCCAGGCCCCGGCGGGCCTGGGCACCGCCGTAGGGTTCCAGGTCCACCCGGAGCCGGACGTCCCCGTCCAGGACGACCGCCGAACGGACCAGCTCGGCCCGGCCCACGGGAGCGTCATCGCTCAGGTCGGCACCGGACCGTAACGCCAGCGCGTCCGTGACCCGCACCACGCCGCTGCGACTGCGCAACTCGGTCGCCAGCACCGCGCTGTCCGGCTCGTAGCGCTGCCGGGCCTCCACGAGACCCTCCGGGGTGACCCGGAACTGGCCGCCGCCCGTCCGGTCCAGCAGGCCGCAGAACAGCGGCTCCGAGTCGAAGCGGGGGACGCACAGCCACGGGATGGCACCGTCGAGGCCCACCAGCGCCACCGTCGCCCCGTCCCCGATGAGCCCGAGATCCTCCAGCGGCAGGTAGCCGTCACGCCAGCGCAGTGGCCGAAACGACGGTTCAGGATCCAACACGCTGCCCCCTTCCCGGATTAGCGCCACATCGGTCGGCCTGGTCCGCGAACCTAGAAGACGACCAGGACCTTCACGACGTCGCCGAGTTTCTTGTCCGAGACCTCGAAGGCCCGCTCGATGTCATCGAAGCGGAAGGTATGGGTGGTCATGAGCGTGGGGTCGAGGCGCTTCGTCTCCAGCACCCGCAGCAGCCGCTCCATGCGCAACCGGCCCCCGGGACACAGGCCCGTCGCGATCGTCTTGTCGGCCATTCCGACCCCCCATTCCACGCGGGGGATGCCCACCAGCTCCCCCTCCCCGAAGTAGCCGGTGTTGGAGATGGTCCCGCCGGGCTTGGTGATCTTCACGCAGGTCTGGAAGGTCGCGTCCGCGCCGAGGGCCTCGATGGCGGTGTCGACGCCCTCACCCTGCGTCAGCTCGCCGGTCCGCGTGACGACGTCCTCGCGCGTGAAATCCACGATCTCGTCCGCCCCGTACGTGCGGGCGAGCTTCTGCCGGTTCGGCACCGATTCGACCCCGATGATGAGGCCGGCACCGCGAAGCCTGGCCCCCGCCGTGGCCATCAGCCCCACCGGGCCCTGGGCAAGCACGGCCACGGTCCCACCGATCGGGATATTGCCCTTCTCCGCCCCCATGAATCCGGTCGAGAGCATATCAGCGCAATAGACCGCCATTTCGTCGGGGACACCGTCGGGGATCTTCGCCATGTTGGCATCGGCTTCATTCACATGAAAATACTCGGCGAAGACCCCGTCCTTGGAGTTCGAGAACTTCCAGCCTCCCAGTGGCGCCCCGGACTGCGACGCGTACCCGTCCTGCGCGGCGGGATGACCCCAGTCGGGCGTGATGGCGCCGACGAGCACACGGTCGCCGGGCTGAAAGACCTTCACCTCGCTGCCCACCTCATGCACCACGCCGACCGCTTCGTGACCGAGCGTCAGGTTCTCCCGAGGCCCGATGCCGCCGCCGACGGTGTGGGAATCCGAGGTGCAGATGAGCGCTTTGGTCGTCCGCACGATGGCGTCGCCCGGACCCGGCCGCGGTACGGGCTTCTCCATGAAGCCCACCTGGCCGATCTGCTTCATTACAAAGGCTTTCATGTGGCCTCCGGTTCTGCGAGCGCACCGCCGACGTCGCCGCACCGGCCATCTCGACCAGCGAGAGTACCCGGATCCCGACATGACAAACAGTCACAAACCCTGACCAACCTGCAACCAGCTCGCGACCGTGCAGTACGTCACAGACGGGCACAGACACTGAATCCTGACCATCGACGCGAAAGACCGAAGGATGATTTCCTGCCTTGCGGGTCCCTGCTCCGGGCGGTGGCCGACCGAGAAGGGCGCACGCCGGTCACAGCGGCGGCTCGAACCCGCGTGCCCGCATCCCGGCCTCGATCTCCGCGATGGTGGTCTCGACCACCTTGACCCGCGCGTAGCGTTTGGACTCGGCCTCCACGACGTGCCAGCGGCCCAGCGCGTGGTCGGTCCGCTGCAGCATGTCCTCGACGACGGCCTCGTAGCCGGCCCGCTGCTTGCGGTTGCGCCAGTCCTCCTCGGTGAGCTTCCACGACTTCAGCGGGTCGCGCTCGCGGCGGCGGAAGCGGCGCAGCTGCTCGGCGTGCGAAATGTGCAGCCACAGCTTGACCAGGACCATGCCCTCCAGCGCCAATGACCGCTCGAAGTCGACGATCTCTTCGTAGGCGCGCGTCCACTGCTCGACGGTGGCGAGCTGCTCGACTCGCTCCACCAGCACCCGCCCGTACCAGGACCGGTCCAGCACCGCCATACCGCCCCAGCCGGGCAGCGCCGGGCCGAACCGGAGCAGGAAGTGGTGGCGCTTCTCGTCGTAGGTCGGCGCGGCGAACTGGGCCACTCGCACGTGGCGGGGGTCCAGCGTGGCCACCAGCCGGCGGATCGCGCCGCCCTTGCCGGAGGCGTCCCAGCCCTCGAACAGCACGCACACCGGCGGGCCGATGCGCCGCTCGCCCGACAGCCCGCCCAGCGCGAGTCGCAGCTCCAGCAGGCGGGTCTGGGCCGCCTCAAGCCGGCGGGCCTCCTCCTCGCGACTCAGGGTCAGGGTGAGGTCAACCTTGTCCAACCGGCCCATAACGCATGCTCGCATCCAACCCGATGCGCCGACAACACCGGCGGGCGCCGACTGTGACCAGCAGATGGCGCTGGCGCTGGCACCGGTCGGGAGGGTGGTACGACGAGATCGGCTCGGTGGGCTGATCCTGAGTATGCGCAGGTCGCATGAGGTGACCCAATATCTGGCACCCACAGGCTCGGGACCGTGTTCTGTATGTGTCGTTCCAGGTCACGGAGCGAGGTGTCACCGCGCCCGTGGTGTCGGTGACGACCGGCCGCTTCAGTGTGACGAGTTGTTTCCGGACCCTGGGAGTTCCTCGGCGTCTCCGTCCTTGGCTTTGCCGTCAGTCGCCGTCAGCAGGGGAGCCGACTGATCGATCTCGACCTGGCCCGCCTGCCGTTCCTCGGCCTCCAGGGCGTGGCGGGTGTCGACCAGGGTGAGCCCGAGGGGCGCGTAGACCCGCTGGAGCCGGTCGACCATCGTCTGGCGGAGGGCCGCCAGCCGCTCGGCCTCGGCCTGCAGCAGCATCCGCTCGCGCGATGCCTTCAGCCACGCGAGCTCGGCTTCGTCCTGGGCCTTGGAGAGCAGCGCCTTGGCGTCGCGGTCGGCTTGGGCTCGTGCCTGGTCGGCGGCTTGGGTGGCTTCGGCTTCGAGGCGCACGCGTTCGCGTTGGGCGTGGGCGAGGGTGGCTTCGGCGGCCTGTTCGAGTTGGTTGGCCTGCTCCTCGGCGGTTTTGATGCGCTCGGCCGCCTGTCCATGGGCCGTCTCGATCGTCACCTGGACGCGCTTGCCGGCCTCGGTGAGCAGCTGCTTGGCGGCTGCTCCGGCCTGCTCGAGCACCTGATTGACCTCGTCGCCGGCGCTCGCGAACCAGCCGGGGAGCTGGCCCCGGTTCGCCTCGACATCCAGCTGCAGCTGACGCAGGGCCTGCTCGACCTCCCTGCGGTACTGCCGCTCCTGCTGCAGCCGGGCGACCAACTCGGCCACGCGTAAGTCCACCAGCTCGCGATCGTATCCGCGCAGGACCACGGGAAACTGCGCGACACTGGCCCTGGGATCGGTGGTGGGATGTGGCTTGTCGGCGCTCATACACGTGTCCTCACAAATTTGGCCTCGCTCCGAACTAGCCGGCGTTCGCTCTCGTCAGTACCTCCTGCGACACTCCGAGCGGGTCACGTCGCCGCGCTGTTCCGGCTTCCCTTGGTTCCGGGTCGTGGCGGCCGCTTCGCCTCGACGTATTCCGCGTCGCCCGCGGTCCCAGGCGGCTCCAGCTGATCGCTCTCGACCCGACCGTCCTTGTCGTTGGCCTCGAGCGCGAGATCGCTGTTGACCAGCGTGAGGCCGAGCGGGGTGTACATCCGCTGCAGCTGCTCGACCGTGGCCTGGCGGAGGGTGGCCAGCCCCTCGGCCTCGGCCTGCAGCAGCATCCGCTCGCGCGACACCTTCTGCCACGCGGACTCGGCTTCGTCCTGGGCCCTGGAGAGCAGCTCCCTGGCGTCGCGGTGGGCCTGGGACCGTACCTGCTCGGCGGCCTGGACCGCCTCGGTCCCGAGGCGCTCCTGTTCGCGGCGGGCGTGCGCCAGCGCCGCCTCGGCGGCCTGCTCGAGCTGGCCGGCCTGCTCCTCGGCGGTCTTGATCCGCTCGGCGGCCTGCGCATGGGCCGAGTCGATGGTCGTCCTGGCGTCGTGGTTGGCTTGGGACCGGAGCCGCTCGGCGGCCTCGGCCGCCTCGCCGGTGATGCGGTCCCGCTCCCGTTCGGCCTTCACCAGCGTCGACCAGGCCGCCTGCCCGAGCTGGCTGGCATGCTGCCGTTCCCTGTCGAGCTGGGCGAGCAGCTCGGCCATGCGTTGGTCCACCAGCTCACGATCGTAGCCCTGGGGGACCAGGGGGAACTGCGGGACGCCGGCCCTGGGCCCGATCCCGGTCGCCGGTTCGCTCCCGCCGCCGGCCAGCGCGTCGCCCTTGACCGTCGTGCGCCACGGTCCGTCCAGCTCCGGTGTCGAGCCGAGGGTGGGTTGGTTGTAGTACTCGACGTACCCGTCGGCGAGGAGCCTGGCCAGCAGGGCCTGTGCCTGCTGGTGCGCGAGACCGAGCTCCTCGGCGAGCCGTGCCTCGCTGAAGAGCCGGCCGCCGACGGCGTTGAAGAACCCCCGGACTGCCAGGATCGGCACTCCGGCGATACGGTCCCTCGGGTCGGCGCGCATGCCGGTCACGTCGGCCTGCGGGTCTGGTCGACGTCCGGGCCCTTCGGGCCGTGCCTCGACCATTCGGCCCCGAACGGGGGGTCGAGGTGGCCCGGGCCTCCCGGCCGCCGGGGTACAGTCATTCCCATGGGTCATTCCACCTGCCGTACGGCCCAGGTCAGCAGCACACCCGACGGACAATCCACTGACGTGAGCAGCGGGAATAGGACGCGTCTGCAGCTGTTGGACGAGTGCTCGTTCACTCGGAATCGGATGACCGGTTTCCTACTCTGACCCTATGAGCTTGCTTACTCTGACGCTCTGAGCGGCGCAGCGCCAATCCCGGCCCCATCGAGGGGGCGACCGGCCGGGTGGCGCGCCCCGGTGGAGCGCGGCCGCCAGGGCGAACGCTTCCGGATCGCGCCGCCGTGCCGAGGTGGTCGGCGGGCTCATCCCGGCGTCGAGGCGGGGCGCGCGAGCAGGCCCTCGGGGGCCACCGGCCCGAACGTGGCGGTGCTCGCCGTCCACCCGTACAGGGACCACAGGGCCAGGCTGGCGACGCCGAGACCCAGCGCGGCGGCCCCGACGAGCAGCCGCCAGCCCAGCCCGATCCCGGGGGCCGCCTCTCCTGTGGGGCCGCTGGCGGCAGAATCGGTCACGGGGGACATCCGGACCGCCACCTCCTGCCGGGGGGTCGCCCGCGACGGCGGGGTGCCGAGGTCCAACAGCCGGAGCACGGTGAACCCGGGCGCGCCGGTGAGCCAGGCCAGGACGGCCGCGACGTGGGGGGGCAGGCCGGGGAGCGTCGGCCCGTTCAGCGAGGTCGGGGGGAGGGCGGGGAGCCGGACCTTCGTCCCCCCGGTCGGGGGCGTGGTCAGCAGCCGGATCTCGTCCACCACGCTCATCGGGTTCTGGCCCTGCTGGAGGTCGCGTTGGCGGCGCAGATGGCGCAGGGCCTCGCGGACCCAGGTGGGGTTGAGGCCCAGCTCCCCGGCGAGCCGGCTGCCGACCTGCTCCTCGCCGCGCTCCTGGGCTGCCCGCCAGTGGGGCTCGACCAGCGGCAGCGCGCGGGCCGGGGCCGACCTGCGAAGGTCGGCGATGACGGCCCGCGCCCGGTGGCGCGCGACGTCCATGTGGACGGGGCGGACCTCGGCGTCTGGAGGGAGCCCGAAGATGCTCGGGGGGAGGTCGAGGTCGTAGGCTTCCAGCCGCTGGCCGCCCCTGAACTCGAGCTCGAGCCACAGGGGCTCGACGACCTGGCGGATGCGCAGGTAGTCCAAGGCGAGTTCGACCTGCGCAGGGGGGGCGTCCAGCGTTGGAGCGAGCGGCACGGCCTCCAGCCAACGGCCGCCTCGGACCTCCTCGTCGAGCCAGATGCTCTCGACGCGGGCGAGGAGCGCGCGGAACCTCGCGGCCGCTGGACTCTCCCGTACCGCGTGGCGGGGTTCCTCGGCCGTAACGGGCTGGCCTCCCCACCTCGCGTCGAGCGCCCGTTGCTGCCGCTGCTCCCTGGCGAGCTGCAGCGCCGCGAACCGGGCGCGTAGGATCTTCCACCTCCCTTCGAGCGCCTGCTGCTCCAGCTCCATCGCCGCCGCGGCCCCCGGGAACAGGATGCGTCGGTCCCATCTCGCATCGAGCGCCTGTTGGTCCCGCGTCTCGATCCGGCGCCGGTGCTCCTCGTACGCGGCGCGGACGGCGCTCCATTCGTCCCGGAGCGCCTGCTGCTCCCGCTCTCTGGCCGCCAGCTCCTCCGGGCTCGGACCGGGCTGGTCAGGCGGCGGGGACGGGCTGCGCGGCGGCCGGTCGTCAGGTGGGACGGCGGCGAGGGTGCGGCCGTGGGGGTTCCCGGGCCGGTCGGTGCAGCCCCCGGCCGCGCCGCACTCCCGGCCGGCGCCGGGCTGCTGCGCCAACGGTTCAGCCTGCTCTCCCGGGTCGGCGGTGCCGGTCTCCGGGTCGCCGTCCCGGCCGGGCTGCACCGGCGTCCCCGGGACCGTGGCCCCGGCGGCGTCGCCGCTCCAGTCCCGGGGGACCACGACGAGGGTCAGCTGCCATCCCGTCTCGGGGGCGCCCGCGAGCGGGTCCCCGCCAGGCTCGTCGGCTGCTGTGACGAGGGCCGGTTGTTCGGCCGGCTGCTCGGCCGGGGCCGGGACCTCGGTGTCGCCGTCGTCGGCGACCGCCCGGGGGACGAGCGCGGCGAACACGGCCAGAGCCATCCCCACGGCCAGGACGCGGCCCGGCCGCCGGGCGCGTCCAGGCCGCCCACCGGCGGGCGCGCCGCGCGCTGCCGGACGGGTGCCGGGGCCGGGTGGTCGGGCCGCCGCCAAGAGCCACCTCCGGGACAGTGCCGTCAACTAGAGACGCCCGCCGGGCCGGGGGAGGCGTGCCTCGATCGCAAACTAGCCCGGCCGAACCATCCAGACAAGGTTGACGCCACGCCGTCGCGTTGCAACGGAGCCTTCCGGAGGAGAGGATTGCCCACTGTGGGTGCAGGCCGCCCACCAGGCGATTCGACGGCTCGGACTGGAGGGTGCGTGCGTCCGGCAGCGGCGGGGCCCTCGCCACGGCGCATCGCCGTGCGCATCGGCGTCGCGGGCGCGGTCCTCACCTTCGCGACGCTCGCGATGCTGCAGGCCCTCACCATCGCCCTGTTCCAGCCGCAGGACGAGCAGGCGCACGTCGGCTACGCGCTCGTGCTCGGCCACGGCAGGCTGCCCACCGTCGGCACGCCGATCCCCGGCCACGAGATCGACCGGCTGGAGCGCCGGCTGGCCCGGAGCCGGGCGGCCAGCCGGACGGTCTGGACCGCCAACCACCCACCGCTCTACCACGCCCTGATCGCGGTGCCGGTGCGGCTGGGCGTCGCGACCCGCCACGCCGACGGCGGGCTGTACGCGGCGCGCCTGCTGACCGTGGGGCTGGCGGCGGCAGGCGTGGTGGCGGTGGGCGCCCTGGCCCGCCGGCTCGTCCCGGCCAGGCCGGAGGTCGCCGTCGCCGCCGCCGGCCTGGCGGCGCTGACCCCGGTCCTGGTCCGCACCTCCGCGGTCCTCTACACCGACGCGCTCGCCTTCCTCTCGGCGACCGCGGCGCTGGCGCTCGCCGCCGGCGCCCTGATCGACGGCCTGACCCCTCGGCGGCTGCTGTGGCTGGCGGTCGCCTGCTCCGCGGCGGCCGCGACCCGGATCTCCGGCCTGCTCGTGGTCGGGATCGGCGCGCTGGCCGCGGCCCTGGCCGTGTGGCTGCACGACCGTCGCCCGCGGCCCCGGCGGGTCCTGCGCGCGCTCGGCGCCGCCGTGGTGGTGGCCGGTGCCGCCGCCTCGGCCTGCGTCTGGTTCTACCTGCGCAACCGCAGCCTGTACGGCAGCTTCAGCGGTGCCGGCGAGCTGCTCGCCAGGTTCGGCAGGGACGAGCGCGGCAGCCTGGTGCACGTGCTCGCCACCCCGGGGTTCTGGGACAAGCAGCTCCAGCCCTTCTTCGACGGTTCGGTGGTGCTCGTGGGCGTGAAGGACACCAGCCGGTTCTGGCTGCTGGCCCTGGTGCCGGCCGCGGGCCTGGCGCTGGCCGGACTCCGGTGGCTCGCGCGGCGCAGCCGGCCGGGCACGGGCACGCTGCTCGCCTGGCTGGCCGGCGCCGGCCTGCTGGTGCTGCTGGAGCTGACCGTCGCCGACTTCTACCGGCACGGCGGCAACGCGCACAGCCGCTACCTGCTGCCCGCCCTGGGCGTGCTCGCGGTCGCCTCGGCCGCGGGGCTCGGGGCGCTGCCGGGCGGCCGGCGCGCGCTGCCGGCGGCCGCCATGCTGCTCGCGCTCACGGCGGTCAACCTGGTCGTCTGGTACCGGTTCCTGGCGCTGACGGTGCGGCCGCCGGACGGCGCGAACGCGGTCACCTCCGCGCTCGACGCCGCCGGCGTGCCCGGGTGGGTGCTGGTCCCGGCGGGCGTCACGCTGGCCGTCGGCCTCGCCGCCCAGCTGTGGGCGCTGCGGGTGGTGACGGCCCCCGCCCGCCCGGGCGCCGGCGCCGTTGCCGGCACCGACGCGCCGCAGCCGCCCGTCACCACCGCCTCGGCGCGCTGACCCGCCCGCGCGGGACCGCAGCCGCCGGACCCGCGGCGGGCCGGTCCGCCGCCCGGCGACGAGGCGGCGGCGGAGGGTCGCGGGCGGGGCCGGTATGGTGTGTCGGCGGACGACCGACGGGAGCGGACATGGATGGCAACGGGGCGCCCTCGGGCGCGAGGGCGGATCAGGCGGCCGTGGGCGCGGCCGACGGGGGCGGCCCGGGCGCGGTCGCGACCGGAGCGAGCGCGACCGGCGCCGCCTCGGTGGGCGCGACCAGCACCGGGTTCTCGGCGGTGGTCGCCGTGGCCGTGGCGGCGGCCGCGTTCGGCGCTGTGGCCGTCGGGCGGCTGGTGATCCGGCGGGCGGTCATCCAGCGCCTGCGGATCGGTGAGCTGGAGGTCGACCACCTCCGGGTCGGCCGGCTGGAGGTCGCCGAGCGCGCGTAGCCGCACCAGGCGCCCGACGCGGTCACCGGCTGAGCAGCACGAAGGTGAGGACCGTCAGGTCGAACAGCGTGTGGGCGATGATGACCGGCCACAGCCGGCGGGTCTGGTAGAAGTACACGGCGTACAGCAGCCCGAGCCCGAAGATGGTCAGCGCGCCGCCGAGCCCCTGGTAGACGTGGAGGAAGGCCCACAGCATGGTCGGCGCCACGATCACCAGCCAGCCCGGGACCGCGAGCTGCTCCAGCCGGGTCTGGGTGTATCCCCGCACGAGGAGCTCCTCGGTCACGCCGGCGCTCAGCGCGATCGCCAGGATGTCGATCACCAGGAACCAGGTCGGCAGCCCGGGCGGCAGCAGCTCCACCTCCCTGGTGCCGAGGCCCGCGAACAGCGGACTGAGCAGCAGGACCACGATGTGGCCGCCGATCCACAGCGCGAGCCCGGCGGCAAGGTCCCGCCAGTCCGGGCGGGTCAGGCCGATCGTCGCGGGCCGTTCGCGCCGCACGGCGAGCACCACGGCGACCAGCAGCGTCGGCGCCCAGGTGAGCACGAGCGTGAGGACCAGGACGTAGAGCGCCACCGGCAGGGTCGTCTCGGTGATCTCCTGCGTCCCGCCGAGCGCGCCCGCGACCAGGCCGAGCAGGGGCGGCGCGAACGCGAACAGCAGGACGAGCACCAGCTCCACGGCGAGTACGCGGCGGCCGGTGGGTGCCGGGGGCAGGGGGTTGCGGCGTCGCCGAGCGGCCCGCGCCTGGCGGCCCGCGGCCGGCCCGGGTGCGCCCGGCGGCTGTCCCTGGCCCCAACCCGGCGGGGCCGGTCTGGGCCGCACGCGCGGCGGGCCCCAGCCCGGCGGGGAGGATCCCTGCTGCGCGGGCGGGGCGCCCCAGCTCGGCTGGGGTGGTCCCGGCGGCGGGCTCGCACGCGTCCAGCCGGACTGCTGGGGGTGGCGACTGCTCTCGTCCGGCTCGGCCACTGCGGCTCCCGTCGGTCCGGGGATTCCGGCTCGTCCACAGGCTACGGTACGGACGACGACACCGGGATGGGGGTCACGGACTCGCAACAAAAGTGTGCCACGATACCTGCTGCGCCGACCCTGGCCGGGGGTGAGGGAGCGCTACTGGAACGCCATGGCGAGGTTGACGCGGTCCTCGGGTCTGATCATGTGGTTGTGGTCGTCCAGGCCGACGTCGATCTCGACCCAGTGCACCGTCCCGTTGAACGGTCGCGTCCCGTAGTCGGTGGTCACCGGGGAGCCGAACTCGTTACCGACGTCGAGGGTCTCGTCCGCGGAGAACAGGAACGCCTCGGTCCGCCCGATGCGGCCGTCGCCCGCAGGCTGCCCGTCGACGTACAGCGTCGCCGTGCCGCCCCTGCCCAGGCCGCCGCCGTCGTAGGCGAACTCCATCCGGACCTGGTGGGTGCCCGGCGGGATCGCGCCGGTGCCCTGGACGTGGTACCGCTCCAGGCCGAAGAAGTTGTAGCAGTATTTCGGCCTGCCGTCCTTGGCGTACAGGCTCAGGCCACCCGTCACCCCGCCCTGGGCGACGATCACTCCCTCGGCGCCCTCCTCGGGCACGGTCACCTCGGCGGTGAGCGAGAAGGACGTGTTCTTGAAGGTGACGACCGAGTTCTCGGTCAGGCGCCCCATGCCCCGGAACAGCAGCTGCCGCCGGCCCTTGATCAGCGTCGGCCGCCCGGCCGTCTCCGGCAGGCCGCGCTCGACGAACCGGTCGTCCAGCGGCACGACGTTGTGCTTCACCGCCTCGATGAGCCACAGCCGCTGGAGCTGGCGCAGCTTGTCGGGATGCCGGGCGGCGAGGTCGTGCGCCTGGGTCCAGTCGGTGTCGGTGTCGTACAGCTCCCACACGTCGTCGTCGAACGCGGGGGGCCGCACCTCGGCGCCGGTCTCCCAGGGGGTGCGGTGCTTGGTCACCGCCGTCCAGCCCTTGTGGTAGATGCCGCGGTTGCCGAACATCTCGAAGTACTGGGTCTCGTGCCGCTCCGCCGCCTCGGGGTCGTCGAACGAGTACGCCATGCTCACGCCCTCGATCGGCTGCTGCTGCACGCCCTCGACCATGACCGGATGGGGCAGCCCGGCCACCTCCAGGATCGTCGGGGCGACGTCGATGACGTGGTGGAACTGCGTGCGGATCTCGCCCCTGGCCCGGATCCCCCGGGGCCAGTGGACGATGGTGCCGTTGCGGGTGCCGCCCCAGTGGGAGGCGACCTGCTTGGTCCACTGGTAGGGGGTGTCCATCGCGTGCGCCCAGCCGACCGCGTAGTGGTTGTAGGCCTCCGGCCCGCCGAACTGGTCGATGTGCGAGGACATGAACTCCGGCGTCTCCAGGTGCCCGAAGCCGCCGAGGGTGATCATCTCGTTGAAGGTGCCCTGCAGCGAGCCCTCGGCCGAGGCGCCGTTGTCGCCGATGATCAGGAAGATCAGCGTGTCGTCGAGGATCTGCAGGTCCTCGAGCGCGTCGAGCAGCAGGCCGACGTGGTGGTCGGTGTTCTCCAGGTAGCCGGCGTACACCTCCATCTGCCGCGACAGGGCGGGCTTGAGGGCCGGGTCGACGTCCCCCCAGGCCGGGATCCCCGCGCTGCGCTCGGTCAGGTCGCAGTCCGCGGGGACCACGCCCAGCGCCTTCTGGCGCGCGAAGGTCTCCTCGCGCAGCTTGTCCCATCCCTGGTCGAACCGGCCCTTGTACCGGTCCGCCCAGTCCTTGGGGACGTGATGCGGCGCGTGGGTGGCGCCGGGCGCGAAGTAGGCGAAGAACGGCTTGTCGGGCATCAGCGCCTTCTGCTGGCGGATCCACGCGATCGCGTGGTCGGTCAGGTCGTCGTTGAAGTAGTAGCCCTCCTCCGGCGTCCCGGAGGGCTCCACCGGCGTCGTGCCCTGGTACAGCGCCGGGTACCACTGGTTGGTCTCGCCCCCGATGAAGCCGTAGAAATGCTCGAACCCCATCCCGGTGGGCCACTGGCGGTACGGCCCCATCGGGCTGGTCTCCCACACCGGCACCTCGTGGCACTTGCCGAACTGCGCGGTGCTGTAGCCGTTCAGCAGCAGGATCTTGGCCAGCGGCGCGGCCGTGTTCGGCCAGATGGAGCTGTTGCCCGGCGCCGACGTGGCCAGCTCGGCGATGTTGCCCATCCCCACCGAGTGGTGGTTGCGCCCGGTCAGCAGCGCCGACCGCGTCGGCGAGCACAGCGCCGTGGTGTGGAACCGGGTGTACTGGAGCCCCTTCTCCACCAGCCGCTCGAAGTTGGGCGTCCGGCACGGCCCGCCGAACGCGCTCGACGCGCCGAACCCGACGTCGTCGATCAGGATGACCAGCACGTTGGGCGCCCCCGCCGGCGGACGCAACGGCCGGATCGGCGGATAGGTCGTGTCCGGGTCCTTGGCGTCGAACGTCGTCAGGCCGACCGGCGTGACGTCCGGGATCGGCAGGACCTCTCGCTGGACGTCGTCTGGATGCATGCGCGCCACCTCCGGCCTGGTCGTCTTGCTGACCGGTTGGGTGGTCACGATGCGCGACGCCCGGGTGAGTCGTCCTCACCCTCGCCGGGTGATCCGGGCCCGGGGCCGGACAGCCGCGGCGAGGCCGGTGAACTCGCCGCCTCCGGCGGGCACGGGCCGGGGTGGGCCTGGCAGGCCTCGAACCTGCGACCGGGCGGTTATGAGCCGCCTGCTCTGACCGACTGAGCTACAGGCCCTGGGCGCCCCGGGTGTCCGGTCGGGTGTCCGGTCGGGTGTCCGGTCGGGTGTCCGGTCGGGTGTCCGGTCGGGTGTCCGGTGCGCCGCGCCGATTATGGCCCAGGCGGGCCGGGTCAGGAGCCGGCCAGGCAGCCGCGCACGTCGGCGGGCAGCCCGGGGGAGCGGCCGTCGGCGCCGGTCACGAAGTCGTAGGGGACGCCGGCGTACCGGCCCGGGAGCCCGTCGTAGCTGCGGGGCGGGCCCTCGCCCTGGAACCCCCGCCAGTCCGGGGAGCGCAGGCCGTGGGTGCCGGCCGGCGCGACCGCGGCGACCACCGGGTCGCCGTCCGGGGGCTGCTGGATCAGCCAGCGCGCGCGCCATGGTCTGCCGCCGAGCAGGGTCGTCCTGACGTACCAGCGGGCGCTGCCGTCACCGCCGGTGAAGTAGCGCATCTCGCTGACCGTGTACAGCCCGCGCACGCCGAGCCGGGTGCGCATCGCCTCGAACGCCCGCCGCCGCACCGCGGTCCCGCGCACGGGCGTGGTCCAGCCGTTGACGCAGCTCGCCGCGACCTCGCCGCCGGTGGAGCCGCCGCCGGCGAGGTCGACACCGGCCGCCGCCGGCCGGCTGGCCGGCGGCCGCCGGCCGCCGCCGGTGACCGACCGGGTGAGCGCGACGGCGAGCACCACGACGACCACCAGGACCGCGGCGAGCAGCGGCAGCGGGACCTGCCGGATCGACGGGAGCCGCCGGAGCCACGCGGGCGGCGTGAACCTCGGGACCCTGAACGCGCCCGCGCGGCGGGCCGTCCGACCCGGCGGCTCGGGCGGCCTCGGCTCGGCCAGCCCCGGGGTGTCGCGGCGCGAGGCCCGTGTCCCGGCCGGCTCCCCGGTGGGACCGCCAGGGGGCGCGCCCGGCCGCAGGTCCTGCGGCGGGGGCGCCCAGGGGTCCAGGGGCTCCAGGCGGGTGCGGTCCTGCCCGCCGATGCGGGCGTCGGGCGGCAGCGCGGCGAGGCCCGCGCCCGGCAGGACGTGGCCGGCGGCCGGTGCGGTGGCGTGCGGGACGCCGGCCGCCTCGGGCAGGGGAGCGACGACCGTGCCGAGGCCCAGGGGGCTGGTCGGCTCCGGGTCGAGCCAGGCGACCGCGGGCGCGACCGCGGCCGGCTCGAGCGTGCCGCGGACGTCGGCGATCAGCGCGCTGCAGGACGGCTGGCGGTCGACCTTGGCCTTGGCCATCGCGCGCGCCAGGATCGCGTCCAGCTCGGGTGGGAGCCCGCGGTGCACCAGGCTGGCGCGCGGCGGCGGCTCGTGCAGGTGCGCCTCCACGTTGGCCAGGTCCGAGCCGCGGTCGAACGGCAGGCGGCCGGTGAGGCAGCGGAACGTCACGCACGCCAGCGCGTACACGTCGGTGCGGCCGTCCAGCGGCTCCCCGCGGATCTGCTCGGGCGCCATGTAGGGGACGGTGCCGATGAACTGGCCGCTGAGGGTCAGGTCGCTGGGCGCGTCGAACGACTTGATGAGCCCGAAGTCGCACAGGTAGCAGTGCTCGTACCCGTCGGGATCCAGCTCCGCGGAGATGAGCACGTTGCCGGGTTTGACGTCGCGGTGCACCAGCCCGCGCGCGTGCGCGGCGTCGAGCGCCCCGGCGACCTGGCCGAGCAGCCCGACCGTGCGCCGCGGGTCCAGCGGCGCCTGGCGCTCCAGCACGCGGCCGAGGTCGGCGCCCTCCACGTAGCGCATCGCGATGAACAGCACGTCCTCGGCCTCGCCGGCCTCGAAGATCGGGATGACGTTGGGGTGCTCCAGGCTGGCCGCGACCCGCGACTCGAGCATGAAGCGGCGGCGGAAGTCGGCGCTGGCGGCCAGGGCCGGCGACAGCACCTTGAGCGCCACCTTGCGGCCGAGGCTCAGGTGCTCGGCCCGGTAGACCACGCCCATGCCGCCGCGGCCGAGCACCGTCTCGATGCGGTAGCCGACGAGGGTCTGTCCGATCCAAGGATCCGCGATCATCGGGCCTTTTCTATCATCCCGGCTGGCCGCGTGCCTTTGGGGCGCCGGCGGGTCACGCGAACGCCGACAGGCCCGTGACCGCCTGGCCGAGGATCAGCGCGTGGATCTCGCTGGTCCCCTCGTAGGTCAGCACCGACTCCAGGTTGGCGGCGTGGCGCATCACCGGGTAGTCGAGCGTGATGCCGTTGGCCGCGAGGATCGTCCGCGCGGTCCGGGCGATCGCCAGCGCCTCGCGGACGTTGTTGAGCTTGCCCAGGCTCACCTGCTCGGGCCGCAGCGTGCCCGCGTCCTTCATGCGCCCGAGGTGCAGCGCGAGCAGCGCGGCCTTGGACAGCTCGACCAGCATGTCGGCGAGCTTGGCCTGGGTGAGCTGGAACGCGCCGATCGGCCGGCCGAACTGCTCGCGCTCACGGGCGTAGGCGAGCGCCGACTCGAAGCAGTCCCGCGCCGCCCCGGCCGCCCCCCAGACGATCCCGTAGCGGGCCTCGTCCAGGCACGACAGCGGGGCGCGCAGGCCGCGGGCGCCGGGGAGCACCGCGTCGGCGGGCAGGCGCACGTCGGTGAGGGTGAACTCGGCGCTGAGCGAGGCGCGCAGCGACAGCTTCCGGTCGATCGGGCGGACCTCGAGCCCGGGGGTGCCGCGGGGCACCAGGAACCCCCGCACCCCCTCCTCGCAGCGGGCCCAGACGACCGCGACCTCGGCCGCGGTCGCGTTGGTGCTCCAGCGCTTGTGGCCGTTCAGGACCCAGTCGGCGCCGTCGCGGCGGGCGGAGGTCCGCAGCTCGGCCGGGTTGGAGCCGACCTGCGGCTCGGTCAGCCCGAAGCAGCCGACGGCGTCGCCGGCGGCCATCCGCGGCAGCCACGCGCGCTTCTGCTCCTCGGAGCCGTAGCGCCAGATCGGGAACATCGCCAGCGACCCCTGCACCGACACGAAGCTGCGCAGCCCCGAGTCGCCCGCCTCCAGCTCCATGCAGGCCAGGCCGTACTGGACCGCGCTGGCGCCGGCGCAGCCGTAGCCCTCCAGGTGCATCCCGAGCAGGCCGAGGCCGCCCAGCTCGCCGGCCAGCTCGACCGGGAACTCCCCGCGCTCGTACCAGTCCGCGATCCGGGGCAGCACGCGCCGGCGGACGAACGCCCTGGCCGTGTCGCGGACCTCGCGCTCGGGCGGGCTCAGCAGGGCGTCCAGCGCCAGGAAGTCCGACGGCGACGGCGCCGGGGCGGGGGCGTCGGTGGGCATGCTTCCTCCTCGCTCAGCCGGTGTTCTGCAGGCCCGCGGCGACGCCGTTGACGGTCAGCAGGACCAGCTCGGCGGTGCGCTCGCGCCGGGCCTGGTCGAGCCCGCCGCGGCGCAGCTCGGTCAGGAAGCGCAGCTGCAGGAAGCTGAGCGCGTCGACGTACGGGTTGCGCAGCGCCACGGCCTGCCGCAGGACCGGCCGGCGGCCGAGCAGGCGCTCGTGCCCGGTCACCGCCAGCACCAGCGCCAGGGTCCGGTCGAACTCCTGCCGGATCCGCCCGGCCAGGTCGGGCCGGTCGCCCAGGGCCAGGTACAGCTGCGCGATCGGCATGTCGGCCTTGGCCAGGCTCATCTCGGCGTTGTCGAGCAGGACGTTGAAGAACGGCCAGCGGCCGTACAGCTCGCGCAGCCGCTCCAGCCCGCCGGGCCGGGACGCCACGGCGTCCAGGCCGCTGCCGAGCCCGTACCAGCCGGGCAGGTTGCAGCGGTTCTGGCTCCAGGCGAACACCCACGGGATGGCCCGCAGCGAGTCCAGGTCGCGCCGCGCGGCCCGCCGCGCCGGCCGCGAGCCGATCTGCAGCTCGCTCAGCTCCTCCAGGGGGGTCACGGCGTAGAAGAACTCGCTGAACCCCTCCGCGGTCACCAGCTCCTTCCAGGCGGTCTCGGCCGCGCCGGCCATCCGGTCCAGCAGCGCCGGCGGCGGCGCCTCGGCGGCCTCCGCGGGCGGCGCGGACGCGAGCAGGACCGCGCTGGTCACCTGCTCCAGGTGCCGCCGGGCGATCTGCCGGTTGCCGTAGCGGGCGAAGATCACCTCGCCCTGCTCGGTGATCTTGAAGCGGCCCCGGACCGAGCCGGGGGCCTGCCCGCGCACCGCCCGGTTCGCCGGCCCGCCGCCGCGGCCCATCGCGCCGCCGCGGCCGTGGAACAGCACCAGGTCCACGCCCGCGGCGGCGGCCCAGTCGCTGAGGTCCGCCTGCGCCCGGTACAGGGCGATGTTGGCCGCGAGGTAGCCGACGTCCTTGGCCGAGTCGGAGTAGCCGAGCATGACCTCGAACCGGTCGCCGCTCGCGGCCAGGCGCAGCCCGCCGGGCGCGGCGGCCAGCTCCTCCAGGACGTCGCGGGCGGCCTCCAGGTCGGCGCGCGACTCGAACAGCGGGACCACGTCCAGCTCCAGCCCGCCGTCGGGCACGGCCAGCCGCGCGAGCGCCCGCACCGCCGCGAGGTCCGCCGCCCGCCGCGTGAAGCTGACCACGTAGCGGCGGCACGCCTGCGCGCCGAACCGTCCCTGCAGCTCCGCGACCGCCCGCAGCGTCGCCAGCAGCTCCGCCGTCTGCGCGGAGTGCTCGGGCAGGGCGGCCCCCGGCGCCGGCCAGCCCTCGGCCGCCAGCCGCGCCAGCGCCTGCAGGTCGCCGACCGCCCACGGCGCCAGCTCCACCAGCGCGCGCTCGTGGACGCTCGAATGCTGGCGGATCTCGAGCGAGGCGAGGTGGAACCCGAACGTCTCCGCCTGCCAGAGGAGCTGCTGGAGCTGCCCGTAGGCCAGCCGCGCGGCGCCCGCGGCCGCCAGCGACCGCTGCAGCAGCTCCAGGTCGGCCAGGAGCGCGCCGGGGCCGCGGTACGCGCCGGCGCCGCCGGTGCGGGTGGCGGCCAGCCGCTCGGCGACCAGCAGCAGCTTGCGCCGGTGCGGCTCGCGCGGGGCGCGGGTGCGCAGCCGCCTGGCCGTGCGCGGGAACGCGCGCTCGTCCTCGGTGAGGGAGGCGAGCAGCTCGGCGCTCGGCGCGGTGGTCCGCTCGCTCACGGTCAGGGAGCGGCCGATCCGGCGGGCGGCAGCCTCCAGCCCCCGCAGCACGTGCTCGGCCTGGATCTCCAGGGTGGCGCGCGTGACCGCCGCGGTGACGTGCGGGTTGCCGTCGCGGTCCCCGCCGACCCAGCTGCCGATGCGCAGGAACGGCCGCATCCGCGGCGGCCGGGTGCCCGACCCCGGCGCCAGCGCCTCGTCCAGGTCGCGGTACAGCAGCGGCGCCACCCGGAACAGCGTCCCGTCGAACACCGCCATCACCGTGCGCACCTCGTCCAGCGGCGTCGGCCGCGCCTCGCGCAGCTGCGCGGTCCGCCACAGGATCGTGACCTCCTCGAGCAGCCGGTCGCGGGCCGAGCGCTCCTCGGCGGGCGCCAGCCGCGGGTCGTCCAGCCGGTCGACCTGCGCCTCGATGCGCTCCAGCGCCTCGACGACCGCGCGGCGCCGTGCCTCCGTCGGGTGGGCGGTCAGCACCGGGCAGACCTCCAGCCGCGCCAGCAGGGCGGCCAGCTCGTCCTCGCCGACGCGGCCGCGCAGCTCGCCCACGGCCGCCGCGAGCGAGTCCTTGACCGGCCCGCCGGCGCGGCTGCGCTCGCGCAGGGTGCGGACCCGGTGCCGCTCCTCGGCGAGGTTCACGAGCTGGAACCACACGGTGAACGCGCGCGCGACCGCCTCGGCGCGGTCCAGGGCGAGGCCGTCGACGATCTCCACGACCCGCTGCCGGGCGGCCGGGGACGGCTCCACGCGCAGCGCGATCGCGGCGCGGCGCAGGCGCTCGACGTCCTCCAGCAGCCCGCTCCCGCCGGACTCCTCCAGGACCTGACCGAGCGTGCCGCCGAGCACGCGCACGTCGCGCCGGAGCGCCGGCGGCGCCTCCTCCTCGCCGGGCGCCGACCGCACGGGGAGGGCCTGGCGGAGCGGACCCGCCGGGCCTGCCTCGGGTCCCATGGCGCGATGCTACGGCACCGGCCGGCGGTGGGCAGGCCGGGCGCCCGGTCGGCCGGGCCGGTGCGGTACTGTGCCGGCATGGCGAGCAGGGCGCCGCTTGACCCCGGGCCGTCGCGGTGGCAGTTCCCCGATCCGGCCTCGGCCGGGGCGGACGGCGTCGTCGGGCTCGGGGCCGACCTCGACCCGGCGACGCTGGTCCAGGCCTACCGGCGGGGGATCTTCCCCTGGCCCCACCCGGGGATGCCGCTGCCGTGGTTCTCGCCGGACCCGCGCGGGGTGCTGCCGCTGGACGGGCTGCGCCTCACGCGGTCGCTGCGGCAGCGGCTGCGGCGCTGCGGCTGGGAGGCCACGGTCGACCGCGCGTTCGAGGCGGTCATCGGCGCGTGCGCGCAGCGCGGCGACGAGGGCACCTGGATCACGCCGCAGATGCGCGCCGCCTACACCCTGCTGCACGAGCTGTGCTGGGCGCACAGCGTGGAGGTCTGGGACGGGGACACCCTCGTCGGCGGCCTGTACGGGGTGCAGGTCGGCGGCGTGTTCACCGGCGAGTCGATGTTCCACCGGGTCCCCGACGCCTCCAAGGTGGCGCTGGTGGACCTGGCCGCACGGCTGCGCGCGGCGGGGGGGAGCCTGATCGACGTGCAGATCACCACCGAACACCTCGCCGGCTTCGGCGCGCAGGACCTGGCGCGCGCGCGGTTCCTGGAGGTCCTGGCGCAGGCCCGCGGGAAGGACGTCCGGCTGCCGGTGGACCGGCTGCCGGTCGACCGGCTGGCCGCGGACCCCGCTACCATCCATCGGGTCCGGAGCGGCGCCGGCCGGCGCCGGCCGGGAGGAGGCGGCCTGGAGTGACGCTCCCAGCGGACCAGCGGGGCCGCGCCGCCGGCGCGGACGCGATCGAGGCGCTCGCCGAGGCGCGGCGTGCCGGGCGGACGGTCGTGCTCGCGACCACCGTCCGGACCGAGGGCGACCCGCCGTCGGTCGCCGGCAACCGCGCGCTCTTCGACGCCGCCGGCAACCTGCTCGCGGGCACGATCGGCTGCAGCGGCCTGGACCGCGCCGCAGGCAGGGACGGGCGGTCGCTGGTCGAGGGCGGGGAGCGGTCCGCGCTGCGCGGCTACACCAGCTTCGAGGGCGAGCCGGGCGAGGGGCGCGTGGAGGTGTTCCTGGAGGCGTTCGGCGGCCGCCCGCGCCTGGTGGTCGGCGGCCGCGGGCCGGTCGCCGACGCGCTGGCGGACTTCGGGGAGCTGCTCGGCCTGGCGGTGCAGGCCGAGCCGGCGCTGGACGCCCCGTCGCTGGCGCAGGCGGCCGGGCGCCTCGGGCCGGCCGACGCGGCCGTGTTCGTCGACCACGACGACCCCGCCCTGGTCGCCGCGCTCACCGGCGTCCTGCGCGGCGGCGCCGGCTACGTCGGCGTGATGGGCAGCCGCCGCCATGCGCCGGGGTTCCTGGACCCGCTGCGTGCCAGCGGCGTCGCACTCGACCGGCTCCACGCGCCCACCGGGCTGCGCATCGGGGCCCGGGCGCCCGCGGAGATCGCCCTGTCGATCCTGGCCGAGGTCCTCGCGGTCACCCGCGGCCAGGACGCGGGCCCGCTGCGCATCACGGAGTGATCCGGTCCGCGCCGCGGGGTGAGCCGGCGCGCGGCACCGGCCTGCGGGCGGTCGCGGTTGCTACGCTGCTTGCTCTCCCGCCCGCCAGGCCCGTCAGCCCCCGTCCGCCGCCGGCCGCCGTCCGGCAAGGAGCCGCCGCCATGCCGATCGAGATTGGCCAGCTCGCGCCCGACTTCGCGCTCAGGGACCAGGACGGGCTGGTCAGGGGGCTGGCCGACCATCGCGGGCGCCGCCACGTCCTGCTGGTGTTCTACGTGCTGGCGTTCTCGGAGATCGACGCCGCCGAGCTGTGCGAGCTGCGCGACGACCCGGAGGCGTTCGGCGGCGGACGCACCGCGACGCTCGCGGTCTCGGTCGACTCCCCCTACGCCGCGCGCGTGTTCGCCGACCGGGAGGGGCTGAACTTCCCGCTGCTCAGCGACTTCTGGCCGCACGGGGAGGTGGCCAGGCGCTACGGCGTGTTCAACGAGGAGCGCGGCTTCGCCAACCGGGGGACCTTCGTCATCGACGCGGGCGGCGTGGTGCGCTGGGCGATCGTCAACCGGCCGGGTGAGCCGCGCGAGGCCGAGGCGTACCGCAAGGCGCTCGCCGAGCTGCCCGCACCGCCGCCGCCGTCGCGCGAGAGCGCGTAGCGCGCCCCGGTCCCGGGCCCCGGCCGGCCGGATCCCCCGGGCGTCCGGCCTCGGGACGCCGGGCGCCGGCTTCGCCACGGGGGGTGCCCGAACGTATGCTGTGCGCCGTTCGTCCCGGCAAGCGTCCGGAGCCTCCATGCCCGATCCACGCGCTCGCCTGCTCGCCGCCGCCGCGGCCGCCGCCGCCGCGGCGCTGCTCGCGGCGAGCTGCGGCGGCACGACCAGGCCGGCCGGGACCGGGCTGCCCGTCCCGGGGGCCGGCCGGGGGCCGGCCGCCGCGCCCGCGCCGGTGACGCTCGCGTTCGGCGGCGACGTGCACTTCGAGGGCGTCCTGGCGGCCCAGCTCGAACAGGATCCCCAGAGCGCGCTCGAGCCGGTCGCGGCGCTGCTGCGCGGCGCCGACCTGGCCATGGTCAACCTCGAGACCGCGATCACCGAGCGCGGGACCGCGGCGGACAAGGAGTTCACCTTCCGCGCGCCGCCCGCCGCGTTCGCCGCGCTCAAGGCCGCCGGGGTCGACGTCGTCACCATGGCCAACAACCACGGGATGGACTACGGCGTCCAGGGGCTGCGCGACTCGCTGGACGCGGCCCACGCGGCCCGGTTCCCGGTGGTCGGCGCCGGCCTGGACGCGGAGCGGGCGTTCGCCCCCTACCACCTCGAGGTGCGCGGCCTGCGCGTCGCCGTGCTCGGCGCCACCCAGGTCCTCGACGACGCCCTGGCCGCCGCGTGGACCGCCGGCGACGGCAAGCCGGGCCTGGCGAGCGCCAGGGACGAGGAGCGGCTGACCGCGGCGGTCCGGGCGGCCAGGCGCGGCGCCGACACGGTGGTGGTGTTCCTGCACTGGGGATCCGAGGGCGTCGCCTGCCCGACGGGCGGGCAGCGCGACCTCGCGCGCGCCCTCGTGGCGGCCGGTGCCGACGTGATCGTCGGCTCGCACGCCCACGTGCTGCTCGGCGGCGGCGGGCTGGACGGCGCCTACGTGGACTACGGGCTGGGCAACCTCGTCTTCTCCAGCCTGCCCGGCCCGGGGTCGCGGACGGGCGTGCTGGAGCTGGCCGTGCGCGGCCGCGACGTCCTGCGCGCGCGCTGGCGGCCGGCGGAGATCTCCGGTGGCCTGCCGCACCCGCTCAGCGGCGGCGCGCGCCAGGCGGCCGCGGCCGCCTGGGAGGGCCTGCGCCCCTGCACCGGCCTGACCGGGCGCGGGTGAGGCGCGTGCGGGCGGGCGCGTACCCGGCCCACCGCGAGGCCGACGTCGTCCTGCGCGACGGCTCCACCGTGCACGTCCGCCCGGTCCGCGCGGAGGACGAGGCGGCGGTGCGCGCGTTCCTCGGGGGGCTCTCGGAGCGGTCGCGCTGGCTGCGCTTCTTCTCGGGCTTCCCCGACCTCGACCACGCGGCCCGCTGGGCCGTCCGGGCCGACTACGACCGGCGCTACGGCCTGGTCGCGACCGCCGGCGCCGGCGGCCTGGTCGTGGCCCACGCCGGCTACGAGCGGGAGGAGGGCCACCCGGACCGCGCCGAGATCGCCTTCGCGGTCGCCGACGACCACCAGGGGCGCGGGCTCGGCACGATCCTGCTGGGCCAGCTCGCCGAGGTCGCCGCCGCCGCCGGGGTGACCGCGTTCAGGGCCGAGGTGCTGCCCGAGAACCACCAGATGATCCAGCTCTTCCGCGACAGCGGGTTCCCCCTGGCCGTGCGGTCGGTGCCCGGCGCGATCCTGGTGGAGTTCCCCACCTCCCTGTCCCCGGAGGCGCTGGAGCGCTTCGACCTGCGCGAGCAGCATGCCGCGGTGGCGGCGCTGCGGACCCTGCTGGCGCCGCGCTCGGTGGCGGTGATCGGCGCCTCGCGGGAGCGCGGCAGCGTCGGCGGCCAGCTCTTCCACAACCTGCTCGCCGCCGGGTTCAACGGGCCCGTCTACCCGGTCAACCCGCGCGCGCCGGTCGTCCAGTCGGTGCTGGCCTACCCGTCGATCGCCGACGTCCCCGGCCCGGTGGACCTCGCGGTGATCGCCGTGCCGGCGGCCGCGGTGCCCGCCACCGCCCGGGCGTGCGCCGCGAAGGGGGTCCGCGCGCTGGTGGTCGTCTCCGCGGGCTTCTCCGAGGCCGGCCCGCAGGGCGCCGCGCTCCAGGCCGAGCTGCTCGCCGCCTGCCGCGAGGCGGGCATGCGCCTCATCGGGCCCAACTGCCTCGGGGTGGTGAACACCGCGCCCGAGGTCCGCATGGACGCCACCTTCGGCCCGCTGCTGCCCGCCCCCGGGCGCGTGGGGTTCCTGTCCCAGAGCGGTGCGCTCGGGCTCGCGATCGTCGACCACGCCAACGCGCTGGGGCTGGGTCTGTCGTCGTTCGTTTCGGTCGGCAACAAGGCCGACATCTCCGGCAACGACCTGCTCAACTACTGGGCGCAGGACCCCGGCACCGACGTGGCCCTGCTGTACCTGGAGTCGTTCGGCAACCCGCGCAAGTTCGCCCGCGTCGCCCGCCGCGTCGCCCGGTCCAAGCCGATCGTCGCGGTCAAGTCCGGGCGCTCGGTCGCCGGCGCGCGGGCCACCTCCTCGCACACCGGCGCGCTGCTGGCCGCCTCCGACGTCACCGTGGACGCGCTCTTCGCCCAGGCCGGCGTGATCCGCACCGACACGCTGTCGGAGCTGTTCGACGTCGCCTCGCTGCTCGCCGCCCAGCCGCGCCCGCGCGGCCGGCGGGTGGCGGTGGTCACCAACGCGGGCGGCCCGGGGGTGCTGTGCGCCGACGCCTGCGAGGCGGGCGGTCTGGAGGTCGCGCCCTTGTCCGGGCGCCTGCGCGCCCGGCTCGCCGAGTTCCTGCCCGCGGCCGCCGCGCTCGGCAACCCGGTCGACATGATCGCCTCGGCGCCCGCGGAGCACTACCGCCGCGCCACCGAGCTGGTGCTGGCCAGCGGCGAGGCCGACGCGGTGATCGTGATCTTCATCCCGCCGCTGGCGACCCGGCCGGCCGAGGTCGCGGCCGCCATCCGGGCCGCGTACCAGGCCGTGGCCGACCCGCCGCCGCTGCTCGCGGTGTTCATGACGGCCTCGGGCGAGCGGCCGGACCTGCGCGCCGGCGACCGGGTGATCCCCCTGTACCCGTTCCCCGAGGACGCCGCGCGGGCCCTGGTGCGGGCGGTCGGGTACGGCGCCTGGCTGGACCGGCCCGAGGGGCGCGTGCCGGTCTTCGAGGGGATCGGGCGCGACCGGGCCGCGGCGGTGCTGGCCGGCGCGCTGGCCTCCGGGCCGCGCTGGCTGCGGCCCGACGAGGTGGCGGCGCTGCTCGGCTGCTACGGGCTGCCGCTGGCGGACTGGCGGCCGGCGGCCACGCCCGCGGAGGCCGCCGCGGCCGCCGCGCAGCTCGGCGGGCCGGTCGCGCTGAAGGCGGTGGCCCCGACCCTGGTCCACAAGACCGAGGCGCGCGGCGTGCGGCTGGACCTGCCCGACGCCGGGGCGGTCGCCCGCGCGGCGGGGGAGATGGCCGGCGCGGTGGCCGCCGCCGGCCACGCCGTGGAGGGGTTCCTGGTCCAGCGGATGGTGCCCGACGGGGTGGAGATGCTGGTCGGGGTGGCGCACGACCCCTCGTTCGGGCCCGTCGTCGCCTGCGGCGCCGGCGGGACCGCGGTCGAGCTGCTCAAGGACGTGGCCGTGCGGATCACGCCGCTGACGACGGTCGACGCGGCCGAGATGGTCCGCTCGCTCGCCACCTTTCCGCTCCTGGACGGCTATCGTGGTGCACCGAGAGCGGACGTGCCCGCGCTCGAGGATGTGCTGTTGCGGATCAGCACCCTGGTCGAGGAGCATCCCGAGATCATCGAGCTGGACTGCAACCCCGTCCGGGTGCTCGCCGACGGCGCGGTGGTCCTCGACGCCAGGGTGCGGGTCGAGGCCGCCCCGCCGCCGGCTCCGCTGGGAGCGCGCCGGCGCTGACGCGCCCCGGGCCGGGCCGCCGCCGACGAGACGAGGAGCGCTGCTGACAGATGCCCGGGGTCCGGACGGTCTCCCTGTTCCTGGCGATGCTCGCCATCCTGGCCGAGGTCTCGGTGGTCACCGCGGTCGTGCTGGTGGCCGGCTCGCGCGTGTCGCCGGCCGTCCGCCGCGCCCGCGAGGACCTCGTCGCCTCGGTCGAGCCCGTGTCGCTGTGGATCGCGCTCGGCGTCGCCGCGATCGCGACGGCCGGGAGCCTGTACTACTCGGAGGTGGCGCACTTCACGCCCTGCCGGCTGTGCTGGTACCAGCGGATCGCCATGTACCCGCTGGTCCCCGTCCTGGCGATCGCGGCGGTGCGGCGGGACTTCCGGATCAAGCCCTACGTCGCCACCCTGGCGGCGCTGGGCGGCGCGATCTCCGTCTACCACATGCTGGTGGAGCGGTTCCCCAACCTCGAAAGCTCGACCTGCGACCCGAACAACCCCTGCAGCCTCATCTGGGTGAACACGTTCGGGTACCTCACCATCCCGACCATGGCGCTGTCGGCGTTCGCGCTGCTGGTCGTGCTGGCGCTCACCGGCGCCCGGCGCGCCCGCGAGCCCGAGCCGGACCACGTCGCCGCCACCGTCCCCGAACTCGTCGACGAGGAGCCAAGCCGTGAGCCGTCGTGAACCACCCAGATCCTCCGCCGGGCAGTCCACGCGCGGCGGGGCGGGCCGGACGCGCCCGCCCAGCCGGCCGACCCGCAAGACCGGCGGCGGGCGCAAGCCGCTCCCCGAGCCGCAGCGGCGCAAGCCGCTGCCCGTCCTGCTGATCGGCGGCGCCGTCGTCGCGGTGATCGCGGTCGTGGCGATCCTGCTGTCGGTCGTCGGCGGCGACGGCAAGGACCAGCAGGACGCGAACCTGAAGCAGTACCAGAAGGTGACCGTCACCGGCACCCCCCTGCCGTCGTTCCCCGCGCAGTCCGGCAGCCCCGACCCGGCCGTCGGCCGGCCGGCCCCGAGCCTGGCCGGCGCGAACTTCGCGGGCGCCCCCCAGCAGGTCAACACCGGTGACGGCAAGCCCAAGGTGCTGGTCTTCCTCGCCCACTGGTGCCCCCACTGCCAGCGCGAGGTGCCCCTGATCAGCAAGTGGGTCGCGGCCAAGGGCCGCCCCCAGGGCGTCGACGTCGTCGGCATCCCGACCGGCACCACGGACGAGCGCACCAACTACCCGCCCTCGGCGTGGCTGGAGCGTGAGCAGTGGCCGTTCCCCGTGCTGGTCGACGACCAGGCCCAGACCGCCGCGCAGGCGTTCGGCCTGTCCTCCTACCCCTACTTCGTGTTCGTCGGCGCCGACGGCAAGGTCGCCGGCCGCACCGCTGGGGAGCTGGAGACGGGCAAGCTCGAGCAGGCGATCGCCGAGCTGGTCGCCGGTCGCGGCGCCACGCAGCAGGGCGGCCAGCGCTCCCAGGCGCCGCCGACGACCGCCGCCGAGCAGTGAGGGCCCCGGCGGAGTGACCCGGGCGGAGTGACCCCGGGCGCGGTGACCGGACCGCCGCCGCCGGTCAGATGCCGGCGGTGGTGAGCGCCGCGCCCAGCTCGTCGACGACCGGCGCGCCGGTCGCCTCCAGCGCGTGCCGGTGGTGCGAGCCGCCGTCGTACAGCACGCAGCGGGCGCCGACCGCCCGCGCCGCGTCCAGGTCGTCCAGCGAGTCCCCGACCATCAGGGTGTCGGCGCCCCCGACCCCGACGGCGTCCAGGTGCTCGACCAGGTAGGTCGCCTTGCTCCCGCCTCCGGGCCCGCGCAGCCCGTCCACGCGGACGAAGAAGCGGCCGATCCCGAGCTGCTGCACCAGCGGGACCAGCAGCTCGTGGCGCCACATCGACAGCAGCGACTGGCTCAGGCCGGCCCGCGCCGCCCGCGCCAGCGCCGCCTCGGCCCCCGGCGCCAGCCGCAGCCGGTCCAGCCAGCCGTGGTAGCTGTCGTGGTAGGTCCGGTCCAGCGCCCGCCACTCCTCCGCGGTGATCGGCCGGCCGGCCAGCCGCTCGTAGAAGCGCGTCACCGGGCGGGTGAACTGGCTGCGGTAGTCGTCCACGCCGATGGGGGGCAGCGCCAGCAGCGCGAGCGCGTCGTTCACCGCCGCCACGACCGCGACGTGGTCGTCGAACAGCGTGCAGTTCCAGTCCCACACCACGTGACGCAGCATCCAGCATCCCGTCCGGTCGCCGTCGGATGATCGTCCGCAGGTCACGGCGCCGGGTCGCGGGACCCTGGGCGCCGCCCAGGGGACGTCACCACCGTACCGCAGGGGGCCGACCCCGCGGCCGGGGACTGTCGGCCCCTGCGGTCAGACTCGACCTGACCATGCCGGGCGCTCAGGAGGGGCGCTCGCGCGTGGCGGACGAGAGGCTGCCGATGGCGCGATTCGCGATCAAGGTGAAGAAACTCGACCACCCCGACCGGGACCCGGCGACGACGGGGTGGTGCCCGGGGTGCCGCGACGGCTGGACCTCCGGGCTGCTGTGCCACTGCCCCGCCTGCCACACCAACTTCGGCGACGAGACGGCCTTCGACAAGCACCAGCGCATCAGCCGGGCCGGCGCCGCGACCTGCAAGGACCCGGCCAAGGTGAAGGGCCTGATCCGGTCCGGCGACGTCTGGTGGCGAGCCGGCGGCCGCGCCCCCGCCCGCGCCGCCTGAGCCGGCCCCGCCGCCCTCGCGGCGCCCCCCGCCACCCCGGCGCCGGCAGCCACCGCCCCCGTAGAGTGCATGGATGAGGTTTCCGTGATGCTCCGCGCGCCTGGACGCCGACGGGATCAGACCATCGGCAAGGTCGCCGGCCGATCAGCCGGGCGCCGGTCCGGAGTGGCAGCACAACACCGTCCAGGAGGGAGGAGCAGCAGCATGACGAGCAGCGATGGGACCGCCGGCGCGTCGGGCGCCGGCCGGTACGCCGAGGTCAACGGCGTCAACCTGTACTTCGAGACCCACGGGGCCGGGCGGCCGATGATCCTGCTGCACGGCGGGCTCGGATCGGGCGAGATGTTCGGGCCGGTCCTGCCCGCGCTCGCCGAGCGCCACCAGGTCGTCGTGGTCGACCTGCAGGGGCACGGCCGCACCGCGGACGTCGACCGGCCGCTGGACGTGCGGCTGATGGCCGAGGACGTCGCGGCGCTCATCGACCACCTCGGGCTGGACCGGCCGGACCTGGTGGGCTACTCGCTGGGCGGGGGGGTGGCGCTGCACACCGCGGCGAAGTACCCGGCAAAGGTGGGCCGGCTGGTGGTGGCCTCGGCCAACGTCCGGCGCGACGCGATCTTCCCGGAGATGCTCGCGCAGCAGGCCCAGGTGAACGCGGCCGCGGCGGAGTTCCTGACCGACACCCCGATGTACCAGCGCTACCAGCGGGTCGCGCCCCGGCCTGAGGACTTCCCCCGGCTGCTGGACAAGGCCGGCGAGGGGATGGCCAAGGACTTCGACTACGCCGAGGAGGTCCGCGGTCTGCGGGTGCCGACGATGTTCGTCGCCGCGGACGCGGACATGGCGCCGCCTGGCCACTACGTGGAGGTCTTCGAGCTGCTCGGCGGTGGGCTGCGCGACGGCGGGTGGGCGGGGGAGGGCCGGCCGGAAGGCGGGCACGCGCTGGCGATCCTGCCGGGCCTGACCCACTACGACCTGGTCACCTCGCCGCTGTTCGCCGCGGCCACCCTCGCCTTCCTCGACGGGCAGCCGAGCTGAACCAGCCAGGATCAGGATCAGCTGCGCTCGTGGCGGTCGTCGAGGGTGAGCTCGGAGGTGGCGAACCGGTCGGCGAGGAAGCGCTCGTGCGCGAGCAGCCGGTCGGTGTCGCCGCGCACCAGCACCTGGACACCCAGCTCGCAAGGCCTGAACCGTGCGTGAAGCCTGCGCGAACAAGCTTCCTCTACGCCCCACCCGAACGAGTGACCCCCTGAGGCGGGCGGAGGCAGCCTAGCCTGCCGGGGCGCAGCTCCAGGAGACGTCCACGCTCCCCTGTGTGAGACTCGGCGATGCCAGGACCGAAAGGCTGCCGGGAGGGTGCGGATGCGTGCTCGGCAGGCGTTCCCGCGTGCGCGTGGGGCCTGCCGCTGATGCCGACGATCCGCGCGTTCGTCCGGGAACGCTACCTCGAGATCGTCATCGGCTACCTCGCCGTCCAGCTCCTGTTCGCGCCGCTCAACCCGTGGCTCGGCACGCACGCGCTCGCCTCCGTCGGCGGCGCGGTCGCGGTCATGGTCACGCTGGTCGCCCTGCTGCACGCCCACGAGCGCCGCCACCGCCACCACCACCGCCAGCTCGGCGAGGAGCAGGCGTTCAGGATCCCGCGCCGCGGCGTGGTGTTCGTCGTCTCCGCCCACAACCCCTACGACGCCTCGGTCTGCCCGCTGGTGCTCCGGCACCTGGACGCGGAGGTCGTGGGCCTGCTGACCACCTCGCAGCTCAGCGACGCCAACCGGCGGACCTACGTGAACGCGGTCAGGGAGCAGGGACGCGACCTGGAGACCCTGGAATGCCACGAGTGGTCCCTGCGCGACATCGTCGCCAAGACGTCCACGCTGCTGCGCCTGGTCGCCGACCGCCGCGACCTGGCGACCGAGGAGATCGTGCTGGACATCACCCACGGGACCAAGCTGCTCAGCCTCGGCGCGTTCATCGCCGCGCGCGACCAGGGCGTCGAGACCCAGTGCATCACCTCCGAGTACCACCCCGACGGGCAGCGCCGGAAGGGCACCGAGCATCCCATCCTGATCGAGCGCCTGGACCCCGCCGACCTCGAATAGGTCTGTTTCTCGGACCGGTTCGCTTGATCGGATCGTTCTGCCAGGGTGTCGATGCAGGTGGGTGGCGTTGGTGGGCGAGTAGGCCCACGAGGCGTTGGAGAGTGCGATCGCGCGCGGCATGGGAGCAGGACACCGTCCCGGCCGTCAGCCGGAAGGCGCTGCACTCGGTTGAGGCGTGCCTGGGTGTGACCTGTGGATTCAAGGATCGCCGAAGGTTCCCTCACGGGCGGCGGCCCAGGCTGACCCCATCGCAACGTCCCACTGGTCGGGGCGTTCCGGTCGCCGCCGGTCGGGCAGCGGCCGCTCACAGGAGGAGTGGAACCCAGTGACCACCACAGCACATCCGGTACGGCGTCGACTGTTCGGCGCCATCACGCTCACGGGCCTGCTGTCGAGCATCCTGCTGATTGGCGCCGCGGCGCCGGCGCAGGCGGTCCCCGGAGCGACCGTGGTCTCGACACCATCGGCGACGAATTCGTCGGCCAAGTCCGCGGTCGCGACCTGCCCGCAGGGTACCGTCGTCCACGGCGCTTCGGGAAGGATCGTCAACGGCGGCGGCAAGGTCCTTATCACCGACATGGTCCCGGACGCCAACCTGAAGTCGGTGCGGGTCCAAGGCGCGGAGAACGACACCTACGGGTCCGACTGGAGGGTCATCGCAACCGCCATCTGCGCCCCGGACAACGGGCACAACCTGACCCGGATCGAGGTGGCGTCGGGCGCCAACGGGTCGAACCAGGCGCCGCGGTCGGCGTTCGCCACCTGCCCGGCCGGCCAGGTCCTGTTCGGCACCGGATTCAAGGTGGGCAACGCCGCCGGCAACATCCTCATCGCCGAGGTCGAGCCGAACGCCGGGTTGACCCAGGTCGAGGTGGAGGCCAGGGCCGACAACGGTTTCGTCGGCGTCTTCAACCTCTTCGCGTACGCCATCTGCGGCACGCCCAACGGATCGGTCGTCCAGTTGACCTCGCAGACCTCGGCGTTCGGTGCCGCCCCGAGCCACGAGGCGGAGACCCCCGCCTGCCCGCAGGGCACGATCACCGGCGTCGGCGGCAAGGTCACCGACAACACCGACGGCATCCTGCTGGACCGGTTCGAGGTCAACGCGTCGCTGACCCGAACGACGGTCACCGCATGGGACAACGCGCTCGTCGGCACCCAGTACGACGGGACCGCCTTCGCGATCTGCGCAACCTGACCGCCGGCGCCCAGGTAGGCAGCACCGTCCGCGACCGGCAGGGCCGTCGTGCCCTGCCGGTCGCGGACGTTCGCGGTCACCGGAGCCCGCGTCACCGAACGTACCCGTCACCGCAGCTTGGCGCGGAGCGCTTCGGCCTCGGGATGGGCCAGGTCGTCGAGGATCGCCTGGGCCGCACGCCAGGACTCCCGGGCTGCGGCCGTGTCGCCGAGGGCGCCGTAGGTGTCGCCGAGATGCGCGAGCACGATCCCCTCGGCGTGCCGGTCCTCCATGGCGCGGACGCGGACGTCGCTGAGGCTGGCCATGGTGGAGTCCTACCCGGTCTGCGGGTCGGGTGCCTGACGCGCGCGCTCCAGGTCAGCATGGGGTGGCGGCCGCCGCCGGGCAGGGCATCGGCTGCGCGGTTCGCCGCGCGGTGCTACCCGGGTTTGCGGCGGGGGCGGGCAGGAGGCCGCGGCCGGCGGCCGCGGCGGCCACCTCGCCTCGCGATCCCACGCCCAGCCTGGTGAGCAGCGCGGCGACGTGGTTCTCGACGGTCCGCGTGGAGCGGTAGAGGCGGGCGGCGATCTCGGCATTGCTGTGGCCCTCGACCAGCAGCGCCAGCACGTCGAGCTGGCGGTCGGTGAGCCGGGCGGGGTTGGCGCGGGTGCTTGCCCGCGGCCCCCGCGGCAGGCCGCGCAGCCCGCCCTGCCGCAGCCGGCGGCGGACGACCCTGGCGGCGGCGACCGCCCCGAGGTGGTCAAGGGTGCGTAGCCCCTCCAGAGCCACTGTCGCCTCCGGCGACTCGGTCAGCTCCAGCGCCTGCTCGTAGGGGTTTCCCGTCCGGCCCCACAGCGCCGCCGCGGCCGCCCAGTCGCCGCCGATCCCGGCGGCGAACGGCGCCGGGCAGGCCGGGAACGGCTGGACACGTGCGCCGGCGCGGCGCAGGTAGCGCAGCACCTCGCCGCGGAGGTAGGCGTGGTGGGCGCGGACAGCGACCTCCAGCAGCTCGGCGCCCAGGACGCGGACCCGCCCATCCTGGCCCTGCAGCCAGGCCAGCTCGATGCGCGCGCCGGCGGCGACCGCCATCTTCTGGTCCTCCTGGGTGGCGGCGGCCAGGGCCCAGGCCCGCTCGACCAGCGCCGCCGCCTGCGGGTCGCCGCGGCGGGCCAGGATCCGCCCGAGGAAGGCCAGCGGGTTGACCAGGCCGGCGCCGGGGTCGGGAGCGTGGTCCAGCAGCCGCCGCAGCCGCCGCTCCGCCTGGTCCCACTCACCCCCCAGCAGCAGCAGGTGGCACTGCTGCGCCTCGATCAGGAAGCGGTGGGCGTCCAGGCCGTGCTCGCCGGCCACCCGCTCGCCCAGGTCCAGGTACGGCTTGGCCTGCAGAGCGAGGCCGGAGCGGATCAGCACCACAGCCAGGTTGTGCGCCGAGACCGTCAGGTAGTCGCCGTGGTCGAGCCGCTCGGTGATGGCGACCGCCTGCCGCAGGTCGGCGAAGCCGGGCTCCTCCTCGCCGAGCGACACCCTGGCGACGCCGCGGTAACAGAGGCCGCGGGCGACCGCCTCCTGGCTGCCGAGGCGGCGGGCCAGCTCCACCGCCCGGTCCGACCAGGCGGCCGCCTCCTGGAAGCGGGCCTGGACGGCGGCCTGCGCGCCCAGGGTGCCGTAGCATAGCGCCAGCGTGGGGCTGGGCCCCAGCGGCTCCAGGATGCCGAGGGCGCGCAGCGCCTTGGCGCGGGCGGTGGCGGGGTCGGCCAGGTGGGTACTCATGCGCGCGGAGATCAGCAGCGCCTCGCCCAGCTCCAGCGGCGCCGAGCCGGCCTCGTCCCACAACGCCACCGCCCGGTCGGCGTGCTCGGCGGCCTCGCCGAAGCGGTTGAGTGCGTGCAACGCCCTGGCGGCGATCCCGTGCAGCCGGGCCGCCCGCAGGCGGTCCGGCCCGGCGCCCCGTTCCAGGGCGAGCCGCGCGAACGCGGCGGCCTCGCGATGGCCCTCGGCGTGGCTGGCCTCGGCCGCCGCCGCGGCGGCGTAGCGGGCCACCGCCTGCTCGTCGGCGGCGCCGACCGCGTGGTGGACCAGCCGCGAGGGCTCGGCGCCGGCTTCCACCAGGGCCGCCAGGGCCCTGCGGTGGTGGTCGGCTCGCCTGGTGGCCGGCAGCGACTGCTCCACCACCCGCCGTGCCAGCTCGTGGCGGAAGCGGACATGCCCTCCCATGACCACCGCCATGCCGCGCCGCTCGGCGGGGTCCAGCGCCAGGGGGTCGTCCAGCAGGGCGGCGACCAGCCACGGCTCGGCCTCGGTGGGGACCACCGCCAGGCGCTCCAGGGCCGACCGGCACCCCTCCGGCAGGGACCAGAACCGCGCCAGCACGGCATGGTGGACCGAGGGGGGCACCGCCGTGGAGGGCGCGGCCAGGACCTCGGTGAGGTAGAAGGGGTTGCCGCCGACGGCCGCCACCACCGGGCCGGGGTTCAGCCCCACCTCTGCGGCAAGCCGCGCCACCGTCCCCTCCGACAGGCCCTCCAGCTCCAGGCGGAGCACCGACGGGCCGGCGAGCGAGCCGATGATGCGGCGGAACGGGTGGTCGGCGGGCAGGTCCTCGTCGCGGTAGCTGACCACCAGCATGGCCGGTAGCCGGTCGACCCGTCTGGCCAGGTAGCGGATGACGTCCAGGGAGGCGTCGTCGGCCCAGTGGGCGTCCTCGACGATCACCACCGCGGGCCGCTGGGCGAAGCCCATCTCCTCCAGCAGCGCGTCGATCAGCCCGTCGCGGTCGTCGCCGCCGACCCGTGCCAGGGCGCCGCCGGCGTCGCGGGCCATGTCACGGAAGGGTCCAAGGGTCCGCGGCGTCAGTAGATCCTCGCAGGACCCGAGCAGCACGCGGGCCGCTTGGCCGGCCCGCGCGGCGAACGCCCGCAGCAGCCAGGTCTTGCCGATGCCGGCCTCGCCGGAAACCAGTACGGTGGTGCCGCGGCCCTGCCTGGCGCGCTCCAGCGCCGCGTGGAGGTCGCGCAGCTGGGCCTGCCGCTCCAGCAGCTTCACCGCCTGCCCACCCCCGTCCACGGTGCCCTCGGCTGCTGCCGGCGTCGGGGTTATCGGCGGCGCCACGGCCGGGTCCGCGGTCAGGATCTGCCGGTACAGCCGCTGCAGCGGCGGGCTGGGATCTGTGCCCAGCTCCTCGGCGAGGCGCAGCCGCAGCTGCTGGTAGAACGCCATCGCCTTGGCCTGCTGGCCGGACCGGTACAGGGCGAGCATCAGCTGCCCGGCCACGCGCTCGTCCCATGGGTCCCTCTTCACCGCGACGTGCAGCTCGTCGAGCAGCCGCGCGTGTTCGCCCCTGCGCAGCGCGACGTCGTAGCGGTCCAGCTCGGCAGCGTTCCGCTGCCGAGTGAACGTCTCGCGCAGCGCGTTCAGCCATGGGGTGTCCAGCGCGGCGAACGCCTCACCGCGCCACAGCCCGAGCGCCTGGCCCAGCAGGTCACCGGCGCGCTCGTCATCGCCAACGGTCCTGGCCTGCTCGACCAGGGACCCGAAGCGGTACAGGTCGACGGCCATCGGATCGACGGTGAGCACGTACCCACCGGGCCGCCGCACGATACGGGCGTCGGCGGCCGGTACCAGGAGCCGACGCAGCCGGGACACGTAGCTGTGCAGCGTGGCCCGGCCACGCTGCGGCGCCTGGCCTGCCCACGCCCGGTCGAGCAGCACCTCGATCGGTACCGGCTGGTTCACCTCGGCCAGCAGCGTCACCAGGACGCACTGCTGGCGCGCGTGTCCCACATCGACGGCCTGCCCGTCGATGTGGACCTCGACGTCCCCGAGGATCCGGAACTCAACAGCCATTCCTGACCACCGTCCAGCCGGGCGACCTCAGCTTCGCGGCCATGAGGGCGCTGACCGCCGCGTTGCCGGCGTTGTGCTGCAGCGCCAGGACGGTACGCGGACCCGCGACGGGCCGCGTCCGACCGGTGGCAGCTCTGCGCCTGCCGTCGACGAGGGCGTCATCGACCTCGGCCCTCACAGCGTCGGCCGTGCGACGTGCGCGGCCCATCGTCCCAGGGTCGCGGATGCGGCGCAGCCGCACATCCAGCCGCCAGGCACCTCCAAGGACACCCCGGTGTGCCCCAAAGGGCACCGGCCTGGGGTTGCTCGGACCGGTTCGCTTGATTGGATCGTTCTGCCAGGGTGTCGATGCAGGTGGGTGGCGTTGGTGGGCGATAGGCCCTCGAGGCCGCTGACAGGGTGCGATCGCGCGCGGCATGGGAGCGGGGCACCGACCAGGCCGGTGCCGCCATCAGGTCTGGATCGTGGGTGAGTGCTCGCCCTCGCCTGGGTCGAACGTCCACGCGACCGCCGCACGCGCGGTCTGGATGTGGGGGTGGGACTCGCAGCCAGAAGGAGCTGCGTGGCCCATCCGGCTGTGGGGTGGGTCCCAGAACGCGGCGCGGGCCTACGGCAGGATTGCGGCGCAGCGAGGCGACGGCCGGACCGTCGGCGGGGACGGCGGCGGGGGGCGGAGACGGGACGGGGGACGGGATGCGGCAGACGGATGAGGTGGAGCAGCTGGCGGCGCGCTGGCGGGAGCAGCTGGCCGACTGGGCGATCCCGCCCGGGATCCGGCGCCGCGTCCGGGAGGACCCCTGGGCGCTGCCGCCGCGGATCTTCTCGCGCCGCGCCGAGCAGCAGCTCGCGGCGCCCACCGGGCCGTCGTTCGAGCGGGCGGTGGAGGCGCTCGCCGAGCCGGGCGAGGTGCTGGACGTCGGCGCCGGGGCGGGCGCGGCGAGCCTGCCGCTGGCGGGCCGCTCGACCAGGCTGACCGCCGTCGACGTCAGCGGGGAGCTGCTCGTCGAGCTGCGCCGGCGTGCCCGGTCGGCCGGCCGCAGGCCCGCCACCGCCGCCGAGCCCTGGCTCGGGACCGTCCAGGGGCGCTGGCCGGACGTGGCCGCCGAGGTGGGCACGGCGGACCTGGTGGTCTGCCACCACGTGCTCTACAACGTGCCCGACCTGCCGGCGTTCGTGACCGCGCTGACCGGGCACGCCCGCCGCCGCGTGGTGTGCGAGCTGACCGAGCGGCACCCGCTCAGCCGCCTCAACCCGCTGTGGCGGCGCTTCCACGGCCTCGACCGGCCGCGGGGACCCACCGCCGACGACGCGCTCGCGCTGCTGCACGCGCTCGGGCTCCGGCCGCGGGCGGTGCGCTGGACCCGCCCGGCGGAGACCGGCGGGGAGGCGAACCGGGACCGCGTCGAGCTGACCCGGCTGCGGCTGTGCCTGCCGCCCGAGCGTGCGGGCGAGGTCGCCGGCGCGCTCGCCGAGCTGGACACGGCCGGTCCGGTCGAGCAGTCGCTGGTGACGGTGTGGTGGCCGGGCGGCGCCCCGCCCGGCCGGTAGCGCCGGGCTCAGCTGCCGAGGGTGGACGGGCCGCGGTCGTCGAGGTTGACCGGCTGGTGGAGCGCCTCGACGAGCCGGCCCATCAGCGGCAGGCCCGGCGGGGCGATCGGTGCCGGGGTCCGGCGGCTCCAGACCGTCTCCGGGCGGGTCTGGAGCAGGAGCACCTCACGCTCGCCGTCGCCGCCGGCCGGCGCGACCGCCCACTCGATGTCCTGGGCGCGACCGCCCATGGCGCGCTCGACCTGCTTGCCGAGCAGCGCGATCCGCCCGACCTCGGTCTGCGTCAGGCACGGCTGCGCCTGGAGGTGCGCCGGCACCGCGGTCGCGCCCACCCCGCCGGCGTCCGGGTCGAAATGGTGGGCGAGGTGCTTGCGCGCGATCGTCGCCGACCGCAGCTCGCCGGTGACCTTGTCGACGCAGAACCGGTCAGGGGTGACCTCGCCGTCGACGACCGCGACGCCCAGCCCGAACGCCGCCTCGATCACGATCTGCGACCGGTCGCCGGTCACCGGGTCGATCGTCAGCATCACCCCGGCCGCCTCCGCCGGGACCATCCGCTGCACCACCACCGCCATCGCCAGGCCGTGCGGCGCGATCCCCAGGTGCGCGCGGTAGCTGATCGCCTGGGGCGTGAACAGGCTTCCCCAGCACCTGACGACGTGCCTGGCGACCTCGTCGGCGCCCTGGACCCACAGGTAGCTGTCGAGCTGGCCGGCGAAGGACGCCTCGGCGGTGTCCTCGGTGGTCGCGCTCGACCGCACCGCCACCGGCGCGTCCGGTCCGCCGAGAGCGTGGTACGCGGCGCGTACCTCGTCGAGGACGTCCGGTGCGGGCGGCTCGGACTCGAACAGGGCGCGGATCCGCGCCGACGCCCGCTGGCGCGCCCGGAGGGAGCCGGCGGCGTCCAGCTCGCGGCTGATCCTGGTGGCCAGGCCGGAGCGGGCGAGGCACTCGCGGTACGCCTCGGTCGTGACCACGAAGCCCGGCGGGACCCGAAGCCCCTGGCGAAGCAGGAATCCCAGGCCGAGCGCCTTGCCGCCCACGCTCCCACCGACCGGGTGGTCGCATGCGTCCAGCCCGATGACGTGGGGGTGGGCGGCGGCGGGCATCCTCAGGCCCGCCCGGCCCGCTCCAGGATCGTGACCACGCCGGTGTCGCCGTCCACCCGCACCCGGTCCCCGGTCCTGACCCGCTTGGTACCCGAGCCGGTGCCGACCACCGCCGGCAGGCCGAACTCGCGGCTGACGATCGCGGCGTGCGACATGATCCCGCCGATGTCGGAGACCGCCGCGCCGATCTTGCCGAAGACCGGCCCCCACGACGGCGCGGTGATGGGGCAGATCAGGATCTCGCCCTGCTCGACCTCGCCGAGCTGGGAGGCGGCGAGGATCACCCGCGCGCGTCCCTCGACCTGACCGGGCGACCCGGCGACGCCCCGCAGCTCGTCCTCGCCGCCGGCGGCGGCGGCGCCGAGCCACTGCCGTACCCGCTCGGTGGTGATGCCCCACAGCATGACCGTGAACGGCTCGGAGATCTCCTCGGGCACGGGACCGAGCGCGGGCGCCGGCGGCTGCGCGCGCAGCGCGGTCACGATCCGCCTGCGGTCGGCGACCTCCGCCTTCCAGTAGTGCGGCCCCCGGCTCGGGGCACCGGTCGCCCAACAGGCGACCAGCTCGTACAGGGCCTGCCCCAGCTCCCAGCGGTTCAGGTAGAACATGTCGTCGCGCTCGTCGAGCCAGCCGCCCTCGACCAGCCGGTCGCCGAACTCGCGGATCTTGTTCCACCAGATCGTGTGGTGCCAGTGCTCCACGTAGAAGTTGTGGTCCTCGATATAGGTGGCGACGGTGCGGGCGAGCCCGATGTTCTGGTCGAAGGTCGTCCGGTCCTCGTCGGTGGCCAGCAGCTCGCGGTACTCGGCGGTGAGCCGCTCGCGGCGCTCCAGGACCTCCGCCCTCGGCCGGTCGAGGCGCTCGCCCCGCTCCAGCCGGTCGATGTAGCCGGTGAGCGCCGCCCAGGGGATCGTCAGGTCGTCGATCCAGGAACGGTGGTGGTGGTAGAAGCCGGCCCCGTTGGAGAAGTGGAACCAGGGGTCCTTGACCGCCTCCATCGCCTGCACCCACTCGCACCCGCGTTCGGTGGCGCGCAGCGCCTCGACGGTGGCCTCGGGCCGCCCGCCGGCGCGGATCTGGTCGGCGACCCCCAGCTCGAGCGCGAGCTGGGCGAGCCGCTTCAGCTCGTCGTCCGGGCGGAAGAACAGGATGTCGGCGCCGGCCACCATCTGCGCGAGCGTCTCGTCCCTGATCCCCGGGAACGCCTGCCGGGCGAACCTGAACAGGTTGAGATACGCCGCGTAGCCGAGGTTCAGCATCTCGAAGTGGTACTGCCAGGCCAGGAACAGGTTCTCGAGGGTGTGGTCGTAGGCCTCCAGCAGGCGGTACCCGCGGGTGGTGCCCAGCGCCCGGGTGACGACCTCCTCGTCGTCCAGCCGCGGCAGCGCGGGGACGTCGACGGCCTTCAGCTCGCCGATGAGCCCGGTCATCTTGGTCTTCCACTGCTCGAACAGCCGGTCCCAGTTCTGGTAGTAGTAGCCGGCGCGGCGGGTGAAAGCCGCCACGCGCTCGCCCATCCACTGCTCGTCGGTGACCGGGATCGGCGTGATGTACAGGTAGCCGTTCAGGATCCGCTGCTCGATCCCGTACGCGGGCGGGACCGCGAACACGCGCGAGTTGTACTGGCCGAGCGCCAGCCGCCAGCACTCGTGGGTGATCGTGTCGAACGGGAACTCCACCTCGGGGTGGTGCATGCCGTCCTGGAACCACAGCACCGAGTCCTCGAACTCGCGGTTCTCCTGCGAGAACTGCAGGTACCAGGGGTACATGCGCTGCCAGCCCTCGGCGCCGGGCGGGGTGGGCACCTCGAAGGGGCTCGGGAACCGTGACCCCGTGACGGAGACGTCGGTGCTGGTCATGGCTGGCTCCTTGTCTCGTGGCCGGTCACGCGGTCGCTGAGGGCGATCTCGAACGCGAACGAGCAGGCCCGGCACCAGCAGGAGAAGCGCGTCTGGACGGCGACCCAGTACTCCTGCACGAAGCTGGCCGGGTCGGCCAGCGGCGCCGCGCACCGGGGGCAGTACGAGAACGGCACCACCACCGGCTGCGGCGCGCCCCGTGGTGCGGGCGCGCCCGCGGCCAGCCCGCCGGCCGGCGGCGGGGCCACCGCCAGGCCACGCCGCCCGCGGCGCTCAGCGGCCCGCACCGGCGCTCGC
>DATFRI010000051.1:0-86885 GCA_035263405.1 Actinomycetes bacterium | reverse complement strand
CGCCCGCCGAGCGCGGCGGCCGCGTTGAGCGCCTCGGCCGCCTGCACGCCCGAGAACCCGTAGCGGGTGCCCGACCCCATCCCCCCCGGGCCCTGCGCGACCACGGCCACGTCGGCGTGCAGGACCGCGCGCGCCGCGGCCAGCGCCGAGTGGACCGTGATCGCCTCCAGGTCGCCCCCGAACGCCTGCCCGGCGGTGATCGTCCCGGCGAGCAGCCCGGCGGCCCGCATCCGCTCCGCCAGCCGCGAGAACGCCAGCGGCAGCGCCGCGCCGTCGCTCATCACGTACACCACCCGCAGGTCGGCGTCGACCGCCCGCGCCGCGGCGGCGACGACCGGCACCATCGAGTGCAGCTCGGCGCACACCACCGGCAGCCCCCCGAGGTCCTCCACCCCCGCCACGGCGTCCCGGTGCGGGCTCGCGTCCTCCTCCGCCGCCAGCACCCGCACCTGCGAGGGCGTGTAGCGTGCCTTCATCACATGGCCGGATCGACCGAGGAGGCTGCGCTGCGCTCCGCCCCCCCGGACCCCCCCGGGGGCTTCCTGCGCCTCGGGGCGCTGCGCTCCGCCCCCCCGGACCCCCCCGGGGGCCTCCTGCGCCTCGGGGCGCTCCGTGTCCTGGCTACAGGCCATGACCAGGTGGAAGCCGCCGGTGCCGAGCCCGAGCGCGACCGCGGTGGTGTTCAGCACCACGCGGTCGCCCGGCGCCGCCGGGCCCGTGAGGTCGTCGTAGCTGAGCGCCGCCGCCTCCTGCTCGTCGCCCTCGACCCAGACCCGCAGCTCGCGCACGCCCGGCCGCTGCGCGGACACCGACAGGACGCGCCCGACGCGCAGGCGCACGCTCGTCACGGAGCCCACCGGGTCAGTCCTCCCCGGCCTCGGGAGGCTCGACCGCGGACAGCCGGTAGGCGCACATCCGGTCGCCGGCGCGCAGGTGGGCGACCCGCTCGACCTGGATCCGCGGGCCGGCCAGCTCGTCGAGCAGCTCCAGCTCGAGCCGGCACGCGGCGGGGTGGCGGCCGGCCAGGGCCGGGACCGCGCAGTTGTGCTCGCGCACCAGGAAGCCGCCCGGCTCGTCGGCGACGCAGTCGGCCATGTAGCCCTGCTCGTCCTGGATCGAGGCGAGCGCCCGCGCGATCTCGGCGGGCGACTCCCCCCCGACCCGGCCGCGCAGCCGGTCGGCCAGCCGGCGCCGGCGCGCCCGGAGCAGCCGCTCCACCGCGTCGGGGCCGAACTCGGCGAGCGCGGCGTCCAGCAGCTGCAGGACGAGCTGGTGGTAGTTGCGCGGGAACAGCTCGCCGGCGGCCTCGGTGAGGTCGTACAGGTGTGCCGGCCGACCGCGGGCGGCGGCGCGGACGTCCTGCTGGACCAGGCCGTCGCGCTCGAGCGCGTCGAGGTGGCGCCGGACGGCGACGACCGAGACGCGCAGCGTGTCGCCAAGCTCGCCCGCCGTCATGGGACCATTGCGTTTGAGCAGGTCGACGACGGCTCGGCGGGCGGGCGAGAGAGATTCGCTGGTGGGCACCTGCTGTCCGACGGGACGGGACCACGACAGCAGTGAGGCTACCCGGGCGGGCCTGGGAGCGGCAATCCGGCTCGTCGCCGGGGCCCGGAAAGCGGCTACGATGCGACTATGGCCAAGGCCGAGCGTCTCGTGAACCTGATCGCGCTGCTGCTCGCCACACGCCGGCCGCTCACACTCGACCAGGTCGCCGAACTCGTGCCCGGCTACGACGCGCAGGGGGAGAGCCTGCGCCGGATGTTCGAGCGCGACAAGGACGAGCTGCGCCGGCTGGGTGTCCCGATCGAGCGGGCACCGGTGGACGCGTGGGGCAGCGGCGAGGGCTACTTCATCGACCCGCGCGCCTACGGGATGCCGCAGCTGGAGCTCGGGCCCGACGAGCGGGCCGCGCTGGCGCTGGCGCTGCAGGTGTGGTCGGGCGGGTTCACCGGGGGCCAGCCGGCGCTGGCAAAGCTCGACCTGGACCCCGGCGCCGCCGCCCGGCCGCTCCAGGCCGACCTGCAGGGCGGCAGCCCGCTGGTCGGCGCGATCCTGGACGCCCTGCACGAGCGCCGCCGGATCACCTTCACCTACCGCCCGCCCGGGCGCGAGCCCGCCAGGCGGCGGCTGGACCCGTACGCGCTGGTGCACCGCATGGGCACCTGGTACGTGGTGGGTCTGGACCCCGACCGCGACGCGCTGCGCTCGTTCCGGCTGTCGCGCATCCAGTCCGAGGTCCGCCCGGTGCGGCCCGGCGGGCGCGGCCCGGAGTTCGAGGTGCCGCCGGGGTTCGACCCCGGCCAGGTGCTCCCCACCGCGGGCGAGCGCCGCCGGCGGCACGCGGTCGCGCGGGTGTCCGAGCCGGCCGCGCGGCTGGCGGTGCTGCGCGGCGGGCAGCTGCTCGGCGAGCCCGCGGGCGGCGTCGCCACCGCGCGCGTGCCGCTGGACGACGAGGAAGGCTTCCTCGCCTGGGCGCTGGGCAACGAGGCGGAGATCCTGGAGCCGCCCGAGCTGCGCGCGGAGGCCGCCCGGCGGCTGGACGCGCTGGTCGCCCGGATGGACGGCGGCGACGGCGACGAGCAGGTCGCGGCGCTGGCCACCGGGGCGCGTGCCGCCGAGGCCGCCGGCGGCGGCTGGCGCGAGGCCGCCGACGCCGGGCGCGCCGCCGCGCCGCGCCAGCCGAGCACGGCCGCCGGCCGCGTCCAGCGGCTGCTGGCCCTGGTCCCCTGGGTGCTGGCCCACCCGGGCACGACCGTCCAGGAGGCCTGCGACCGGTTCGGCATCGACCGGGCGACGCTCCTGGCCGACCTCGACCTGCTGTTCGTGTCGGGGCTGCCGCCGTACGGGCCCGGCGACCTCATCGAGGCGTGGGTGGAGGGCGACCGCATCCACATCGGGTTCGCCGACTACTTCTCCAGGGCTCCCCGGCTGAGCTGGCGCGAGGCGGTCGGGCTGTACCTGGCCGGCCGGGCGCTGGCGGCCGTGCCCGGGCTGGGGGAGCAGGACGCGCTCGAGCGGGCGCTCAAGCGGCTCGAGGCGAGCCTGCCGACCAGCCAGCTGCCGCGCCTCCAGGAGCTGGTCGGCCGGGTCTCGGTCGACCTGGAGGGCAATCCCGTCGAGCAGGCCCACCTCGCCACGCTCACCCAGGCCGCCGACGAGCACCGCCGGGTCGAGCTGGAGTACTACACCGGCTCGCGCGCGGAGCTGACCAGGCGCATCGTCGACCCGTGGGTGCTGTTCCCCGCCTCGGGCCACTGGTACCTGAGCGGGCACTGCCACCGCGCCGGCGGCGAGCGCCTGTTCCGCCTGGACCGGATCGTGTCGGTGACCCCCACCACCCAGGAGTTCTCGCTGCCGCCGGACTTCGACCCCGCCGCCCACCGGGTCGTGCCGCTGGACTTCGCCCGCGGCCCGGGGGTGGCCTGCCTGCTGGCGCTGGACGCGGGCGCGGAGTGGCTGGCGACCACGCTGCCGCTGGACGGCGCCTCGCGGCTGGAGGACGGCCGGCTCGCGGTGCGCTTCACCGCGCGCGAGCTGGACTGGTCCAGCCGGCTGGTGCTGCGCCTGGCACCGGCCGCGGTGCCCCTGGCGCCCGCGGCCCTGCGCCAGGCGGTACGCGCGGCGATCGGGGGCCTGCGCGCCACGCCGGACGCCTGAGCGCCCCCTGTCGCCCCGACCAGGCACCGGTCCGGCCCCCGACCGACCGGGCGCGGTAGGATCGCCGGGCCGTTTCCCGTCGGTCCGGGCGCCTCGCGGCCACCACGCGAACCTCCGGCGCCGCCCGCGGGAGCACGAGGAGGTCCTCCTGCCCACAGCGCTCGCGATCATCCTCGGCCTGCTGGTCCTCGGGACGCTGGTCGCCGTCGCGTTCGCGACCTGGCGGCTGGTGGCCAACCTTCGGGCGCTGCTGCGCTCGGTCACGGCCATGAGCCAGCAGCTCGGCCCGGCGCTCGAGGACCTGGCCGCCCAGAGCCAGCGCACCGCGGAGCTGGCGGCCCGGCTCCAGGCCCGCCGCCCGGACGGCGGTGCGGCGGAGTGAGCGGGTGCGGACCGGTCGCACATCGCGACGCCGATCGCGACTACACTCGACCCGTTCGCGTCGGCCCACACCGGCGACCTCGACCAGGTGCCAGGCGTTCGCGGGCACGTCGGAGGTGAGACCCCATCATGCCTAGTGGCAGCGAGTGGATCATCGTGATCCTCGTCGTCGCGGTGATCTTCGGCGCCAGCCGGTTGCCGTTGCTCGGCCGCAACCTGGGTCAGGGGATCAAGGAGTTCAAGAAGGGCATCAACGATGCCAGGGATGACAAGCGGGGCAAGGGACAGCCTGGCGGCCCCGTCAGCCAGGACGGGTCGTCCAGCGACCGCATCGCCGACCACCGCGACTGACGCCGCCCGACCCCTGACCCGCCCCCGGGGGTCCGGGGGACCTGAGCACCTGCGGGTCCCCCGGTCGACCAGGGGGTCCGGGGGACCTGAGCACCTGCGGGTCCCCCGGTCCAACAGGAACGGGTGATCGGGCCGTGCGGCTGCGGCGCGCTCCGCGCAACCCGAACGCGGAGATGCCGATCCTGGACCACCTGGCCGAGCTGCGCTCCCGCCTGATCAAGAGCCTCCTCGCGCTGGCGGTCTCGGCGCTGGTCGCCTGGTTCGTGCTCTACACCCCGGCGCTGGACTACATCACCAGCCTGTACTGCCGCGGCGTCCCCGCCGACGTCCGCGGGCCGCTGCAGGCCGACGGGCACTGCCAGCTCGCGGTGCTCAGCCCCACCGAGCCACTGTCGATCCGGATCCGCGTGTCGCTGGTGCTCGGCCTGATCTGCGCCCTGCCGGTGATCGCGTTCCAGCTGTGGCGGTTCGTCACCCCCGGCCTCAAGCCCAGGGAGAAGCGCTTCGCGATCCCGTTCGCGCTCGCGACCACGCTGCTGTTCGCGCTGGGCGTGTGGATCGCGACCGTGAGCCTCCCGCGCGCGGTCGGGTTCCTGGTCACCGTCGGCGGCGACCAGCTCGGCAGCTTCTACACCGCCGACCGCTACCTTCGCTTCGTGCTGTTCATGGGCGTCGCCTTCGGGATCGCGTTCGAGTTCCCCGTGGTCCTGGTGTTCCTGTCCATGACCGGGATCCTGTCCTCGCGTACGATGCTGCGCGCGTGGCGCCCGGCGGTCGCGCTGATCGTGCTCGCCGCGGCGATCATCACGCCGAGCGGCGACCCGGTGACCCTGTTCGCGATGGCGCTGCCGATGTGGGTGTTCTACTTCGGGGCCGCAGCCGTGGCCCGGTTCATGATCGAGCCCGGCCGGGAACGGCGCCGGGCCAGACAGCTGGAGGGATAGGTCGAGCGTGGCGATCAAGGGCAAGGCCAAGCGCAGCCAGGGCCACCCGGCGCGGCGGGTCACCCCCGGCCCGCGACCGCTGATCGTGGAGCGCCGCCCGCCGTGGTACCGGGAGCCGGTGTTCCTGGTCACCCTCGCGGTGATCGCGCTCGTGGTGACGCTGGTGACCGCAACGGTCCGCGTGCAGGAGGCCTGGCAGCGCGACGACGTGCAGCGGTTCACCGCCGCGCTGGAGGCGCCGATGCGCGAGCTGGGCGCGATCACCGGCACCGGGACGCCCGGCAAGCCCGGCTTCGGCTCCGCGCCCGACCTGCTCAGCGGCAAGCTCTCCAAGGAGGATCTGGCCCGCAGGGCGCAGAACTGGCAGACGGAGCTGAGCAAGGTCCGCGACGAGGTGGACCAGATCACCGTGGGCCAGAGCGAGCTGGTCGCCGAGCACGGCATCCCGGTCAACGAGGTCGGCGGGCGCGTGCGCATGCTGACGGGGATCAAGGACACCTACGTCGCCGGGATCGCCGTGTACGAGGAGGCCGCGCAGGTGCTCGGCTCGATGGCCGGCGCGGCCAAGGGCAAGCCGCAGCAGGACCTGCTGCAGCAGTCACAGGCGCTGGTCCAGCGGGGCGGCACCACCATCGACGCCGGCGCCGAGCAGCTGGCGATCCTGCTCGGCCGCTACGACCTGGACGCCAAGCGGCAGCTGCCGGGCGAGTCCGGCAACTCGTTCTCGGCGCGCACCAGCGGCACCCCGCAGCTGTCCGGCCTGGCGCCCGGACCATAGACCGCCTGCGGGGACCCGGCTCCCCGCGGCGGGGGAACAGCACCCGCCGCGGGGGCGTTGCACACCCTCGTGCCGACCGCCGTCCCCATGCCGAGCAGCGCTGAGCCCGCCGCGCTCGTGGAGGAGTTCGCGAGCCGCTACCCGTTCGTCCTGGACGGGTTCCAGCGGCGCGGCTGCCTCGCGCTGGCCGAGGGCCGGGGCACCCTGGTCGCCGCGCCCACCGGGGCGGGCAAGACCGTGGTGGGGGAGTTCGCGGCGTGGCTGGCGCTGCGCCAGGGCGGCAAGGCCTTCTACACGACCCCGCTGAAGGCCCTGTCCAACCAGAAGTTCGGCGACTTCGTGGCCACCCACGGCCCCGAGCGCGTCGGCCTGCTCACCGGGGACAACTCCATCAACCCCGAGGCGCAGGTGGTGGTGATGACCACCGAGGTGCTGCGCAACATGCTCTACGAGGGCTCGCCGACGCTGACGGGCCTGCGCTACGCGGTCATGGACGAGGTCCACTACCTGCAGGACAGGGTCCGCGGCGCGGTCTGGGAGGAGGTGCTCATCAACCTCCCCGTCGACGTGCGCGTCGCCTCGCTGTCGGCGACGGTGTCCAACGCCGAGGAGTTCGGCGAGTGGCTGGAGTCGACCCGCGGCCGGACCGAGGTCGTCATCGAGGAGACCCGGCCGGTGCCGCTCACCAACTACTACCTGGTCGGCCGCGAGCTGTACCCGCTGTTCGTGACCCGCGACGGCGGCCCGGTCACCAACCCGGCGCTCGGCCGGGTCGGCGGGCGGGCCTGGCGCGACCGCGGGCGGGGCGGGCGCGACCGCCGGCTGGTGCCCTCGCGCATCGAGGTCGTCGACCTGCTCGAGGACCGCGAGCTGCTGCCCGCGATCGTCTTCATCTTCTCCCGCGCCGGCTGCGACCAGGCGCTCGCCCAGTGCCGCGCGGCCAACCTGCGGCTCACCACCCTGCAGGAGCGGGCGCGCATCCGCGAGGTGCTCGACCTGCGCGCGGGCGCGCTGGACCCCGACGACCTGGACGCGCTCGGCTACGCCGACCTCGCCGAGGCGATGGAGCGGGGGCTCGCCGCCCACCACGCCGGCATGCTGCCGGCGTTCAAGGAGGCGGTCGAGGAGCTGTTCGCCGCCGGGCTCATCAAGGTCGTCTTCGCCACCGAGACGCTGTCGCTCGGGATCAACATGCCGGCCAGGACCGTGGTGATCGAGCGGCTGCTGAAGTGGCAGGGGGAGCGGCACGAGATGCTCACCCCCGGCGAGTACACCCAGCTCACCGGGCGGGCCGGGCGGCGGGGCATCGACGAGCGCGGCGCGGCGGTCGTGCTCCACCAGCCGTTCGTCGGGCTCGACCGGCTGGCGGGGCTGGCCTCGACCCGTACCTACCCGCTCACCAGCTCCTTCCGCCCCTCGTACAACATGGCGGTCAACCTGGTCGCCAACTACACCAGGCCCGAGGCCGAGCACCTGCTCGCCTCGTCGTTCGCGCAGTTCCTGGCCGACCGGACGGTCCACGGGGCCGAGCAGCTGCTCGCGCGCAACGAGCGCTTCCTCGCCGGCTACCGGGAGCGGGCGCGCTGCGACCGCGGCGACGCCGCCGCGTGGTGGGCGCTGCGGCGCGCGGTCGGCGCGCGCGAGAGCCAGCTGGCCGACGCCGACCGGCGCGCGCGGCTGTCGGCCTCGGCCGAGGCGGTGCGCGCGCTCACCGCCGGGACGGTCGTGTACGTGCCGGGCGCCCGCGGCCGCGGCATCGGTGTGGTGATCGGCCAGGCGGGCGGGCACGACGGCTCCACCGGGGTGCTGGTGCTCACCGAGGACCGCCGGGTGCGGCGGGTCGCCGCACGTGACTTCGCCGAGGCGCCCGTCCCCCTCGGCCGGCTCGGCTGGGTGACGCTGCCGCGCACCCTGAGCCCCAAGAGCCCGCGCTACAAGGCGCGCGTGGCCGAGGCGCTCGCCCAGCTCGACCTGCCGCGGCAGCGGCCGTCGGCGCGGCGCCGCCGCGGCGGGCGCGCCCGGCCCGACGACGCCGACCTGGAGCGGCTGCGCGCCGAGCTGCGCGCCCACCCGGTGCAGGCCTGCCCCGACCGCGCCGACCACGAGCAGTGGCTGCAGCGCATCGACCAGCTGCGGCGCGACACGGCCTCGCTGCAGGCGCGCGTCCACCGGCGCACCGGATCGCTGGTGCGCACGTTCGACCAGGTCCTGACGGTGCTGCGCGGGCTCGGGTACGTCCAGGACTTCCGGCTCACGCCCAAGGGCGAGACGCTGCGGCGCGTCTACAACGAGGCCGACCTGATCGTCGCCGAGGCGATCCACCGCGACCTGTGGCGCGAGCTGGACGCCGCCGAGCTGGCCGGGGTCGTGTCGACGCTGGTCTACGAGCCGCGCGGGCGCGAGCAGGCGCCCGCGCCGCCGGTGCTGCCCGGCGAGCGGATCCGGCGCGCGGTCGACGCGCTCGCCGGGCTGGAGGCCGAGGTCCAGGCCCACGAGCGCGGCCAGGGGCTGTCGCTGGTGCGGCCGCTGGAGCTGGAGTTCGTGGAGCGGACCTGGCGCTGGGCCAGGGGCGAGCGGCTGGAGGACGTGCTCGACGACGGCGAGGTGTCGCCGGGCGACTTCGTGCGCATCGTGAAGCAGCTCGTGGACCTGCTGCACCAGATCGCGACGGTGGCCGGGGACGCGCCGGTCGCCGGCACCGCCCGGGCCGCCGCCGACGCCTGCCTGCGCGGCGTGGTCGCCTACTCCAGCCTGGTGTGAGACGCTCTGCCGCCGGGCCGCCGTCCGGCCCGGACCGTCCGACCCGAGCCGCGGGGAGCCTGCCAGTGCCCGACGCCCCGAACCCGCGGGGAACCCCCCCGACCCCCCTGCGCCTCGCCCGCCCGGGCGGGGACACGCTCCCCTTCGGCATGCCCCTGCTGGTCGGGGACGCCGCCGCCGGGCGCCGCGGCCTGGACGGGCTGCGGCGCGCGCTGGCGCGCGAGGGCGTGGTCGCCGACGCCGCCGTCGCGCGGGCGCCCGGGCGCGGCCGCAAGCTGGCCGAGCAGGCGCTCGCAGCCGGGACCCGGCTGCTGGTCGCGGTCGGCGACGACCGGCTCGCCCACGAGCTGGCGGTCGCGGTCCTGGCGCACACCGGCACCGGGCGCGCCGGCCAGGACGCGCCGCTGCTGGGTCTGGCCGGGCTCGGCCGCCAGGACCTCGCCGCCACGTTCGGGCTGCCCGACGCGCCCGAGGAGGCGGCCCGCCACCTGCTCGGCGGCGGCGTGTTCACCTGCGACGTGGGGCGCGTGCGCTGGCGGGGACCGGACGGCGCGGAGCGCCGCAGCCTCTTCGTCAACGTCGCCGAGCTGGGCTACCCGGCCGTGCTGTCGGCCCGCCGGCAGCGGCTCGAGCCCGCCGGCCGCCTGGGGCGGCTGGTCGCCGCGGCGAGCGCGCTGGCGACCAGCCGCAGCACGCCGGCGCACCTGGAGCTGGCGCACGCCGGGGTGGACCTGCGCCTGGCGGGCCTGGTGATCGCCAACGGCCAGTTCTCGATGGGCCGGATGAAGGTCGCGCCGCGGGCGGTGCCCGACGACGGCCGCCTGTCGGTGATCGGGTTCGAGGGCGAGCCGGTGGGGATCTACGCCCGGTCCGGCAAGCTCCACTACGGCGAGCACCTGCCCGACCCGGCGATCCGGGAGTACCAGTCGCCGACCGTGCGCGTGCAGACCGCCGAGCCGGTCCCGCTGGCGCTGGACGGCACGCCGGTCGCGGGCGGCCCGCCGGTCGAGGTCGACGTGCTCCCCGCCGCGCTGCGCGTCAAGATCTGACCGAAGGCGTCCGCGATGCCGGCTGAGGCGGCCCTCACCACTCGAACCCGCGCTCGAACCCCTCCGCCCGGCGTCCGTCGGCCGCCTGCGCGGCGCGGGCCTCCGGCGGCGGGCCGTCGGGCGGCTCGGGACGCTCCGACGGCCAGGTCGCGTCCGGCCCCCGCTCGCGCTGCCGGGTGTCGACCAGCGCCGGCGGGTGCCAGTCGGCGCGGGTCGCCTCCAGCACCGGCCGGTAGGCGGGCACGGCGCGCGCCACCCCCTTCTGGCGCATGATCTCCTCGACCTCCTCGCCGGGCACCTCCTCCTTCTCCAGCAGCCGCTCGGCCAGCGCCCGCACCGCGGGCTCGTTGCGCCGCAGGACCTCGGTCGCCTCCTGCTTGCACTCGCCGAGCAGCCTGCTGATGGCGCGGCGGTGGTCCGGGTCGGCCAGGATCGCCTCGATCGGCCCGCCCGTCATGGTCCGGTCGATCACGCTGAACGCGGTGTAGTCCTCGCCCATCCCGTAGAAGCCGAGCATCCGCGCGGCCCGGTGGGTGGCCGAGCGCAGGTCGCTCGCGGTCCCGTCGGTGGTGTCGCCGTACCACAGCTCCTCGGCGGCCAGCCCGGCCATCGACACCACGATGTCGCGGCGGATGTCCTCGCGCAGCTCCGACTGCCGCTCCTCCAGGGGCGTGGAGTAGACGTGGCCGAGGACGCTCTGGCGCTTGACGATCGAGGCGATCTGGATCTGGTCGTCCAGCCGCAGCACGTAGGCGACCACCGCGTGCCCGGACTCGTGGAACGCCGTCATCTGCCGCTCGCGGTCGGTGACCAGGCCGGTGGGGTCCTTGAGCCCGATCTCCTCGGTGACCTTGGCCGACCATAGGTCGGAGAAGTTGAGCCGCTCGCGGCCGTCCATGAGCGCGAAGATCAGCGCCTCGTTGACGAGGTTCTTGATCTGCGCGGGCGAGAACCGGTGCGTCGCGCGGGCCAGCCTGGCGACGTCGATCGGGTCGTGAGGGACCTTGTCCAGGTAGTACTGGATGATGTCCTCGCGGCCCGCGCTGGTCGGCAGGCCCACGTGCAGCTGGCGGTCGAACCGACCGGGGCGCAGCAGCGCCGGGTCCAGCGTGGCGACCTGGTTGGTCGCGCCGATCACCATCAGGTTGTACTGGGGGACCTTCGGCTTGAGGTGCAGCAGCCGGCGGGCGTGCCGGACCACGCCCCTGGACATGGTGATGCCGTCCATCTGGACCAGCAGCTCGTTGATGAGCATCGAGCCGGCGCCGCCGTTCAGGTTGCCCATGATGATCGGGTAGAGCCGCCCGAGCGCGCCGCCGGGGGCGCGGGCGGTGGAGATCGAGCCGCGGCTGCCGCCGATCGCGTCCAGCTCGTCGATGAAGATCACCGTGCCGCCGTACTTGCGCGACAGCTTGCGCGCCTTGTTGAACAGCCGCCAGACGCGCAGGTTGCCGATGCCGAGGAACATGTTGACGAAGCTGGAGCCCGACGCGTACACGAACGGTACCTTCGCCGAGCCGGCGATCGCCTTGCCGAGCAGGGTCTTGCCCGTGCCCGGCGGGCCCTCGAACAGGATGCCGTGGGGCGGGTAGCCGCCGGCGTCGCGGAACTTCTTGAACCCCTGGAACAACGCCAGCGCCTCCTTGGTGGAGGCGACGATCTCGGCCTGGCCGCGGACGTCGTCGAAGGTGACGTCGTACTCGCCCGGGTAGATCGTGTACGCGCGCCCGCGCGCCAGCACCCAGAACAGCAGCGCGATCTGCAGGACCACGACCACGATCAGCGGCAGCAGCACGAACAGCGGCGCGACCAGCGCCAGCGGCAGCGCCTGGGTGACCCTCCACAGGTCGAACGGGGGGAAGCCGTTGCGGATGAGGAACGGGCGCAGGTCCGCGGGGATCCTGGGGTCGCCGTCGAGGATCGTCCACCAGTCCAGCCCGCGGTTGTTGCGGTACAGGAAGTACATCACCGGCATGACGAGGGCGTAGACGGCCGCGATGCCGATCGCGACCTTCAGCAGCTGCCTGAGGGTGTACTTGAGGCGTAGCTTGCTCACGGCCGGCCGCCTTTCCCGAGCGCGTCCCAGGACGGGCGTCGCGTCACGACGTGCCCCGAGTATGGCGGGCGCCGCGGGCAGGCGCCACGCCTCGCGATCCGGTCAACCGCGGCCGCGCGGGCGCCGGGCGGCGGCGGGCGGCGGAGTACACTGCGGCGTGCTTCCCCCACCCTCTGGTCCGGATCGGTTACGCTCTGGCATGGCCAGAACGGGTGTTCGCCGTGCCGACGCCGGGCCGGGCGGACGGGCCCCGCGCCGCTGCGCGGGCGGGGCGGTCGGGAAGGGGGGAACGACCTGCTCGTCGAGGACTACGCCGAGCGCGTGCGGACCGCCGCCGGGTACCTCACCCGCCTGCTCGGCGACGCCGGCAACCGGATCGACAGCCCCGAGGACGAGCCGCTCGGCCCGCCGGGCGCCGGGGCGGTCGAGCTGGGCGACGTGACCCTGCTGCCGGTCGGCTTCGCCCCGGCGCCCGGCGTGACGATGACCGCGGTCGACGGCGGGTCGGCGTGCCTGGTGAACGGCCGCTCGTTCTGGGTGATCGCGTTCCGGGCCGGCTGGGTCCGCCACCGCGACCGCTCCACGGTCGCCGAGCACGTCGACCCGCTGGACCTGCGCACGCTCACCGTCACCGACGCCAAGGCCGCGTACGCGCAGGCGCTCGCGCGCGCCGGGGTGGTGCGCGAGCGCGAGCTGGGCGACCTCGGCGGGGTCGTGAACGTCCTGCGGGAGCTGGCCGAGTGGAGCAAGGTCGTCGACGCGATCCAGCGCTCGGACCCCGGCGACCTGGTGCTGGTCGACGGCGGCCTGCACCCCGGGCCGTTCCTGCCCGAGAGCTTCGTCGGCCCGATCCACCGGGCCGCGCTGGACCGGGGCGTGGACCTGGTGGGCGTGACCAAGGCCTCCAAGCTGCGCTGGGGCCGGTACGCCCCGCTGGTGCTGCGGATCCGCCGGCTGGCGGAGGAGCGCGGCCTCGGCGGCGCGCGCTGGTCCTGCCGGATCATCCCCGCGCTGGGCGAGACCGCCTCGGAGGTGTACGTCGCGCGTCTCGCCCCCCGCGGCGCGTACGCCTTCCGCGTCGACGCCGTCCGCGGCTCGCGCACCCCCGAACAGCTGTTCGCCCTGCTCGCCGGTGCCAGCGACGACCCGGCGTTCCTCGGCTACCCCTACCCGCTCGCCCGCGTCCACCAGCTCGTCGCCCTCCCCGGCCACCTGCTCGCCGACCTGCGCCGCGAGCTGCGCGAGAACTGCCTGCGCGAGGGCCTGGACGAGGACGAGGCCGACCTGCTCCTGCGCGACTTCCACCAGACCCTGAACGCATGAGGCCCGAGATGACCCACGCTCCCACGGTGAGACCCGTCGGCACCGTTCGTTCGAGCCGGGAAGCTCCAGATGCGTAGCTACAAGGGCCGGATCTTCGGCCGGTCGGTGCTGGACGTGCGCTTCCGGGCGTTCAACGACGAGGACCTGTTCCTCGGGGAGCTGCTCACCGGCGTCGACGCCGAGCGCGGCCGGCGCTACCTGTTCCGCGTGACCGACGTCGCCTACGGCTCGGACTCCGCCGACGAGGGCTGGGCCGAGCGCACCGCCGGCGGCCTGATGGCGATGGACGAAGCGGGAGAGGCGGCGGCGCTGCGCGACGTGTCGCGGCGGCTGTACAAGCTCGCCAAGGTGTCCAGTCTCGGCTACATCTGCCCCGACGGCTCGTTCCGCAAGCCCAAGAGCCTGCCGGGCCAGTTCGGCCCGGTGACCGCGCCCAGCGCCGAGGACCTGGCGTTCCTGCGCGAGCGGATGGGCGACGTGGAGATCGGCCGGCTGCGCTCGGGCGAGGACACCATCGACGTGCCCGTGGGGATCCGCGGCGAGACGCTGCCCAGCCACGTCGGGGTGTTCGCCACCACCGGCATGGGCAAGTCCAACCTGATGAAGGTCCTCGCCGGCCAGCTGCTCATGGCCGGCGGCCGCTACGCGATGCTGATCTTCGACCCTCACGGCGAGTACCTCACCGGCGGGACCGGCCGCCGCGGCCTGCTCCACCATCCCTGGGCCGAGCAGCGGCTGCGGGTGTACTCCCCCAGTCCCCGCGCCGGCCAGGCCAGCCTGCTGCGCCTGTCGCTGGCCGAGCTGACCGTGGACGACCTGCGCACCGCCTGGAAGTTCACCACCCCGCAGAGCGAGGCGCTGGAGACCGCGGCGAGCGCGCTGGGCGACAAGGGCCAGTGGCTGCAGCGCCTGGCCGAGGACGACCCCGAGGTCCTCAAGGAGGAGGAGCTGGGCCGCTTCGCGCTCGCGACCATCCAGGTGCTGTGCCGGCGCGCCCGGCGGATCGTCCAGCTGGAGCTGATGACCGGCGACGCCAGCCAGTCGCTCACCGGCAAGGTGCTCGACGACCTCGCCGCCGGCAAGGTGGTGCTGGTCGACACGTCCGGCCTGGAGGGGGTGGAGGAGACGCTGGTCGCCTCGATCCTGGCGCGCGCGCTGCTGACCGAGCGGGCCGAGGCCTACCGCGGCGACCGCGCGCGGTTCGACCGGCTGCCCCGCACCCTGGTCGCGCTGGAGGAGGCCCAGCGCGTGCTCACCCGCCTGGACGACGCCGAGTTCAACGTGTTCCCGCGGCTGTCGCGCGAGGGCCGCAAGTTCAACGTGGGCCTGTGCGCGGTCACCCAGCAGCCCAAGCTGATCGACGCCGAGCTGCTGAGCCAGTTCAACACCTACTTCGTGCTCGGGCTCGCCGACGAGCGCGACCGGTCGATCCTGCGCGCCTCCTCCAAGCAGGACCTGTCCGACCTCGGGCCCGAGATCCAGACGCTGATGCCCGGCGAGGTCCTGGTGACCAACCCGGAGGCCCCGTTCGCGCTCCCGGCCAGGGTGCACCTGTACGAGGAGTGGCTCGCCACCCTGCCGCCGCCGCCCGCGCCCGAGTCCTGGCCCGAGGACTCGCTGCGCGGCTTCTACGACTGAGACCCCACCCGACCAGCCCCACCCGACCAGCCCCACCCGATCAGCAAGGAGCCTCGAGCCCGCGATGCCACGGATCGTCGCGATCTCCGACGCCCACCTCGGCCGCAGCCACTACCACGCCGTGGACGAGGCGGGCATCAACCAGCGCGAGGCGGACGTCGCCGCCGCCTGGCACCGGGCGGTCGCCGCGGCGCTGGCGCTGGACCCGGACGGGGTGCTGGTGCTGGGCGACCTGTTCGACTCCCCGCGGCCGAGCTACCGGGCGTTCCGGGAGGGCGCCCGCGGGCTGCGGGCGCTGGCCGACGCGGGCGTGCCGGTGCTGGCGATCTCCGGCAACCACGACACCCCGCGGCTGCGCGAGTCCGGCTCGCCGTACGCGGTGCTCGCCGACGCGTTCGGCGCCCTCCGGTTCGTGTTCCGCGGCGCCCTGGAGTCGGTCGACCTGGTGCCCGGAGTCCGCGTCCACGCGGTGCCGCAGTGCCGCGACGACGCCGAGCTGGGCGAGACCATCGGCCAGGCCGCCCGCGGCCGCTCCACCGGCCACCTCAACCTGCTGGTGACCCACGCGGCGGTGACGCTGCTGAGCCGGCGCTACACCTACGGCGACGTCAACGAGCTGCAGGTCGACCTCGGCGCGCTGGACGCCGGCTTCGACCGCATCCTGCTCGGCCACTTCCACAACTTCGCCAGGGTCGCCCCCAACGCCTGGTACCCGGGCGCGACCGAGACCTTCAACTTCGGCGACCTGCCCAAGGGCGACGAGCCGCCGGTCAAGGGCGTCGCGGTCCTGGACACCACGACCGGCGCCGTCCGCCACCACCCCGTCCCCGGCGGCCGCCCGCTGCGCACCTACGCGGTGGACGCCTTCGACCGCACCCTGGAGGAGGTCTACCGCCTGGTCGAGGCCGAGGCCGGCGCGGACGCCGGCACGCCGGGCGCGGTCGTGCGCGTGTTCGTCAACCGGGCCCGCCCGGAGATCCGCCGCCTGCTGGACCGGCGCGTGCTCACGGGCGTGTTCCCCGGCGCGCTGCACGTCCAGGTGCACGTGGAGACCTCCGGCGAGGAGGGCACCGCGCAGCTCGCGCCCGAGCCGGTCGCGAGCCTGGCCGCCGAGTGGGACCGCTACCTCGTCGGCGTGCCGATCGAGGGGTACGACCGCGAGCGCCTGGCGGCGCTGGGTCGGGGGTTCCTGGAGCGCGCCGAGGAGGAGACGCGGTGACCGCCGGCCGGCTGCCGCCCCGGGGTCCCGGGCCCGGCCCGGCCGGCCGCCTGCCGCCGGCCACGGAGGGGAACGCCGGGCCATGCACCTGACCTCGCTGCACCTGCGCAACTACCGGGTCTACCGGGAGCTGGACCTGGAGTTCCCCGACGGCCTGGTGGGCGTGTACGGGCCCAACGGCGCCGGGAAGAGCACGCTCGTCGAAAGTGTCCGGTACGCGATCTACGGCGAGTCCCGGACCCCCAAGGACGAGCTGCGCTCCAGCGATGTGCGCGAGGACCTGCGGGTCACGCTGCGCTTCGAGCACGAGGGCAACGCCTACGAGGTCCGGCGCGGCCTGAAGGGCGCCAACCTCACCCCCGAGGTGCGGGTGTTCTGCAACGACCAGCTCGCGGTCAGCTCGGTGCGCGAGGCCAACCAGTACCTCACGCACGTCATCGGGATGACCTCGCAGGCGTTCCTCGCCTCGGTCTGCGCCCAGCAGAAGGAGCTGACCACCTTCGCGACCATGCAGGCCGGCGAGCGGCGCAGGCTGGTCCTGGACCTGCTCGGGGTGAGCCCGATCGAGCGGGCGCTCGCGCGGGTCCGGGAGTCGGCCCGCGCCGCCCGCGCCGAGGCCGGCGGCGCCCGGCACGCGCTGGTGCCCCTGGACCGGCTGGAGGAGGCCCTGGCCGAGGCCGACGGCGAGCTGGCCGCGGCGGCCGAGGCGGCCGGCCGCGCCGCCGCGGCGGCCGAGGCGGCCAACGTGCGCCTGGAGGAGCGGCGCGCGGCGGCCTCGGCCTCGGCCGCGGCCGCGCGGGCCCTGGAGGAGCTGCGCGCCGCCGCGCGCCTGGCGCGCGCCGAGGCCTCGCAGCACCGCGAGCAGGCCGCCGGCCACGAGCGGCGCGCCGCCGACGCCGACCGTGTGCTCCCCCTGGCGCGCGCCGCCGAGGAGCGCGCCGCCGCGCTGCCGGCGGCGCAGGCCGCGGTGCAGCGCCACGACGCGGCCCGCGCGGCCCAGGCGGAGCGCGCCGCTCGACAGCGGGAGGTCCGCACGGCGGCCGAGCGGCTGCACACCGCCGAGCGCGCGCTGACCGAGGCCGTCCGGCAGGCGGGGGAGGCCGAGCGGCTCACCGACGCCCTCGCCGCCGCCGAGGCGGCGCTCGAGGCGGCCGAGGCGGCGCTGGCCGCCGCCCGGGAGCGCCACGCCGAGACCCAGGGCTCCCTGCGCGCGGCCAGCCAGCACGCCGAGCTGGCCGCCGACGCCGCCGAGGCCGCCGCCGCGCTCGACCCGAGCGCGCCCTGCCCGACCTGCGGGCAGGCACTCGGCGACGCGTTCGCGGCGGTGCGGGCGCGCCGCGCCGAGGAACTGGAGGCGGCGCGCGGCGCGGTCGCGCGCGCCGGCACGGCCCTGGCCGAGCTGGAGCGGGAGGGGTCGGCGCGGCGCGCGGAGCGCGCGCGGCAGGCCGAGGCACGCGACCGGCTCCGCGCCGAGCAGCAGCGCGCCACCAAGGCGGCGGCCCGGGCCGAGGGCGCGGTGACCGCCCGTGCGGTCGCGGCCGCCGAGCTGACCGAGCGGCAGGCGGCCCTGGACGAGCGGCCCGACCCCGCCTACGACCAGGCCGAGCACGAGCGCGCGCAGGCCGCGCTGGCGCAGGCGCAGCAGGCCGCGACCGAGCTGGCCGGGTACCGCGCGCAGGCGGCCCGGGCCGACGAGGAGCGCTCCCTGGCCAAGCAGGCCCTGGCCCGGGCCGACCAGGCCGAGGGCCGGGCGGCCGACCTGGAGGCCGGCGCCGGCGACCTGCCCCGCCTGGAGCGGGAGCTGGAGGCGGCGCGTGCTGCCGAGCAGGCCGCCGCGCGCGAGGCCACCATCGCCCACGGCGCCGGCGAGCGGGCCGCGGCCGCACTGGCCGCCGCCGAGCGGCGCCAGGCCGACCGGGCGGCCGCGGTCGCCGACGCCCGCGCCGCGCACGAGCGGGTCGCGGCCCTGGAGGAGGACGCCGCCTACCTGGAGCGCGCCAGCGACCTGGTCAAGGGCTTCCGCCTGCACCTGGTGTCGCGGCTGGGGACGCGCCTGTCGGCCGAGGCGGCGCGGCTGTTCGCCGAGCTGACCGACAACGAGTACGCCGACCTGGAGGTCGACCCCGAGGACTACTCCATCCGCATCGTCGACGCGGGCGTCGCCCACGAGCTGACCCGCTTCTCGGGCTCGGAGAACGACCTGGCGAGCCTGTCGCTGCGGGTCGCGATCAGCCTGGTCGTCGCCGAGGGCGCCCGCGAGCTGGGCCTGCTCGTCCTCGACGAGGTGCTCGGCTCGCTGGACCGCGAGCGGCGCGAGCGCATGCTGGCCGCGCTCACCGCGCTCCAGGGCCGCTTCCGCCAGGTCCTGCTCGTGACCCACGACGAGGAGGTCAAGGACCTGCTCCCGGCGGCGATCGAGGTCCGCAAGGCCGGCGGCCGCCGCTCGTTCGCGCGCGTCACCGCTTAGCCCGTCTCGACGCGATCGGGAAGTTTACCGTGACCTTGCCACGCCAGTCGGGAACAATGCGGCGTGCCCTGTCGTTGTGGGGGCATCCACCGACGAAGTGGAATCGGCATGGCCGTGGTACACATGCCGCCGCACGGAGCTGAACCCGAAAGGACCGCCGTGGCTGGCACTGAGGAAGAGGAAGAGGAAGCCTCGGTCGAGGCCTCCCTCGAAGAGCTGATCGCGAAGAAGGCCGAGCGGCCGACGCCCACCGACGAGGACGACGACGAGACCCTGCTCGCACTCAACCGCGACGAGACGCGCGAGCCGCTCAGCACCAAGGTGCTGCCGGTGCAGCACAACGAGTTCGTGTGCAACCGCTGCCGCCTGGTGAAGCACCGCAGCCAGCTCGCCGACCGGCCGCGCCAGCTGTGCCGCGACTGCGCCTGACCGCGCCGTCGCTGACCAGCCTCCAGCGGCCGGCGGGGCCGCCCGCGCTGGTGCGCGGCGTGACCGCCGCCGTCGCGACCGGGCTGCTGCTGGTGCTGTCGTTCCCCGCGGCGGACCTGGGCGCGGTCGCGTTCGTGGCGCTGGTCCCCCTGCTCATCGCCGCGGGCCGCCGCCGGCCCGCCGCGGCGGCGGCCCTGGGGCTGCTCGCGGGCCTGGTCTTCTTCGGGCTCCACGTCACCTGGATCAGCGCCATCGGCACCGACCGGCCCGCCGGGGTGCTCGCCTGGCTCGCGCTGTGCGCGGTGCAGGCGCTGTTCCTGGGCGGCTTCGCCTGGCTGGTCCCGGTGGCCGCGCCGCTGGGCGGCTGGCGGGTGCCGCTGCTCGCGGTCCTGTGGGCCGGGCTCGAGCTGGCCCGCGGGCACGTGCCGCTGGGCGGGTTCGCCTGGGGCCAGCTCGGGCTCAGCCAGCACGGCGGCGGCCCGCTGCTGCCACTCGCGCGGGTGCTGGGGGTGTACGGGCTGTCGCTGGTGATCGTCGCCTGCAACCTCGCGCTCGCCGAGGCGCTCCTGGCCGTGGCCGGCGGCCGCCGGCGCGCCGCGGCCGCGTGGGCGGCGCTGGCCCTGGCCCTGCCGTTCAGCGGGCTCGCCGCCCCCGGGCCGCCGCCAGGGGCGGGCCCGCCGCTGCGGCTGGCCGTGATCCAGGGCAACGTGCCCTTCGACCGGTCCAACCGGGGCCTGACGACCAGGGCGGTGTTCGACGCGCACGTGCGCATGACCGAGCAGCTCGCCGGCGGCCCACCTGCGGACCTGGTGGTCTGGGCCGAGGGCTCGATGGACGACGACCCGCTGGCCGACCCCTCCCGGCTGCAGGCCGTCCGCGGCGCCGTGCGTGCGGCGCGGGCGCCCCTGCTGGCCGGCACGACGACCGCGCTCGGCGGCGGCCGCTACGCGACCGAGGCGCTGCTGTTCACGCCCGACGGCCGGCTCGCCGACCGCTACGTCAAGCGGCGTCTGGTGCCCTTCGGCGAGTACGTCCCGTTCGGCTCGGTGATGCGGCGTCTGGTGCCCGCGACCGGCCAGCTCCCCTACGACAAGGTGCCCGGGCGCCGCCTGGAGCCGATGATGCTGGACGGCACGCGCTTCGGGGTGCTGATCTGCTACGAGACCGCCTACCCCGAGGACGCCCGCCAGCTCGCCAGGCAGGGCGCGGGGTTCCTGGTGATGCTCACCAACAACGCCTCCTTCGGGCGCGGCCCGCTGGGCCGCCAGCACCTGGCCACCAGCCAGCTGCGCGCGGTGGAGGAGGGCCGCACGGTCGTCCACGCGTCGATCTCCGGCATCAGCGCCGTCGTCGGCCCCGACGGCCACGCCGGTCAGCGCACCGGGCTGTACCAGGCGGCCACGATCCGCGCGCAGGTGACGCCGCGCACCGGCCTCACCCCGTACGCGCGCGCGGGCCGCCTGGTGGAGGCCGCGATCGTCGGGCTGGCGACGGCGGCGCTGGTCGCGCTGCCGGCCCTGCGGCGCCGCCGCGCGCCGGCCGCCCGCCGGGCAGCCGAGCGCGAGGAGCCCGGACGCGATACCGTCGGACCCCCTGCCCGCCGCGCCCCGGCGCCCGACACCCGGAGCTGATGAACGCACTCGTCATCGTCCCCACCTTCAACGAGGCCGCGACGATCGGCGGGGTCGTCGCCGACGTGCTCGCGGTCGAGCCGCGCGCGGAGGTGCTCGTCGTCGACGACGGCAGCCCCGACGGGACCGCCGAGCTGGTCGCCGACCTGATCGCCCGGGGGACCCGCCGCGGCGCAGGCACCGCGGACCTCCTCGCCCGGGCGGGCCAGCCGCGGCTGCACCTGCTGCGCCGCGACGCCAAGGCGGGGCTGGGCGCCGCCTACCGCGCGGGCTTCGCCTGGGGCCTGACGCGCGGCTTCGACGCGCTGGTCGAGATGGACGCGGACCGCTCCCACCCGCCCGACCGCCTGCCCGCGCTGCTCGACGCGCTCGACGACGCGGACCTGGCGATCGGCTCCCGCTACGTGCCCGGCGGCGGGACCCGCAACTGGAGCCGGCTGCGCGAGGCGGTCAGCCGCGGCGGCAACGCCTACGTGCGCCTGGCGCTGGGGATGCCGGTGCGGGACGCGACCGCCGGGTACCGCGCCTACCGGCGGCAGGTGCTGCAGGCGCTCGCGCTCGACCGGATCCAGTCGGGCGGCTACTGCTTCCAGATCGAGATGGCGCACCGGACCTGGCAGGCGGGCTTCCGGGTGGTGGAGATCCCGATCGTGTTCACCGAGCGCGCCGCGGGCGTGTCCAAGATGAACCGCCGGATCGTCGCCGAGGCGCTGTGGCGCGTCACGCTGTGGGGCCTCACCGGCGGCCGCCGGCGGGCGCGCGCGCCCCACCGCGACAGCGTCTCGGCGTGACCGCCGCCCCCACGGCCTGACCGGGATGCGCCTGCCGCGGCGCCGGGCGCCCGACGCGGACGTCCAGGCGGCCTGGGAGCACTTCGCCCGCTTCGCCCGCGCGCTGGACGAGGGCAGCCGGGCGCTGCTGGCCAGCGTCCCGACGGCCCGGCGGCAGGGCGTCCCGGTGCAGGCCGCCGTCGCCGGCTTCCTCGCCGGCCTGGAGGCCGCCCGCGCCGAGCTGCCCGGCTGGGCGCTGCCCGCGCTGTCCGCGGAGGCCGAGGCGGCGGCCGCGGCGCTGGCCGCCGCCGAGGCGCGCGCCCGCCGGCTGCCCGCGGCCACCCGTGACCTGGAGTTCGAGCACCGCAACCAGCTCGTCGGCGAGGTGCTGGACGAGCTGGACGGCGTGCGCCGCGCCGAGGCCGCCGTCCGCGCGCTGCGCCGCGGACGGCGCGCGCCACGCTAGGAGCCGGTCAGCCGGCCTCCCCCAGCACCAGCCGGGCGGCGCGCTCGGCCGCGCGCGCGGGCAGCGGGTGCAGGCCCGGCGGCCAGGCGTGCCCCTCGGCGGCCCCCCGCGAGGTCATGGCCGGCGGGGGAGTCCGGCCCGCAGCGCCCCGAGGGCCGCGGTCCGGTCGAACGCGCCCTCGAATCCGTTGGCGACGAGCGTGCCGATCTGCTCGTCGCTGAGCCCCTGCGCCTCGGCGATCGCCGCCAGCTCCCCGGACAGGTCGTTGCCGAACAGGGAGCGGTCGTCGGTGTTGACGCAGGCGCGCGCCCCGGCCCCGAGCAGCCGGCCGAGGGGGTGCTCGGCGAGGGTCGGCAGCTCGGCCTCGCTGCGGGTCCAGTAGTTGGACCGCGGGCAGGTCTCCAGGACCAGGCCGCGCTCGACCACCTCGGCGAGCAGGTCGGGGTCCTCCACCAGGCTGGTGGCATGGCCGAGCCGCTCGGCGCCGTAGCGGTCGACGGCCGTGCGGATCGCGCCCGGCGGCTCGGCCTCCCCCGCGTGGACCGTGACGGCCAGGCCCGCGTCCCGGACGCGGGCGAACAGCGCGGCGATCGCGTCGATCCACCCGGGGGAGCGGCCCTCGACGTCGCCGGCCAGATCGACGGCGACGACCCCGTCGCCCTGCCGGCGGATCGCGGCGTCGACGACCGTCTCGTTCCACTCCGGCGGGCGGCCGCCCATCATGCAGGCGATCAGGCGCACCCGGGTCCCGGTGCGGGCCTCGGCCTCGGCGGCCGCCCGCCCGACGGTCGCCAGCACCTCGTCCACGCCGAGGCCCCGCTCGGTGCACAGCAGCGGGCACAGGCGCAGCTCGGCGTAGACCACCCCGTCCTCGGCGAGGTCCTCGACCAGCTCACCGGTGACGCGGCCGAGGTCCTCGCGGGTCTGCAGCAGCGGCAGCAGGACCGCGAAGCCCTCGAGCGCCCGGAGCAGGCCGGTGCGCTCGCGGATGCGGACCCGCTCGACCGCCGCCCCCGGCGGTGCCTCCGCGGGCAGCAGCCCGCGCGCCCGGGCCAGCTCCTCGATGGTCGCCGGCCGCAGGGACCCGTCCAGGTGCAGGTGCAGCTCGGCCTTGGGGATCTGGCGCAGGTCATCGGCGTCCACGGCGGCCATCGGTCCTCCTCGGCGGCGCGGTCAGGCGGCGGTGCCTTGCGATCGCCCGGGCCGCCACGAGAGCCTAGCCGCTGATCACCCGGACCGCAGACCGCAGATGGAGCGCCGATGTCCCGTGCGACCGACCCTCGCCCCCAGACCCGCGACGACGTCCTGCCGGCCGGCGCGCGCCAGTGCTTCGCCTGCGGCGACGACAACCGCATCGGGCTGCACCTGGACGACATCCGCCGCGAGGGCGAGGAGGTCCACGCGACGTTGCGGCCGCGCCCGGAGTACCAGAGCTACCCGGGCCTGCTGCACGGGGGCATCTCCGCCACCGCGCTGGACGAGGTGATGGGGTACGCGGCGATCCTGATCGCCGGGATGTGGGCGGCGACCGCCACGATGCAGGTGCGCTACCGCGCGCAGGTCCCCCTCGACGCCCCGCTGCGCCTGGTCGCGGGACTCGGCGAGGGCCGCGGCGAGCGCCTGCGGGCGTGGGCGCGGCTGCTGCTGCCCGACGGCGGCGTGGCGGTCGAGGCGACCGGGGTGCTCGTGCGCCTGCCGGAGGAGATCGCCGCCCGCGCGCAGGCGATCTACGGCCCGGCGACCTGAGCGCACCGCCCGCGACCTGCGCGGATGGACGCATTAGCCGCCCGTTACCGGACGGCTGTTTCCTCTACGAGCCGTAGAGATTGCCTGACTTGCTGATCACCTGTCCCTCGCCCGCCTCCAGGACCACAAATCGCCTGGTCAGCGCCGGACCCTGATCTCAGCCGCGCGCGCCAGCCTGCCCATCCCGAAGGAGGTGACACACGCCTTGCGGCGACTCACGGTCCGCCTGCTCGTCATGGCCATTGTGGGTGTTTCCACTCTTCTGGCCCTGACCGGTCCTGTCTTCGCCATCGGCAGTTGGCGCTAACACGCCAATCAGTTAAATCGCCAGAAGTCCGCCCCTGTTCGGGGCGGACTTTGGCATGGCATGGTTGCATTCGAGCGAATGATAGATCACGCTATCACTCGTGGACAGGCATGAGTCGCTCCGACGCTACGTGCAGGCCGTCTCGGTCAGCGGTCTCGCGGTTCTTGCATACCAGATCGCCGTCCTGGATCTGGGCGATGCACTCGACCCGCCAAGCATTGTTGTCTCTTTCGTAGCGTTCGTTCTGGTCAGCCAGTTCTTTCCCATCAACGTGCCACATCGCACCGAGACGTATGCGCTGACGATCACAGCGACGTTCGCGTTCGCGCTGGTCCTTCAAGCGGGCACGCCGCTTGCGGTGCTCGCGCTGGTTACCGCGTCGGTGCTTTCCGATCTCGTCGCGCGGGTCCGGATCGACAAGGTGATCTTCAATCTGGGGCAGTACACGCTGTCGCTGAGCGCCGCCGGTGCGCTCTACGAGGTGTTTGGCGGCGGTCAGGGGCCGGTGACAGCGCACCTCGTCCCCGCGTTCCTGGCCGCGGTGGTGTGGTTCCTGCTCAACTACGCCTTGGTGCAGGTGGCGATCGCCCTGGCCGAGGGGTCGAGCGTCCTCGGGAGCGTGCGCCGGGACTTCGTCCTCAACGCCTGGAGCTCGGGAATCCTGCTCAGCATGGCACCCGCGGTCGTCATCCTCGCTCACCACAGCGTGTTACTGGTCTTCACCATCATCGCGCCGATCGCCGGGGTGTACCTGGCGGCCAAGGCGGCGGCGGCGGCGAACGAGCGGCGGGCGGAGGCGGAGCAGGCGGCCGAGGCCGCGCGGCGGCTGGCGGTGGAGCAGGGCCGGCTGGCCTCCGCCGAGCAGGCGCTGGTACGCGAGCTGCAGGAGGCCGACCGGATCAAGTCGGAGCTGCTGGCGCGGGTCTCGCACGAGCTGCGCAGCCCGCTCACCACCATCCTGGGCGCGCTCGGCACCGTGGCCGCGCACGACGCGCGGCTGGAGCCCGAGGACCGGCAGGCGCTCATCCAGATGTGCACGCGCCAGGGGGAGCGGCTCAAGCAGCTCATCGAGCAGCTGCTGCAGGCCGCGCACCCCGAGGAGCCGGTGATCGGGGCGCCCGGCGCGCCCGAGCGTCCGCTCGTGGACGCGGTGGAGCAGGTGCTGGAAGCGGTCGCCGAGGCGGTGCGCCGCGATGCCACGCGGCGGGTCGAGGTCGACGCGGGCGAGCGCCTGCCCGTCAGGGCCGAACCCGAGGCCGTGCGGCAGGTGCTGTCCAGCCTGATCGACAACGCCTGCCGGCACTCGCCGCCCGGCGAGCCGGTCCAGGTCACGGCGGCCTCGCGCGGCGAGCTGGCGGTGCTGGCGGTCCGCGACGCCGGGTCGGGGATCGCCTGCCCCGACCAGCAGCGCGTCTTCGAGCGCTTCACCCAGCTCGAGGACGACGAGGGCATGCGCTCCGGGGTCGGCCTCGGGCTGTACCTGGCGCGGCAGATCGCGCGCCGGCAGGGCGGCGAGGTGCTGGTCGCCGAGACCGGCGCGAGCGGCACCCGCTTCGAGTTCCGGCTGCCGCTGGCGCCGCTGGATGAGCAGGGCGCCGTGCTGGTCGAGGAGACCGAGGCCGCGCTCGCCAGGCACCCCGGCCTCGGACCCGCGGCGCGCGCCTCCTAGGCTCGAGCCCACGGCCTTCTCCGGCGCGCCCGCGAGCGACCCGGTGTAGGCCTCCTTGACCAGCCGCATTACCCTGACAAGGGTCGGCCTGCCCGCCAGGGCCGGCCGGTGGGGTCCACGACACGGCGACGCGGCGACGAGGAGCGTGACCGTCCATGCCCACACGGCCATCCCAGGAGCGCATCGACGCCCTCACGGCGGCCCGGACCGAGCTGGTCCACGAGCGCACGCCCAGGTCCAGGGCATGGCGCGAGCGCGCGCTCAGGTCGCTGCCGCTCGGCGTCCCGTCCTCGTTCCAGGACTCCCCTCCCTACCCGATCTTCTTCGAGCGGGGCCGCGGCAGCCGCGTGTGGGACGTCGACGGCAACGAGTACTCCGACTACCACAACGGCTTCGGCGTGATGGCGGTCGGCCACGCCCACCCGGCGATCGTCGAGGCCTGCCGCGAGCGCCTGGGCGTCGGCACCCACTTCGCCCAGCCGGTCGCCGAGTCCACCCTGCTGGCCGAGGAGCTGTGCCAGCGCTTCCAGCTGGACCAGGTGCGCTTCACCAACTCCGGCACCGAGTCGACGATGGACGCCGTGCGGCTCGCCCGCGCCGCCAAGGGCCGCGACAGGATCGTCAAGATCGAGGGCTCCTACCACGGCCACCACGAGTCGGTGATGGTCTCGGTCAAGCCCGACCTGGCGGCCGTCGGCCCGCGCGCCACGCCCACGAGCGTCGCCTACGGGCTGGGCGCGCCGCGCGCGCTCACCGACCTCACCCTGATCGTCCCCTACAACGACGCCGGGACGCTGGACCGGCTGCTGGCCGCGCACGCCGGCGAGGTCGCCGGGCTCATCATGGAACCGGTGATGATGAACGTCGGCATCATCGAGCCCGAGCCGGGCTACCTCGAGGCGGTCCGCGAGCTCTGCACCCGGCACGACGTCGTGCTCATCTGGGACGAGGTCAAGACCGGCGCGACCATCGCCCACGGCGGCGCCGAGGAGGTCTACGGCGTGGCGCCGGACCTCAAGTGCTTCGCCAAGGCCGTCGGCGGCGGCACGCCGCTGGGCGCGTTCGGGGGCCGCGGCGACCTCATGGCCGAGATCGCCGCCGACCGCATGCCGCAGCTGGGCACGTTCAACGGCAACCCGCTGTCGGCGCGGGCGGGCCTGGTCGCCCTCACCGAGGTGCTCACCAAGGACGCCTACGAGGAGCTGAACCGGCTCACCCAGGCGCAGCTCGCCGGCTGCCAGCGGGTCATCGACGCCTACGACCTGCCCATGTACACCACCGGGATGGGCGCCAAGGGGGCGGTCATGTACGCCGCCGACCGGCTGCGCGACTACCGCGACTACGCCGGCGCGGACGGCAGGCCCGGGATCGACCAGGACCTGTCGTACCTGTCGTGGCTGTTCCAGGTGACCGAGGGGGTGTTCATGACCCCCGGCTACGACGAGCAGTGGACGCTGTCGGTGCAGCACACCGAGGAGGACGTGGCCCGCTACGTCAGCGCGTTCGCGACGTTCGCCCAGGCGGTCACCGGCGGCGGGCAGGAGACGGCGGGGGTGGCCGGCGAGGCGGCGGCGCGGTTCGAGCGGACCTCCTCGCAGGCGCCCGACGCGTAGCCGGCCGGGGGTCCCGCGGCGCCCTCAGCCCGGCCCGCCGGGCGGGCCGAGCGCGGTGCGCAGGAACTCCAGCTGCAGCACCAGCAGGTTCTCCGCCACGACCTGCCGGGAGGTGACGTGCGTGACCCCCGGCAGCGGCAGCACCGCGTGCGGGCGCCCGGCGGCGAACAGCGCGCTGGACAGCCGCAGCGTGTGCGCGGCGACCACGTTGTCGTCGGCGAGCCCGTGGATCAGCAGCAGCGGCCTGCGCAGGCTCGCCGCGTCGGCCAGCAGCGAGCTGCGCTCGTAGGCGTCGGCGTCGCGGTCGGGGTGCCCGAGGTAGCGCTCGGTGTAGTGGGTGTCGTACAGCCGCCAGTCGGCCACCGGCGCCCCGGCGATCGCCGCGGCGAACACGTCCCCACGGCGCAGCACCGCCAGCGCCGCGAGGTACCCGCCGAACGACCAGCCTCGGATCGCGACCCGGCCGAGGTCCAGCTCCGGATGCTCGGCGGCGACCGCCTCCAGCGCCGCCACCTGGTCCTCCAGCGCCGGCCCGGCGAGGTCGCCGCGGACCGACCGCTCCCACCCCGGTCCCCGCCCGGGCGTGCCGCGCCCGTCGGCCACCAGCACCGCGAACCCCTGGTCGGCGAACCACTGCGGCGTCCAGTACGCGGCGGCCGACGCGAGCACGCGCTGGCCGTGCGGGCCGCCGTAGGGGTCCAGCAGCACCGGCAGGGGCCTCGGGTGCCGGGGGTCCGAGGGCAGCAGCAGCGCGCAGCGCAGCGCCCTGCTGCCGGCGCGCAGCAGCCTCGGGCGGGGCCGGACGACCGGCGCCTCGGCCAGCGAGGCGACCGGCACCGGGTCGCAGCCCGGGCGCTGCACGCAGGTCGCGGGCGCGCGGTCCAGCCGGCCGGACGTCACCACCAGGACCTCGCCACGGACGGCGCCGTCGTGCACGCCCGGCCGGTCGGTGAGCGCCTCGGGCGCGCCGGGGAGCCGCAGGCGGAACAGGTGCACCTCGGTCGGCTCCCGGGAGGCGGCGAACACGATCCCCCCCGGGTCGCCGACGCCGAGCACCCGGCGGACCTGGAGGCCGTCGGGGGTCACCGGCTCGCCGTCCACCAGCAGCCGGCGGGCGCCGTCACGGTCGCCCGCGGTGAGCAGCCCGCCGTCGGGCAGCCAGCGCGGCACGCCGGGGACCAGCTCGACCCATGCCGGGTCGCGGTCGGCCCACACCGTGCGCGTGGCCCCGGTGCGGTCGTCGGCCGCCAGCACCCGCAGCTCGCGCTGGTCGCGCGACTGCACCACCAGCGTCAGCGGCGCGCCCGGGTCCCACCGCACCTGTGCCAGGTAGGGCAGCAGCTCACGCTCCCACACCACCTCGACCGCCCGGCCGTCCAGGTCGACCACGAGCAGGCCGACGTCGGCGTTGGGCGTCCCGGCGACCGGGTAGCGCAGCGTGGCCGGCGGGGCGGCGGGGTCGGAGGGGTCGGCCAGGTGCCAGCGGCACACGGGCCGGGTGTCGACCCGCGCCGCGGCCAGACGCCGGCCGTCCGGCGCCCACCAGTACCCGTGCAGGCGCCCCATCTCCTCGGCCGCGATGAACTCCGCCAGCCCGACCGTGACGTCCCGGTGGTCCCCGGCGGCCAGCCGCCGCGGCTCGCCCCCGCCACCGGTAGGGGTGACGTGCAGCGCGCCGCCCGTCACGTAGGCGACCTGGCGGCCGGCCGGGTCAGGCCGCGGGTCGGTCGCCGGCCCGGCCACCGCCAGCTCCCGCACCCCGCCGGCCACCAGGTCGGCCAGGTAGGCGCGCCCGCCGTACGCCAGCGCCGCGACGGCGCCGGCCTCGTCGGCGGCGTACGCGACGATCCCCGAGGAGCGCTCCCTGGTCCGCTCGCGCAGCAGGCGGTCGGCGGCCGGCAGCGCCCCGCCGTCCAGCTCGGCGGGGTCGGCGACCAGCCGCTCCGCACCGGTCGACAGGTCCAGCACCCACAGCTTCAGCTCCGGGTCGTCCCCGGCGGCCGAGCGCAGGAACGCCACCCGCTCGCCGTCGGCCGAGATGGTGAAGGCGCGCGGCTGGCCGAGGCTGAACCCGCGCGTGCGCGCCTGCTGCCGCGGGTAGCCGCCGCCCGCCCCCCCGGATCCGCCCGGCGCCGTCATCGCGCCGGCCCGGCGGCGCGCGCGGTCCGCGGCGCGCCGCCCGAGGCACGCCGGCGCGCGGCCGCCCGACCCGCCCGGCTCATCGCCCCAACAGCGAGGACACGCCGACGACCAGCGAGAAGGTCGCGGACATGAGCATCACGACGCTCCAGCGACGGGTCCTCGCCAGATCCGCCAGGCCGACGAAGCACACCGCGAACGCGACGAACGTCAGCGCCTGCAGGCCGGGCTGCTCCTTGTGGGTGAGCAGCGGCAGCATCGCGCCCGGCAGCGCCAGCAGGAACGCGAACAGCACCACCTTGGTGGTGATCCTCGGGTGGACGAGCATGTCCCTGGTGCGGACCCGGCCGCGCGGGTCGAGGTCGCCGACCTTGGCCTTGGTCGCGAACGGGTTCACCGGCCTCGGGCCGATCGACCCCCGCGCGCCTCCCCGGCCCTGCGCCCGGCCGGGCTGCCGCCCCGATGCGGGCCGCGACCTGGACCGCGGCCGCCGCCTGGCCTCCGGCTCCTGCTCCGGCTCCTTCGCCGCCTGGTGCTCCCCGTGGGCGCGGCGGGCCCGCTCGATCGCGTGCCGCCTGCGGGCCCGCGCCCGATCCTTCCGGCCCACGTCACCTCCCCGTGTCGGCGCGTGCGCCGCGCCCGCTGGCGGGGCGCACGCCGGCGGTCTCGTCCCGGGCGGGTCGCCCGGTCGCGTCTGCCGTCCCTATCACGTATCACGCCCGGCACGCCCGGCGAAACTCCCGGACCGATCGCGTTACGCTTCCGGCCGGACCCGCCGCACCCGCGGCGGGCCGCCGGACCCAGGAGGCCGCCGACGAGCGCTCCCGCCGCCGCCAGCCCGCGAGGTGCCTGGCACCCCGCGACCCACCTCGCCCTGCTGCACGCCGCGCCCGCGCTCACGGTCGTCGCGGCCGGGATGGCCTTCGCGCTCGTCGCCGCGCGCGGCCGCCTGGACCTGCTGCGCCTGACGCTGCTCGCCGGCCTGCTGGCCACCAACCAGTACGCGGCGGGCGCGCTCAACGACGTCGTCGACGCCCCCGCCGACGCCGCCGCGGGGCGCGCCAAGCCGATCCCCACCGGCAGCATCTCCGCGGCCACGGCCCGCCGGCTCGCGGTCGCCGCCGGCGTGGTCTCGCTGGCGCTCGGGCTCGCGCTCAACCTGGCGACCTTCGCGCTCGCGGTCGCCGCGCTCGCCTGCGCCTGGACCTACGACCTGTGGCTCAAGGGGACCCCCGCGAGCGTGCTGCCGTTCGCGGTCGCGCTGCCGCTGGTGCCGCTGGGCGCCTACGGGGCCGCCGGGCGGTTCCCGCCGGTGCTGTGGTGGGCCTGGCCGATCGGGTTCCTCGGGGCGTTCGCGGTGCACCTGGCCGACGCGCTGCCCGACGTCGAGACCGACCGGGCGACCGGGGTGCGCGGGCTGCCGGCACGGCTCGGGGTCCGCCGCTCCGCCCTGCTGGCGGCGGCCGCCTACGTCGCGGCGGTCGCGCTCGCGGTCGCGTCCGGGCTGGCCGCCGGTTCGCGGGTGCCGGTGCTCGCCGGCGGCGGGGCCGCGCTCGCGGTCGGCGCCGCGGCAGCGCTCGCCGGTCGCGGCCAGCCCGACCACCGGCGGCGAGCCTACCTGCTGCTGCTCGCCGGGATCCTCGCGCTCGCGGTCGGCTGGGCGGCCGGCGTGCGTCCCTGACGCGCCGCCTTGCTGGGTTTTCGTGATAGCGGCCCGGAGCGGTACGCTTCGTCGCGAAGCCGCTCACGACGGCTTTCGGCCGACCGCCGTCGTCACGCCCCATGGAGGTCGTGCATGGTGCTTCCGGCCCTCGATGGCAAGCGCCGTTGCCGCTGGGCAGCCACCGATCCGATCCTCGCCGACTATCACGACCTCGAGTGGGGCGAGCCCCCGCTCGACGAGGCCGACTGGTTCGAGCGGTTGTCGCTGGAGGTGTTCCAGGCAGGCCTGTCCTGGCGCACGGTGCTCGCCAAGCGTGAGGGGTTCCGCCGCGCGTTCCACGACTTCGAGCCGAAGATCGTGGCCGCCTTCACACCCAAGGACGTCAGCCTGATCCTTCGCGACCCGGGCATCGTCCGAAACCTCGCCAAGGTGCGGGCGACCATCAAGAACGCCGAGACGGTGCTCGCGCTCGCCGAGGAGCATGGCGCCTTCGGGCAGTGGGTGCGCTCGCAGCCCGACGATCTCGCCGACCAGCAGCGCATCTACCGGCAGACGTTCCAGTTCGCCTCACCGCAGGTCGTCGAGGCGTTCCTGCAGAGCGTCGGCCGCCTCCCCCCACCCCACGAGCCGGGCTGCTGGCGCCTGGAGGGGTGACCGGCGGGCTGCCCTGGGCCCGACGGCCGCACCGCAGCGGTCCGCGACGCCGTCCCGGCGGGCGTCCGCCCGCGGTCAGGCGGCGTCGAGGGCGGCGTCACTCGGGGACCCAGAGGAAGTAGTCGCCCTCCTCCTCGTCCCGCTCCATCACGACCGCGCCGCCGGCGGCCGCCGCCTTGGCGAACTGCAGAAACCCGCTGTAGCCGAAGTCCTTCTCCGACCAGTTCGGCGCCCGCTTGCGCAGCTGGTCCTTGAGGCCCGACAGGGGCACGTCGTCCTCGCCCTGCAGCTCGCGCACGGTGTCGCGCAGCAGCTGGAAGGTCTCCTCGTGGCCCTGCGGGTCGGGGAAGTCGACCGCCGGGTCGCCGGGGGCCATGCCCTCGGACAGCGACACGACGTTGTGCCGCTCGATCTGGCGGAGCATCTCGCCGAACGCCCGGAAGCCGTAGTCGCGCTCGGAGAAGGTCGGATCCTTGCGCAGCACCGCGCGCTTCAGGGTCGAGGCGTACACGGGCTCGGCGCCGCTCTGCTTGAGACCGGCGAGGGTCTGGGTCAGCACCCGCTGCACCTCGTGCAGGTCCCGCTCGCTGCTGCTGGGTTCCCGGTCGCGCGCGCCGGCCTCCCGGGGCTCGGCGGCCTCCCCGGTCGCGCCCGCGGCCCTGGCGGCGCGGGGGCGGGCGGCGGGCCTGGTCCGCGGCCGCCCATCGCGGCCGCCCGCGGTCGGCGTGCGCGGCTCGACCTCCGGCACGCCCGGCAGCCGGTCGTAGAACACGAACTCGTCGCAGGCCTGCGGCAGCAGCGCCGAGGTGGAGCCGCGCGCGCCGATCCCGATCACCCGCCGGTCGAGGGCGCGCAGCGCGGACACCAGCGGGGTGAAGTCCGAGTCCCCCGAGGCGATCACGAACGTGGACACGAAGCCGCGCTCGAAGGCGAGCTGGATCGCGTCGACCGCCAGCTTGATGTCGGCGGCGTTCTTGCGCACCGCGCCGAGCCGCTGCGGGATGTCGATCAGCTCGCAGTTGTGGTCCACCAGCGCGCGGCGGTCGTCGGCGAACAGCGTCCAGTCCGCGTACGCCCGCCGGGCGACGATCCGCCCGCGCTCGGCCAGGGCGTCCATGATCGGCCCGACGTCGAACCTGCGGCCGGACTCGCGGGCCCCGATCGCCAGGTTCTCGTGGTCGATGAACAGGGCGATGCGTTCTTCCTCGTCAGTTGCCATCGACGCGCACTCTACGCCGATTCGGGCGGCGTAGGCTGGGGAGCCTGCAGTCCGACGGCAAGCGACACCCGAAGGAAGGCGATGCGGATGCGGCTGCGCGGCAAGCGGCTGATCGCCCTGGTGGAAGCCGACTACGAGGACCTGGAGCTGTGGTATCCGGTGATCCGCCTGCGCGAGGAGGGCGCCGAGGTCGTGGTCGCCGGGCTCGGCGAGCAGGAGTACCGCGGCAAGCACGGCCTGCCGGCCATGCCCGACGCCCACGTCGACGACCTGGACATGGCGGACTTCGACGGGATCCTGGTCGTCGGCGGCTGGGCCCCCGACAAGCTGCGGCGCTCCGAGAAGGTCCTCGAGCTGGTCCGCGACGCCGACGCCGCCGACAAGACGCTCGGTGTCATCTGCCACGGCGGCTGGGTGCCGGCGTCCGCCGGGATACTGAAGGGCCGCACGATGACCTGCACAGTTGGCATTCGAGACGACGTCGTCAACGCGGGCGCAACGTATGTTGACGAGCCAGTTGTCGTCGATGGCAACCTCGTTACCGCCCGCAGGCCACCTGATCTGCCCGAGTACGGGGCTGCACTGGTGAACGCGCTGAGTGCAGTCGCGACCCAGTAGTGCGGCCCTCCGCGGCGGCCAGCAGCTCGAAGTCCTGACGATGCGGACCAGGCCGCGCATGCGCACACGGCGGCCGCCGTGGCGGCGGCGCAGCAGGGCGAACGAGACGCCGCGGGCGTTGAGGTAGACGGCGTCCTTCAGGTGCCAGGCCGTGGTGGTGCAGCCCTCGCACTGCCCCTGGTGCGGCGCGCCGTCGTACCACATGCGCTGGTAGACCACGAGCTCGTCGCGGCCCTGGAACAGGTCCAGGAACGGGACCGGGCCGTCGGGTCCGACGCCGGCGACCGGGTCTCCCTCAGCGCCGGCAAGCGCCAGCGGCTGCCCCGCGAAGAGCGCATGAAGGGCGACCAGCAGGTCCAGCTGCGCCGGTACGACCGTGTCTTCGACGCGTTCGACCGGCAGACCGTCCCGGTCGCCGTGGAGCTGCGCACCGGCGCCGAGCTGCTGCCGGCCTTCGAGCATCCCGAGCACGCGCTGTACGTGTTCGGCCCTGAGGACGGCAGCCTGCGATCGGCCGAGCTGTCGCGCTGCCACCGGTTCGTGGTCATCCCCACCCGCCACTGCGTCAACCTGGCCTCGGCGGTGTACCTGGTCCTGTACGACCGGATGGTCAAGCGGCAGGCGCTGGGCCTGGACCCGGTCCTGCCGATCGACCAGGTCCTCGCCGAGCAGCGCGGCTTCCTGGAGCCCGACAGCATGGCCCCATCCGTCGGTGTCATGTGGGGCGACCAGGAAGGCACCCGGGGAGCACGCCCATAGCGCAACCGCCCACGGGCTACCGCAGCCCCGACTTCTTCAGGGGCAAGTAGCTAACGGCCCGGCTCGGACCGGGCGACGACGGTCGCGGTCGCCTGCGCGACCGGGCGGACCACGATCAGGTCGACGTCGACGTGCGCCGGGCGGGTGACCGCCCAGGTCACGCAGTCGGCGACGTCGTCGGCGGTGAGCGGCTGCATGCCCTGGTAGACCGCGTCCGCGCGCCGCTGGTCGCCCTCGAAGCGGACCGCCGAGAACTCGGTGCGGACCATGCCGGGGTCGACCTCGGTGATGCGGATCGGCTCGCCGTTCAGCTCCAGCCGCAGCGTCTGGGTGACCGCCCGCACCGCGTGCTTGCTCGCGGTGTACCCGGCGCCGCCGGGGTAGACCTCGAAGCCGGCGATCGAGCCGAGGTTGACGATGTGCGCGCCGCGCCCCGCGCGCCGCAGCAGCGGCAGGAACGCCTTGGTGACCCGCAGCAGGCCGAGCACGTTGGTGTCCAGCATCGCCCGCCAGTGCGCCTCGTCCGAGGAGGCCACCGGGTCGAGCCCGGCCGCCAGGCCCGCGTTGTTGACCAGCACCTCGCAGCGGCCGTGGCGCTCGGCGACCGCGCGGGCGAACGCCTCGACCGAGGCCGGGTCGGTCACGTCCAGCGGGTGGGCCTGCGCGCCGGCCGCCGCGGCGAGGCGCTCGAGCCGGTCGGCCCGGCGCGCGCCCACCACCACCGTGTAGCCGGCGGCGGCCAGCCGGCGGGCGCAGGCCTCCCCGATCCCGCTCGACGCCCCGGTCACGACCGCCACCCCAGCCTGCGACTGCGCCATCGCCCGCCCTCCCGCCTCCTCGCCGCGCCCCGTCCCAGGCGACTCTACCGGCCCTGACGCGCGGATCGCGCCCGGGCCGCCGGACGCGCTACCGTGGACCGCCGGGTCCCGTCGACGGGGACGGGACGCCGCCCGGGGGCCGCCCGCCGCGCGCCGGAGGCCGGCCCGCCGCGGACACCCGCACGCCGTGAACCGGAGGACCGATGCCGACCAGCGTCGAGCGTGACGCCGCACCCAAGCTGCAGTCCTACGCCCACCCCGAGCGCCTGGTCACCACCGCGTGGCTCGCCGACCACCTCGACGATCCGCGGGTGGCCGTGGCGGAGTCCGACGAGGACGTCCTGCTGTACGAGACCGGGCACATCCCCGGCGCGGTCAAGCTCGACTGGCACCTGGACCTGAACGACCCGGTCCAGCGCGACTACGTCGACGGCGAGCGGTTCGCCCGGGTGATGTCGTCCAAGGGGATCGGGCGCGACAGCACGATCGTCTTCTACGGCGACAACTTCAACTGGTGGGCCGCGTACGCGCTCTGGGTCGCCAGCCTGTTCGGCCATACGGACCTGCGGCTGCTGGACGGCGGCCGCGCCAAGTGGATCGAGGAGGGGCGTCCCCTCACCCGCGAGGCGCCGCGGCGGCCCGCGGCGGACTACCCGGTGGTCGAGCGCGACGACGCCCGCATCCGCGCGTTCAAGGACGACGTGCTGGTGCACGTCGGCGGCGGCGGGAGGCTGGTCGACGTGCGCAGCCCGGCCGAGTACGCGGGCGAGCTGCTGGCGATGCCGGACTACCCGCAGGAGGGCGCGATCCGCGCGGGCCACATCCCCGGCGCCGCCAACAAGCCGTGGAAGCAGGCCGCCAACGACGACGGCACCTTCAAGGCCGCCGACGAGCTGCGCCGCATCTACGTCGAGCAGCTCGGGCTGGACGCCGGCGACGACGTGATCGCCTACTGCCGGATCGGCGAGCGCTCCTCGCACACCTGGTTCGTGCTCACCCACCTGCTCGGCTTCCCGCGCGTGCGCAACTACGACGGCTCCTGGGTCGAGTGGGGCAACGCCGTGCGGGTCCCGATCGAGCGCAGCGCCGAGCCCGCCCGGACCACGCCCGCGGCGGGGTGAGCGGGGTGGGGCTGCCGGCGGGCCTGGAGGCGGTCGTCGAGGAGTTCTCCGACACCCCCGCCGAGCTGCGGCTGGAGGCGCTGCTCGACTACGCCGAGCGGGTCCCGCCGCTACCGCCGCACCTGCCGCGGGAGGCGCTGGAGCGGGTGCACGAATGCCAGACGCCGTTCTTCGTCGCGGTCGAGCCCACCGCCGAGGGCACCGTGCGGCTGTACTTCGACGCGCCGCCGGAGGCGCCGACCACGCGCGGCTTCGCGGGGATCCTGCTCGCCGGGCTGGACGGCGCCAGCGTGCAGGAGGTCCTGGACACCCCGGGCGACTTCTCCACCAGGCTGGGGCTGGCCGAGGTGATCTCGCCGCTGCGCCTGCGCGGGATGGGCGCGATCCTGGCGCGGATCAAGCGCCAGCTGCGGGCGGCGCCGCAGGCCGCAGGGCGTCCGCCGGCGGCTCCACCAGGCTGACGGTCCGCTCCGGCAGGGGCGTCTGGTCCGGGCGGCGCGGGTCGGCGGCGAGCAGGGCCGGCGCGAACTCCAGCGCCCAGCGGGCGTAGCCGACCGCGCTCGGGTGGAAGCGGTCGTGCGCGAGGTACCCGCGCCACTGCTCGGCCGTCTCGGGGGTCGGCCGGATCTCCAGCGACACGAAGCTGACGTGCTCCCGGTCGTGCGCCAGGCGCCGCAGGAGCCGGTTCAGCTGCCGCCCCCGCCAGGCGCCGAGGTCGCGCAGGGGATGCAGCAGCACGGTGGCCAGGTCGATCGCGGGGATCCCGCCCAGGACCAGCGGGGCGGGCGCGAGCCGGTCGAGGATCTCCTCCATGCACCGGCGCAGCTGCCGGAAGGGCGTCACGTGCGTGACGTCGTTGGCGCCGGCGACCAGCAGGACGAGGTCGGGCCGGAGCGTCTCGGCGAGCGGCACCTGCTCGGCGAGCACGTCGGCGATCTGGGCCGAAGCCCGGCCGATCACGTGCACCTCGACCGGTCCGCGCCCGGCCAGCTGCAGCCCGACGATCGCCGCGTAGGTCTGCTCGACCTGCTCGGTCCCGACGCCGGTGGTGGTCGAGTCGCCGAGCACCGCGAGCCGGAGCGGGCGGGTGGCCGCGGCGCCGGGACCGCCGGGCTCCGGGAAGCGCAGCACCCGGTCGTAGGCGGTCTCGGGGATGTACGGCCGCCGGCGCGCCACGATCACCTCCGCGCCGAGCACGGCCCCGAGCAGCCCGACCGTCCCGGCGCCCGCGCCGGCGGCGCGCCGCAGCCAGCGGCGCGACCGGGGTGGAACCGCCGGCGGCCGCCCGCGGGCGCGGCCGGCGGGCGGGCGCCGCTCGCGGCGGGGCGCCGCGGGGCGGTCGTGCTGCCGCTCGCGCACGCGGGCGACCCCGCCGCGCAGGATGGCCTCCAGCGACGCCGGGAGGCGCCCCGGACGCGGTCCTGCCGGTGGCGCAGCGTGACCCGCGCTCACGTCCGGTCCAGCGGTCGACCGCTCATACCGACTATCCTCGCCGATCCCGAACCTCTTTGTAAGACGTTTCGGCGGCCGCCGGTACGATGGCCGCTCGCGGCGGGGACGGCCGGTCGGCCGGCGGGAGGTCGGATCGCGGTGGACGCGGTGGAGATCGTCGAGGTCGCCCCGAGGGACGGCCTGCAGAACGAGGCCGCCGTGCTGCCCACCGCCGACAAGCTGGAGCTGATCGGGCGCAGCGTCGCGGCCGGTGCCCGCCGCGTCGAGGTCGCCAGCTTCGTCAACCCCGCGCGGGTCCCGCAGCTGGCGGACGCCGAGGACGTCGTCGCCGGGCTGCCCCCCGCCGAGGGAGTCACCTTCGTCGGCCTGGTGCTCAACCGGCGCGGCCTGGAGCGCGCGCTCGCCAGCGGGCTGCCGGAGGTCAACTACGTCCTCTTCGCCACCGACGAGTTCAGCCGTCGCAACCAGGGCTTCGACACCGCCGGCTCGCTGGCGGTGTGGGCAGAGGTCGCCGCCGCGAGCCGGGCGGCGGGCGTGCGCGCCACGCTCACCGTCTCCGCGGCGTTCGGCTGCCCCTACACCGGCGAGGTCGAGCCCGCCCGCGTCGCCGGGCTGGTCGAGCAGGCGGCGGCCGCCGGCCCGGACGAGATCGCGCTCGGCGACACCATCGGCGCGGGCGTCCCCACCCAGGTGCGCGAGCTGGTCGCCGCGGTCCGCGCGGCCGCGCCCGGGGTCAGGCTGCGCTGCCACTTCCACGACACCCGCAACACCGGCCTGGCCAACGCGTACGCGGCGGTGCTGGCCGGGGTGCAGGCCCTGGACGCCAGCACCGGCGGGATCGGCGGCTGCCCCTTCGCGCCCGCGGCGACCGGCAACGTCCCCACCGAGGACCTGGTGTGGATGCTCGAGCGGATGGGGGTGTCGACCGGGCTGGACGTGGGCAGGCTGATCGCGACGTCGTCGTGGCTCGCGGACCGGCTCGGGCGGCCGCTCCCGGCGCTCCTCGGCCGCGCGGGCGTCTTCCCTGCTCCAGACGTTCGTCCCGGTTGACACCATGCGCGAGGAATGGTGACTTCTGCTGAGACGACCGAAGTGCCTGTTGACAAACCGGCGAAACCGGTCGATCATGTGTTCGAGTCAATCGTTCGGAACCACCCCGAGGCGCTCCACCCAAGCTGTGCTGACGAGACCGTCCACGCACTGACCTGACAGGTCCATCCGCGCCGTCCGGACCACGCGCGACCAGCGCGTGCGCCCGTTCACCAGCTCCCCTCGACGTCCGCCTTCCCCGCGCTCGCCCGTGGCGACGCCTGCCCAGGCGCGCACGACCCCCGCCACGGGCGGCATCCCGGCGGCCTGACCGGCCTGCCCGGAACGGCTCCGACACCTGGAGGTGACACCGCATGGTCATGGAGCGCCGGACCACCACGACCGCCCTGCTCGCCCTTGCCGCGCCCCGCGGGCCGCGCGGTCCCCGCTGGCACGCGGGCCTGCTCGCCCGCTACCTCGCCCTCGTCCTGCTCCTGCTCGGCGTGGTGTTCGCGGTCGCGCCCCGCCCGCCGGAGGAGCCCGGCACCCCCGCCTGGGACTACCAGCGCGAGCGCGTCCAGGTCGACGGCGGCGGGGCGCTCAACGTGCTCGCCCGCAACGCGATGCGCGCGACCGCCTGGACCAGCCGCGCCGCGGTCGAGCGGCAGCGCGACGTCCACCGCCTCAACCTGCTGCAGGTGCTCGTGGGCGACCCTGCCGCGGCGGGCCTGGGCGACTGGCGCCAGCGTCACCGGCTGGCCCTGGAGGGCGGCACGCTGCTGGCGATCCTGGCGCTGGTCGCCTACGGCGTGCTGCGCAGCCCGCCGAACCGTACCTGGCTGCTGCTGATCCTGCTGCTGGTCGGTATGACCGTGCTGGTGACCAAGTCGAGCACGGCCGTGCGGCTGGCCGGCGCGCCCGGCCGGGCGGTGGGGGAGGTCACCGTGCGGGGGTTCGCGGTCGCCGACCCCGCCAACGAGCCCGGCCGCCTGCCGACGCTGGAGCGGGCCCAGCGCGAGCTGCTCGGCCAGTACTGGACCTCGTTCGTCGCCGACCCGCTGTCGCGCATGCAGACCGGCACCACGGTCCTGACCCAGGCGCCGCCGGCCGACAAGCCGGGCATCCTCGAGTCCCTGCGCCGGCGCATCGCCGCGGTGGACGGCTGGGCGGTCGGGCGGCGCGGCTGGGAGCGGGCGTTCATCGCCACCACCGCGCTGCTGTACGCGCTGCCGTTCGCGGTCGTGCTCGGCGCCCTGGCGATGCTCGCCACCTGCGCGCAGGCGCTGGTGCTCCTGCTGGCGATCGGGGGGCTGGCGGTGCTCCCGCTCACCGTCGACCCGCGGCTGCGCCGGCCGGTCGCCCGCTACTGGCTGGCGCCGCTGGGCGGGGCGCTGCTGGTGTACGCGGCCGCCTCGCTGCTGTCGCTGGTGCTGCTGCGCGCGGCCACGCTCCTGCACGGCGCGGACGAGCACGTCGGCGCCCTGCTCGCCGGCTCGGCGGTGCCGGTCGCGGTGGTCGTGCTGGTCGTGCGCCGGCTGCGCCGCAGCACCGGCGACAGCGACAGCGGCCGCGACGGCTCGGCGCCGCGGCGGCTGGCGCTGGTGGGGGGTGGGTCGCGATGACCGGCGCGCAGCAGGTGCTGACCGTCCCGCTGCGGGCGCTGCGGTCGCCGCTGGGCCGACGGCTCAGCACGGTGGCGCTGCTGGCCAGCCTGTTCGCCGCCACCGTCGGGGTCCTCTACGAGCACGCCGACCTCGGCGGGCTGCCCGCCGCCCGGCTGGCCGCGGCCGCCGCGCCCGCCGCCGCGTCCGCGACCCGCACCCCGTGGGTGACCCGGCGGCCGGCGGCCGGCCGCCTGACGCCCGACCAGGCCGCCGTCGCCTGGTACGCGCGCCGGCTGCGGGTGCCCACCGGCCGCGTCCGCGCCCTGCAGGCCGAGCGGCTGTCCGCCGACCAGGTGCGCGTGCTGGTGCTGGCCGAGATCGGCCCCGAGCGCCTGGACACGGCGCTGGTGACGCTGCGGCGCACCGGGGCGCGGTGGGAGGTCGAGCGGTGACCGGCCGCACGCCGCGGCGGCCGGCGCGCCCGCGCGTCGCCGGTCCGGCCGCCGTGCGGCCGCCCGCCTGGCGCGCGCTCAGTCGCCGCGCCCGCTGGCAGCTCACCCTGGCCGTGGTCGCGCTGTGCCTGCTGGCGGTGCTCGCCGGGGGCGCCTCGCCGGGGTTCCCGATCCGGGGCCTGCCCGGCGCCATCGGCGCCCGGCTGGCCGGCGCGCTCGGGGGCCGCGCCCACCCCGCCCTGCCGCCCGTGGCCGACCTGCGCGGCGTGGCGGCCAGCAGCTTCGCGCTCGCCGACATCCCGAGCGAGTACCTGGCCTACTACATCCAGGCCGCCCAGACCGCCGTGCCCACCTGCCCCCGCCTGCGCTGGCAGCTCCTGGCGGGCATCGGCAAGGTCGAGTCCGACCACGGCCGCTCGCCCGCGCCGGGCGTGCACGCCGGGGTCAACCGCCACGGCTGCTGCGCCGGGCCCATGCAGTTCAACCTCACCGACGGGCCGCCGAGCACCTGGGACGCGTTCAAGCGGCCCGGCGACTCGGTGTACGAGCCCGCCGACGCCATCCCCGCCGCCGCCCGCAAGCTGTGCGCCAACGGGCTCGCCGCCCCCACCGACGCGCGCGACCCGTGCCCGACCGTGCGCGGCTCGCCGGCCGAGCACCGCGCGCTCAAGCGCTACAACAACGCCTGCTGGTACGTGCACGAGGTGGTGGAGCTGGCCGGCCGCTACACCCTCCCGGCCACCCAGGCCGCGGCCGCGGCCCGCAGCGACCCGTTCGTGCGCGCCCTGCTGGCCGACCCGCGCATCGGCGTGACCCGCAGCCACGGCTGCGACCCCCGGCCCGACCTGGCCTCCGGCCGCCTGGACCTGCGGGTCCAGTCGCTGCTGGCCGCCCTCGCCGACCGCTGGACCATCCGCGTCAGCTGCGCCCGCAGCGGCCACTCCACCTACGTCAAGGGCACCCACCGGGTCTCCAACCACACGGTGTGGCGCGCGGTCGACGTCGACCGGGTGGACGGCCGCCCCGTCAGCCGGCGCAACCCGGCCGCCCGCGACCTGGTGCTGTGGCTGGACCGGCTGGACGGGCCGCTGCGCCCTACCGAGGTCGGCAGCCCGTGGCGCCTCGGCCACCGCCCCTACTTCAGCGACGAGGGTCACCGCGAGCACATCCACCTCGGCTACGGGCCGGGCTGAGCCTGGGCGGCGGGCCGGAGCGGGCACCCGCCCGGACGGAGGAATCCGGGAGGAACCCGGGCGGTCGGCGCCGGCGTCCCCGGTCCCGACCGCCCGGCCAGGCGGTGCGCTCCGCGACGACCCGGGCGGCGGCGGGGTCAGGCGAGCGGGCGCGTGGTGTCCACCCGTGCCGGGTGGGCGGCCTCGAAGGCGGCGACCGCGTCCTCCCGGGCCAGCAGGTAGCCCAGCTCGTCGGTGCCGGCCAGCAGCATCGAGCGCGCGAACGGGTCGACCTCGAAGCCGGCCCGCTCGCCGGGGAGCTGGACCGCCTGCTGCTCCAGGTCGACGGTGAGCTCCGCGTCGGCGTCGCGCTCCAGCAGCTCGACCAGCCGCCGGTGCGTGTCCGGCGCGAGCGCGACCGGCAGCAGCCCGTTCTTGAGCGCGTTGCCGCGGAAGATGTCGGCGAACGACAGCGCCAGGACCACGCGGAAGCCGTAGGCCAGCAGCGCCCAGGGGGCGTGCTCGCGGCTGGATCCCGAGCCGAAGTTGTCGCCCGCGAGCAGCAGCGGGCGGCCCTGCATGCCCGGCTGGTTGAGGACGAAGCCCGGCCGCGGGCGGCCGTCGGCGTCGTAGCGCCAGCCGGCGAACAGGCCCTCGCCGAGCCCCTGCTTGTCGGTCGTCTTCAGGAACCGCGCCGGGATGATCTGGTCGGTGTCGACGTTGTCGGCCAGCAGCGGGACGACCTTGCCGGTGAACGAGCGGACCGGCTCCACGGCGCTCACGCCCCTCCGGGGCCGCGGGCGCCGAGCAGCTCGCGCGCGTCGCTGATCCGGCCGGTGAGCGCCGAGGCGGCCGCGGTCAGCGGGCTGGCGAGGAACGTCCGCCCGCCAGCGCCCTGGCGGCCCTCGAAGTTGCGGTTGGACGTGGACACCGCGTACTGGCCGGGGTCGAGCTGGTCGCCGTTCATCGCGATGCACATCGAGCAGCCCGCCTCGCGCCACTCGGCGCCCGCGGCCTGGAACACCTCGGCCAACCCCTCGCGCTCGGCCTGCCGCTTGACGTCCTGGCTGCCGGGGACCACCAGCACCCGCACGCCCGCGCCGACCCGCCGGCCGCGCAGCAGCTCGGCCGCCTGCCGCAGGTCGGAGATGCGCGAGTTGGTGCACGAGCCGATGAACACCACGTCGATCGGCTGGCCCAGCAGCGGCCGGCCCGGCTCGAGGTCCATGTACGTCAGTGCCTTGGCCAGCGCCCCGCGGCGGCGCTCGTCGGTCTCGGCGTCCGGGTCGGGGACCCGGCCGGTGATCGGCAGCCCCATCCCCGGGTTGGTGCCGTAGGTGATCATCGGCTCGAGCTGGTCGGCGTCGATCGTGACCGTCCGGTCGTAGGCGGCGCCGGGGTCGCCGGCGAGCGTCCGCCAGTCCGCCACGGCCGCCTCCCAGGCCGCGCCGCGGGGCGCGAACGGCCGCCCGGCGAGGTAGGCGAACGTGGTCTGGTCCGGGGCGACCATGCCCGCGCGCGCGCCGCCCTCGATCGACATGTTGCAGATCGTCATGCGCTGCTCCATGGACATCGCGCGGATCGCCGAGCCCGTGTACTCGAACACGTGGCCGGTCCCGCCGCCGGCCCCGATCGTGGCGAGCAGCTTGAGGATCACGTCCTTGGCGGCCACGCCGGGGCCGAGCGCCCCCTCGACCCGCACCTCGTAGGTGCGCGGGCGCCGCTGGAGCAGCGTCTGCGTGGCCAGCACGTGCTCGACCTCGCTGGTGCCGATGCCGAACGCCAGCGCCCCGAACGCCCCGTGAGTGGCGGTGTGCGAGTCGCCGCAGACGATCGTCATCCCCGGCTGCGTGAGCCCCAGCTCCGGGCCGATCACGTGCACGATCCCCTGGTGGGGGCTGCCGATGCCGTGCAGCGGGACGCCGTGGCGCGCGCAGTTGTCCTCCAGGCGGCGGATCTGCGAGGCGGCCAGCTCGTCGAGGATCGGCAGCGACCGGTCGTGCGTGGGGACCGAGTGGTCGACCGTGGCGAAGGTGAGGTCCGGCCGGCGGACCTTGAGGCCGCGGGCGGCCAGGTCCGCGAACGCCTGCGGGCTGGTGACCTCGTGGACCAGGTGCAGGTCGACGTACAGCACGCTCGGGTGGCCGGGGTGCTCGGCGACCACGTGGCGGTCCCAGAGCTTGGCGAACAGGGTGCGGGGGCTGGTCATGCGCTGCTACCTCGATGCGATCGTGCGGGCCGCGCAGCCGGGAAGGGGCCCGGGCCACGCCCGCGTGCCCGTATCCTACGCACTCCCGCGCGCCGGCCGCTCGTCCCGCCGGCCACCCGTTCCCGCCGGCCGCGCGTTCCCGCTGGCGGGCGGGCGCACCCGGCTCGTACCCTGTCCGTCGCCCGCCGTGCCGGCCCGGCCGGCAGGCACCGCCAGACCGCCGTGCCGGCCCGACCGGACCGCCGCCCGACCCGAGCGAGGGTGCCCGCGATGCCCGACGACCAGGTGGACGCCCCCAGGGACGCCCCCAGGGACGCCCCCGGCGCTCCCGGCGCGGCCGAGCCCGGCGCCCCCGACGCACCTCCCGGGGCCGGGCCTTCCCCGGTTTCCCCCGCACCCCCCGCGCGCCGGCGGCCCCAGATCCTCGGCCCGGCCGGCCTGATCGTGATGGTCGCGGCGATCCTGCTGTTCACCGCCGTCAGCATCGTCATCGAGGTGCGCAGCAACCTCGGCACCCGCTTCCGGGCGAGCGTCGACGTCGTCGCGCCCATCCGCGAGGACGCGGTGCGGGTGGTGTTCCACGTCACCAACACCGGCACCCGGGCGGGCCGCCCGGACGTGTGCGAGGCGACCCTGCTGGACATCCGCGGCGCGCGCGCGGGCACCGCGACGGTCCGGCTGCGCACGCCGATCCAGCCGGGGGAGACCATCGACGAGCAGGCGGTCGGGACCGTCGCGCAGGCGCCGGTCAACGGGGTCGTGAACTGCCGCAGCCTGTCGCCGTCGTGAGCCGACGCTGCCACTGCTAGCCTGGCCCGGCCCGGCCGCACGGCCCGACCAGGGAGCGAACGTGGAGCAGTTCGAGGTGGCGTCCGAGATCGGCCGCCTGCGTCGCGTGCTGCTGCACCGGCCCGACCTGGAGCTGCGGCGCCTCACGCCCTCCAACGTCCGGGAGCTGCTGTTCGACGAGATCCTGTGGGTGGAGCAGGCGCAGCACGAGCACGACCAGTTCGCCGACCTGCTGCGCTCGCGCGGGGTGGAGGTCCACCTCTTGGGCGACCTGCTCGCCGAGGTCCTGGAGGTGGAGGGGGTCCGCAAGGAGGTCCTCGACAGGGTGGTCACCGCCGACTTCTTCGGCGCCGGCCTCATCCCCGACCTGCGCGGCTGGTTCGAGTCCATGCCGAGCCGCGAGCTGGTCCGCCACCTCGTCGGCGGGGTCGTCACCGAGGACCTGCCGCTGGTCCCCGAGGGGCTGGTCGGGGCGAGCTTCCGCCCCAGCGCGCAGGTGCTGCCGCCGCTGCCGAGCCAGATGTTCACGCGCGACTCGTCGGCGTGGATGTACGGCGGGGTGTCGATCAACCCGATGGCGCTGCCCGCCCGCCGCCGCGAGACCGTCCACCTGGAGACCGTGTACCGCCACCACCCGATGTTCGCCGCCGCGGCCGTGCCGATCTGGTACGGCGGCGACGGACGGGACCACTACCCCGCGGTCGTCGAGGGCGGCGACCTGCTCGTGCTCGGCGGCGGGGTCCTGCTGGTCGGGATGGGGGAGCGCACCACCCACCAGGGCGTCGAGGCGCTGGCCCGCAACATGTTCGCCGCCGGGGCGCTCACCTGCGTCGTGGGCGTCGACCTGCCCAAGCGGCGCGCGTTCATGCACCTGGACACGGTGATGACCCAGGTCGACCACGACGCGTTCGTGGTCTACCCGGGCCTCAAGCAGCAGCTGCGGCCGTTCGTGGTCACCCCCGGCAGCGGCCGGCACCTCAGCGTCGTCGCCGAGGACGACCTGTTCGACACCCTCGCCCGCGTCCTGGACGTCCCCAGGATCCGCACCGTCGAGACGGGCGGGGACGAGATCGTCGCCGAGCGCGAGCAGTGGGACGACGGCAACAACCTGCTCGCGATCTCCCCCGGCGTGGTCGTCGCCTACGAGCGCAACACCGACACCAACCAGCGGCTGCGCGACGAGGGCGTGGAGGTCCTCACCGTCTCCGGCTTCGAGCTGGGCCGCGGCCGCGGCGGCCCGCGCTGCCTGAGCTGTCCCCTGCAGCGCGACCTCGCGACCCCCTAGCGTCCCGCCCGCCGGCGGCCGGCGCCGGTCAGCTCCGCGGGCCTCCGCGGGAAGCGCCGCCGCCGTCGTCGCCCGCCTGGTCGGCCGCGCCCGGCCCGCCCGCGCCCCTCGCCCGCGCGCCGGCGACCTCGCCGGACTCGCCGGCAGCTGGCGCACCCGCCTGCGCCTCCCCGTCGTCCCCGGGCTCGCCGGCGCGGGCCGCCACGCCGGTCTCCGCCTCCTCCCCGGTGCGCGCGCCGGGCGCGCCGGCGGCCTCCCGGTCGTCCCGGTCGCCCAGACCGTCTCCGGCCTCGGCGTCGGCGTCGGCTCCGGTGCCCGCCTCCTCCTCGGCCGGCGGGCCGCCCCGCTCGCGCAGCACCAGCCCCACCAGGCACGCGACCACCACCGCGAGCGCGACGTAGGCGTTGCGCGACAGGCCGAACAGGCGGAAGGTCGTGTCGGTGCGCAGCTGCTCCAGCAGGAACCGGCCGCTGCCGTAGAGCGCGCCGTAGGCCAGGACCAGGCTCCCCGGACGCAGCCGCCGCCAGCGGTCCAGCCACAGCAGCACCCCCACGATCGCCAGGTCGTACAGCGACTCGTACAGGAACGTCGGGTGGAAGGTGCTGAACGCGATGTAGCGGTCGGGGCGGTGCAGCGGCTCGACCTCCAGCGCCCACGGCAGGGTCGTGGGCGTGCCGAACAGCTCCTGGTTGAAGTAGTTCCCCCAGCGCCCGAAAGCCTGCGCGAGCGGGATCGCCGGGATCGCCGCGTCCAGCGCCAGCAGCACGGGCAGGCCGCGGCGCCTGGCGACCAGGGCACCGGTGAGGATCCCGAGGGCCAGCCCGCCGAACAGCGCCAGGCCGCCCTCCCAGATCGCCAGCACCGCCCAGGGGCGGTCGGCGAACGCCGACAGGTGCGTGGACACGTACGCCAGCCGCCCGCCCAGGAACCCGGCGACGATCCCCCAGAACGCGGGGCGCTCCAGCTCCGTGGGGTCCCGGCCGTACGCCTGCCAGCGGCGGCGCGCGAGCGCGACCGCCAGCACGATCCCGATCGCGATCGCCAGGCCGTAGAAGTGGAAGAACAACGGGCCCACGCGCACGCCGTCGGTGGGCGGCGGGGGGATGTACGCAAGCGGGCTCACCGGGGTCACGACCTCCACCCCTTCCTGTCCTCGACGCCGACGGCAACCGTGACCGGCGGAGCGTGCGCCACCCGGTCGCGGGGCAAGCATAGTCAAGGTGCCCCGATACGGTGGCATCGGTCGCGCGACCGGTTGCCGAGCGGATGGGCGGCTCCTAGCATCTGGCTCGATCGGAGCCGGACGAGAGCCGTACCGGCGGGTCGGCACGAGGGCGAGGTAGGAGCGGTCGTGGCGCGCAGAACCCTGACCGTCCTGGGTGGCCTGGCCATCCTGACGGTGCTGCTGCTCCCGGCCACCGGCCAGGCGGGGGGCGGGTCGCGGACCCCCGGCGCCGCCGCCCAGCCGGCCCCCTCGCCGAGCCCCGCGGCGCAGCCGACCGCCGAGCAGCAGCGCGGCCGCGAGCTGTACTTCACCAACTGCGCCGCCTGCCACGGCAGCGACCTCAACGGGGCGCGCAACGGCAACGGCCCGTCGCTGCGGCAGGTCGGCGGCGCCTCCGCCGTCGACTACGTGCTGCGCACCGGCCGCATGCCGCTGGCCGCCCCCGGGGACGTGCCCCACCGCGGCCCCAGCCGCTTCGACGAGGCCGAGATCCGCGCCCTGGTCGCGTTCATCGGCAACGCGGTCGGGGACCCGGCCGTGGCCGGCGCCACCGTCTCCGACCGGCCCGAGGTCCTGCGCCGGGGGCGGGAGCTGTTCACCGAGAACTGCGCCGCCTGCCACGGCGTCAACGGGGCGGGCTCGGCGATCGGCGGCGGCTACGACGCGCCCAGCCTGCACCCGGTCGACGCCCGCACGGTCGCCGAGGCGATGCGGATCGGGCCGAGCAGGATGCCGGTGTTCAGCGGCGAGGAATGGCCCCAGCAGGACGTCGACGCGGTCGCGTCGTACGTGCTGACCCTCGGGGACCGCAAGATCGACCGCGGCGGCCTGCCCATCGGCGGCCGGGGCCCGGTCGCCGAGGGCTTCGTCGCCTGGATCATCGGGCTCGGCCTGATCGTGGCCGCCGTCCGGCTGATCGGGAGCAGGACCCCCGGGCGCGCACCGCCGCCCGAGTGACGGTGGCCGCGACGCCGTCGGGCCGCAGGCGGGCGCCGCCGGGGCGCACGCCGCGGGTGCCTCCGGCGGCGCACGGGAGCGAAGTGGAGGTGCGAGGCGGGTGACAGTCGGGCAGCGACCGGGGCGCGAGCCCCCACGGGGGACGCGGGCGCCGGACCGGCGGCGCGGGGCCGAGCGCGCCGCCGGGGCGGCGTTCGCGGTCAGCACGCTCGCCGGGCTCGGGCTGCTCGTGGTCTACGTCGCCGGCGGCCAGACCCAGATCGAGGGGATCCTGCTCGCGCTGTCGCTCGGCGGCCTCGGGATCGGGATCGCGATCTGGGGCGAGCGGCTGCTGGACGCGCACGAGGTCACCGAGGAGCGGCACGAGCTCAGCTCCGGCGCCGAGGGCCGGGTCGCGTTCGAGGCGGCCCTGACCGAGGAGGCCGGGCCGCCGCTGCGGCGCCGCTCGTTCGTGCTGCGCATGCTGCTGGCCGCTGGCGGGGCGCTGGCCGCGGCGCTGGCGCTGCCGGTCGCCTCGCTCGGTCCCGCGCCCGGCCGGTCGCTGAAGGAGACCCCCTGGCGGGCCGGGACCCGGCTGCTGCGGCAGGGCACCGGCGAGCCGATCCGCGCCGCCGACCTCGTCGTCGACCAGGTGCTCACCGTCGTCCCGGAGGGCAGCCCCGACGCCGCCGACGCCGTCACCGTGCTCATCCGCGTCCCCCCCGGCGAGCTGCGCCTGCCCGGCGACCGCGCGGACGCCACCGTCGACGACGAGATCGTCGCCTACTCCAAGATCTGCACCCATGCGGGCTGCCCGGTCGGGCTGTACCGCGCCGCCACCAGGACCCTCTTCTGCCCCTGCCATCAGTCGCAGTTCGACGTCCTCGACGGCTGCCGGCCGATCTTCGGGCCCGCGGCGCGGCCGCTGCCGCAGCTGCCGATCGCGGTCGACGCGCAGGGTAACCTGGTCGCGACGGGCGACTTCCTCGAACCGGTCGGCCCCGCCTTCTGGGATCGGAACACCCGATGAGCACCGTGCGCACGCCCCTCAAGTGGCTCGACGAGCGGCTGGGGACCGCCAGCGTCGCCCGCGCCACCTTCCGCAAGGTCTTCCCCGACCACTGGTCGTTCCTGCTCGGCGAGATCTCGCTGTTCTCGCTGGTCGTCCTGGTGGTCAGCGGGGTCTTCCTGACGTTCTTCTACACCCCCGACTCGCGGCCGACGGTCTACGACGGGCCCTTCGACCCGCTGCGCGGGCAGGAGGTCTCGGCGGCCTTCGACTCGGTGATGCGGCTCAGCTTCAGCGTCCGCGCCGGGCTGCTCATGCGCCAGCTGCACCACTGGGCGGCCCTGGTGTTCATCGCCTCGATCGTGGTGCACCTGTGCCGGGTGTTCTTCACCGGCGCCTACCGCCGCCCGCGGGAGCTGAACTACGCGCTCGGGATGGGCCTGCTGCTGCTCGGCCTGGCCGAGGGGTTCACCGGCTACTCCCTGCCCGACGACCTGCTGAGCGGGATCGGGCTGCGGATCGCCTACTCGGTGTCGCTGTCCATCCCCGTGATCGGGACCTGGCTCACCTACCTGGTGTTCGGGGGGGAGTTCCCGACCCACGACATCATCTCGCGCCTGTTCGTGTTCCACGTCATGCTGCTCCCGGCGATCCTGCTGGTCGGCGTGGCGGTCCACATCGTCATCCTCGTGCTCCAGAAGCACACCCAGTTCGCCGGGCCGGGCCGCACCGAGCGCAACGTGGTCGGCAAGCGCCTGTGGCCCGAGCAGACCTTCAAGTCGGTCGCGCTCTTCCTGATCATCGCCGGCGTGCTCGCGGGCCTGGGCGGACTGGCGCAGATCAACCCCATCTGGGAGTACGGGCCCTACAACCCGTTCTCGGTCACCGCGCCGGCCCAGCCGGACTGGTACATCGGCTGGCTGGACGGGGCGCTGCGGCTGGCGCCGCCCTGGGACCTCACCCTGTTCGGGTACTCGATCCCCGAGCTCTTCTGGCCGGCGGTCCTCATGCCCTCGGTCGTGCTCGGGCTGATCACCTTCTGGCCGTGGATCGAGCCGCTGTTCACCAGGGACCGCGCCGAGCACCACCTGCTCCAGCGTCCGCGGGACATGCCCTTCCGGACCGCCACCGGGGTCGCCGGGCTGGTGCTGTTCTTCGTCATGTTCCTGGAGGGCGGCAACGACGTGATCGCGGTGCTGCTCGACGTGCCGGTGGAGACGATCACCCGGCTGCTCCAGGTCGGCTTCGTGGTCGCGCCCGCGATCGCCTGGGTGATCACCTACCGGGTCGCCCGCAACCTCCAGGTGGGCGAGGAGCACCCCGGCCTGCCGCTCGCCGGCGAGCGGCTGCGCCGCACGCCCCGCGGCGGCTACGAGACCGAGCCGCTGGAGCCCGTGGAGCGCTCCTCCCGGTAGTCCAGCCCGGCGTCGCGGCTGGCCGTCGCCGCCCAGCCCCACAGCCCCCACAGCAGCAGCGCCAGCCCGAGCAGCAGCAGCCAGGTCCCGAAGATCAGGCCCGTGGCGGTGACGGCGACGCCGAGCCCGACCGTGAACGGCCAGACCGAGGGGCGGGGGATGACCGCGAGGTCCTCGCCGGCCAGGTCCGCCGCCGCGCCCGGCGACACCCGCGGCAGGCCGACGAACCGCAGCACCAGGTCGCGGAAGGGCTCCCGGACCGCGCGCCGCCGCTCCGCGCGCAGCAGCAGCAGCCCGGCGAAGCCCGCCCCGAGCCCGAGGGCGAGCATCGCGACCGAGCCGAGCGGCTCGGAGCTGACCAGCCAGTACGCCAGCGCCGCCGCGACCCCGAAGATCGACACCCTGAGCAGGGCCGCCGCCTCGTCGGTCATCCGCCCGCACCCCCGTCCCGGCCGAGGTCGCCGCCGCCCGCGCCCGCGCCGGCCGCCGCGTGGCGCCGGTCGAACACGGGCCGCTCGGAGCGGATCTCGGGCAGCTCGTGGAAGTTGTGCTGCGGTGGGGGGGAGGAGGTCGCCCACTCCAGGCTGAACCCCTCCCACGGGTCGTCCCCGGCGGGCCGCCCGCGCCGCAGCGAGGCGTACACGTTCCACAGGAACGGCAGGATCGACACGCCCAGCAGGAACCCCCCGACCGTCGAGGCGAGGTTGAGCGCGTCCCAGCCGAGCCCGGGCAGGTAGTCGGCCACCCGCCGCGGCATCCCGTTGAGCCCGAGGATGAACTGCGGGAAGAAGGTCAGGTTGAACCCTACGAACATCAGCCAGAACTGCAGTCTGCCCAGGCGCTCGGACAGCATCCGGCCGGTCATCTTCGGGAACCAGTAGTACAGCCCGGCGAACAGCGCGAACAGCAGCCCGCCGACCATCACGTAGTGGAAGTGCGCCACGACGTAGTAGGTGTCGTTGACGTCGAAGTCGATCGGCGGCGACGCGAGGAACACGCCGGTGATGCCGCCGATCAGGAAGACGGCGATGAACGCGAGCGCCATCAGCATCGCGGTCGTGAAGCGGATCGCGCCGCGCCACATCGTCCCGATCCAGTTGAAGATCTTGATGCCGGTCGGGACCGCGATCAGCAGCGACATGATCGAGAACCACGGCAGGTTCACCGCGTCGGTGACGAACATGTGGTGCGCCCAGACGCTGAACGACAGCGCGGTGATCGCGAACACCGCGAACACCATCGCCCGGTACCCGAACAGCGGCTTGCTGCTGAACACCGGGATCACCTCGCTCATGATCCCGAACGCCGGCAGGATGACGATGTAGACCTCCGGGTGCCCGAAGAACCAGAACAGGTGCTGCCACAGCACCGGATCGCCGCCCCGCGCCGGGTCGAAGTAGGCGGCCCCGAAGTTGCGCTCGAGGAACAGCAGCGCCAGCGCCGCGGTGATCGCCGGGAACGCGAACAGGATGAGCAGCTGGTTGACCAGGACCGTCCAGGTGAACAGCGGCATGCGGAACATCGTCATGCCCGGCATCCGGCCGGAGAAGATGGTCACCACCAGGTTGAGCGCGCCGAGGATGCCGCCCATCCCCACCACCGCCAGCCCCATGATCCACAGGTCCTGGCCGGCCCCCTGGAGGTACTTCTCGGTCGACAGCGGGACGTAGGCCGTCCAGCCGGACCTGGCCGCGCCGTTGGCGGTCAGGTACCCGCTGAGGACCATCAGGCCGCCGAACAGGTACAGCCAGTAGCTGAGCGCGTTCATGCGCGGGAACGCCACGTCCGCCGCGCCGATCTGCAGCGGCACGAAGTAGTTCGCCAGCCCGGTGGTCACCTGCGCGGCGAACAGCAGGACCATGACGGTCCCGTGCATCGTGAAGGTCTGGTTGTAGGTGTCGGCGTTCATCACCTGCAGGCCCGGCTCGGCCAGCTCGGTGCGGATCAGCATCGCCAGAACCCCGCCGAACATGAAGAAGCCGAACGCGGTGACGACGTACAGGATCCCGATCTGCTTGTGGTCGACGGTGGTCACCCAGTCGACCACGCCGGGCCGGCGGGGCCGGTGCCGGTCCGCCGGAGGCGGCGCGGACGGCCGCTCGAGCTCGCTGGTCCTCATGTGCCGTGTCCCGCTGTCGGTTGTCAGGTGCCGGTCCCGCCCGCCGCCCGCTGCCGGGTGAGCCACTGCCGGTACTGCTCGGCGGAGATCACCCGCACGTTGAAGATCATCCGCGCGTGGTCCAGCCCGCAGAACTGGGTGCAGTTGCCCGGGTACAGGCCGGGCCGGTCGAAGGTCATGTCGAACTCGCTGGTCCTCCCGGGGATCGCCATGCGCTTGAACAGGGCGCGGGGGACGAAGAACGAGTGGGTGACGTCCGCGGACGCCAGCCGGATGCGCACGGTCCTGCCCGCCGGGAGGACCAGCTCGGGGACCTTCTCGGTGGTCCCGATCACCTGGACGTCGGGCTGGCCGTCCGGCCGCAGGTAGGTGAACTGCCACTGCCACTGGAAGGCGAGCACCTGGACGCGCACGGGGTCGGCGTCCCCGGCCGGGCCGGTCACGCGGTCCTGGGTCTGGACCGTCGCCCAGAACAGCACCAGCACCAGGATCGTCGGGATGATCGTCCAGGTGAGCTCGAGCTTGTTGTGGCCGTGGATCTGCGGCGGCAGCTCGTCCCCGCGGCGGCGGTAGCGGACGATCGACCACAGCATGAGGCCGGTCACGACCGCCCACACGACCACCGCGATGGCGAGGAAGAGGTTGTACAGGCGCTCGATGTCGCGCCCCTGGGTGGTGACGCCGTGCGACGCGCACCCGCCGAGGACCACGGGTGCCGCCAGCACCGACGACCGCAGCACGGCGCGCCATCGACGCGGACGTTGAACGCGCAGGAGGGTGCCCTTCCTCGGTTGCTCGTGCGGCGTGCAGTCTATGTCCGGACCCCGCCGGACGGCACGGGCCCCGCGCCCCGCGTGCCCGCCGGGCGTGGCCGCGGCGCCGCTCACGGCATGCCCAGGCCCGTCTGCAGCGCCCGCAGGGTCAGCCCGAAGATGAAGAAGCTCGCGATGGTGAACAGCGCGTGGTAGGGCGGCTTGGTGAGTCCGCGGGTGAGCCAGTGCGCCACGCCCAGCACGATCGCGGGGAAGACCGCGCCGTACAGGTAGTGCAGCAGGGGCCGCCGGCCACCGGCGAACAGCAGGACCACGCCGGCCACCAGCTGCACCGCGAGCACCACCTGCAGGACCGTCAGCAGCCCCCAGTACAGCCGGCCGGCGTCCCGTCGGGTGACGAACAGCACCGCCCCCCACAGCAGCAGCAGCGCCCAGCCGCTCACGATCGCAAACCCCATCGCCTCGTGGAACCCCAGCATCCCTGCTCGCTCCCAACCCCGTCCGGTCCGGTCGGCCGCAGTGTCGCAGGCCGCCGCCGCTTCCGGCCACGCGCCCGCTCCAGCGGCCGGCCGCCCCCGGCCGGCGGGGCTACGCTCTCGGCTGAACGGGCTCGTCGCGGTCGCCGGGGTGGGGTACCGTCGCGGCAGGACCCGCGCCGGCGTCGCGGGCCCGGGCCGGGCGCCGGCCGGGGTGCCGCAGGCCGGCAGAGAGGGGTGGTCACGGGATGCGCCTGCGCGAGCTGATGGGCGCCGCGCTGCGGCGGCGCCGGCAGGCGCAGTCCCGCACCCTGCGCCAGGTCGCCGCGGCCGCCGGCATGTCGGTCGCCTACCTGTCCGAGGTGGAACGCGGCCGCAAGGAGCCGTCGTCGGAGATGCTCGAGGCGGTCTGCGCGGCGCTCGGCATCGACCTGTCGGACGTGCTGTTCGAGGTCGCCGAGGCCCTCGCGGGGGTGGAGGCCGGCGCTCTTGGGGTGCCCGCCGGGGGGGTGCCCGCCGGGTTCGCGCCCCGCCGCGTCGAGCTGCCCGCCCGGACGCCGCCCGCCGCGTCCCGCCCCGCGTCCGCCCGGCTGCTGCACCTGCAGGCGTTCGCCGCCCGCCGCAGCGCATAGGAACCTCCCCGGGGCGGGCGCCCGTCCAGGTTTGGACCGCGGGCGGCCGAGCAATCCTCCCGGGGTGACCGTCCATCCAAACCGTCCCGCCTGGGAGGATGACCATGGCCGCCCTGCTGTCCACCCGCCTGCGGCGCTGGCTGCTGCTGGGCGTCGGGATCCCCGTGCTCGCCTGGGCCCTCGAGCGGACCGGCAGCCGCCTGGAGCGTCGCCGTGGCGCGAGCCGCGCCACCCGTGGCCTGCGCTCGCTGAGCGACTGGCTGCGGTCGGCGAGCCCGCTCGGCGGCCGGCGGCGTCGCCGCTGGTCATGACCCGTCCCCGGGTCGCGGGCCGGCGGCGGCCGGCGGCGGCCGCCGAGCGGGCCTGATTGCCCGACCCGGCGAGCCTGGCGAGAATGCCTCCCGACACTGGTCGAGGATGGGAAGCGGGCACGCGGCGGGGGGCGCCTGGCCGCCACCTCATCCGCGTGGACGGTCGCTTGGAGGCCCCCTTGCAAGACGATGCCGGTCCTTCCCCCCGGCGGCGCCGGCTGTTCCAGCGTGACCAGGAGCTGTCGGGCCTGGGCGCATCGCTGCTGGCCGCCGGCCTGGTCCTGGTCGTCCTGGTGGTGGTGGTCGGGATCCGGCTGATCCACGGGATCGGCGGGGACCGCACGAGCAACGCCGCGTCCACCACCCCGCCCGCGGCGCCGTCCCCCGCGCCGCCCGGCGGCCTCCCGCAGCCCGGGGCCGTCCGCACGCCCACCACCGCCGACGCCGGCGGGGGGGCGACCGTCAGCTTCGACTTCGAGCACGGCCTGAACGGCTGGCAGGGCCGCGGGGTGGTGCTGGGGGAGATCCGCCCCGGCTACGCCAGCCCGACCGCCCTGGAGCTGCAGCCCACCCCCGAGGCGCCGCCGGACCTGGGCTCGGCGCCCGCGGGCGCCCGGCTGGCGCTCGCCCCTCCGGTGATCGGGTCCGCGAGGCAGGGCACGAGGGTCCAGGCGACCGCCTGGGTGGCGGCGCCCAAGCCCGGCGCGCGGGCCGTGCTGCGGCTGGAGGAGTCCGTGCAGGGCCAGACCGTCGCCGCCACCAGCGCGCTGCTGGACCTGCGCGACGCCACCTGGCACGAGTTCGCCGTGGTCCACGAGGTGAGCGAGGAGCACAGCACGATCCTGCTGCTGGTGGGGGGGCTCGGCCTGGAGCGGTCCGAGGGCCTGCGCTTCGACGCCGTGCGGGTCACCGGCCGCTGACCGTACGAACGTATGTTCGTGCCAGCGGGGGACCGGAGCCCCGGGGAGGCCGGCGGTCCGTGGCGGAGGGCGACCCGCCGGGCCGCTGCTCAGCCCGACCGCCAGGGCGGCGAGATCAGGTCCACCGCGATCAGGCCCGCGGCCAGCAGCCCGAACAGGTCGACGGCGGTCGGGAGCGCCAGCGGCGGGACGGCCAGCGCGACCAGGACGATCAGCACCGCGACCGTCGTGAACCTGATCACCGCCTGGTCGCCGCGGTAGCGATTGATGGCGGAGTGCAGCAGGCCCATGGTGGCCAGGTACAGCGCGACCGGGACCGCCAGGGTCAGGGCGGCCGCGCGCTCGGACAGCTCGGTGTGGTGGCCGATGGTCTCGGCGACCACCTGCAGGCCGGCGCCCACCGCCGCCAGGCAGGCGAACACCAGCAGGTGCCCGTACCCCCAGCCGAACACCCAGCGGGGCGCCAGCCGCAGGCCCTCGCCGGCGGGCCGGTCGAAGTAGGACCACCACAGCGCGAAGATCAGCACCAGCCCGCCGCCGGCGGTCACCACCAGCGGGGCGGACAGCCCGCCGCTGGCGACGGCCGCCTGGACGGCGATGGTCGCCGCCAGCACCGACTCGCCGAGCACGATCAGGGTGAACAGGCCGTAGCGCTCGGCGACGTGCCCGGGGTGCCAGGCCGTCGGCGGGCCGACGTGCTCGGCCCACCAGGGGACCAGCAGCTCCAGCGTCGCCAGCAGCAGGAACCCCTGGAGCGCGAACTCCGGCACGAAGCCCAGCCCCACCCAGCCGAGCTGGAGGACGCTGATGGCCGTGGCGTAGCGCAGCGCCACCCGACGACCCTCGGGATGCTCGCGCGCGACCCGCAGCCACTGCGCGACCATGGCCACGCGCATGAGGACGTAGCCGGCGGTCACCGTCGCGAAGTTGCGTTCCTCGAACGCGGCCGGCACGCCGGCCGCCAGCAGCAGCACCCCCGCGATCTGCAGCAGCGTGAGCAGGCGGTAGATCACGTCGTCGGTGTCGTAGGCCGAGGCGAACCAGGTGAAATTCATCCACGCCCACCAGATGGCGAAGAAGACCATCAGGTACCCGAGGACGGTCCCGCCGACGTGGCCCTCGGCCAGCGCGTGATGCAGGTGCGCGGCGGCCTGGGCCACCGCCACCACGAAGCACAGGTCGAACAGCAGCTCCAGCGGGCTGGAGGCGCGATGCTCCTCCTCGCGGTCACGCGCCCGCATGGGCCGCCGCCAGGTCGTGGGGCCCTCCTCCCGGCGGGCGTCACGGCCGGGATCCTCCCCGGCGGCGGGCCGCGAGTCCAGGTTGCTCATGCCCCCTCCTCGGCGGGGTGGATCCCGCAGCGCCGTGTGGCGGCGACGTCGGTCACGCGCTGGCCTCCTCGTCCTGCCGGACGTGCTGTCAGCGGCAGCCTCGGGCATGTGACGGCGCCCGAGCACATCTCGGTGGAACTGCCGAGGTCGGCGCCGCCGACCCGTGACGGGGTCGCCTGGATCGTCACCGGGATCCGAGGTTCCCGCAAGGCTGCCCGGGCCGGAGAGGAGTTGGATGCGCTCGGCTCGGGCACGCACCGCGCCCATACACCGCCTCGCTCCCCATAATGGATATTATGTTAACTAATATCCGGTGTATCGCGTTTGAGGCTGTGGGCCGGCCGTACGCACCGCCCGGCAGGCGGTCGCGAGGTCAGCGCCCCTTGAGCCTGGGAGGGTCGAGCAAGCCCGCGGCGCACCGCCCACACATGAGGATGATGGCGAGGGCGAGGCGGTCGCGTTCATACCTGGCCGCGTCCCGCTCTGAGCGGGCGGCGCCGTCCTGGGTCCTTTGCCCCCCGGTCGCCCGCTGCGCGGGGGTGCCGGTGTTCGGCTTGGCCGCCTCGGGCGCGGCCACCTCGGCGACCAGTCGGTCCCCGGGGACGCCTGCCGGAGTCCGGGCTTCGGCGCTGTCCATGGGCACCAGGCCGGCGAGCTGCCCGCCGGCCTGCTCCACCTGGGAAGGGTTCATCTGGCCCGCCAGCGGTCGGTCGGCGGCACCGCCGGTGACCGTGAGCTCATCCTGAGCCGCGGCGGGGAGCGATGCGGTCCACCCTTCGCTGCCCCCCTGGCCCGGCGGCTGCCAGGCGCCGCCGGTGACGTCGCCCTCGATGTCCGGGCTGCCGTTGTCGAACGCCTCGTCGCCCGGCGACCGCTGCACGGTCTGGATGAGGTCCTCCTGCTGGCCGGGCGACTCGAAGTCCGAGAACGGGTCGTCGCCGGTGTCCGCCGCGAGCGCCCGCGGCACGACCGTGGCGATCAAGGCCAGGCTCAGACCGAGCACGAGCAGGCGGCCCCGCCGCCGCGGACGCCTGGGCTGCCGACAGCCGGGACGCGGTGTCGAAGTGGCCCTGCGGATGCTGTCGCGGGATGGTCGGGGTGAGGCCATGGCGCAGCTCCGAGTGGGAGATCGGGGCACCCGCCGGACCGAGCAGGCGATGCGGCTGACACCCTAACCCCGCCGACTTCCCAGACGGGCGGGGTTGCGCACTCGTGCAGGGATCGTTGCGCACCCGTGACGAGTGGCCCCCTCTCCGCCTTCACCACCACGAGTGAGCGGACTGATGTCGCTGCGGTTCCGAGTAACGGTTGTGTCAGGCGGAGCACGGGTAGGGAGCGCGCATGGCACACGTGCTCATCAACCGACTCACCACCAAGCCGGGCAAGCGCCGGCAGGTGGTGGACATCCTGCTCGAGTCGGGCAGGCTCTTCGACGACAACCCGGCCTGTCGGCTGTATCTCGTCGGCGAGTCCACCGACGATCCGGACCTCGTGTGGGTGCTCGACCTGTGGACCAGCCAGGAGGCGCACGCCGAGGCGCTGAAGGCGCCGGAGCTGCAGCCGTTCGTGAAGCAGGCGCTGCCGCTCCTTGAGGGCATGCCCGAGCAGCTCGAGGTCCGGCCGGCCGGCGGCAAGGGCCTGCCAGGCTGACGCGCGGCCGCCCGGGGTGGACGCCCGCCGCGGCGCTGTGTGGATACCGCCGATCAGCGCGAGCCCGGCCGGCCGGCCAGCCACGTGCCGAGGCAGATGCCGGTGAGGCTCATCGCCAGGTCGCGCCACGAGGCGGTGCGGACCGGCGACAGCGCCTGCGCGAGCTCCTCGGCGGCCGCGCCCAGCGCCACCAGCAGCGGCACGACCGGGAGGCGGAGCGGACCGACCGGCCAGCGGGCGTCCCATGCGCGGCGGCCGAGCCAGGCGGCGATCCCGAGCAGGATCAGGTGGCCCAGCGAGTCGTACAGGGGGACCGCCCGTAGCGTCGTGGGGATCAGCTGCAGGTAGGCCAGGGCGAAGATCACCAGCAGCAGGACCGAGTACCCCGTGAAGGCGATCCGGCGGCGACGCGAACGGTTGCCCGTCCGTGGCGACGTGGCAGCGGTCGTCACGCGGTGGGTCAGGTGCGTCATCCGGCCTCCCTCGGCTGCGTCGGCAGGCACAGGCTACGCAGCAGATGCGGCGGTCCTGCGGGGAAGGCTCGGAGATCCTGTGACCATCGCCCCCTGCGGCGACGGGACGGCACCCCTCTCCTCTCCCCCCGCGCCGGCCGCCGGCCGGCGCGGCGGCCCCGCCCGCCACCATGCGTGGCAGCTCCGTTCCCGTCCGCGTGCCGGTACCCTACGCACGGAGCGACGGCGCGCACCGGGTGGCGCGTCGCGACCGAGCGCGACGGAGGGAGGTCTGATGGCCTTCGTGTCACGAGGGTTCCGGGGCAGGCGCCGCAGCCCCGCGGAGAGCGGGCGTCTGCCGCCCGGCCAGTACCTGGTGGACGACTTCCCGGTCCTGTCCGCCGGTCCGACCCCGTTCACGCCGCTGGACCGCTGGGACTTCCGGATCGTCGGCGAGATCGACCAGCCGCGGCGGTGGACGTGGGAGCAGCTCCAGGCACTGCCGCGCGAGACGCTGGCCGCCGACATCCACTGCGTGACCAAGTGGTCCAAGCTCGACACGGTGTGGGAGGGCGTGTCGGTCGACACGCTGCTGGAGGGGGTGGAGACCGCCGCCGGGTACGCGCTGGCGTTCTCCGACGGCGGCTACACGGCCAACCTCCCGCTGGAGGACCTGACCGGCGGGAAGGCGCACGTGGTGTGGTCGTTCGGCGGCGAGCCGCTGGCGCCCGAGCACGGCGGGCCGGCCCGGCTGCTGGTCCCCCACCTGTATCTCTGGAAGAGTGCCAAGTGGGTGCGCGGGCTGCGGCTGCTCGCCGCCGACGAGCCGGGCTTCTGGGAGTCGCTCGGCTACCACATGTACGGGGACCCATGGCGGGAACAGCGGTACGCGGGCGACTGACCTGGACCCTCGGGACGGTCGTGGAGCTGGCCGACCAGACCGAGCGGGTCCGCAGCATCCTGCTGGAGGTCCCCGGCTGGCCGGGGCACCGGCCGGGTCAGCACGTCGACGTGCGCCTCACCGCCGAGGACGGCTACCAGGCGCAGCGCAGCTACTCGATCGCCTCGGCCCCCGGCGAGCGGCTGCTGGAGCTGGCGGTGGAGCTGCTGCCCGATGGCGAGGTGTCGCCCTACCTCACGCGGGAGCTGCGCGTCGCCGACCGGCTGGAGCTGCGCGGCCCGGTCGGTGGCTGGTTCGTCTGGGAGCCGGCGCTCGGCGGGCCGCTGCTGCTGGTCGGCGGGGGGAGCGGGATCGTGCCGCTGGTCGCGATCGCGCGCCACCGCGCGGCCGTCGCGGGCGGTGCCGAGGTGCCCGCCCGGCTGCTGTACTCCGCGCGCACGCGCGCCGACGTGCTGTTCGCCGGCGACCTGGAGCGCCTCGCCGGCAGCCCGGGCGGCCTGGAGGTGGTGGGGACGCTCACCCGCGAGCGCCCGCCGGGCTGGCCGGGGCGGACGGGCCGGGTGGACGCGGGGCTGCTCGCCGAGGTCGCCTGGCCCGCGGCCCGGCGCCCGCTGGCGTTCGTGTGCGGCCCGACCGGGTTCGTCGAGCTGGTCGCCGGCGCGCTCGCCGGGCTCGGCCTGGAGCCGGGCCGGATCAGGACCGAGCGGTTCGGCCCGACCGGGACCTGAGCAGGACGAGGAGGCGACGATGGACGAGCGCGAGCTGCTGCTGGACGGCAACGCCGCGGCGGGGCTGCTCGGTGAGGTCTTCACGGTCGAGATGACGCTCGCGCGGACGACCTGCGGGGGCTGCGGCGCGGTCCGCGCGCTCGGCGCGCTGGACGCGTACATGCACGCGCCGGGGGTGGTGCTGCGCTGCCCGGGCTGCCAGCAGGTGCTGGTCCGGGCCGCCCGGGCGGGCGACCGGCTGTTGTTGGACCTGCAGGGGGTCCGCGTCCTCGGCATCGACCTGCCGGGGTGACCGGCGCCCGTCCGAGCGGCCCGACCGGCGCGAACGAGATACGGAACGCACAGCTCCATAACCGGATGATCCGACTTCAGCACTATTGCCGAGAGGGCCCGATTAAGGAAAGGGATAGGCTTCACGCAGCAGGACACAGCAGGCAAAAAATCCGGACCAGCCTGATTCGGTGCCGGAAGGAGGGTTTTCGTGGCAGACGCGGGTGACGACATCTACCTGCGATCCTCGGAGGTCGCATCGCTGCTGCACGTTTCGCCGAAGACGGTGAGCCGTTGGGCCAAGGAGGGGAAGCTTCCCTACCGCCGCACCCTCGGTGGGCACCGCCGCTTTCCTGCCGACGGTATCCGCGCGCTTGCCGGAGCCCTGGACCCCGAGCGGGCGAGCAGCGCGTGAGTTCCCCGAGCGCGCGGACGGTCAGAGCGGAGCACTGAGGGTTCGCCGGCGCGCTGCACGCCGGGATCGACCCCCACTCTCGCGGCGCCCCATCCCCCCTGCTGCCGGCGCGGTGCGAGCCCGGTCCCTTCCTCTGCCAGCCGTTCGCGCGCTCGGATCTTTCCCCCCGGGCGGCGCGGCGCGGAGGCCGGCCTTCTAGGACGTCGGCCTGCCCGTCGGCCCCTCGTCGGCGGCGTCCACGCCGCGCACCTGGTCCTCCTCGCCGCCCGCGTGCCAGCGCGCCACCAGCCGGCGCGCGGCGCGCGCCTCGTCCAACCGCCGCACCGGGGCGGTCACGGGCGCCTGGCGCAGCGGCCCCGGGTCCCGCTCGGCCTGCGCGGCGATGTCCAACAGCGCCTCGGCGAACGCGTCCAGCGTCTCCACGCTCTCGGTCTCGGTCGGCTCCACCATCAGCGCCTCGTCCACGATCAGCGGGAAGTACACCGTCGGCGGGTGCATGCCGCGGTCGACCAGGCCCTTGGCGATGTCCAGCGCCCGCGCGCCCGCGGCCTTCTGGCGGCGCGCGGACAGCACGAACTCGTGCATCACCGGGCGGGTCGCGTAGCCCAGCTCGTACGCCGGGGTGAGCAGCTCCAGCAGGTAGTTGGCGTTCAGCACCGCGCGCTCGGCGACCTGCCGCAGGCCCTCGCCGCCGTTGGCGAGCAGGTAGGCGTAGGCGCGCACGATGATCGCGAAGTTGCCGTGCCAGCCGTGGACGCGGCCGATGGACCGGGGGCGGTCGTGGTCCCAGTCGAAGCGGTCCCCGGCGCGGCGCACGACCGGCGCAGGCAGGAAGGGGGTCAGGTGGCCGGCGACCGCGAGCGGGCCGGCACCCGGGCCGCCGCCGCCGTGCGGGGTCGCGAACGTCTTGTGCAGGTTCATGTGCACGACGTCGAAGCCCATGTCCCCCGGCCTGGCCTTGCCGAGGATCGCGTTGAGGTTGGCGCCGTCCAGGTACAGCAGCCCGCCGGCCCGGTGGACCAGCTCGGCGATGCGGGTGATGTTGCGCTCGAACAGGCCGAGCGTGTTGGGGTTGGTGATCATGAACGCGGCCACGTCGGTGTCCAGCGCCCCCGCCAGCGCGCCGAGGTCGACCAACCCGTCGGCGCCCGACCGCACGGTCGTCACGTCGAAGCCCGCCAGGCGCACCGAGGCCGGGTTGGTGCCGTGCGCGGAGTCGGGGATGACCACGCGGCGGCGCGGGTTCCCGGCCGCCTCGTGGTAGGCGCGCATGATGAGCAGGCCGGTCAGCTCGCCGTGCGCGCCCGCGGCGGGCTGGAAGGTCACCCCGGCGAGCCCGGTCAGCTCCGTCAGCGCGCGCTCCAGGCGCCACAGCAGCTCCAGCGCCCCCTGGGTCTGGTCGGGCGGCTGCGCGGGGTGCAGCCGCGCGAACCCCGGCAGGGCGGCGGCGACCTCGGCGACCTTGGGGTTGTACTTCATCGTGCACGAGCCCAGCGGGTAGAAGCCGAGGTCGACCGCGAAGTTGCGGTGGGCGAGCCGGGTGTAGTGGCGCACCAGGTCGCGCTCGGAGACCTCCGGCAGGCCCACCGGGGCGGTCCGCCGGGCCGAACGCGGCAGCGCCGACGGCGCGACCGGCGGGAACTCGTCCGCGGGCGGCAGGGACGACGCGCGGCGCCCGGGCGCCGAGCGCTCGAAGATCAGCGGCTCGGCCCGCCGGGAGGCGCCCGCCGCCCACGGCGCCGGCTCGCGGGTGACCGTCATGCTCCCACCTCCCCGACCGGTGCGGTTCCGCGATCCGGCGGCCGGGCGCCGGCCAGCTCGTCCAGGACCGCGCGCAGCGCGCCGGCCAGCCCGTCGATCTCGGCCCGGGTGCGCCGCTCGGTGACCGCGACGAGCAGCCCGTCCTCCAGCCCTGGCGCGGTCCCGGTGAGCGGCAGCCCGGCGAGCCAGCCCCGGTCGGCCAGCCGGCGGCAGACCTCGACGGGATCGGCCGGCAGGCGCAGCGCGAACTCCTTGAGGAACGGCCGCCCGGGGAAGGCCGGGCGCACGCCGGGGACCCCGGTCAGCCGGTCGGCGGCGTAGTGCGCCGCGCGCAGGCAGCGCTCGCCCAGCTCGGCCAGCCCCTGCGGGCCGAGCCAGGAGAGGTAGACCGCGGCGGCGATCGCGTTGAGCGTCTGGTTGGTGCAGATGTTGCTGGTCGCCTTCTCGCGGCGGATGTGCTGCTCGCGGGCCTGCAGGGTGAGGACGAACGCGCGCGTGCCGTCCGCGTCCAGCGTCTGCCCGGCCAGTCGCCCCGGCAGTCGGCGCACGTCGGCGGGGGCGCAGGCCAGGAACCCGAACGCCGGCCCGCCGAAGTTGGGGTGGTTGCCGAGCGCCTGGCCCTCCCCCACCACCACGTCGGCGCCCAGCCGCCCCGGCGGCTCCAGCAGCCCGGCCGCGAGCGGGTCGAAGGTGACCACCAGGCGGGCGCCGACCTGGTGGGCCAGGTCCGCGGCGGCACGGACGTCCTCGACCACGCCGAAGAAGTTCGGCTGGGCCAGCAGCAGCGCGGCGGTCTGGTCGCTGGCGCGGCTGCGCGCCTCCTCCAGGTCGGTCTGGCCGTCCAGCGCGCCGACCTCGACCAGCTTGAGGTCCAGCCCGGCTGAGTAGGTCTCCAGCAGCTCCCGGACCCGCGGCGCGACCGCGCCGGAGACCAGCAGCTCGTGCCGGCCGGTGGCGCCGACGACCATGGTGGCGGCCTCGGCGACGGCGGACGCGCCGTCGTACAGCGAGGCGTTGGAGACCTCCAGGCCGGTCAGCTCGCTGATGAGGGTCTGGTACTCGAACAGCGCCTGGAGCACGCCCTGGCTCATCTCGGGCTGGTAGGGGGTGTAGGAGGTGGCCAGCTCGCCGCGGCCGGCGAGGTACCACACGACCGCCGGGACGTAGTGGTCGTACACGCCGGCGCCGAGGAAGCAGACCAGCTCGTCCAGGTGGCGGTTGCGGCCGGCGAGCCGGGTGAGCTCGGCCACGACCTCCTGCTCGGCGTGGGGCCGCGGCAGGTCGAGGTCGACCGGGGCGCGCAGGGCGGCCGGGATGGGGGTGAACAGCTCCTCGACCGAGGCCAAGCCGAGCCGGTCGAGCATCCTGCGCACGTCGGCGTCGGTGTGGGGTTGGTAGGTCACCGTTCCCCCTTGCAAGGTTGCAGCGGTCGACACCCGGAGCGGCCGATGTAACCACCGGCTCGTTCGAGCCCGCAAGGCGGGTGGGCGCCGGCTACGCCCGGGCGGGGCGGCCGCCCTCGCCTGCGGCGCGCAGCGGCCGGGGGCGGGCGCCGAACGAGCGGCCTTCGGAGGCGGCGACCTGCTCGTCGGAGGGGAGATGGGCGACGTCGCCGTGGGTGTCGGCGATGACCCGGCCGATCGCGATGCCGAACACCGCCTGGCCGTTGGACAGGACGTCGATGATCTCCTCGTTGGACTGGCAGGCGTAGATGCGCCGGCCGTCGGAGATGAGGGTGACGTCGGACAGCGACCCGCCGGGGGTCTGGGCGCGAAGCTGCGAGATGGCCTCGCGGATGCGCTGCAGCGACACGCCGGCGTCCAGCAGCCGCTTGATGATACGCAGCTCGACGACGTCGCCGAAGCCGTAGAGCCGCTGGCTGCCAGAGCCGTCGGCAGCGCGCACGGACGGGGTCACCAGGTTCGTCCTGGCCCAGTAGTCGAGCTGGCGGTAGGAGATCCCCACCAGCTTGCAGACGGTCGGACCCCGAAAGCCGTGCTCTGGGGGTGCCGGAGTAGCGGGCACGCACAACCTCCGTCTCCGGGGCGAAGGTGGACGGCCCCGGGAATTACATCAGTGTAGGGCGCGCACCTACCGGGAGACAAGCACCCCCGGCTGGTCACCGAAGGGACGGCGCTACTCGAAGTCCTCGGGCGTCACCTTGTCGAGGAACTCGCGGAACTTCTCGACCTCGCGCTCCTCGTCGTCGTTCTTGATCACGATGGACGCCTCGCTGAGCACCTGCTCCTCGGCGAAGATCGTGGTGTTGGTGCGCACGGCGAGGGCGATCGCGTCGGAGGGGCGGCTGGAGATCGAGAAGCTGGAGCCGTCCTGGGTCAGCTCGATGTTGGCGAAGAAGGTGCCTTCCTTCAGCTCGGTGATGACCACGCGCTCGACCGACACCGTCAGCTCCTCGAGCAGGTTGCGGAGCAGGTCATGGGTCATCGGGCGGGCCGTCTGCACCCCCTGGAGGGCGAACGCGATCGCCGTCGCCTCGACGTTCCCGATCCAGATCGGCAGGAAGCGCTCGCCTTCGCGCTCCTTCAGCAGCACGATCGGCTGCTGGGTGGGCAGCTCGATCCGGACCCCGACGAGGGTCAGCTCGACCACGCGAACCCCCTGGTCCTGGTAGCTGTATGCGACATGACGCGGACAGCCCGCCCAAGCAGGCTACCAGAGGACCTACGCCTCTGCGAAGCGTCGCCATCGCCGCGTTGCCGACCGTCGGGTGGGTCGTGTCGCGAGGGTCAGCGACCGGCGGCGGGGGCCATGAACGGGTCGATGACCGGCGGGACGGACCGTGGCGGCAGCGGCCGGGCGCGCAGCGGCTGCGCGGTCGCACCCGGCGCCGCCGGGCCGACCGCCAGGGTGGCGACCGGCCGCCCACCGGCGAGCAGCCGCAACCGCCGCGCGGTCCCGTCCGGCGCGGCGGCGCCCGGTTCGACGCCGAGCTGGCCGAGCTGCTCGGGGCGGACGAGCGCGTCGACGGTCGTGGTGACGGTGAGGGCGGCGCCGCCGGGCGCGGCCACCGTCTGGCCCGCCTGCGCCAGGCGGGCGCGCACGAACGCGGTGAAGCCGTACTCGAACAGCGCCCGGACGTCGCTGAACGCGTCGGTCGACCCGAGCGCGACCGCGACCAGCCGCCGCCCGCCCCGCTCGGCGGAGGCGACCAGGCAGCGGCCGGCGAGGTTGGTGAACCCGGTCTTGCCGCCGAGCGTCCAGGGGTAGCTGCCGAGCAGCTGGTCGGTGGTGCGGAAGCGGCGGGTCGCCGGCGGACCGGGCAGCTGCGCGGCGGGGGTGGCGACCAGCGCGCGGAACGCCGGCAGGCGCATGGCCCCCGACCACAGGCGGCCCAGGTCCCGTGCGCTGGTGGCATGCCCGGGGCGGTCCAGCCCGTGCGGGGTGACGTAGTGGGTCGCGCGCAGCCCGAGCGTGCGGGCGCGCGCGTTCATGCGGCGCACGAAGGCCGCCTGCGAGCCGTCGACGGCTTCGGCGAGCGCGACGGCGGCGTCGTTGGCGCTCTTGATCAGCAGGCCCTCCAGCAGCTCCCGGACGGTGAGCCGCTCCCCCGCCCGCAGCTTCAGCGACTCCTCCCCGACGGCGGCCGGCCCCGGCCCGATGCGCACCTGCCGGTCGAGGTCGAGCTGCTCGATCGCCAGCAGCGCGGTCATCACCTTGGTCGTGGACGCCATCGGCCGCGCCGTGGAGGGCGCGCGGGCGAGCAGCGTCTGGCCGGTCGCCGCGTCGGCGAGCAGGAACGACGCGGCGCGCACCCGCGGCAGGGCGGCCGGGATCGGCAGCGACTGCGCGGGCGTGGGCGCCGGCTCGCCGGCCGGCGGCGGCGCGGTCCTGGCCGCGGCCCCACCGGCGGGCAGGAAGCTGGCGGCGGCCAGCAGCAGGGCCAGCAGCGCGCGGGCGCGTCCGTGGCGGGCGCCGGCGCGGGACCGGCTCAAGCCCGGGGTTCCTGCAGGCCGCTCAGGACCGTGCGCAGCAGCGCGGTGTGCAGCTGGGAGCACAAGCTGGTCAGCGTGTGGATCGTCCGCAGCGCCTGCACGCGGGAGTCGGGGCTGCGCTGGCGGAACATCGGCGCGGTCACCTGCCCGAACAGGGCCGCCTCCCGCTCGGCGAAGATCTTGTACATGCGCAGGTGCCGCGGCTCCAGGCCGAACGGCGCCAGCTCGGCGGCGACCTTCAGGACCAGCAGGTCCTCCTGGGAGTACCAGGCGCCCCGCTCGCCGCGGCCCTGCGGGCTGATCAGCCCGAACGCCTCCAGCGCGGCCAGCTCGGCGGGATCCCTGCCGGCGGCCTTGCAGAGCTCCTCGCGGGTCAGCTGCGCCGCGGGGGCGCCTGGCGGCGGCATCACCGGCGCAACCGGCGGCGCCGGGGCCGCGGGCAGCACCTCGGCCCCGTTGGGGCGGTCGGGGCGCCCGTCCGCGGGCGCCCCGACCGGGCGCGCGGCGGTGGGCTGCTGCCGCAGGTCCTCCACCTCCAGGTCCGCCAGCCGCTGGCGGATCACCCGCAGCGGCAGGTACTGGTCGCGCTGGGCACGCAGGACGAACCGCAGCCGGGCCACGTCGTCGTCGGAGAACTTGCGGTACCCGGCGGCCGTCCGGTCGGGGCTCACCAGGCCGGCGCCTTCGAGGAAGCGGAGCTTGGAGACGGTGATCTCGGGAAACTCGTGCTTGAGGACGGCGAGGACCTCGCCGATGGTCATCGTCGGCGTCGAACCGTGTACGGCTTTCAGCGTCCTTCGACGTGTCGGCTGCGCCACCCCGCATCACCCTTCAGTGCAGCGTCGTCCCGGGGACGTTATCAGCCCTGGAGCGTCACGTGATGCCGATCCCCCACCCTGCGCGGCGGCGGGCGGCCCGGCTCAGCCGTCGCTCGGACGGCTGCCGGAGAAGAACACCAGCTTGAACTTGCCGACCTGGAGCTCGTCGCCGTTGGACAGCTCGTCGTCGTCGACCCGCTCGCGGTTGAGGTAGGTGCCGTTGAGCGAGCCGACGTCGTGCACGGTGAACCCCACCGGCGTCCGGCGGATCTCGGCGTGACGCCGGGACACGGTGATGTCGTCCAGGAAGATGTCGCTCTCGGGGTGCCGCCCGGCGGTGGTCACGTCCTTGTCGAGCAGGAAGCGGCTGCCGGCGTTGGGACCCCGCCGGACGACCAGCATCGCCGTGCCCTCGCGCAGCTCCTCCACCGGCGCGGCGAACTCGCTCTCGACCTCGTTCTCGACCTCCTGCGGCGTCAGGCTGATCGTGCTCGTCGGGGTGTCGTCGGCGGCGAACAGCGCGGCCCCGCAGTTGGCGCAGAAGCGCGCCCCCTCAGGGTTCTTGGTACCGCACTGTGTGCAGAACATCTGCCCTCCGAACGACGACTCGACGAGGCTGACGGGACTGTAGAGGAGCGCATGCCGGCGGGCAACGACGGTGAATGCCCTGGGCACGCCGCTAATCCTGGGTCCCGCCGACGAGCTCACTGTACCCTCGGGCGTCCAGCAGCTTCACCGTCTCGGCAGCCTCGGGCTGCTCGATCACGACCATCCACCCCTGGCCGTACGGATCGGAGTTGACCAGCTCCGGGCGCTTGTCCAGCTCGTCGTTGCGCTCCATGACCGTGCCGCTGACCGGGCTGTAGACGTCCGACACCGACTTGGTGGACTCGACCTCGCCGAGCGGTCGCCCGGCGGTGACGACGGTGCCCACGGCCGGCAGGTCGATGTAGACGATGTCGCCGAGCGCCTCCTGCGCGTAGGAGGTGATGCCGACCGTGACCCGCCGGTCCTCGGTCCGGACCCACTCGTGCTCCTCGGTGTACTGCAGATCCGATGGGTACATCCCGCCCCGCTCCTTCCTCCCGCCACCGCGCCGCGCCGCCCGGCAGCGGGCGCCTAACCCTACCGGAACCCCCCGCGTGCCCGCCGTCGCCGGGGCACGCGCCGGAGGTGCGCGCGCCCGGGCGCTACCCCTCCTCGCTACCGCCGCCGAAGGGGGGCGGCAGGGTCGCCGCGGCGGTCGTCGCCGGCGCGCCGGCGTCCCCGGCCGGCGGGGCACCCGGCCCCGGCGGCTTGACGCCGCGGCGCACGATGCGCGTCCAGGGGACGTAGTTGGAGACGAACGAGTCGGTGTGGATGACCTGCCCGTTGCGGCGCACGACCCGCCGCACGCTCACGTCGAACCCCGACGACCCGGACTCCTCGACCTCCTCGGTGCCCTCGGTGAGGCCGGGGTCGTCGACGTACTTGGTCGGGGGACTGCGGAAGTTGCTCATCCCCGAGGTCGTGAAGCTGACGTCGTTGCCGACGTCGGTCGAGTACAGCGACACCGTCATCGACGCCGGCGTGACCTTCGCGCGGATCAGGACGGCGTAGGGGGTGTCGTTGCGGAACTTGACGTCCTTGTCCGGCCAGTTGAGCGTCGCGTCCCGCCCCAGCGGGTAGCGGCTGAGGTGCAGGCTGTGGTTGGTGCGCTGCACGATGTCGTAGCCGCCGAAGAAGACCGCGTTGAAGAAGGTCGTGCCGGCCTGGCACACCCCGCCGCCCAGGCCGTCGACCACCTCGCCGTTCAGGAGCACGTGCGCGGTCCGGTAGCCCTTGGCCGCGGTCCGCTCGCCCGTCGCGGCGTTCATCGAGAACGTCTGGCCCGGGCGCACCAGCCGGCCGTCGATCGCCGCGCCGATCAGCGAGATGTTGTGCACGCGGGGCGCGTCCGAGGCGTCGAACTGCGTGGTGAACGTCGCCACCTGCTCGCGCACGCCCAGCCGCTGCGCCTGCGCGGTGCTCAGGGCCGGCCGGCTCGGGGTCACCGGGAGGTCCACGTGCCGCGCCCCCTGGGCCGCCTCGCCCGCGGCCAGCAGCGCGGCCGCCGCCCGCGCCACGTCGACCTTGCGGCCGGAGACCGCCGCGACGACCTTGACCTGCCTGCCGACCACCTTGAAGGTCGCGTCCTCGGCGTCCTTGAACGCGAACGGCGCGCGGCGCCGCAGCAGCGCACCCAGCGTCCCGCCGTCCAGCCGGACCACGAGCTGCCCGCCGGCCGGGACCGCCCGGACCGCGGGCGCCAGGTCCCCGGGCAGGAGCGCGGCGCGCTCGGTGCCGATGCTCACCTGGATCGGCGCGCCGAGCAGGCGGCGCACCCGCCCGACCGCGGCCTGGGCGGCGGCGTCGCCCACGCTCGGGCGGCCGTCGACCACGACCAGCACGGCCGAGCTGCCGCCGCGGGTCACCACCACCGTCAGCGCCTGCTCCGCCGCGCGCACGTCGATCACCTGGCCGGGAGCGCCGGGGACCAGCACCGGCTCCAGCCCCTGCAGGCGCAGCCGGGGCTCCCGCGGCGGGCGCGCCACGTGGCGGCGCAGCGACGCCAGCAGCCTCTGGAACACCCGCCGGTCGACCGTGGTGCGCCAGTCCAGGTCGATCCCCCCCGCCAGCGACCGGAAGCGGGACAGGTCCAGCGGGCCGCGGCGCCCGAACGCCACCGCCGACTCGACCGTCGCCCTGACGTCCACGCGGATCCCCAGCCGCGCCCGCTTCACCTCGGTCTGGCCGCGGCCCACCTGCAGCACCACCGGGCCGGTGTCCAGCGCCCGCGCCGCCGTCGTCAGCCGCTCGCGGGCCTGCTCGGGGGTCATGCCCGACAGGTCGATCCCCGCGACCCGGACCCCCTGGCGGATCTCGCCGGCGTTGGCCAGGCCGTCGGCGACGAACACGCCCACCACGAACACCAGCGCTGCCAGCCCCAGCAGCAGCGCCCGGGGAAGGGAGTCAAGGTGCCGGCGCACGCGCGCCAGACGCGGCACCAGCGGGTCGGCGGTGGCGATCGGACGCTCCTTTCGTCCGCCAGACGGAGCAGGGGGAACCTGCGGGACCGCGAGGTGGGCGCGACGTCGCGCCCACCCACGCAGGAGTGGCGCCAAGCCTACGGGCCACGTCGATGCCGCGACAACGGCCATCAGGTCACAGTGCGGACACGGCATGGCAACAGCGGGCCACCGGCGGCGGCGCGCAGGAGCTCGGCTACCGCTCGGCGCGGCCGGTCACGCTGCGGCGGACGAGCTGCTCGTACCGGTCGGCGAGGGTCACCGTCCGCTCGGGCGTGTCCGACTCCGCCCACAGGTTGGTCACCGGCTCCACGGGGTCGGGGATCACCAGCACCCAGCCCCCGTCCTCGAACACCTTGACCCCGTCGGTGGCGTCGGTCGGCTTGCCCTTGGCCCCCTCGACGACCTGGCGCATGATCGTGCCCTTGCGCTCCCAGGGCGTGGCGATCCTGCGCCGCACCACCGACGTCGCCGGCAGCCGCGCGACCGCCTCCGCGAGCGTGACGTCCTGCAGCGCCAGCAGCTCCAGCAGCCGGCCGAACGACGTCAGCGCGTCGTAGGCGGGGTGCAGGGCGGGGAACACGTAGCCGCCGCCCTCGGCGCCGGCGAACACCACGCCGTCGCCCTGGGCGGCCGCCATGATCGCGCTCGCCGCGAGCTTGGTCCCCACGACCTCGCAGCCGCCCGCGGCCGCCAGCTCCGCGGCGCGGGCGGTCGTGGACACCGGCAGCGCGATCCGCCCGCCCGCGTGCGACCGCGCTACCAGGTCGACCAGCAGCAGCAGCGCCCGGTCCAGCGGCACCACCGCGCCGTCGCCGTCCACCAGGGTGATGCGCTCCCCCACCGAGTCCAGGCGCACGCCGAGGTCCGCGCCGGACGCCGTCACCAGCCGGCAGAGCCGCTCCACGTCCGCCAGCCGCTGCTCGGGGCCCGGCGCGACCTGCGCCTCGTCCAGCTGCCCGTTCACGATCAGCGTGTCCAGCTCCAGGCGGGCCAGCAGCAGCGGCAGCACCAGCGTGCAGGTGCCCGCGCCCGCGTCGATGACGACCTTGAAGGCGCGCGCACGGACCCGCTCGACGTCCAGGCCGTCCAGCACCGCCTCGGTGTAGTACTCCCCCGCCCGCGCCGGGTAGCGCAGCTGGCCCATCTCCCGGCCGAACGCCCGGCGGAACTCCTCGCGGTGGTACAGCCGCTCGATCCTGCGCCGCGCGCTCTCGTCGACGTCGCCGCCGTCGTCGCCGAAGACCGCGATCTCGATCGCCTGGGAGTCCCCGCGGCCGGTGCGCACGTACATCCCGCTCGCCGCGGGTGCGCGCCTGGCCGCGAACCGCACCACCGGCGCCGGCGCGGTCTCCAGGTCGTCGCAGTCCACGCCGGTCGAGTTCAGCCCGACGATCAGCGCCCGCTTGAACGCGCGCGACACCCGGCTGGCGTCGCGGCCGAGCGTCACCTGGTCGCCCTTGCGCAGGGTCGTGCCGATCGCCATCGCCAGCCGCAGCGCCAGCTCCGGCGTCACGTCCACGTTCGCCAGCCCGGCCACGCCGTGCTCGCCGAAGAGCGTGCGCGCGCCCCGGCCCTCCCAGATGATCGACGTGTTCACCAGCGCGCCGGGCTCGACCATCTTGAAGGGGTAGATCTTCACGCTCGGCTTGATCACCGCGCCGCGGCCGATGTCGGCGTTGTTGCCGACCACCGCGCCGTCCTCGACCCGCCCGCCCTGCTTCACGTCCGCGCTGCGGCCGATCACGCACCCCCGCAGATGCGCCCCGGCGCCGATGTACGCGCCCTCGTGCACGATCGCCCGGTGCAGGAACGCCCCCGACTTCACCACCGCGTTGGCGCCCACCACCGTGTACTCACGCAGCTGCGCCTCCGCCTCGATCTTGGCGAAGTCCCCGATCAGCACCGGGCCGTCCAGCCGGGCGTTCACGTCCAGGTCCGCGCCCTCCCCGACCCACACCCCCGGGCGCACCTCGAACCCGCGGATCTCCACCCGCACCCGGCCGTCGAGGATGTCCTCGTGCGCGCGACGGTAGGCCTCCAGGTTGCCGACGTCCTCCCAGTAGCCGTCCGCCACGTGGCCGAACATCGGCAGCCCGCGCGCCAGCAGCGCCGGGAACACGTCCGAGGAGAAGTCCGCCGGACGGCCCTCGGGGATCAGCTCGAACACCTCCGGCTCGAGCACGTAGATCCCGGTGTTGACCGCGTCGGAGAACACCTGCCCCCAGTGCGGCTTCTCCAGGAACCGCTCGATCCGGCCGTCCTCCTTGGTGATGACGATGCCGAACTCCAGCGGGTTCTCCATCCGCTTCAGCACCACCGTCGCCATCGCGCCCTGCTTGCGGTGCAGCGTCACGACCTCGTCCAGGTCCACGTCGGTGAGCGCGTCCCCCGAGATCACCAGGAACGTCTCGCGCAGCTGCTCGGCCGCGTTGCGCACGCTCCCCGCGGTCCCCAGCGGCGTCGTCTCGGTCGCGTAGGTGAGGTCGACGCCCATGTCCTTGCCGTCGCCGAAGTAGGTCCGCACCTGGCTCGCCAGGAACTGCACCGTGACCACGATGTCGGTGAACCCGTGGCCGCGGACGTGCCGGATGATGTGCTCCATGATCGGCCGGTTGGCCACCGGCAGCATGGGCTTGGGCTGGTTGGCGGTGAGCGGGCGCAACCGGGTGCCCTCACCCCCCGCCATGATGACGGCCTTCACCCGGCGCCTCCCTCCACGGCCACACCGCACCCGGCGCATGGAGCGGCCACCGTACTACGGCCCTCTGGCGGAGGCCTGCCGGTCAGCGCACCGTGACCTGCCGCTCACGCAGCGCAGCCACGGCTGCGCGCACGTACACCCAGCCCACGACGTAGTACAGGACGACGCCGAGCCACAGCAGCACCAGACCCCCCGCGCGGAAGGCGGGCGCGACGAACAGGCCGGTCTCCCCCAGCACCAGCGCCGGCAGCGCCACCAGCAGCACCATCGTCGTCGCCTTCCCCAGCCACACCACCTCGGGCGGGCGCACGCCGTAGCGGGTCAGCACCTGGAACCCCGCCAGCAGCAGCAGGTCCCGCCCGAGCAGCAGGACCACCGCCAGCCAGGGCAGGGCCCCGCGCACCAGCAGCGCCACCGCCACCGACGCGATCAGCAGCCGGTCCGCCAGCGGGTCCAGCACCTGGCCCAGCCGCGACACCGTCCCCGTCCGCCGCGCCAGCCACCCGTCCACCCAGTCGCTGGCCCCCACCACCGACGTCAGCAGCACCCCCGCACCCAACCGGCCGCTGGCGATCAGCCACGCGCACACCGGCATCAGCAGGATCCGCGCGAAGCTGATCGCGTTCGGCAGCGTCGCGACCGCCGAGGACGGCAGCGGCGGGCCGGCGGGCGGCTCGGTGGGACCGGCGGCCTCGGGCCTTGCCGCGTCGGGCGCCCCCGCCTCGGGCCTCCGCTCGGGCCGCGGACCTGTCACCACATCCCCCCAGGCCCGTACCCGGCGACGCACGGCAGCCGATGCGATGCTGTGGAACCTGTCCGATGCGCAGGAGACCGGCCCGAGACCGGCCTCCTGGTCGATGTCGCCGTAGTCGATGTTGCCCGTGGAGTCGGGACGGGGAGATTCGAACTCCCGACCTCATGGCCCCCAGCCATGCGCGCTAACCAAGCTGCGCCACGTCCCGGCCGTGTAGCCGGCCATGCTGCCCAGCGAAGTTCAGCCTACCACGCTCCCCCGTGGCGTCAGCCGCCACGCAGGGTCTGCGGACCGCAGTTGCCGCGATCCGGTCTCTGCTGCGAGATCGCCCCGCGAGGGTCGGTTGATAGGCAAGTACCGACTTGCCTATACTGCTGGCCGTGAGCGACGTGTACCGGGCACTCGCCGACCCCACGAGGAGGGCGATCCTCGACGAGCTCAGCGAGCGGGACGGGCAGACGCTGTTCGAGCTCTGCGCCCGGCTCGCGACCAGGCACGGACTGGGCTCGTCGCGGCAGGCGATCTCCCAGCATCTCGACGTCCTGGAGTCGGCGGGCCTGGTGAAGACCAGGAGGCAGGGCAGGTACAAGTTCCACCACCTCGACACGAAGCCGCTGGAGACGATCCTCGAGCGGTGGCGACCCAACCGCGGAAGGAGACGCAGATGAGGATCTACCTCACCTCGGTGCTGGTGGACGACCAGGAGAACGCGCTGCGCTTCTACACCGACGTCCTCGGGTTCGTGAAGAAGGACGACATCCCCCTCGGCGAGGCGCGCTGGCTCACCGTGGTGGCTCCCGACGATCCCCAGGGCCCGGAGCTGGTCCTGGAACCCGACGCCCATCCGGCCGCCGGGCCGTTCAAGGCGGCGCTGGCGGCCGACGGGATCCCGGTCACCTCGTTCGCCGTCGACGACGTGCACGCGGAGTTCCAGCGGCTCCGCCGCCGCGGCGTCCGGTTCACGCAGGAGCCGGTCGAGATGGGCGGTGTGACGACGGCGGTGTTCGACGACACGTGCGGCAACCTGATCCAGATCGCCAAGCGATAGCTGTCCCGTCGCCCAGGCGTCCAGGACTTCGTCACCGGCGGCACCCGCCGCGTCCAGCCCGGACTGACGGATGTACCTACCGGTCGTGGTCTGCGTCGAGCACACCCACCACGCGGGTCAGGACGCCGCCGAGCTGGCACAGGTCTTCACCGCCGTCCTGCGCAGCCGCGGCAGCCCTGAGCCGCCACCCTGAAGCGTTCGGGGGCGAGCCTCCAGGGTGCTCCAGCCGGAGTTCCGCGGCTTGGGCGTCGTCGGCTGGATCTTCTTCATGGCCGCTCTGGTCGTTCCGTTTGCAGTTGCCATTTACCTCTACCGGCAATTGCGCCAGGAGCAGGTGCCCGGCACCGCGGGCTGACGGAAGAGGGAGGCTCTTCCCATCGAGCTTGCTGCCAGCGACGAGTGCCTCACCCGGGGCCTTGGCGACGTGCGGGAATGTCGGGATCGTTTGGGTGTGGGATTTGAGGGCGGTCAGACCGTGACGACGCCTGCGTCACTGCCGAAGTCGCTGCTCGCGAGGCCGTGATCGTCTGGGCGGTCGCCGCGGTCGGCGGGTTCCCAAGCGGTGAGGCTGGGGGTTGGCTGGGGGTCGACGCTGGCGTCGAGGTGGTTCTCGAACCCGTTCACCAGGCCATCCGGGTGGCCGGGGGTGCCGCTGCCAAGGGGGTCGTCGGCCGGGTGGGCCAACGGCGATGCCGCCACCAGCTCGGCCTCCGGCGTGGTCGGCCCGGTCGGCTGCGGCGGCTGGGCCGGCACTGGCGGCTCGGCCGCCCGGCCGGTGGCCGCGATGTCATGCGGCTGGTCGACCGGTGCTCGGGCCGTGCTGTGGGTGCCGTCCTGCGCGTCCGCGTCGTCCAGCTCGCCGAACCGGTGCGGTTGGTCGGGCGGGGAGCCCGGGTCGCGCGGCCTCGTGGGCGGCGCCGGAGTGTCGGGGTGGGGCGACGGAGCAGGGCTCTCGGGCTCGGGCGGCTGCGGCGTCGTGCCGGCGGGTGGGTCGGTGAGGAAGTAGCTTCGGATCTGGAGATCGATGATCTGCTCGCGGATCTCCCGTGCTTGCTCGTCGAGGTCAGCGAGTTCCTCGTCGAGCCGGTCGAGGCGTGCCTGATCCTCGGCCCGGTAGGCACTCCGGACTTCGGGTATGCGGTCCTGGTAGCTGCGCTCGATGGCCTCGGCCTTGCGAGCAAGTTCCTCGGCCTCCTGCTGGAGCTCCTGGACAAGATCCGCGGGCGGCCGCGGGACACGGTAGAGGCCGGGGAAGGAGAGGCCGGGGAAGGGCGGAAGCTTGGGCAGGCGCTCGGCTTCCTGCGTGAGCTTGTCGTACTGCCGTTGGAACTCCGCGGCCTGCCGCTGAGCTTCCTCGAGCCTGGCCGGGGGGTTCTGTCTCGCCGCATCGATCTCGGCCTGCAGCGCAAGGGTCTGGGCCCGCAGGCTTTCGATCCGTGCACCCATGCTGGCGCGCAGCTGCGCTCGTGAGGGGACAGGGGGACGCTCGCCGGCCTGGGCGACCCGGAGCCATGCGGTCCCGCCGGCGGGTCGATCCGCCGTGCGGGCGGCCGCGGCGAGGGCGCCGACCGGCGGGAGCGCGTCGGACAGGACCATGCCCTCCTCCCCCGTGCGCCCGCCGCTGCCGTCGCTGGGCTCACCGGGGCGCTGTCGGGGCCTGAGCTGGCGATCTGGAAGCGTCATCTGCGCCAGCCTGGGCGCGGTGTCACCGGGAGTGCCCGAGTCCCCCGGAGCGGGCGCCTGGGGCAGGCTCGACGCCTCTGGCGGTGGCCCGGACGCCCGGCTGGAGCCCGGTCGCATCCCCGAGCCGGAGCCGGGCTCGGCGTGCACGCCCGACCGGGGCTGCAGGCCGGCCAGCACCCTGGACGCCTGCTCCTGCGCCGCGTCGAACCGGGCCATCGCGGTCTGACCGCGGGGCGGGCCGGCCGGCCGGGTCGGGCCGAGGTGGCCCGGCCAGGAGGGGGCGAGTCCCCGCGCCCCCGCTGCCCCTTGCCCCACCAGGCCGACCAGTAGCAGCACGATGCCAAGGAGCACCACCGCGGTCACGACACGAAACGCGCTCCCGGCAGCCCTGGCAGGACCCGACCGCGTGGGCCCGGCCTCGGCCTGGGCAGCCGACATCGCTGGCTCCTTCCCTGGATGCAACGCACAGGGGCGCGCGACGCCCGTAGCGCTCGCGACCCTTCTGGCGTGCCGAGCAGATCCCTCGCCGTAGAGTTGGCACGCATCGGGGACAAGACCAGGCTGGGCGGACAGACCGTACCCGCCTGGAATATCAGCGCCGTCGCCGCCGGGTCACAACCCGAGAACAAGCCCAGGCCTCGGCGACCTGCGGGACTGGAAGACCGCGATGCTGGCGTCGGGACGCAGCGCGAGGTTGCGCGAGTGGGTCACCTCCGGCGAGGAGATCCAGTAGAAAGTCCCGGTAGCCGTCGGCCGCGAAGAACACCGGCGAGGCCCAGGGCCGGCCGTCCTGGTCGGCGGTCGCCAGGACCATGTACCGGTTGGTGTCGATGATGGCCCTGACGAGGGCGGCGAGATCCTGCCGGCCGGTCACGGCAGGTCCCCGTGCGGTTCCTCCGGTGACGGCGGGGACTGCGCCGGTGCGTAGGCGGACTGGCCGGCGTCCCAGCCGTCGAACAGGCCGCGGGCGATCGCCTCCGACCACAGGGCGCGCACCTGGCCGGGGTCGAGCAGGCCGAGGCGGATGGCGAAGCGGCTGGCGCCTTCGACGCTGGCGACCAGGGTGCGCAGCTTGGCCTCGGCGTCGGCGGTGGTGCGCCGGCCGGTGGGCGAGACCGGCGAGCGGGCTTCGCCCTGCAGGCCGGCTTTGAGCGTGAGCGCGCGGTCGAACTCGGCCCGCAACGCCTCGGCCGCCGCCCCCGGCGGCGCGGTGGTCCCGCCGTCGACGCCGCCGAGCGCCCGGAACGTGCGCCGCTGGTCTGCCATGGGTCTCCTCCTGCCGGGGTGCGGCGGCCAGGGCCGCGCGGTGGTCGGCGGTGCTCCTACCCCTCAGCGCGGCGCGCGTACCGGCGCGTGGGCGGCGGGTGCGCCAGCCAGGTCGACACCCGGCCTGGTCGAGCGGGCAACCGAGCCTGGCGCGGCGGTGCGGATCGTCCGCCGCGCGGCAGGTGCGTGGCCTCGACATGTGGCCGTCTCGTTGCGCATCCGTGACCCCTGTGCCCGCCCGGCGCCGTAGTCTCGCCCGTGCCTACATTCCCGACTTCGGCGTCATGGCACCGCCGGCCTCCTCCACGCGCACCACGGCTCCCGGTCCGGGCGGCGCCACCTGCGGGACCGGGCCGCGTCAGGGACCGCCTGGCGCGAGCGTCGTTGCAGCGAGGGAGCGACGGTGGAGGTTGGCTGGTCAGCGATCGAACGCCAGTCCGGTCGCAGCGCCAGGGCCGGCGCGACGGTGGGAGGGGGGGCCGTCCGGCTCCTGAGCGCGCTGCTGCTGATCGGCGGTGGGATGCTGCTCGTCACGCTCGCCAGCTGGAGCGTCGCCGCCGCACAGGCGCTCGCCGAGGCCGGGAGCAGCGGTGCCCCGGTCGCCGGTGCGCCGGGCGGCGCCGTCGGCGGCGACCGCCGGGACGCCGCTGCCACGCCGGAGGCGCTGCCCCCTGAGCTGCTGGCCGTGATCGGCGCACGGCTGCCCGAGGAGGAGGCCGGCGCGCCGCCGGCAACCCCTCGGCACGGCGGCGCGCCCGGGCCGCACGCGCCCGACTGGCGCCACGTGCGCGCGGAGGACGTGGGGACCGGCGACTGGCTCCAGGTCGCCGGCCGGCCCGGCGGCGAGCTCGGCCGCCGACCTGGCGGCCCGGCCCCGCCGGCCACCGGCGGGCCGCACGAGCTCACGACGCTCGACCGCGCGCGGATCCCGCCGGACGCCCGCGCGGAGCAGTGGCCGGCCGACCACCCGGTGGGCGTCCCCGCCCTGCTCGCCAACCCGCTGCCCGTCGTGGACCCCTTCCCCGAGGCGGCGCAGCGCGGGCTGGAGTACGTGCGCGACCTCCAGACCGTGAACGAGTTCCGCACGCGCGCCACCCCGACCGGCACCTGGGAGAAGGCCGGCCACATCGGGGTCAACGCCGCCGACGCGTTGATCACGCTGCGGGCGTGGGCCCGCAAGTGGAGCCGGTCACCGATCCCGTGGGACCCGGAGCGCGAGGCGGAGATCGCGCAGGAGCTCGACCGGTTCTACGGGGACCTCGACCGGATCCGGCGGGGCCTCGGCAGCCTGTTCGAGCCGCGCCCGCCGCGACCGGCCGTGCCCCCGGCCACCCCTGGGGAGCGGGGATCCTGGAACGGCGAGCCGCCGCTCGTCGACCAGGGGCCGGTGCAGGTCGTGGTCCGGGCCGAGGCGCCGGTGGCGGCCGAGGCGTCGCCGCTGGGCGACGGGCTGTGGTCGAACCCGCCGCCTTCGGTCGACGAGGGCCTCCTGGTCGAGGCCGCCGCGCCGCCCGTGAACGCCTCCGCGCCCGGGCCCGGCACCGCCGCCTCGGTGGAGGTCGCCGCGACGCCGGCCGGGACCGCCGACGCTGGCGCCCCGAGCGCCGACGCCGAGGCGTCCGTGTACGCCGCGTTCGACCTCGGCGCCGGTGGCTACGACCCTTGAACGTGCGGCGGCCGGCCCGCCGACCTCGCCGCCTGGGCCGGCCCCGCGGCCACGGGCGGCCGCGGCTCAGCTTCCCGGCGGGGCCGCCTCGCGCAGCATGCGGATGAACTCGCGCATCCAGCCGGGATGGTCGGGCCAGGCGCGGGCGGAGACCATGTTGCCGTCGACGACGGCGTCCCCGTCGACGAACTCCGCGCCGGTGGCGGCGACGTCGGGGGCCAGCGCCGGGTAGGCCGCGGTCTTGCGGCCGGCGAGCACGCCGGCCGCGGACAGCACCAGCGGGGCGTGGCACAGCTGCGCGACCGGCTTGTCGTCGCCGAAGAACTGCCCGACGATGCGCTTCACGTCCGGGTCGTTGCGGATGTACTCGGGTGCGCGGCCGCCGGGGATGACCAGCGCCACGTACCGCGACGGGTCGACGTCGGCGAAGGCGAGGTCGGCCTCCCAGGTGTAGCCGGGCTTCTCGGTGTAGGTGTCGTAGCCGGGTGCGAAGTCGTGCACGACGAACTGGAGCTTCTTCTTGCTCGGCCCGGCGACGTCGACCTCGTACCCTTCCTCGAGCAGCCGCTGGTAGGGGTACATCACCTCGAGGGACTCGCCGGCGTCGCCGGTGAGCATGAGCACCTTTGCCACGGACACCACCTCCCGTGCCGTCGTGGTCGCAACGTTGGCCACCGTACGGCGGCGCCCGGGTGATGGGAACCCGACGCGCGGCCCTCCCCGGCGGCTTTGGACGATGCCTGCGAAAGGCGCCCCGATCCGGACGCCGGGTCCGGCGGGCCGGCCGGGCCTACGCGCCGGTCAGCACGACCTTGCCGGTGACCCGCCGTGCGAGCAGGTCGCGGAGCAGCGGCAGCGCCCCGGTCAGCGGCGCGGCCGCCTGCACCAGCACCTCCAGCCGGCCGGACGCCACCTGGTCGGCGAGCAGGGCGAGGTCCTGGACGGCCTGGTCGGGGGGGACCGACGTGAACACGAAGAACCCGCGCACGGTCGCCCCGCGCGTGTACAGGTCGCGGATGCCGAAGGTGGAGTCGGCCCCCGCGGAGTTGCCGAACGCGACCAGGCGGCCGTGCGGGGCGAGCGCCCGCACCAGGGGTGCGAACATGGACCCGCCGATGCCGTCCAGGACGACGTCGAACTCGCCGTCGACCTCGGCGCCGTCGCCGGCGTGGAGCAGCGGCTCGGCGCCCAGCCGGCGGACGGTGGCGGCGCGCTCCTGCGAGCGGACCTGGCCGGTGACGGTGATCCCCTCGGCGACCGCGAGCTGGACGGCGAGCACGCCGACCCCGCCCGCGGCGCCGGTCACCAGCAGCCGGTCGCCCGCGTGGGCGTGCGCGGCGCGCAGGGTGCCGAGCGCCGTGAGGCCGGCCACCGGCAGCGTCGACGCCCGCTCGGCGTCCAGGCCGGCGGGCAGCGGCGCCGCCCAGGCGGCGGGCACCACCACCCGCTCGGCGAACGACCCGCCCCGCTCGTCGAGCGCGACCACCCGCTCGCCCTCGTCGAACCCGCGCACGCCCTCGCCGGCGGCCAGGACCGTCCCGGCGACGTCCCAGCCGAGCACCTTCCCGGCGGGCTGCAGCGGCGCCATGCGCACCTCGCCGCGGTTGACGGAGGCGGCCTGCATCTGGAGCAGCAGCTCGCCCGGGCCGGGCTCGGGCTCGGGGACGTCGGCGAGCGCCAGCGCGGGGGTGGCGGCGGGGTCTGCGACGAGTGCGCGCATGGTGGGCTCCTCTGTCAGCTCTCGGGGGACGGGGACCGGCGCGGCGGGCCGAGCAGCCGCTGGAGCAGCCCCGGGTCGCCCGGCCAGGCTTCCAGGAGGACCTCCCGGGGGACCTGCCGGGCGGCGTACCGCAGGGCCAGCGCGACCACCACGGCGTCGTCCAGGGGGCCGATCACCGGGAGGAACTCCGGCAGCAGGTCGATCGGGGAGGCCAGCCACAGCCCGGCGATCAGGACCGCGATCCGGGCGCGGCGCGGTACTCTCGGGTCGCGGCGCAGGCGGGCCGCGGTGGTCAGGCTGTCGGGGAGCAGCCGGGCCAGCTCGCGTAGCGGCCCGGGGGGCAGCCGCCGGGCGAGCAGGATCAGCGCCGCCCAGGTCGCCGCCATGAGGCCCGCGGCGGCGGCGAGCCCGATCAGCCAGTCGCGCATCACGGTCAGCGTACCGGCAGCCGGGGAGCCCGTCATGCGCCGCGGCGGGCCGGGGCCGGCCGCGGCGGCCCGCGAGACCGCTGGTAGGGTCGTTCGAGGGCGGCCCCCCGGGGCATGTCGGGGTTCCGGCCTCACGGAGTTCCGGCCTCACGGAGTTCCGGCCTCGACGGGGGGTTTCGAGAGTCGTGCATCCGAGCCTGCGCTGCTGGGGATCCCCCTGGCGGTCACCGCGCCCGGGGCGGCGGTGAGCTGCGCCGGCGGCGCGCCCGCGGGAGCGCCCGGGGCGGCGGGGGGCTTCTGCGGGGCCGACCTCGCCTACGTGCACGACCGCGGGTTCACCCGGGTCGCCGCCGGCGGCGCCCGGGTCGCGGTCCTGCTCGCCGGTCAGCGGGAGCGGGCGCCGCGGCCGCGGGGCTCGCCGCGGGGGGCGCGCTGGCGGACGACCAGCCGCAGCGGGGTGCCGGCGAACCCGAACGCGCGGCGCAGGTCGCGCTCCAGGTAGCGGCGGTAGCTGGACAGCAGGGGGCCGGTGGTGAACAGGACGACCTCCGGCGGGTCGGCGCGCGCCTGGGTGACGTAGCGGATCTTGGCGCCGCGGCCCCGGCCGGTCGGCGGCGGGGTGCGGGCGGTGGCCTCCTGCAGCCAGGTGTTGAGGGCGGCGGTGGGGATGCGCTCGGCGCGGGCGGCGAGCGCCGCGTCGACCGCGGGCCAGATCCGGTCGACCCCGCGGCCGGTCCTGGCCGAGACCCGCAGCAGCGGCGCCCAGCTCACGAAGTGGAGCTTGCGCTCCAGGTCGGTCGCGAGCTGCCGGCGGGCGTGGTCGTCCATGAGGTCCCACTTGTTGGCCACCAGCAGCAGGGCGCAGCCGGCCTCGGCGGCGCGCACCGCGACCTTCTGGTCCTGCTCGGCGATGCCGGCCGGCGCCTCCAGCACCAGCAGCGCCAGGTCGGCGCGGTCGACCGCCTTGTAGCTGCGCACCAGGGCGTAGTAGTCGGCGCCCTGGGCGCGCGTGAACGCGCGGCGCATCCCGGCGGTGTCCACCAGCCGGTAGGGCCGCCCGTCGTGCTCGACGGTCGTGTCGACGGTGTCGCGGGTGGTGCCCGGGGTCGGGTCGACGATCGCGACCTCGCCGGCGGCGAGCCGGTTGAGCAGGCTGCTCTTGCCGACGTTGGGCCGCCCCACGATCGCGATCGCGGGCGGCCGGGGGCCGTCCTCGGCGCCGGGGAGGCCGGGGAGGCGATCGACGATCTCGTCGAGCAGGTCGCCGGCGCCACGTCCGTGGAGCGCCGACACGGGCCGCGGCTCGCCGAGCGCCAGGGACCACAGCGGCCCCAGCTCCAGCTCCTGCTGCGGCCCGTCCGCCTTGTTGGCCACCAGCGCCACCGGCACCGTGGCACGCCGCAGCCGCTCGGCCATACGCGCGTCGTCGTCGGTCACGCCGACCTGGACGTCGACGACGAGCAGCACCATGTCCGCCTCGGCCATGGCGCGCTCGGCCTGCGCGACCACCGAGGCGGCCAGGCCGGACGCGCGCGGCTCCCAGCCGCCGGTGTCGACCACCTCGAACGCGCGGCCGCGCCACTCGGCCTGGTAGGCGACGCGGTCGCGGGTGACGCCGGGGCGCTCCTGGGTGATCGCGGCACGCCGCCCGAGCAGCCGGTTGACCAGCGTCGACTTGCCGACGTTGGGGCGCCCGACCACGGCGACGCGAGGTGGCGCGGGGGTGGCGGCCGGCTCGCTCACGGCCGGCCCACGCGCTCGCGCGCTCCCCGGACCAGCCCGGCCAGCTCGTCGACGATCCCGTCGGCGGAGCGGCCGGTGGAGTCGATCACGACCGCGCCGGGGGCGGGCCGCACCGGGGACACCGCGCGCGTGGCGTCCAGCCGGTCGCGCTCGGCGAGCGCGTCGCCGGCGCCGGCGCCCTGCTCGGCGCCGCGGCGGCGGGCCCGCTCCCGCGGGTGCGCGGTGAGGAAGACCTTGACCTGCGCGTCCGGCCACACGACCGAGCCGATGTCGCGGCCCTCGGCGACGATCCCGCCGCCGGCCATCGCCGCGCGCTGCAGCGCGACCAGGTGGTCGCGGAGCGCGGGGACGGCGCTGACCGCCGGGACCGCCGCGTCGACCTGCGCCGAGCGCAGCTCCGCGGGCGCCGGCAGCGCGCCGTCCAGCCACACCCGCAGCACCAGGGGCCGGCCGGGCGCGGGGCGCAGTTCGAGCGCCAGGCCGGGCGCGGCCCGCGCCACCGCCGCCGGGTCGCCCACGGGCACGCCGCGGCGCAGCAGCGCGAGCGTGGCCGCGCGGTAGCTCGCGCCGGTGTCCAGGTGGCGCAGGCCGAGGCGCTCGGCGAGCGCACGGGCGACGGTGGTCTTCCCGGCGCCGGCGGGGCCGTCGATGGCGACCACGACGTCGGCGGGGGCCGGCCCCGCGGTCACGCCGTCGCCTCCGCCGGGGCCAGGCCGAGCCGCCGCAGGTCGGGCAGGAACTCGGGGTAGGAGGTCGCCACCCCGCCCCAGCCGCGCACCCGCACCGGCCCGCGGGCCGCGAGGCCGGCGACGAACAGGGCCATCGCGATGCGGTGGTCGCCGCCGCCGTCGACCTCGCCGCCGGCGAGCGCGCCGCCGCGGACGGCCAGCCCGTCGGGGCGCTCGTCCACGGCGGCGCCGAGGGCCCGCAGGCCGGCGGCGATCGTGGCCAGCCGGTCGGACTCCTTGACGCGCAGCTCGGCGGCGTCGGCGACGACCAGCTCGGTGCCGGCGGCCGCCGCGGTGGCGGCGAGCACGGGGACCTCGTCGATCGCGCGGACCAGCGCCGGGCCGGCGAGCCTGCCCGGGCCGAGCGCCGAGGCGCGCGCCCGGATCCAGCCGACCGGCTCGCCGAGGGCGTCCTCGCGCTCGGCCCGCCAGGCCAGGTCGGCGCCCATCCGCCGCCACAGCTCCAGCGCACCGGTCCGGCCGGGGTTGAGGCAGACCTCCTCCAGGCGGACGTCGGAGCCGGGGACGAGCAGCGCCGCGGCGACCAGGAACGCCGCGCTCGACGGGTCGCCGGGCACGTCGAGGTCGAGCGGCCCGCGGCCGAGGTCGCCCACCGGCCCGTCCACCCACACCTGCCCGTCGACGCCGCCGACCGGGGCGCCCAGCCGCGCCAGCGCCCGCTCGGTGTGGTCCCGGCTCGGCCCGGGCTCGTGCACGGTGGTGCGCCCGGCGGCCTGGAGGCCGGCGAGCAGCAGGGCGCTCTTGACCTGCGCGCTGGCGACCTGCAGGTGGTGCTCGCCGCCGCGGAGCGCGCCGCCGCGCACCGTCACCGGGGGCCTGCCGCCGGTCGTGCGGATCCTGGCGCCCATGGTCCGCAGCGGCGCGGCGACCCGCTCCATCGGCCGCCGGCGCAGCGAGGCGTCGCCGTCGAGGGTCGCGCCGCCGGGCCGGCCGGCGAGCAGGCCGAGCAGCAGCCGGAGCGTGGTCCCGGAGTTGCCGCAGTCCAGGGTCGCGCCGCCGGGCCGGACTCCGTCGAAGCCGCGTCCGCGGACGCTGACGGTGCCGTCGGGTGCCCGCCGGATCGCGACGCCGAGCGCCGCCAGCGCCCCGGCGGTCGCGGCGAGGTCGGCGCCGCCGCCCAACCCGCGGAGCTCGCAGGTGCCGTCGCGCAGGGCCGCGTACAGCAGGGCGCGGTGCCCGAGCGACTTGTCGCCGGGCACCCTGACGACGCCGGCCAGCGGGCGGGACGGCGGGACGAGGACGTGCACGGCATCTCCTGGGACGTGGACGGCCGGCGTGCGGCAAGGGTCCAGGCGACGGCAGTCTAGCGGCGCATGGTGGACGCTCGCTGCACGCCACACGCCGAGGCCCGACCCGGACGAGGGGGGGCCGGGTCGGGCCCTCGGCGGCGGGGGGTCAGCCCTTGAGCGCGGGCTTCTGCCCTGGCAGCGGCTCCGGCTCCGGCTTGGCGATCCGCAGCTTGGCGGGCTGCACCAGCCGCTTGCCGTCGGCGCCGGTGCAGGTCGCGGTCAGCTCGTGCCAGCCCAGCGGGGTCGCGCTGGGGATGCGCAGCTCGGTGGCGAACACGCCCTGGCCGCCGGCCTTGGCCACCCCCAGCCTGGTCCTGCCGTCCAGGGTGAACGTGACCGCGCCGCCGACCCGGCAGCCCGCGCCCTTCGCCACGGCCACCCCACCGGGCGGCGCGCCGTACACGACGAGGAAGGGCTCTGGCGCCGGCTCGGGCTCGGGCTCGGCGATCCGCAGCT